>NZ_JAGHQW010000068.1 GCF_017744115.1 Salinisphaera sp. G21_0 | reverse complement strand
TGGGGCAACAGCGCGACCACGGCCTCGTTGAACTCTGGTGTTTGCTCCTGGCCATTGTCCACCAGTTTCGCCATGGCCCACAGCAGATTGGCGATACCCTGTGGTTTAAAGTCAGCTTTCTGTGCGTACACGTGGGGCAACAGCGCAGCCACGGCCTCGTTGAGTCTTGATGTCCGCTCCTGCCCGTTGTCCACCAGTTTTGCCATGGCCCACAGCAGGTTGGCGATATGCTGGGGAATAAATTGGCCTTTCTGTGTGTTCACGTGGGGCAACAGCGCGACCACGGCCTCGTTGAACTCTGGTGTTTGCTCCTGGCCATTGTCCACCAGTTTCGCCATGGCCCACAGCAGATTGGCGATACCCTGTGGTTTAAAGTCAGCTTTCTGTGCGTTCACGTGGGGCAACAGCAGGGCTACGGTCTTTTTCAGCCCCGGTGTCTGCTTCTGCCCGTTGTCCGCCAGTTTCGCCATGGCCCACAATAGGTTGGAGATTTCCTGTGATTTAAAGTTAGCTTTCTGTGCGTTCACGTGTGGCAAAAGCGCGGCCACGGCCTCTTTGAGCCCTTGTGTTCGCTCCAGCCCGTTGTCCACCAGTTTCGCCATGGCCCACAGCAGGTTGGCGATTCCCCGGGCATCAATATCCCTGGCTTGAGGTGTTTGGTTGCACTTGAATATTATTGCATCAAGTAGCGTTGACAATAAGGCCGCTTGAGTAAACTTGATACGCTCATCCATGGTTTTATGAGGGGTAAAAACACCCGCTGAAGTCAATGAATGAAGTGTTGTCGTCAGGCTTCGCCAACTCCAACGCCATGTTGCGGTAAAATTTTGCAGCAGACGGATCAGCTTGCCTTGTTCCGCGCGATTTAACGGCCTTTTAGCAGCTGACGTGTATTTTTTAATTGAATTGGCATATTGACTGTGATTTCTCCCATCATATCGATGACCGAAATGATCCGATTTACTCTTCAGATCATCCATTATTTCTTGTTTGATGAGGGCATTAAAATCTTGAGCAGGGTTTATTGAGCGGCACTGTAGATGTTGCGAAGAGCGTGCGGCAGAAGAATGGGAATGGTAAAACTCATTACGCCCCGGGGTAGTGCGGTGGGGATTATCCTGATGACTGACTGAACCCTGTCTATATCGCCCAGGGCTTGAAGAAGCGGCATGGTTATCCGGTTGCTTGTTATCATTACCTGGTCTTGCGTATTGACCACTGATACCAGCATAGGTTCGATGCATAATTATATTTCATTAATTCATGAGAATATAAAAAGCAGACTGCTGTTTTGTTCAGAAGTTCATTTTACTGACGAAGCCAGGATTAAAGACCTGTCGCCAGTTTTTTGCCATCACCTTCAGTCGTGATACCAGTAAGGACTCCATGTTTTTTTGCTGTCTCAGCAACACCCTTATTGTCTCTATCCTCTGTAACTGCCTCGGGAGTGGCCATGGCAGAGAGCAGCAAATCGACCAGATAGCTCATGCAGTCATCAGATGGTTGTTCCAGACAACTGATAAACGCTTTTAAATTGAAGGTTAAGTGATTAAACAGAGTAGCGGAGGACTCAAATACATTAGCTATAGGTTTATCCCGAAAAAAGTAGTTTTGACTTCCGTCCAATCTATAGTCATCCAAGACCTTTCTATGGCTTAACGACTGAGCTTCAATGGCTACTGCCAGGGAAATAAGATTGAGTCTACTCTGCTCGCTCATCAGTAATACGTCCAGACAATTATTGCCATTGATATCTTTGATGGCAGGGTCGCTTCCCCTCTCGATAAGGGGTTGGATATAGGCCTGATCTCGCCTGGCGCAAGCATAATGCAATGGTGTCAGACCGTATTTATCCTGTGAGTTTATATGCCTGCTGACTGGTAAACTTTCTGATTGTATTATTTTTGTGAACACTGGGTATTGTTTTTGATTTCCACTTGTTGAAGCTTTTTTATGTCCTTTGGCAATCAACAGGTGCAGCAAATTTTTCCTGTTACAGTCCTCAATAAAAGGATCAGCACCCATTTCAGTGATTAAATCAATGGCAACCTCACCGCCACCGTTTGCTACGACAGACATTAAACCCGTTACATATTTCCATTCTGGCCACCACAGACAATCATTGATGGACAGGGCTGGATTTTGCTCCAGAATTTCTTTGCCTTCCTGGATAGCCTGGGAAATTTTGGCCATGGAGCTGGTTTTATGATGATTGACAGTCAAGTCCCAGAACCAATGCTGAATGGGAGTTACCGGCCCATCGGGGTTGGAAGACTCTAAAGTGGATGGTGCATCTGACGATGATGCTTGCTTCTCATTAGCCTTTTTAAGGGCTTTAAGATTTTTTCTGACAATTGTCTCTAACTCAGGCTTAGTAGCCTGATTCTCGGGCAAATTTGGCTGATCATCAAGTTTCGCAAATTTCACGCCAGAAAACGATGTGGGAACCATATCTGTTTACCCTGTAGTGTGATTGACGCCAATCTTCAGATTCCTGGAAGAATTATCCAGAGCATCACACCAGACCAGAAAAAAAGGAATAAGTTCAATTTTTTCCCGCAGCCATTCTGATGCTCCCCTGTTGTAGTTCGACAACCTATGCCCCCCCTGGCTCCCGATTAGAAGCCCCCACTACAAACAGTTAACATCGTTGTCGGCTTTACTCCCCAAGCAAAGAAAACGACCTTGGATCTGCAGTGCAGCAGTCTGTTTCGAACCGCAATAACGAAGTAAGATGAAGAACCAGAGTCTGAGGGGCTTTGATAGTACTCGAGTCTGCGTGTACGGAAAACTATAACCACTTCAATACTCTGAGTAAAAAGAATATTTTGAGGATAAATGAAACGATAAAGGCGTGTGAAGTTGTTATATAAAATTTATTATTTTTCGGGGCCTTAAGCCCCGAATTGAAGATATTGAAACGATAAAAAGGCGATCAGGAGGTTCGTTAAACAACAGAACCCAACTGGAAGATTGGCAGATACATGGCAACAATCAGGCCGCCCACCAGTACACCCAGTACCGACATGATGATGGGTTCCATAAGGCTGGTCATGCCATCAACCATATTATCCACTTCTTCTTCATAGAAGGTGGCGACTTTATCAAGCATCTCATCCAGAGAGCCTGATTCCTCACCGATAGAGACCATTTGTATCGCCATAGGCGGGAATATCCCGGTGCTTTTCATGGCAAACTGTAGCTGCTGACCGGTGGATACATCTTCTTTAATTTTTCTTGCCGCATTGGCATAAACGACATTGCCTGCAGCACCGGCGACCGAGTCGAGCGCATCGACCAGGGGAACCCCGGCGGCAAAGGTGGTTGACAGGGTTCGGCCAAAACGGGCAACGGCGGATTTATCCAGAATTTCACCAATAATCGGCAGCTTCAGCATCAGGCGATCCAGACCATCTCTGGCTGTCTTGGATGACTTCAGTGTCCGTGATATCAGGAAGCCGCCAGCGACCAAAGCGCCGAGGACGATATGCCAATATTCCTGGACAACCTCTGATATGTTGATGACAACCTGGGTAAAGGCGGGTAGCTCAGCACCGAAGCCCTGGAAAACCTCTTCAAATTGAGGGACCACCTTCACCAGAAGGATGACGGTAACGATCATCGCAATAAGCACTACGGCAATTGGATAGTTCATCGCTTTCTTGATTTTTGCCTTGAGGGCTTCGGTTTTTTCTTTGTAGGTAGCGATTCGATCCAGCAATGTCTCAAGTGCTCCAGACTGTTCACCAGAGGCAACGAGATTGCAGTACAGGTCGTCAAAATAATCCGGGTGTTGTCTGAGGGAGTCGGCAAAAGTGCTGCCTGAGGCCACTTCATTCTTGATCTTGCCAACCAGGTTCCTCATGGCCTCTTTCTCGATACCGCCGGAGGTAATGTCAAAGGCCTGAAGCAGTGGTACCCCTGCCTTCATCATGGTTGCCATCTGGCGGGTGAACAGGGCTATGTCCATGGGCTTGACCTTACCCCCTCCAAGCCCAATGGAGAGGCTTTTTTTAGAGACTTTGGTCGCCAGGATGCCCTGTTTTCTGAGTTCAGCCTTGACCAGCGCAGCACTGGCACTTTGCATTTCCCCTTTGATCTTTTTGCCGGCTTTATCTTTGCCCTGCCAGACAAAGGTGGCTGTTTTGGTTGGTTTTGCGGCCATTGTATGCGCGATCCATAGCTGTTCTTCTTGATGAGCAGATTAAGTAGTTAACCAAATGGAATCCTATTATCTGGCCAAGTGGACTGTCACTCTGCTGCGTTACAACTCCAGTCACATAGCTAAGGCTATGCTCCCTTCGTTGTGGCTTGCATAGTAACTGTCACTCGACCAGATAATACAATTCCATTTGGCCAACTACTTATAAGTTTACTTCCGCCCAGTTTATATCAGAGCGTTCATAAAAACAGATAATCCTCTGAAATTGAGAACTGATTACTGTTTGTTTCGGTCAAATACAGTGGGTCATTAGGGCCTGCTGAGGTTTCACTGCACGTTCAGCGGGATGTGCAGTCTGGCTTTTATAGCTGCCTTCAGGCTGCGTTGAACCGGTTTGGTTAGATCTCCCCGGTCCGCCTTGTGGAAGTAAGTTGCAGTAGCCAACAGGCCTGTTACCTTTGGTCAACAGAGCCTGATCTGTCGTGTGTTTTTAATTGAAAACTTCGGTTCGTTGAAAACCGTCCACATTGATTGCGGTCAGGCTTTTACCCCAGACGCAGCCAGTGTCCAGGGCGTGGATATTATCATGACCACTGACCCCATCAAGCGCTGCCCAGTGACCAAAAATGATCTGTTCTCGAAAGCAGGGGCTCCCGGAAAAGCTGAACCAGGGCGCATAACCGTTTTTCGGGACAGACCCTTTGCTTTCCAGGTCCAGCATTCCATGGTCATTACAGAAGCGCATCTGGGTAAAGTAGGCTGCGGTAAGCCGAAGTCTTTTCTTCAGCTTAAGCTCATCATCCCATGGCTGAGGCTTAGTGTTTTTGAAAATCTTTTTGAGCCATTTGACATGGTCTTCAGACCGCAGAGCCTGCTCCAGTTCCCGGGCTTGTTCGATAGCCTGGTTAATAGTCCAGACAGGAGGAATACCGGCATGCACCATGGTAATCTTTCGCTGGGCGTCATGGTGCAGCATTGGAAGAAAGCGTAGCCACTGGAGCAGCTCATCAGCATCAGGGGCTTCCAGCACTTCACTCAGGGTGTCTTTGCTTTTCTGCTTGCGAATGCCGCAGGCCACGGCCAGAAGGTGCAGATCGTGATTCCCGAGAACGGCGATACAGCTATTGCCAAGACTTTTCAGGTAGCGCAGTGTTGCCAGAGATTCCGGGCCGCGATTGACCATATCACCAGCAACCCAGAGGACATCGTGCTCAGGGTCAAACTTGAGTTTATCCAACAGTTGTCGCAGAGGGTCATAACAACCCTGGATGTCCCCGACTGCGTAGGTGGTCATTGGCTGTTCCTGAGCTGTTAATGTTGTCTATCGATCAAGTAGTCGGCTATTCGGACAAAATCGGCAAGGGTCAGTACTTCTGGCCGGGCGGCAGGATCAATGCCCAGTGCCTCAAGCTCTTCTGCCTTGAGATTCTGCTTGAGTGTATTACGGATAGTTTTACGCCGCTGGCTGAAAGCATCCCGAACAACCTGTTCCAGTTTCAGAATATCTTTACAGGGATGAGGTAGCTCATGATACGGGGTCATTCGCACGATGGCTGAGTCGACTTTGGGCGCAGGTTTGAATGCCCCGGGTCCTACCGTAAACAGGTAATCGACTTTGCAGTAATACTGCGCCATGATACCCAGGCGACCATAGTGTTTTTCCCCCGGTGCGGCGGCCAGGCGCTGAACCACTTCTTTCTGCAGCATGAAATGCATATCCTGAATCATGCTTTCAAAGCTTAACAGGTGAAAGATTAACGGGGTTGAAATGTTATAGGGCAGGTTGCCAATGATGCGCAGTGGCCGGTCATCGGTTTTCAGGCTGGCAAAATCAAACTTCAGCGCATCGGTTTCGTGAATATGAAAGTTCGGGTTCAGGCCAAAGCGCAGGAGCAGGGTGGGAATCAGGTCTCTGTCCAGCTCTACCACGTCCAGTCCACCGGCACGCTCAAGCACGTCGGCGGTCAGGGCTCCCTGGCCGGGACCAATCTCCACCAGATGCTCGCCCTGTTTCGGGTTGATCGACGCAACGATCTCACCGATAACGCCATGATCGTGAAGAAAGTTCTGGCCGAAACGTTTGCGGGCCTTATGGTAAGGAACGTCTGTCTGGGGCATGAGGAGTATTGCTCATCTGGGGAGAAACAGTCGATGACCATCAGCCATGAAAAATAGATTGCATGGATATCGGTCAAACCCGCAATAATAACGCCCGATTGCTGTTTTTGCCAGAAGCCTATTCCGGGAAGGCAAGCATCTCCAGTGCCGTTTCGATGGCGGTGTATAAACTGCCTGAGTCAATGTTCCCGGTGCCCGCAAGATCCAGGGCGGTGCCATGATCCACCGAGGTGCGAACAATCGGCAGTCCCAGGGTAATATTGACGGCCTGGCCAAAGCCTTTGTATTTGAGTACCGGTAATCCCTGGTCATGGTACATCGCCAGTACGGCATCGGCTTGTTGCAGCAGTTTTGGGTTAAACAGGGTGTCAGCGGGTAAAGGGCCGGTCAGGTTCATCCCCTGTGCCCTGCAATGGTTCAGAACGGGAATAATGGTTTCAATTTCTTCCATTCCCAGGTGGCCACCTTCGCCGGCATGGGGGTTCAGTCCACAGACAAGAATATGAGGCGTGCGGATCGCAAACTTATCCTGTAACTCCCGATGAAGAATGTGAATAACCTGAGTCAGGGAGTCATGGGTAATCGCTGAAGAAACTTCTGAAAGCGGCAAATGGGTGGTGGCCAGAGCTACTCTTAAGCCCTCTGTCGCCAGCATCATCACCACTTTCCCGGTGTGGGTCTGTTCAGCAAGAAACTCAGTGTGGCCACTGAAGGGAATACCGGCGTTATTGATCACTTCTTTATGAACAGGGCCGGTCACCATTCCATCAAAAAGGCCGTTCATGCACCCATCCAGGGCTAACTTCAGGGTATCGAGAACATATTGACCGTTAGCGGGGTTAACGATACCTGCTGTTGCCGGGGTAATCATGGAGACCGGGGCAACCACCAGGGTGTTTGCCCGGGAAGGTTCTCTGATATCCGGGCTAAAGAGTTGCAGGTCAACGGAAAGGCCCAGCTGTATTGCCCGTTGTGCCAATAGCTCCGGATCGGCTGCAATCACCAGTTGTACCGGTTTGGAAAACTCGTGGCCTTGGGTTGCCAGTATCAGGCACAGGTCGGGGCCGATGCCTGCAGGCTCCCCGGCGGTGACCACCAGCCGGGGAATGGGTTGGGTGGTGAAACCGGTCATATCAGAGCTGGATCTCAACGTAGGCCTGATCGCGGATTTCCCGCAGCCAGACTTGCAGTTCTTCTTCAAACTTGCGATTACTGAGCAGTTCTCTTACCTGGTTGCGGCGAACCTGGGTGCTGATGTCAGACTGTCGTTTGCCCAGCACTTCAAGAATATGCCAGCCGTAGGTGGTGCGAAATGGCTCACTCACTACTTTTTCCGGAATGATGTTCATCACGGTCTGGAATTCCGGAACCAGTGTTTCTGGAGAAATCCATCCCATATCACCGCCATTGAGCGCGGAAGCGGTATCGTCAGAATACGCTTTGGCAAGCTCACTGAACGCTTCACCCGCCTGAACCCGCTGATACAGTTTCTTCGCCTGCATCTGGGACTCCAGGTTACTGCGAATTTCATTGGGCTTGATCAGGATATGACGAACATGAACCTGACTCTGAACCACTTTTTTATTACCCCTGGTATCCATCAGTTTGATGATATGGAAACCGGCAGGGCTGCGGATAGCGTCGGATGTCTGCCCCGGGGTCATGTTAATGGCCTGTTCCGCAAACAGTGTGGGGAGCTGGTCGGCTTTTCGCCAGCCGAGGTCACCACCTTCCAGGGCATTCTGCCCCCTGGAGTTGGCAATGGCCAGGGCCTGAAAGTCTGCCCCCTGGCGCAGTTGTCCGGACAGATCATCAGCAAGGCGCTCTGCACTCTGGACCTGGTCGGGTGTGGCATTGTCGGGTGTGGCAATCAGAATATGAGCCAGACGATATTCCGTCTGCGCTTGCGCCAGCCCTTCAGGAGAGCTCAGGAAGTTATCAATTTCCTGTTCGCTGACCTGTACCCGCTGGGCAACCTGGCGCTGGCGAACACGGTTAAGAATCATTTCCCGGCGGATTTCTTCACGGGCCTGGCTGAACGACAGGCCATCTGCTTCCAGGTTTTGCCGGAAGGCTTCCAGGGTCATCTGGTTGCGCTGGGCGATTCGGGCAATGGCATCATTGAGAGCCCAGTCATCAATGCGGATGCCTCCGCGCTTGCCCATCTGGATCTGAATGTTTTCCAGTATCAGCTGTTCCAGCACCTGGTTTTTCAGCACATCTTCCGGCGGCAGGTTGATATTTCTGGATGCCAGCTGGCGATGCACAGCCTCAACACGGGCATCCAGCTCACTCTGCATGATCACGTCCTGATCAATTTTGGCAACGATTCGATCCAGTTCCAGCTGGTTTCGGATGGTGCCTTTCTGCGGGGTTTGCGTCGCGTCATTTGACTGCGCGTAAACGCCACCACTGCTGAAAGACAGCAGGCACAGGGAGGCCAGTGCCATGCTTTTTAATCCCTTCATCATTTACTTCTCATCCCCTGCGTAACCTTTAATACCTTTGATGTACTGTTTTGTGGTGCCACCGGTCAGATCCCCAAGTCCTCTCAGGACAAACTGGAGAAATACGCCGTTTTTGCTGTTGGGGTGATCAATGTTGTCATCATCCTCGACCCACTTGCGCCACAGTACACGTACCTGATAACAGCAACTGTTATATTCGACTCCGGATAATATCTCAAGGTTCCGCTTGTTGGTTAAATCGTACTGCCAGCGGCCCATGGCTGACCAGTTGTTGGTGACAGGCCATGCGATAGAGAGGTCGGTCTGGCTCAGGTTGTTGTCGGTGGTCAGACCGGTATTTTGATCCAGCTCGTTTTTAACAAAACGATCAGCCTGACGCAGGAAACGATAGCCAGCATTCATGACACGGCGATCACCCGGCTTGTACTGGTAGTAAAGACCGTAACTGTCCAGTTTGTTGTTACTGGTATCCCACATCAGATCCTGACGGATGTTCATACTGCGGTTAATGTTATAGACCAGTTCCGATGCCAGTGGTGACACTGAATCCTGCATCTCTTCCAGCAGACGCCTGGTCTCATCGCCCGGGTCGGTATCCAGGTCTTGGTCAGCAACACCCTGATCAATACCGGCAATAGGGCTGATCCACAGTTGACGATCTTCAAAATAAATGATCTGACCAATGCCAAAGCGAACCCGCTCAAAGCCATCATCTTCTATCAGTCGGGTTGTCAGGCCCAGGGAGAGCTGGTTGGCATCACCTAACCGGTCGTGGCCGGAGAAGCGGCTGTCGCGCCAGAGTGAGTTGTAGTTGAAGTTCATCAGTGCGGTATCAAACACCGGGTTCATCTCCTGCCCCTCTTTATAGGGGGAGTAGAGATACTTCATCCTGGGCTCAAGGGTATGGGTGAATGCGGTGCCACCGATATTGGTGAAGCGGTCAAAGTAAAGGCCGCTGTCAATGCTGAATGTGGGTACTGTTGTCTTGGGTGACTCGGTGTAATCTGCTGCAGTGAAGTTGCCGTAGGCCCTATTCAGGTCAGTTTCTACCTCAGTAGCACTCAGATCCGACAGCCGGTATTCAACATGCTGCACCTTCACCGCCGGACGGATAAATGCATAGCTCCAGTCAAAAGAGTAACCTGCCCCGGTTTCCAGGTAGAGCCGTTCACCATTGGCGCTTTTAATACCATAACCTTCGTCGTATATGCTCTCGAAGTATTCGTTATCCGGTGTTGTTTTCGATTCTTCCTTAACATAATGCCAATTATCATCACGGGAGAACTTCGTGTAGTCGGCCACATAATTCAGGTTCAGGGGGGCACTGGCCTGCCAGTTACCAGACAGTTTGATTTGCGGCAGTTTGTTATAGGGGTCATCTGCCGTCTGGTTCATATTCTGGTATTGGTGAGCATCCACACTAAACTGCCAGCTGTGGTTGGTATCGCCCCCCAGATAGCGGGTACCTATCCGCTGGTTCAGCGGCGCATTGGCGGACAGGTTAAGGCTGGTGCTGAAATCATCCAGATAGTTTTTATCACTGGCTTTGGCGTAGTCGACTTCTGCCGTCCAGCGGCTGGTCAGGTTGGTTTGCTGACGATAGTTGAGCAGCCAGCGGTGGTCATTGTAATAAGGGTTCTCTTTTTTCAGCTGATCTTTGTCCAGCAATCCTGACAGCCCCAGTTCACCCTGAGTGTTACCCACCAGATAGCGGAACTCGTTCTCCAGCATTAATCCCCGTTTGCTCATATATCTGGGCGTGAGGGTCGCATCATAGTTGGGTGCAATATTCAGGTAATAAGGTATGGCAAAGTCCAAACCGTTATCACTGCTTTGGGATAGCGTAGGGTAAAGAAAACCGGACTTTCTACGGTCATCAATAGGGAAAGACAAATATGGCGTGTAGAGGATTGGCAGCCCTTGCACACGAACGACGGCATTTTTGGCCAGACCCTGACCACTGTTCATATCAAGGGTTACCTGTTGCCCGGACAGCTGCCAGCCTTTGTCACCCGGAGGACAGGTGGTATAGGTGGCGTCAGACAATTCAAGCGTAGTATCTTCATTGCGGACGATGCGTTTAGCACTGCCCCGGGCTTTCTGCTCATGCATCACATAAGCGGTGTTCTCCAGGGTTGCACGACCGCTGTCGAGTTGTAGATTACCTTTGTCGCCGACCAGCAGGACGCCACTATCGCGAAAGCGAACGTTGCCTTCGAACTGGCCATGGTTCCGGCTTTTGTCCAGCGTGGCGTGGTCACTTTCAAACTGCCGACTGCCCTGACGGACCGTAACATCACCCTTGAAGGTGGCAACTGAGCCTTTGTCATAACTGGATTCATTGGACTCGGCGACAATGGGGGCATTATTGCTATCTCCGCTATAGTCTTTGCCAGGTCTGGGCGGCTCAATATAAGCGCCGCAGCTATAGAAAGGCTCAGTTGATCTTCTCTGCGTCGAGAGTTCCCGGATAGGTTGCCAGTCCAGATGTTGTTTAAGGGAGGCGTTTTGACCGTTGGTGGCAGGCTTTATCGGCGTCGCCGGTTTTTTCGGGTTTCTGACCTGCTGTTTGGCCCCGGGCTTCGGTTGCACCGGTTTGGATTTGCCGGTTGCAGGATGACAACTCCACTGGCCATTAGCCAGTGTCTGGCAGTGCCATTGTTGGCCACCCGAGGGTTCAGCGGCAATAACTCTGGCTGCCGGCTGGCTGGCAATAATGCTGGTTGCAATGACCAGTGTCAGTGCTTTTGGGGTAAAGGGTAATTGGTGCATATCCATAAGCTCAGCAATCCTGGGGCAACATTCTTATTTGGCGAGTCGGGGTAAGAAAAGGCTGCGTTAAAGTAATGGTCTGGTGTTGTTTATTTGGTGATATGAAAGCGGCATATTCAACTTTCTTCTCAGAAGCTGGCCTCATAAATGCGGGTATCGGAAAAAAAAGCGGTAGTCTCTTTTCGGGTTTGAAACCTGTGATGTTCTCGACATAACGAATGAGGTGGCTTTTCATGAAAATAAACTTGCTCGTTCCAGGATCTGTTGACGTTTCGTTGCGTGCTCAGCGGGACGCGCAGGATTAATGCAGAAGGAAGGTTCAAACCTCATAATGTGCATACTGCATTTGAGTCGCAATATTCTATATCCATTTGCACAGGAAATGCAGTGTTAAATCCATTGGGAACTTTGAACACGAGAGCCTGAAATGTCAAATGTCGTCAGGCTTTTCATTTTCTCCCGGGCTGTGAACCTTATGTCAATAGAGCCTAAGCGCCAATAGGCCAGAATAGCTCTCTGTGATAGTCTTGGGTATTGATCTGACATTGCTAATGGGAAGCAAAAGCGTTGGCTACAACAATTTCAGAGCTTCAGAACGATCCTGAAGCCCGGTCTGAAGCATCTTGCCGTCGGGAACAACTGGCACAATGGGTTGTCTCAGTGTTATCCGGCGGACAAAACCCTGCCTTTGATCATGGAAACCTTGATGCAGGTGCTTCAATACCTTTACAAGCCATTGGCAGTGATGCAGGTTTTAGAAAATATTACCGGGTTAAAACCCCTCAGCGGACGTTGGTTGCCGTAGATGCTCCCCCGGCAACGGAAGATACCCGTACCTTTGTTGAGATAGCCACTCACTGGCGGGCAGGTGGGGTTCACGTTCCTGAGGTGTTTGCAGTTGATTATGAGCATGGCTTTATGCTTCAGGAGGATCTGGGGGATACGCCAATGCAGGTTTTACTGCAAGGCTCTGCCGCCGACCAGCACTATCCGCAGCTTCTGGACACTTTACTCACCGTGCAGCAACAGTTGCCTGATAACCTGCCTCCCTACGATGAAAAACTGATCCGCCTTGAGCTGTCTCTTTATCCCCAGTGGTTTCTTGGGGCGCTTATGGGATTTGATGCTGAAGAACCGCAGATTATGCAGCCGCTGACGGGGCTTTTTTCCTCGCTGGCAACAACGTTTCTTGAGCAGCCAAAGGGGACGGTTCATCGTGATTACCATTCCCGGAACCTGATGCTGGCACCGGATGGCAGTATTGGGGTTATTGATTTTCAGGGCGCGCTGCATGGGCCATTGCTTTATGACGTCGTGTCTTTATTGAGGGACTGCTACATAGCCTGGCCTGAAGAAAAGATAAACCGCTGGTTTTTCTCATTTATTGCCCGTCATCCGGTGTTGGCAGATTATGATCAGGAACAGCTAAAAATCTGGTTTGATCTCACTGGTTTACAGCGTCATTTGAAATGTCTGGGGATCTTTTCCAGGTTATGGCTGCGTGATGGCAAACCCGGCTACCTTAACGATATTCCAAGAACCCTGGGGTATGTGATGTCCATCTGTCAGCGATACCCTCAATTCAAAGCCCATGCTGAGTGGCTACAAAAGGGCGTTGAACCTTTGGTTAAAGGACGGCTCAAACAGGTAATGGAGGAAGCCGGTGTATGAAGGCCATGATACTTGCAGCAGGTTATGGCAAAAGACTCAGACCAATTACCCTGTCCATTCCCAAACCGCTGGTACCAGTGGCAGGAAAACCGCTGATTACCTATCATATCGAGCGGCTGGCTCAGGCTGGTTTCAGGGAACTGGTCATTAATCATGGCTGGTTGGGTGAAAAGATTGAGGAGGCTCTTGGCTCAGGTTCCGGTTGGGGGGTAACTATTCAGTACTCCCCGGAAGGCGAGCCTCTGGAAACCGGTGGTGGGATTTGTCGAGCCCTGCCGCTGCTGGCCCAGGGGCAGGTCGGCGAAAGTGACGCCCCGTTTGTGGTGGTGAATGGGGATGTATATACGGATATCTGTCTGAAAAACCTGCACCTCCCGCAAGGCATGCTGGCGCATCTGGTGATGGTTGATAACCCGGACTTTCATCCGACAGGGGATTTTTGTCTCGACGATGGGATTCTTTTTGAGAAAGCAGCAATGCCGGAAAAAGCCGGACTGACATTCAGTGGCGTCAGCATACTATCCCCGCGATTATTTGACGGGTGTCAGCGTGGAACAGCCTTTGCCCTGGCCCCGTTATTGATTGAGGCCATGCAACAGGGCAGGGTCAGTGGCCAGTACCACCATGGTTTCTGGACGGATGTAGGTTCTGTTGAACGGCTACAGGCACTGGAAGTCTATCTTCAAAAACAGCAGCAGGACCGGCCGCAAAGCCAAAACAATCTTCAAGATCAGAGCAGGACTTCATGACCGCAATAGTAATTGGCGCGTTGGTTGGATTCATGACCGGTGGACCCTTTGGCGCTATTTTGGGCGCATTTGTGGGTTCCTGGATTAACCGGACCTATTTAGGTGGGCAGGGAGCTGCTGGCTTCGGGACTTCTGCCGCTTATCGTCAAAAAGCACAGACCGCCTTTTTCAGGGCAACGTTTCTGGTGATGGGCCGTGTGGCAAAAGCGGACGGCCGGGTAAGTGAGTACGAAATAGAAACAGCACGAGCCATTATGCACAACATGCGCCTCTCAGAAGAGCAGCGCAGGATGGCAATAGAGCTGTTTAACGAGGGCAAGAAGCCGTCTTCCGATATTGAAGGTGCGCTTCGGTCATTTCGTGATGTGGCCGGTGCCAGCACACTGATTCCCATGTTTCTGGAGATTCAGCTGTCGGCAGCCTATGCCGACGGTGGGCTGAGCCCTTCAGAAAAAGCGGTATTCAAGCAGGTTTGCAGTATTCTGGGGGTGGGCAACTTTGCTTTTGAGCAAATTCACAAACGGTTTATTGCCCAGAGAGAGTATTATCAGCAAGGTGGCTATCATTCCGGAGCCGGTGGTAACCGACCATCTTCAGGAATGGATCTGAAGCGGGCCTATGATGTTCTGGGCGTGTCAGACAGTGCCTCAGATGCTGAAGTCAAAAAGGCTTACCGTAAGCTGATGAGCGAACACCATCCGGATAAACTGGTGGCAAAGGGGTTGCCTGAGGAAATGATGGCGGTTGCCAAAGAAAAAACCCAGGAAATTCAGGGAGCTTATGATCAGGTTCGGGCAGCCAGGAAGGCCGCAGGATAGTTAGAATAAGCAGCTGTCTTTATGATGATTATGGATAGTTGCTACCTTTGTACAGCCTTCAGGTGAACTTTTTCAGGATTAAGTTGACTAAATGATCAACAGGCTAATTCTTTAACTTGATCATCTGGAGGCCGGGGCTGTGATTTATTCAAAACGTAAGCAGTTTATGTACTGGTATGTTCCAGCCACTACCAGAATAGACCTTGATTCCAATCGTTCTGTGATCTATTGCTTTTCTGAGTTGCCGCGAAAAGTGAGATCAGCACTGAGAAGAAAAAAGAAGTATCTCATTTTCAAAGAAATTAATGAATTCTCCACCTCTATCGTTGAGAGGGAAGTTCAACCTTCTGTTTAATCCTTGCTTTAGATTCTTTGGGTGATCTGGCATTTTCTGGTAAAAATCCTGATTCCTGTCATGACCCAATTGAACTAAAACGTTTAATGGATGTCTGATCTTTCACTGTCAGCAAGTCATCTCAAATGAGTGAATCACGGGGTGGTGAAAGGAAAGGTCGATGAATGTTGCACTTAACGTCAAATATTATTGGGGCCTGAGAGATTTTTATCGTGAAGACAAACCCTACGATGGGTTTGGGGATGTAACAAAGCTAAATATATATTCAGAGGAAAAAAAGGACGAAAACAGAAAAGTCCATCGTGTCGACACTGGCCGGATTGTAAGGGCGGTATCCTGTGATCATCCAATCCTGGTTGATCCGTGCAGGGTAGGCAGTTGCCTTGTAGAAATGGATCTATCCAGCCGTTATATGGTGGTTGGTGATGCGTGGTGTGGCACTGATTTTCAAGGGATTATCAGGAGCTTAAGTGAGAAAAGGATTTACGCCTTGACTGAAGTTCAACGACTTGATGTTAATGCCGTTAAACCAATGCTTGAAAAAAGTTATTACACCGATGACGGTGAGTTAGAGGACACTACCTTTACAGATAATCTGTCTCCGGCAAACATGGCTGAAGCGGGTGTCAAGTTTCTCAGGGATGGGGTCGTAGGTTGCCACTATGCCTATATTGGATGCCATAAACACTACATGAATATTTCTTCAGAGTGGCATGGCTGTCAGACTACACCAACGCTCAGGCATCAAGAGTTGTTTAATAGCCCTCCTTGTATCGAGCTTAAAAAATGCCAATTTCCGGTTTTGACCACTGAGTCTGGTGAAGATGCCACTGGAGCAACTTACCGAATGCTTATTCCTGGTGGTGTTGGCGGACACCCACAAGTCGGTTGTAACGCAGCAATGCTGGTGACTAACAAAAATCATGAATCTCCTGTAATGAATAGAGAAACCGCACAGCACGAAGTGTTGCTGGTAATCATTGACACACTAAAGAAAAAGATCAGAAGCAGCATTGAGGAAAGTAATATTGGTATTCCGGACTTCACCCAACAGGCTCAGCAGTTGATATACCTTGAACATTTCACCCCCTTATTCGGCAAACTTCAGTTGGCAACAGAGCGAATGATCATGCTGATGAACCGGGTTCAATTGCAGGTGGCAGATAAAGATGACAAGGATGTGATCAGAAAAAAACAGATGAGCTTGCTGAAGCTCTGAAAGTGGATGGCATTAAAAAAGAGATGGGCAAAATTATTGATGCAATCACTGATTATGAAAGGGCAAACTTTTTGTCAGTAATGACTAAATGCCCTGCATATCTTAAGCGTGTGGGTGATATTCATGGTATGCCAAGTCTCGATATTGTCGAGCAAGAGCTGGTTAAATTGAGCGAAATTTATTCCAGACATTTTTTTCAGGATGATTTTTTTAACAGGGTCATCAATACTTCGGATTTTAACGATTTGTTTGCTAAATTTCAGCACCATTTCTCGAACAGTTCAGGCGACGATAAATTAATTGTTGATATAACAACTTCCCGAAATGAACTTCTGAAAAGCATAAATGCAGTTCACGAAAAGGTCGAAGAACTGTTAACAACCTACCTGGAAGCTTGTAAAAGCAACGTTCCTGCTGTTTCAGATAACCCGGCTCAAACTTTGCAAAGCCCCCTGTTAGGTGAGATTGTACCCGATTGGTTAAAACCGGCATCCCTGGCTAGTGGTCAAACGTCTATTCCCCGGGAAAAAACAAAGAATGCTTTTCGACTGCCCAACTGCTGCATAACCGGCTGGTTGACTGATGCTAACCATGTCCTTCACTGTCATTTACTACCCTGATTTTTGGTCAGCCTCCAAGACGGCAATGCCCTGCCGCAAGGAATGTTCTTTGCTGCGTTTATATCACGCTGAAGTTCAGCTCCGCACTCTGAACAAGACCATTCTCTTATTCCAATACCTGTCCTACCGACTGCTGTCGGGCATTACCCCGCAGCACGAACAAGTTTGGGTGGAGTAGGATTCGTTGACGATTTCATACACGACTGATCGCCCGATGGCTTTGTATTCCAGTTGTGTTTTAAGCATTGGTGGCCAAAGAGAAGGATAAATATGGCGAAACGGCTTTGGCTATCATGTTTGGCCGCACAGAGAGCAAGAAACTTCTTGAAGACTATGGAGCCCAGGCATCGGGCTGCCTTCTAAAGTGAGCAATAAAATTGAGCGGAGAACCGAATCTTGATTATTTCAAACCTCCACCTCATACTACCCAGCTCGGCGCAGTACCTTTTATCTCTTCATCCTGAATAAATGCCTTCTGGTCAACATCCAAAGATTCACCTTTAACAGTAATAACCGAGCCATCCCGAAGCTCTGCCTGACTGGTGCTATTGCCGTTATTAGCGGTCATGGTGGCTACAACCCGCGCCCCTTCAGTAATCATCGCCTTGAACTGTTGCCAGATAGTTCGTGGATGCCATTGCTTGCATTCCAGATAAACGTTTACTGTCTTGTGAAAATCGGTACCGTACCTGACTTTTTGATTTAACGACATACGTCTTGTTAAAAAATTCTGTTTTTTGTGGAACTCAATCTTCTGACTTTTGTCTTACCCACTGTTTTGAGTCAAATAGGCAGGCTAAAGCAATGAATAGTGTCGGTGTAAACAGGGCAGATGTCCGCTTTAATTGTTCTTCTATCTGTATAAATGACGAACATATCAGAGGACAATTTGGTGGACACTCACTGGTCGAAACATCTTGCAAACCGGAACCCCACGTTTTCCATCTGGGGTGCATCACCCGACACCTTGATGAGCAGAGTGAAGCAAGTCTTGATCAACGCCGATGCAGTGAATGCGGGCAACCGGCACTGCCACTGATTCGTAAGGGCCTGGAAAGCGTTAATGACGACGAATCACCTTATTGTGAATCCCGGATGCTTAATGTCTGCCGTAGCGGTAATCTGAGAACGCTGAACTGGCATCTGGACAAAGACAAGACGTTGGCCAATCAGCCTTACCATTCGGCGCTCACCGGTCATCCTGAATACCTGTTAGCTGTCGCCTTAAAGCACCAGCATACGGATTTAGCCCGGACTTTGATCGACCACGGTGCCGATGTCAATGCTGCCGATCATCAGGGTGAGACGCCCCTGCACATTGCTGCCCATCAGCGCTCAGAGCTCACCGGTCATCCTGAATACCTGTTAGCTGTCGCCTTAAAGCACCAACATACGGATTTAGTCCGGACTCTGATCGACCAAGGTGCCGATGTCAATGCTGCCGATCATCAGGGTGAGACGCCCCTGCACAATGCTGCCCGTCAGCGTTGCACCGAGGTCTTCAATATCCTGATTGAGGCAGGGGCGAATATCAATAATGTACTGCGCACCGCTGTCCGGGAGGGCAATGATTCACTGCTTGAATACCTGATCAGCAACGAACTCAGCCAATCTAACCTTAATATCGCTCTGCGCGAAGCCGCCGGACAGGGACAATCGCAGTACCTTGTACTCCTGTTTAATAAAGGAGCAAACGACCTTAACGGTGCCCTGCGCGAAGCCGCCGGACAGGGGCAAAAGCAGTGCCTTGAAACCCTGATCTCACCGCGAGTCTCACAGCGAACACCAGACCTCAACGGTGCCCTGTGCGCTGCCGCCGAGGGGGGGCAAACGGAATGCCTTGGATTCCTGATCGAGAAGGGTGCAAACGAACTTGATCATGCCTTGTACCGAGCTATTCTGACGCAAAACAACCCGAGCCGGACCTTGCTGGTCGAAGAAGGAGCAAATATTACTACCGTAGTGCACACTGCTGCCAAAAAAGGTGATTGGGAATTTTTCAATTACCTGAACGATCCGACAGAGATCAATGCCACCGATGGGGAAGGTCAAACACCGCTGCATATCACCGCTGCCAATGGGGATAAAACATGCCTGAATAAACTCATTGAAAAGGGAGCGAAGGTAAATGCCACCAATAATAACGGCGAAACAGCCCTGCATTTAGCCGCTCGTTGGGGGCAAACCGATTGCCTGAAAAAACTGCTTGATAAGAAAGTGGATGTCAATGTCAAAATACATATAGATGGTGCTACGCCCCTGCATATGGCCGCTCAGAACGGCCACATAGAGTCCGTCAGGGAGCTGCTGAAAAATTATCAAACCTCAGTCAATGAACAGATGAACGATGGCCGTACAGCTCTCCACTTGGCTGCTTCTGGGGACCACGCAGAGGCCATCCAGATATTGCTGAACTTTGACCCCTCACTGGCCAAAGAGAAGGATAACCTTCTTGACCAAACGGCTCTCCACTTAGCTGCTTATAAAGGCCACACAGAGGCTATCCAGACATTGCTGACCATTGCCCCCTCCCTGGCCAAAGAGAAGGATATACGTGGCAATACGGCTCTCCACTTAGCTGCTTCTGGGGACCACACAGAGGCCATCCAGACATTGCTGGCCTTTGACCGCTCCCTGGCCAAAGAGAAGGATAACGATGGCCAGACGGCTCTCCACGCCGCTGCTTCTAATGGCCACACAGAGGCCATCCAGACATTGCTGACCATTCCCTCCTCCCAGGCCAAAAAGAAGGAGAAGGATAAGTCAGTCCGGACGGCTCTCGCAGCTGCTGTTAACACAACTGCTTTTGCAGTCCACACAGAGGCCACCCAGTCATTGCAGACCATTGACCCCTCCCAGGCCAAAAAGAAGGAGAAGGATAAGTCAGTCCGGACGGCTCTCGCAGCTGCTGTTAACACAACTGCTTTTGCAGTCCACACAGAGGCCACCCAGCCATTGCAGACCATTGACCGCTCCCTGGCCAAAGAGAAGGATAACGATGGCCAAACGGCTCTCCACAAAGCTGCTTCTCAAGGCCACACAGAGGCCATCCAGACATTGCTAACCATTGCCCCCTACCTGGCAAAAGAGAAGGATAACAATGGCCGCACGGCTCTCAACATAGCTTCTTTTAAAGGCCACACAGAGGCCACCCAGGCATTGCTTTGACCCTTCCCTGGCCAAAAAGAAAGATAAATATGGCAAAACGGCTCTCGACTAGGCTATCAAGTATGGCCGCACAGAGTGCAAGAAACTTGCTGAAGACTATAGAGCCTAACCAACGGGCTGCCTTCTAAAGTGAGCAATAAAATTGTGCGGAGAACCGATTTTTGATTATTTCAAACCTCCACCTCATACTACGCCAGGCTCGGCGCAGTACCTTTTATCTCTTCATCCTGAATAAATGCCTTCTGGTCAACACCCACAGATTCACCTTTGACGGTAATAACCGAACCATCCCGAAGCTCTGCCTGAGCCATTGCCGTTATTAACGGTAATGGTGGCAACAATGCGAACGCCTTCAGGAATCAGCGCCTTGAACTGTTGCCAGATATTCGTGTTTGTCATTGCTTGCATTCCGGATAAACGTTCACTATCTGGTAAAAGTTGGCTTCGTACCTGATAAATTTAACGACATACGTCTTGTTAAAAAAATCTGTTTTTGTGGAACTCAACCTGCTGACTTTTGTCCTACCCACAGTTTTGAGTCAAATAGCAGACTAAAGCAATGAATGGTGCCGGTGTAAACAGGGCAGATGTCCGCTTTAATTGTTCTTCTATCTGTATAAATGACGAACATATCAGAGGACAATTTGGTGGACACTCACTGGTTGAAACATCTTGCCAACCGGAACCCCACGTTTTCCACCTGGGGTGCATCACCCAACACCTTGATGAGCAGAGTGAAACAAATCTTGATCAACGCCGATGCGCTGAATGCGGGCAACCGGCACTGCCACTGATTCGTAAGGACGGGGAAAGCGTCGATGACGACGAATCACCTTATTGTGAATCCCGGATGCTTAAAGTGGATGTCAATGTCAAAACACATACAGATGGTGCTACGCCCCTGCATATGGCCGCTCAGAACGGCCACATAGAGTCCGTCAAGGAGCTGCTGGAAAATTATCAAACCCCAGTCAATGAACAGACGAACGATGGCTGTACGCCTCTCCACTTAGCTGCTCGTAATGGCCACACAGAGATCGTCAGGGCACTTAAGGAAATTGCCCCCATGCGCGTTGATGTCAAGAATAACAATGGTGATACGGCTCTCCACGAAGCTGCTCGTCAAGGCCACACAGAGACCGTCAATGCATTGCTGGAAATTGACCGCTCCCCACTGCTGGTCAAAGCGAAAAATAACGATGACGAAACGGCTCTTCATTTAGCTGCTCGTAAAGGCCACACAAAGGCATCAAGGCATTGCTGACCATTGCCCCCTCCCTGGCCAAAGAGAAGAATAAGAATGGCCAAACGGCTATCCCTCTCCACTACGCTGTTTACAATGGCCAAACAGTGGCCATCCAGACATTGCTGAACTTTGACCCCTCACTGGCCAAAGAGAGGGATAACGATAGCTGGACGGCTCTCCACTTCGCTGCTTATAAAGGCGAAACCGGGGCCATAAAAGCATTGCTGACCAATGCCCCCTCCCTGGCCAAAGAGAAGGATAAATATGGCCAGACGGCTCTCCACGTCGCTGCTTTTAAAGGCCACACAGAGGCCAGCCAGACATTGCTGAACTATGACCCCTCATTGGCCAAAGAGAAGGATAACGATGGCTGGACGGCTCTCCACAAAGCTGCTGATGCTGATAAAGGCCACGCAGAGGCCATCCAGACATTGCTGGACTTTGACCCCTCACTGGCCAAAGAGAAGACTAACGATGCCCAAACGGCTCTCCACGCCGCTGCTCTTAACGGCCACACAGAGGCCATCCAGACATTGTTGAACTTTGACCGCTCACTGGCCAAAGAGAAGGATAAATATGGCAGAACGGCTCTCGACTTCGCTGCCATTTGGGACAGCACAGTGGCCATCCGGGCATTGCTGAACTTTGACCTCTCACTGGCCAAAGAGAAGGATAACAATGGCCAAACGGCTCTCCACTACGCTGCTGAAAAAGGCCACACAGAGGCCATCCAGACATTGCTGAACTTTGACCGCTCACTGACCAAAGAGAAGAATAAGTTTGGTGATACGGCTCTCCACTGGTCTGCTGCTAAAGGCCGCACAGAGGCCATCCAGACATTGCTGGACTTTGACCCCTCACTGGCCAAAGAGAAGACTAACGATGCCCAAACGGCTCTCCACGCCGCTGCTCTTAAAGGCCACAAAGAGGCCATCCAGACATTGCTGAACTTTGATCGCGCACTGGCCAAAGAGAAGGATAAATATGGCAGAACGGCTCTCGACTTCGCTGCTATTTGTGGCAGCACAGAGGCCATCCGGGCATTGCTGAACTTTGCCCCCTCACTGGCCAAAGAGAAGGATAACAATGGCCGCACGGCTCTCCACACCGCTGCTCTTAAAGGCCAAACAGAGGCCATTCAGACATTGCTGGACTTTGACCCCTCACTGGCCAAAGAGAAGGAGAACTCAGGCGGAACGTCTCTCCACTTCGCTGCTTATAATGGCCAGACAGAGGCCATCCAGACATTGCTGAACTTTGCCCCCTCACTGGCCAAAGAGAAGTGTAACCTTGGCCGGACGGCTATCTACTGGGCTGCTCTTGAAGGCCAGACAGAGGCCATCCAGACATTGCTGAACTTTGCCCCCTCACTGGCCAAAGAGAAGAATAACGATGGCCAAACGGTTCTCCACTCAGCTGCTTATCAAGGCCACACAGAGGCCATCCAGACATTGCTGAACTTTGACCGCTCCCTGGCCAAAGAGAAGAATAATTGTGGCAATACGGCTCTCCACTGGTCTGCTGCTAATGGCCACACAGAGGCCATCCGGGCATTGCTGGCCTTTGACCGCTCCCTGGCCAAAGAGAAGAATAAGTTTGGCGAAACGGCTCTCCACTGGTCTGCTGCTAAAGGCCACACAGAGGCCATCCAGACATTGCTGAACTTTGACCTGGCCAAAGAGAAGACTAACGATGGCCAAACAGCTCTCCACTTCGCTGCTTGTCAACCCCACACAGAGGCCATCCAGACATTGCTGAACTATGACCCCTCACTGGCCAAAGAGAAGAGTAGCCTTGGCAATACGGCTCTCCACTTCGCTGCTTATTATGATGGCCAAACAGAGGCCATCCAGGCATTGCTGAACTGTGACCCCTCACTGGCCAAAGAGAAGGATAACGATGGCCAAACAGCTCTCCACTCAGCTGCTTATCAAGGCCACACAGAGGCCATCCAGACATTGCTGGAATTTGACCGCTCCCTGGCCAAAGAGAAGAATAAGTGTGGCAATACGGCTCTCCACTGGTCTGCTGCTAAAGGCCACACAGAGGCCATCCAGACATTGCTGGCCTTTGACCGCTCACTGGCCAAAGAGATGGATAACCGTGGCCAAAGGGCTCTCCACTACGCTGCTTATTGGGGCAGAACAGAGGCCATCCAGGCATTGCTGAACTTTGACCGCTCCCTGGCCCAAGAGAAGGATAGAGATGGCTTGACGGCTCTCCACAAAGCTGCTCTTAAAGACCACACAGAGGCCATCCAGACATTGCTGGCCTTTGACCTTTCTCTGGCCAAAAAGAAAAATAACCTTGGCCGTACGGCTCTCCACAAAGCTGCTGAAAAAGGCCAAACAGAGGCCATCCAGGCATTGCTGAACTTTGACCGCTCACTGGCCAAAGAGAAGGATAACAATGGCCAAACGGCTCTCCACGCCGCTGCTTGTGAAGGCCAAACAGAGGCCATCCAGACATTGCTGAACTTTGACCCCTCACTGGCCAAAGAGAAGGATGAATATGGCGAAACGGCTCTCGACTTGGCTATCATGTTTGGCCGCACAGAGTGCAAGAAACTTCTTGAAGACTATGGAGCCCAACCATCGGGCTACCTTCTAAAGTGAGCAATAAAATTGAGCGGAGAACCGATTCTTGATTATTTCAAACCTCCACTTCATACTGCGCCAGGCTCGGTACAGTACCTTTTATCTCTTCCTGAATAAATGCCTTCTGGCCAACACCCACAGATTCACCTTTGATGTTAATAACCGAACCATCCCGAAGCTCTGCCTGACTGGTGCCATTGCTGTTATTAGCGGTCATGGTGGCTACAACCCGCGCCCCTTCAGTAATCATCGCCTTGAACTGTTGCCAGATATTTGTGGTTGTCATTGCTTGCATTCCGGATAAACGTTTACTGTCTTGTGAAAGTTGGTTTTGTACCTGTCTTTTGGATTTAACGACATACGTCTTGTTAATAAAATTCTTTTGCTGTTTTTTGTGGAACTAAATCTGCTGATTTTTGTCCTACCCACAGTTTTGAGTCAAATGGCAGGTTAAAGCAATGAATGGTGCCGGTTTAAACACGACAGATGTCCGTTTTACTTGTTCTTCTATCTGTATAAATGACGAACATATCAGAGGACGATTTGGTGGACACTCACTGGTCGAAACATCTTGTAAACCGGAACCTCACGTTTTCCACCTGGGGTGCATCACCCGACACCTTGATGAGCAGAGTGAAACAAGTCTTGATCAACGCCGATGCAGTGAATGCGGGCAACCGGCACTGCCACTGATTCGTAAGGACGGGGAAAGCGTCGATGACGACGAATCACCTTATTGTGAATCCCGAATGCTTAATGTCTGCCGTAGCGTTAATCTGAGAATGCTGAACCGGCATCTGGAGAAAGACAAGGCGCTGGCTAATCAGCCTTACCGCTCGGCGCTCACCGATCATCCTGAATACCTGTTAGCTGTCGCCTTAAAGCACCAACATACGGATTTAGCCCGGACTTTGATCGACCACGGTGCCGATGTCAATGCCGCCGATCATCAGGGTGAGACGCCCCTGCACATTGCTGCCAGAAAGGGAGACTGTGAATTTTTCAATTACCTGAACGATCCGATACAGATCGATGCCACCGATGGGGAAGGTCAAACACCGCTGCATATTACCGCTGCCAATGGGGATAAAACATGCCTGAAAAAACTGATAGAAAAGGGAGCGAACGTAAATGCCACCAATAATAACGGCGAAACAGCCCTGCATATAGCCACCAAAATCAGCATCAGCGAGGGCCGTCAACAATGTGCTGCCATGGGCATAGATATCACTGGAACCCTTATTAACGGCAAGACCTTCGAACACTATACCATCGAAAAAGAAAACGACATTGGGTATCTGCGTGAGCTTGCTGATAACAGAGGAGTGGACTTTAATGCCCGTGATAACCACGGTATCACACCTTTGATGATAGCGGCTCTTTGGGGCAAATCAGATCACCTGACTTATTTGCTTGAAAGAGCGGATATCAATATCGCTGATAACAGCGGCAATACGGCATTGCATTTCGCCGCTTGTTGGGGGCAAACCGACTGCCTGAGAAAACTGCTTGATAAGAAAGTGGATGTCAATGTCAAAACACATACAGATGGTGCTACGCCCCTGCATATGGCCGCTCAGAACGGCCACATAGAGTCCGTCAATGAGCTGCTGAAAAATTATCAAACCTCAGTCAGTGAACAAATGAACGATGGCTGTACGCCTCTCCACTTAGCTGCTCGTAATGGCCACACAGAGATCGTCAGGGCATTTAAGGAAATTGCCTCCATGCGCATCCAAGTTGATGTCAAGAATAACAATGGAGATATGGCTCTCCACGAAGCTGCTCGTCAAGGCCACACAGAGACCGTCAATGCATTGCTGGAAATTGACCGCTCCCCACTGCTGGCCAAAGCGAAAAATAACGATGACGAAACGGCTCTCCACACAGCTGCTGCTAAAGGCCACAAAAAGGCCATCCAGACATTGCTGGACTTTGACCCCTCCCTGGCCAAAGAGAAGAGTAACCATGGCTGGACGGCTCTCCATAAAGCTGCTGAAAAAGGCCACACAGAGGCCATCCAGACATTGTTGGACTTTGACCGCTCACTGGCCAAAGAGAAGGATAGAAATGGCTTGACGGCTCTCCACTCAGCTGCTTATCAAGGCCATACAG
>NZ_JAGHQW010000067.1 GCF_017744115.1 Salinisphaera sp. G21_0 | reverse complement strand
AGGTGACTGCATGGTTTGTTTGGAGGTCCTCCCTGTTTCCAATTGGAGAATCGTTTGGGAATGACAACGATAGAGTACGACCTTGTCAGCCCGGTAAAGTTCCAGGCAACCGGTATCAGAGAAGCCTTACCTGTTTGGTCAGGCAGCCTGGCTGTGGGATGTGTTACTGGATAGCGCACCGCTGCAGCTACTCCAATACACGTCAACTGCCGCAGCCTGAAAACTGACGTATTCATAATTTCTGAAAACATAAGAGAGCCAGCAGCTTTCACTGCTAAGAAAAATCACTATCGCCACCCTGAAAATTCTGATTATCTTGCCAAATCATGATGTGTCAAAAGCTATCTTCTGTGCTTTAGCACCATGGGCAATGGCTTTAAACAAACTGTCCCAGCTATCAATCATTCACATGAGAAAGAAGATTGAGGGGAAAGTTATTGGCGTAGGGGAATTTATGAGTCGTGTTATTTTTCTCATCAACGATTTTGTGATGATGAACCAGGCCTTCGTCATAAAGGGCATTCATAGCCTCAATAAGCGACTAATGGTTACCATCCTTGGCCACGATGATAAAGTGCCAGCCATACTCTCTGATCAGAGAAATGGTCGTGTTTTGTTGCAGCAGTCATCACATCGGCAGGTTCCCGAATAAAAGAGGCCAGTACCATCAAAGGAAGCAGATAAAGATCTTTCAACTTGCCACATTGGAGTGCATAAGCTTGCAGAGCACCATTGCGCTGAACGACAGAAAACAATTCTTTAAACGGCTTCTTCAACTCAATTGGATTAACCGGGTCAACAACCTCTCTCATCCTTTTGTATCGGACGGGACTTTGCCGCCTTTTACGTGGTAGAGCTTTTCAAGATTATGGCAAAAAATTTCACCAAGCCGCTCTTCATCGAATCCTAATAGTGAACCGAACCTTCTGTATCTCAGGTGGCTGTAGTGCTTCAGGATTCATCGGGAATTGCTGTTTATACGGCTTCTTTAACCTTTTTTACATCGTCATGACGGATTGACCCCGTTGTCGCCTCCTTCACAAATTTTTTGATATTATGCGCCGTGCAAACCAGTGAAAACTCTGCTGCCATTTTCTCTTTTCCGAGAAGGCTGAAACCCCGGAATCCCGAATTTTTGATCTGCCCAAACGGTGGCTCTGCAATAACTTTACGACGTTCGTAAACTGATTTGGCTTCGGTGCTTTCCATTTTCTTATTCATAGCCTGCCGTGCAGATTCAAACCGGTCGGTGCGGATAACCCGGCCAGGCTCTTTTTTTGCACTACTGCATCTCGAACGATATGGACACTCTCTGCACACCTCTTTGTTGGCCCGGTAGCTCTTTCTTTTAGCCTTGCTCAAGGGGTTCGTGATCAGCCGTTCATTGGCCGGACAAACGAACACATCGGCTCAGCATCAAAGGCAAGCTCTGCGATAGATAAAATGTACCTTAGTACCATTTTTCCCCGCAGGAGTGCCTACTTACTCGCTTGTTGCTCAGGAGCAAAGCCAGGTTATGCATTACCCCGCAAGTACCTGGGAACTATTTTTCCAACTGGGTATCTAAAAGAAAGAATTATCTCAAGCCATAAACAGGAATTAAACCAGCGTATGGGCTTGTATCTCAACAGTTAATAATGGAAGTATCTGTATGAAAGATATGAACCCACCTTTGGTTTCCAAATTCAGCGTTGGCGTTTCAGATTCTACTGCCCCTTCTGACCGCCAGGCGGAGATTCGAAAGGAAGTGACCGCTTTCTTCAGGCAATGCTGTCTGGCTGACGTTCCCGGCTCCGGCTATTGCCAGTCCAAAACCCACCAGCATCAATGTGACCTGTCCGCATTCACCAATTGGGATCACTTCGTCCCCGCGCCAGTGAATGCCACTCTTTTCCACTTCCACCAGCGCGGGGGGGCTTCTGGCAGTAAAACCATCACGATAGAGCCAAGCAGGAACCCGACACTCGTACTCCGATCTGGGCCTCGGCCTCCCGTTCTAAGGCTTAGGGATCCGTCTGCGCCAGGCTCTGTACAGAGTCCTCCATCTGCCAGACCTGAGCATTCCTTGCCCGTGGAGGGTGCAGTAGGTGGCAGCAGAGCAGCCGAACTGCCATCAGGGAAAATCTTCCTGCTCGACCGGGTTAAAAAGCTGGCCAAAGAATCAGAACAAGTGGCTGACCAGCTGACTAAAGTCGATAAAGACTCCACTACAGGTGTTCAGCTGGAAGCAAGGCAGAAACGCATCAATGACAAAATAAACTCCTGTAAAAGCATCTATCAGAATAGTTACGGAAGGGACCTGCTAAAACAGTTTTTGCAGTGGCAAAAAGCAGTACGCAGTGCTCTGTGCAACGAAGATTCAACAAGCCCACAGACGTTTGATCAGCTGCAAAATCAGATAAGTGACCATCTCGAAGAGATAGAACACTTTTTGATCAAGGGCTATCACGACGAGTGCAATAGTCTCTTGCAACAACTGTACAAGGCAAAAGCCAGAAAGGAGGACAATGATCGCGCCACCTTTGTGCAGGATTTGATCAACTCCAACAATCCGGTAATGCCCAACTTTTTACAGGGTGGCGATGACCTGCACCTGTACCATTACTTTGAACATTTGAGACAGTACCTGGCAAGCCTGGAATACATTTTGACAATGCCTGATCTCAGTGCTGAGGACCAGCAACAGAACCGACTAAATATCATCACGACCACGGCAAAAGTGGAAAGAATCGCCGATAGTTTCGGAATTATTTCCCGTTACTCCCGCCTCCATAAGGACTCAGGTCACCTGTATCCTAACCAGCTTGCTGAAATGCAACAGATAATCAGAAAAGGCAAACGCCTCAGCTCCACAACCCCCTCACCCAGGGATCAGGAGCGCCGGGCACTGGTGGCAAAATTGAAACAGGAACGCCCTGAAGTCGCCATTGATGCCGAAGCCCTTTTGGATATGGATGAGGAGGATTTCCAGCTGGTGATGGCACTGCAAGGGCAAAAACCACTGACCGAAGCCCACCGGAAAACCCTGGA
Organism: Salinisphaera sp. G21_0; assembly: GCF_017744115.1. GTDB lineage: Bacteria > Pseudomonadota > Gammaproteobacteria > Pseudomonadales > Endozoicomonadaceae > Endozoicomonas. The sequence continues at coordinate 23,548 of NZ_JAGHQW010000067.1, read as the reverse complement.
AAGAAATGGCTGGCAACAAACTGATCGTCACAATCTTGTGGTCAACCGAGGTCCTGAAAAGGTCCTCATCCTGATCAATGAAGACCGGTATCAGCTAATAGATAGTACAAGTGGTGACATCATCGGCACACTGACCCCTGATCGCTGGGAGCGAATCAAACAGCGCCTTGAAGATGAGGGGCGCAGCATCGATCAGGTTACCCGCCAGATGGTTATTGAGGATTTCATCCAATTCCCAATATCGTCCTATCAGTATCGCTGGAGTCATAACGTTTACGAAGACCAGTAAATGATCTCGTGGTTCCAGTAGGAATGCCTGCCGGGTCAGTCGTTAGTAAAATCAAACTTAATGATAATGATTTGCATTTGATATTTTTTATAATTATTATCCCGCCGTTGTTTATTCTCATTGCGTATTTTTTTCAGCATGAGAACCAAAAGAAGCAGGCGGTCATTGGCGACTGTCAGAAGGCAACTGGTGGCTGTCAAAGCCTACACTGGTACAGATTGAAATTCATGAAGTTTTCAAAAAATACGCTGGCGCTGGCTGTGATGGCGGCCACCGTTTCTCTTGCGCAAACCGCGCCTGTTCTGGCTGAAACTGCCTCAGAAAGCACCGATAAAAATTATCAGCCGACTCTGATGAATCAAGTGACTGTAACAGCCACACGTTCTGAAAAGCAGCTTAAAGATGTGTCTGGTGCTGTGACTGTTATAGACAGTGAGCAGTTGGAAAATGACATAGTACAGAACATCCGGGACATGGTGCGCTATGAGCCGGGAGTACAGGTGATTTCTGGTCGTGGTGGCCCTGATAGCTTCACTATTCGTGGTATGGGCGGTAATCGGGTGAAGATTACTGTGGATGGTGTTAACCAGGCTCAGCAGCTGGATGCCGGTGGTGACTTTTTACGTTCCCAGCGTAATTTCGTTGACGTAGAAACCTTGAAAGCGGTTGAAATTGTTAAGGGGCCTGCTTCCAGCTTGTACGGTAGTGATGCTATTGGTGGTATGGTCGCATTTCAGACCAAAGACCCCTCTGACTTACTTGCCCGTGGAGGCGATGACAGCTACGCCGGAGTAAAAGCAGGCTATTCCAGTGCCAACGAAGGTTTTACCGAGACTCTGTCTCTGGCCAATCGCACTGGCAAGCTCGAGACTATGGCAATCTACACCCGGCGCGACCACAAACAGATGGATACCCACAGCGGTGCTGATGTGGATGGCAATAATCGAGGTCAGGCTAACCCATCAGAAACTGGCCTTAATAACCTGCTGACTAAAGCTAAATATCAGATTAACGACAGCCATCGTGTTGGTTTGACTGGTGAGATTTTTCAGTCCAAAACTGATGTTGAACTGAAAACCCTGAACCCGTCCACGACCAAAGGTAAGGATGAGAACACCCGTTATCGTATTGGTTTTGAGCACCAGTGGGATGCCGGTCTGGCTCTGTTCGATAGCCTCGACTGGCAGATCAACTGGCAGCAGAGTAAAAGTACGATGATAACTGATCGTCCAGCCTACGTTTTTCCGGGAATGGATCCCTTCCCCCACCGGGAAATGGATTACAACTACGAAGAGCGCGCTATTCTCGCTGGTGCCCAGTTTAATAAGAATCTGCTGTTGGCTGATCTGGAGCATAATCTGATCTATGGATTTAATGCCAGTTACACAAAAGTGGATAACAGCAATACAGAGCACAACCTGGAGACTGGTGTTACTCAGGCTAAGGACTATATGCCAAAAACAGCAGCGACCAAATTGGGTCTGTTTATTCAGGACGATGTACAAATGACTGATCGTCTGAACCTGACTGCTGGTGTGCGCTACGACAAGTACAAGTTTGACCCGGACGGTATGATGGGCAGCACTGCCAATCCAAAACCGGCCTATTCCAGCGATGGCAGTAAAGTGACTGGACGATTAGGCACAGTTTATGACCTGACCAATGATCTTGCCCTGTTTGCCCAGTTCAGCCAGGGCTTCAAAGCTCCTGCTTACACCGATATGTATTATGCCTATGGAATGGGTGTGATTGTTGAAGCCAATCCTGACCTCAAGCCGGAAGAGAGTAACTCCTTTGAGCTCGGTCTGCGTGGTGAACACCAACTGGGCAGCTATGAAGTGACTGGTTTCCTGAACAAGTACAAGAACTTCATTGAGCAGGATATGATTGGCAAAGATCCTGTTACTGGCAAGGATATTTACCAGAATCGCAATATCGGCAAGACAGATATCAAGGGGATTGAGTTGCGTAGTGAACTCTGGTTAGACGTCGCTATCAATGCACCTGAAGGTACTACTCTGCGCAGCTCCGTGGCCTGGGCAGAAGGTAAGAACAAGTCTGACGATGAATATCTGAATACTGTTGCCCCGCTGAGCGCTGTGATCGGCCTGGGTTATGATGCTCCATCTGCATTATGGGGTGGTGAGCTGACCTGGACTCTGGTGAAGGGGAAGAGCGACGCCAAGGTGACGAATGTTGACCAGGGTACTGCCAAAGAGAAGGAGCAGTTCAACCCATCGGGATATGGCACTGTTGATTTGACGACTTACTACCAGCCTTCAGATAACCTGACCCTTCGGGCAGGCATGTTTAACATCACCGATAAAAAATACTGGCATCTCAATGATGTTCGTGGTCGTGCGACAGATTACGCGGGCCTGGACCGCTTTGCCCAGCCCGGCCGTAACTTCTCTGTCAGCGTGCAGTGGGATATTTAATCGTTCCGTTCACAAAGTCCCGGGGTTGTTGCGAAAAACAGCTTTCGCTCTGTCTTTTGCAACACCCCGGGTTCCCCATCGGAACGAGGAAAGCCGAGTTCCCTATTACGGCTTAACTTCCTGAATTACCGGTACTGATACAACAGATGCCTTATAAAGCTTATAAATGGTAATGCTATTAGTAACCACAAACGTTGCCTCAATCAGACTACCACCAATAGACCCTGTCAACAGGTTGTGCACCAGCCAGCAGCAAGAGTTCAAAAGGATCAGTGATCGTAATCGAATACCACGGGTGGAAAACAGGGCCCAGGTGGCAATAACCGAACCGATAATAGTGGGCACTTCATACCACTGCTCGACATTGGGCAGTGTCAGGCCGATCAGCAAAACGATGAACATGGCCATCAGGATTTTTGACTGACTTTTTACCGATGCGTAACTGCGCAGGCTATTAATAACCGCACCTATTGCCGCAACGGTTGCCCCCATCAGAACAAAGTGCAGTGCCATCACCAGGCTGAAGGCAGTCATTTGATATTGGTCAAACTATTTGAAAATATCACAGAGATTTACAACTTCTGTCTTTTACTGGATGGTCCGACTGAGATAGCCTACCGCACATTGGTATAACAAGTGGGTTGGAGCCAGTCAGGCTCAATCTTGATTCCGGCAGGCTTCCCGCCCTTATTTCTTAAAAACAGCAAGAAAGGTTATCTCAAATGGCAATCAATAAGCTGGTTAGTAGTATCGTTGCTACTGCAGTACTGGCCTGCAGTGCTTCCGTATCTGCCGCCACCCTGAAGCTGAGTCATAACCATGACCGGAATCATCCGGTGCATGAAGCTATGCAGTTCATGGCCAAGCGTGCCAAAGAACTCAGCGGAGGCTCCCTGAATGTGCGTATCTATCCTGATGCCACCCTGGGTTCACAGCGTGAGTCCACAGAGCTGTTGCAAATTGGTGCCCTGGATATGGTGAAGTCCAATGCCAGTGAGCTTGAGTCTTTTGAACCCTCCTACTCTGCGTTCAATATGCCTTACCTGTTCCGGGATAGAGATCACTTTTATCAGGTGACCATGGGTGCCATCGGTGAAAAGATTCTGGCTTCTTCCGAAGATAAAGGCTTTATCGGGCTGACGTATTACGATGCCGGTTCCCGTAACTTCTATGCCGCCAAGCCCATTCAGTCCCCTGCGGACCTGAAAGGTATGAAAGTACGTGTTCAGCCAAGCCCGACAGCGGTGAGTATGGTTGAGCATATGGGAGCATCCCCGACCCCGCTGGCTTACGGTGAGCTGTATACCGCACTGGATCAGGGTGTTGTGGATTCTGCAGAAAACAATATCACCTCTTTTGTGACCAGCCGTCACGGTGAAGTGGCCAAAAAGTTCAGTTTCAGTGAACACGCCATGATCCCGGACGTACTGGTGATCAGCAAGATTACCTGGGACAAGCTGAGTGCTGACGAACAGACCGCACTGAAGCAGGCTGCCCGTGAATCTTCCATGGAGATGAAAGAGCTGTGGGCCGCTGCAGAAGACAAGAACCGCAAATACGCAGAAGAGAAAATGGGTGTTACCTTCATGTCTATTGACAAGACACCTTTCGTGAAATCTGTTGAGCCGATGTACGTAGCACTGAAGAAAAACAATGCAGAGCTGTCCGTTATTGTTGAAGAAATTCGCAACACGGGCGTTTGATTCGCTTTCTTCCACCGAAAAAAGGACCGCCATACGGCGGTCCTTTTTTTACCAAGTTGATGTCGTTTGTAAAACTGCACTTAAATCAAAACCATACCGTCCTTTCCTGAAAAAGGATGATCCAATTTTTCGTTTTGGTATAACAGTTTTGCGAAGGTATGTTTGTCACTAACCCATCGATCAGTCAGCAGCCGTTATGTCATCTGAAGCCTATTCGCTACACCCCGACCGCCTTTTTGATGCTGATAGCAGCATTCGCAGCGTAGCTCGTGCCCTGTATCAGGAAATAAGACATCTGCCCATTGTCAGCCCCCACGGTCATACTGATCCGTCCTGGTTTGCTGACAATAAGCCTTTTGGTAATCCGGCGGCTCTGCTGCTCCAGCCTGATCACTACGCTTTTCGTATGCTCTATAGCCAGGGCATTACCCTGGAAAGCCTGGGTATCCCTGCCAAAGATCCAATGACTGAGGTAGAACAGGATCCACGCAAAGCCTGGCAGGTTTTTGCCGATCACTACCATCTGTTCCGTGGCACGCCAAGCCGTATGTGGATGGATCATGCCATGACCGAAGTGCTGGGTGTTGATCAGCCACTGAACAGTAAAAACGCCCGGTCAATTTACGAACATATCGATGCACAGCTGAAAACCGACACTTTCCTGCCACGCCGTCTCTATGAACGATTCAATATTGACGTTCTGGCTACCACCGAAACTGCAGTGGACACGCTGGAGAGTCACCTGCGTATTAACGACAGTGGTTGGAAAGGCCGGGTGATTACGACGTTCCGTCCCGACTCGGTAACAGATCCTGAGCATCCGGATTTTGCCGCGCATATGGCGCTGCTGGCGGAACAGACCAGCGAGGATATTCATAACTGGTCAAACTATCTCAACGCCCTGCGTAAGCGTCGTGCTTTCTTTAAAAGCACCGGCGCAACCGCAACAGACCATAGTTACCCGACGCCTTATACCACGGTGTTAACCGATGAGGTGTGCCAGAATCTGCTGACCAGGGCACTGGCAGGCACCATTACCGGACAGGAAGCCGATCAGTTCCGTGGCCATATGCTGGTGGAAATGGCCCGCATGTCCCAGGATGATGGTCTGGTGATGCAGATTCATTGTGGTGTGTTCCGTAACCATAACCAGTCACTGTTCAAGCGCTTTGGTGCAGATAAAGGTGCGGATATTCCGCTGAAAGCTGAATTTGTCCACAACCTTCGCCCGTTGCTGAATGAAGTGGGCAATGACCCGAATCTGACCATCATCCTCTTCACGCTTGATGAAGATGTGTATGCCCGGGAACTGGCACCACTGGCAGGGCATTACCCGGCACTGAAGCTGGGACCTGCCTGGTGGTTCCATGACAGCCCGGAAGGCATGATGCGTTACCGCCGGATGGTGACGGAAACCGCTGGTTTCTATAATACCGTTGGTTTTAACGACGATACCCGTGCATTTCTGAGTATTCCGGCCCGTCACGATGTTGCCCGTCGTGTGGATTGTAACTTCCTGGCATCTCTGGTGTGTGTGCACCGCATAACCGAAGAAGAAGCCTTTGACCTGGCCCTTGAGCTGACCAGTGGGCTGGCCAAAAAAGCTTATCGCCTGTAATAGCATTAACAACCAGAGATGCTTCAATGATTAATAAAAAGCTGCAACACGAAAAAATCGTAGCCAATGGCTACGACGGTACCGAGCTGACCGCCGGTATTGTTCATATTGGCCTGGGTGCTTTCCACCGTGCTCACCAGGCGCTGTACACCCATGAAACCATCGCCGCTACCGGGGCGTTCCACTGGGGAATCTGTGCAGCCAACATTTTTGGCGGCCAGGAGCTGGTTCAGGACCTGCAGGAGCAGGACAACGCTTACACCGTTACCGAGATGAATCCGGACGGCTCCCGTACAGTAAAACTGGCCACGGCCATCGCCCGGTCACTGGCCGTTGAAGAAGACCGCAGGCCGTTGCTGGAAATTATGTCGGCAGAGACCACACGCATTGTCTCTCTCACCATTACCGAGAAGGGCTACTGCCTGAACCCGGCAACCGGCGAACTGATGATCGACAACCCGCTGATCGCCCATGACCTGGAAAATACCCATAACCCGAAGACGGCACTGGGCGTGATTGTTGCGGCACTGGGGCAGCGTAAGGCTAAGGGTCGACTGCCCTTTACGGTATTAAGCTGTGACAACGTACCCGACAATGGCAAACGTGCCCGGGCAGCGGTCATTCAGATGGCAGAGGCGATGGATAAAGAGCTGGCCGCCTGGATTCGTGAACACGTGGCTTTCCCATGCACCATGGTTGATCGCATTGTACCGGCCATGACGGAAGAGAGCTTTGCCGATGTCCAGTCTTACCTGGGCTTTGCCGACAAAGGTGCCATTGTTACCGAAGCCTATCGGCAGTGGGTGATTGAAGATCACTTCACCATGGGGCGTCCTGAATGGGACAAGATCGACGGCGCGATGTTTGTATCCGATGTTCAGCCGTACGAAGAGATGAAGCTGCGTATGCTCAATGGCAGTCACTCGATTCTTGCTTACCTTGGCTACCTCGCCGGTTATGAGACCATTGACGCCTGCATGCAGGACGAACAGTTCGTGAAAGTGACCCGTCACTATATGAACCATGAAGCGGCGGTCACCCTGGAAATGCCAGAACCCACCGACTTTGCCAGCTACGCCGAGAAACTGATTGAGCGCTTCAGCAACCCGGGCCTGAAACACAGAACCTGGCAGATTGCCATGGATGGTTCCCAGAAAGTGCCGCAGCGCTGGTTGAATGCCACAAGAACACTGCTGGCGGAAGAGAAATCGCTGGCGGCTATTGCCCTGGGCATTGGTGGCTGGATGCACTATGTCTCCGGCACGGATGAGCAGGGTAATGGGATTGATGTCCGTGACCCGATGGCCGAGCAGCTGAAGGCCGTTGCCATTGCCCATCAGAGTGAGCCTGCGCAGCTGGTTAAGGCTTTCCTGGCACTGGATGCGGTGTTCGACCCTGCCCTGGCGGCCAATGAGCACTTTGTTGCAGCGGTAACCGACGCCTACAACACCATTCGTGAGCAGGGTGCCAAACAGGCCGTAGCTTTGCTGGCTGAGCGTATTTAAACGACCTGTTTGAGCCGCTATCGGAAGATATCAAGAAGCGCACCGGTGACTATCAGCGTCAGTGAGAAATGCTTCGTTCCACTGCCTATTCAACAGACGTCGATTTCATCTTTTCTAACGTTCTAATATACGACTGCAGCGTATTCAGTAACGTTGATGACTCCAGATAGAGGGCATGGCTGTCAGAATTCCCGTTCTGTGGTCCTGTCTCTGTCTGGCTATGTGCGTTGAACAGATCTTTTGTCTCTTTCTCAAGGGCTTTGTGCAAACCTTCCAGCAGGTGAAGGGTGTCTGTGATGCGGTTAGCGTGTTGTTGCCTTTCATCTTGAGCAGAAGGGTGAGTATCTTGCAGGCGGTGAATAAGATCAGAGGCGTAGTCGACACCTTGTTTCAGTGGCTGTAATGCTTCTGTCAGATTGGCTGGTTTCTGGCTGACCAGCCTCTCTGCCAGAGGCTTTACTTGCGGACGGGTGAAATCTGCACTGGACAGTAAAGTCCGCTTTACCTCCTGCTGAGAGATGATGCTTCGGTTCTTTATCCCGGACATTGCCTGTTCGTTTTGTCGGGTAGAGCCGTTACCGTGGCTGTCCTTGTCCATGATGCGTTAATCCTGAATCCGATAAAGGTATTTTGCTACCGTGTTATCGGCTACTTCCGAAATAACCAGAATTTACAGGATATGGTCGTACAGAATTCGATAGTACTACCGCCTGATTCTGAAGGGTACAAAACTGTTATTGTCAGGTGTACGTCAGAAACAACGTTTTATACACAAAAAAACTTGAGCTTTTGCTTGTTATAGCTATTTTCACACTGTGGAATTTTGACTTCTGGTGTTGTTGATTTCAAAAAAATGTCATTTCTGAAATTACTTTTTACTTGGCCTTTTGCTGTCTTTGGTCGCTATTCCTGTTTTAAAAATAAATTGAGATGTTATCGGTATGATAGAATCAGGGTTTCCTTTGAGCCTTAAAACTCAGTTACCAGACAATGCTGTTTCATTAGCACCAATTGCACAGTTAAATGGCGAAGAACATGTCTTACAGCAGTTTGCTGATAAACTGCCCCATCAAATCGCGGTTGAACTCAGACAGAAAGATACCCTGCGCGGAATGGAAATGAAAGGTAGGCCGGGAAGCAATATTGAAAGCATGGCAGACAAATTAAAAGAAGGTCCGGTCAGCTTTATTATTCAATCAAAAGACCAAAATAATACCCCCGATGAATTAACGATTACCTGTTTTTTAAATAAGCCAAAACCGGGTTGCTTTATCTGCAGAAATGATGAAAACATCATGATTAATGTAAGAAACACGTCAGGTGATGTTTATGAAAGTGTGGCGAATGGTTTCTGGATAAGTGGTGAGGAGGAAGGTGAGTCGGGGGAAATTCACTGTCTTCTTGATTTCGGAGAGCGGCGGGTTATGGATTATCAACTGACGACATCAGAATCAACTGGTTCACCGGCTGGCAACTATCAGGTGGTTGATTCAACACTGCAGGTAAACGACTATGTTATTCCGGCAGTGACCCATCTGGAACGTGCCAGTCATGATGGTGGTCGTTATGGTACACACAATGCTGTTTTTGCCAACGGAGCCGCTATTCCGGCGGCACTGTTTGAACACGACTTTGACCATTGGAACAGCCCGCCGGAAGCCTGCCGCATGTTGTTCAGAAGTTTGGGGGGTGCTCTGAGCCATGCCTCGAAAAACCCGGAGCTTGACCTGAGAACATTTTTGCATGTCTTTATCACTACCTGTATTGGCTCCGGACTGATTCTGGGAGGGGATGAAGCCGCAGCGGCAATACAAACAGCCAGGGGGTTCCCCAGTATCAGTGTTATCGGAACCCCGTCGGATAACCCGGTATTGGAAAGGTACAAATATGCCGGTATCACGCTCAGCCTGGCCAGTTTCTTCGGTTTTCAGACCACTAAGAATGCCTTGGGAGTCAGTAGCCAATTTATTGAAAATCCCGCTGAGAAACGCTGCTTAAGTGCGAAAATGTGGGTGATGGAGGTTTTCGGCAGTCAAATTCTGTCGATGCTTATCATTGCTTCCGCCATTGCCGGGGGAGAGTATTTTATTACCGGTAGTACCGGACAAAGTAATCCTCGAAAGCTGTTTACTGACCTGCTTTTAGCACAGACGATTGTTCTTGGTCTGGGTGCTGCCGTGCAGTCCAGGATGATTGACAAAGGTGTGTCTCCGGCCAAGACATGGTTGTTTTTTGTCCTCTTTCGGTTAGCCATATTCAGGAGTGCTGCCCTTGGGGTTCAGGTGATGACCGATCACCTGTTTGCTGATGGCGTTAAACCGGGGAAAATTCAGAGTATTGTGATAGCCAATGTCATTAATGAGCTGATGATCACGATTTTGAGTGGAATGTCTTATCTTTCCGGAAGATCAAAAGCCACGGACGGTTCAGAAGAGCAGCTGATGGCCTATGAACAGGATATCCGGGAGTCGGCAACGGAGTCCGAATCAGCCAAAGGTCTTGACACTTACGCTGATGATCATCAAATTTCTGTCCATCCATTGAACCGGTTTCGGTTGAATTTAAGCCGATCCATTGATGCTGCGCCGAAAACGCTCTGGGGTAAAGTGGCTCATTACTGTTTGCATCGGGATCCGCAGGGCGTGCTGTCTCAAGTGGTCACCAGTCCATTTCTCAGTGCTCTCTCTGGTCAGTCAGACGCTGAATACCGCGATGTTTTGAAGTTGCATCAAGCGTTATTAAAAGATCGTTCAGTGTCCTTGCCAGTTAATAAACCTGAAGCCAGTGGGCTACCGGTATAATCTGATGCTGCTAACAGAGGCGATGATTGATCATGGATTACGATGATTATTTTCAGGGAAAGTATTTTTCACTGTTCCGGGAAAGCCAGGGTCTTACCGAGGATGATCTTGCCGTATCAGAAACCGACACCGTTAACGAAAGAGAGCTTAAGCAGTTTATTAAAGACAATTACCTGAACCGAGAAGCAGAACCCATATCCGGCAAAAATGATCCCTGCGACATTGATGAAGAGATGAGTCAGGTGAAGCGACTGTTAACAGGATTGCTTGAGTCGGGGGAGATCGACCGGGAAATTGTCCTTGAGGCGCTCAGTTATGGACTGACAGAAATGGTGGATTTTCTTCACCACGAACCGGATCATCACTATTCGTTCAGTGAGCAGGAGAAGGCTGAATTGCACAGTATGATGAAGACGGTTCTGCAAAAGACAGAAACAGAGGAACATCAGGCCATTTGTGAATCCCTGTTCCCGGACATGGTCAACTATCTTGAGTCCGTGGTGGCTAAAATCAGGACACCAAGGTTCTGACAAGAAGCAAAGCCCTCTTCTGATTCCTGCTTAAAATTTTATTTATGATTTTGTATTTTTGTTTCACTATCGCTTATGTCATGAACTGCATAATAGGATAAGTCATTTGTCGTGCAGAATTATTATCTTTAAAAATAAATTGAGGCGTTATTGGTATGATTGAATCAGGGTCTTCTTTGAGTCTGAGAACTCAGTTCCAGCACAATGATTTTTCATTAACACCGATCAATACTTCCGATGAAGTAGAGTCCATCCCACAGCAGGTTACTGACCAACTGCCCCATCAAATTGCGGTCGAACTCAGACAGAAAGATACTCTGCCCGGGATGGAAATGATAGAAAGGTCGGGAAGTAAGGTTGAAAGCATGGCCGAAAAATTAAAAGAAGGTCCAGTCAGCTTTATTATTCAATCAAAGGGCCAAAATAATACCCCCGATGAATTAGCGATTACCTGTTCCTTAAATATGCCAAAGCCGGGTTGCTTTATCTGTAAAGGTGATAAAACCATCATGGTCAATGTGAAAAACAGTTCAGGTGATACTGATGCAACAGCGGTGGGCGGTTTCTGGGTGAGTGATGACCAGGGATGTGAGGCGGAGAATATTCACTGCGTTCTTGATTTCGGGGAGCGGCGGGTTATGGATTATCAACTGGCGAAATCAGCGGCAGGCGATTCCCGGAGTGACCGCTATCAGGTGGTTGATTCAACACTGCAGGTAAACGACTTTATTATTCCTGCAGTGACCCATCTGGAACCTGCCACTCATGATGATGGCCGTTATGGTACACACAATGCTGTTTTTGCCAATGGAGCCGCGATTCCGGCGGCACTGTTTGAACACGATTTTGACCATTGGAACAGTCCGCCGGAAGCCTACAGAATGTTGTTCAGAAGTTTGGGTGGTGCCTTGAGCCATGCCTCGAAAAATCCGGAGCCAGACCTCAGAACATTCTTGCATGCCTTTATCACTACCTGTATTGGCTCCGGACTGTTTCTGGGAGGGGATGAAGTGGCTGCGGCAGTACAGACGGCTTGGGGTTACCCCAGTACCAGTTTTCTCGGAACCCCGTCGGACAACCCGGTATTGGAAAGGTTTAAATATGCCGGTGTCATTCTCAGTCTGTTCAGTTTTTTCGGTTTTCAGAGCACTAAGAATGCCTTGGGAATCAGTAGTCAATTTATTGAAAACCCCGCTGAGAAACGCCGCTTAAGTGTGAAAATGTGGGTGATTGAACTTTTTGGCAGTCAGGTTTTGACAATGCTTACCGTTGCCGCCTCCATTGCCGGGGGAGAGTATTTTGCTACCGGCAGTACTGAACAAAGTAACCCACGCAAACTGTTTACTGACTTGCTTTTAGCACATACCGTTGTTCTTGGTTTGGGCGCTGCCGTACAGTCCAGGCTTATTGACAAAGGCTTGTCTCCAACAAAGGCATGGCTATTTTTTGTGCTATTTCGATTAGCTATCTTCAGGGGCGCTACCCTGGGAGTACAGCTGATGACCGATCATCTGTTTGCCGATGGCGTTAAACCGGGGAAAATTCAGAGTATCGTGATAGCCAGTGTCATTAATGAACTGGTGATCACGATTTTGAGTGGGATGTCTTATCTTTCCGGAAGATCGAAACCCACTGATGGTTCAGAAGAGCAGTTGATGGCCTATGAGCAGGATATTAGTGGACCTGCACCAGAATCCGGATCAGTCTGTTTTCTTGAACTGAACACTTACGCTCATGATCAGCAAATTTCCGTCCATCCTTTAAACCTGTTCCGGTTGAATTTAAGTCGAGCCATTGATGCTGCGCCGAAAACGCTCTGGGGCAAAGTGGCTTATTACTGTTTGCATCGGAATCCGCGGGGAATGCTGTCCCTGGTCGTCACCAGTCCATTTATCAGCGCACTCTCTGGTCAGTCAGATGCTGAATACCGTGAAATTTTGAAGTTGCATCAGGCATTATTAAAAGATCGTTCAGTGTCCTTGCCAGTCAATCAACCTGAAGTCAGGGAGCTACCGGTATAATCTGATGCTTGTTGGCAGCGGCTAACGGAGGTGATGATTGATCATGTATTACGATCATTATTTTCAGGAAAAGTATTTTCCAGTTCCGGGCTAACCCGTCGCTTTGTTCCCAGGGGAGATCGGAGCCTTGTGGGTATATCAGTGACTGGCTGCACCCATGGTTGAACGAGGCAGGCCTCACCAAACCTGCCAGACGTTTTTACAAGGAGGGGTTTCAAAAGAGAATCACTTCTCTGGTAAACGGTGCTTGATCATTTGCCCCAGGGTGAGAATATCTTTTCGAACCTCTTTCACCTGACTCTCGACACCTTCAAGACGCTGATTAATGCCACCAAGCCACTCATTGGTACTGCTGAGACGCTCATTATTTTCATCCAGCCGTTCATTGGCTTCATCAAGGCGTTCGCTGTTTTCACCGAGGCGTTCATTGGTCTCGTTTAATCGCTCATAGGTTTCATCAACACGCTCATGGGTGCCATCAACCAGTTTGTTGGTTTCATCCAGCCGACCATTAATGGTGTCCAGATGCTCACTGATATCATCCAGAATTTTGTGGGTATTAGTCATTAACTCACTGGTGCGTTCAAAACCGGACAGCGTGGCCTGGGCCAGTTCGGAGACATCCTCTTTAACGCTGGTAACCTCTGCCTGAATACCGGACATATTGACCTTGACCCCAATGATCTCATGCTGGTTTTTCAATGCGATGTGTTTGATATCCGCCATCGCTTTTACCAGTCCATGAATTGTGTTGTAGAGGGACTGGTGTTGCTTCTCCAGCATCTCAACTCTTGTTTCTAGCGACATACAGCTACCTGTCTTTTGTTGTTACAAAGCCTTGTGTTAAACCATTTTGTAGTTAGACAGCCATGCAGCACCCATATTAGAAATTATGGAGAAAAAAAGTGCTATCTATCAACCCGGGATCCAGGTGATGGCTGTTCTAGGAGGCTGTCCGAGAATAGCGCCCGTCTAGGCGACCCCGTAGCGAGGACTACAGAAAATTGAGGATAAAAATTCGGTTTTGTGAGGTGAATAGCGGGGCTATTTGCCGAACAAAAGCGGATTTTTAGACCAATTTGCTGTCGCCGCAGTAGGGCAGTCTATTCTCGGACAGGCTCCTGGATAATAAGCTATGCACTGACTGCATGATCAGCATAGCAGAGCTTCAGAGTGTCATCGGTTTTATTGATGAGAGAAATAAAAAGAGGGGTTTATAGTGGAATGGTGGTTTGGATTAAATCGGACATGATGCTCCATTAAACCTGAATTATCAGGAAGCGGTTAACCTGACAACATCGAAGGTAAACAGTGTGTGGCGAGTGCACAGGTATCAGGCATTGCCACACTTTATAATAAAATGAAGAGGGGGGATCTTGACAATAAAGTAAGTGAACTTTTATAGCCTGTAGAAGATACTTAAGTTTCAGGAGCAGGTAGCATCGTCATTATCTGTTCAATGCTATTAACTATTTCAGGAGCCAGATGTTTAAATACCTCTGCATGGTCCCTTGCTGATGTCTTCTGGATAGCGCTCAATATTGAGTTACAAAGCATATTTTTTTCACTCTGAGTAAAAGAAAATGATTGCTTTTTGTTGTCACTCATGTGTGCAACCGTTTTGGTAATAACATCCGAGAGACTGTTAAGCAGTTCCTTTGTTTCAGCATCCTCAGGGTTTGCCTGTTTCGCAAACACCTGGTTTAATCGATTTACTTTTTCGGGTAAATCTGAAGGGTTCATCTTTTGACCTTTCTCCCTGTTAAGATTGCTGGTTTATTTTGCATAATTCAATAGCTCACGTTCATTGGCATGGAAAAACTACCCATTTTTAAATCTATAAGGTAGTACTGGTTTTATCAGTCGCTAAATACGTTTTTTTTATTTGGGTAATATGTTTTATCTCAGATAAATTATTGAACAGTTTTAATGATTTGGTCAACTACTTATGTACTTTATCTGGAGATCGTTAATCTTTTGTACTTTCATTGGGGACATAAGGGTAATTTGCTTCCATGGCCATGATTAGAGAAAAGGCATTTCGTGTGGCTTCCTGTCTTGCCTCTTTGCATTCTTTATGGATAGGCATTCCAGAACGGTAGATAAAACCATTTTCTATTCGTTCAGCTTTAACCTCGTTTGTCGTTTCATAAAGACGTTTATTGGTCAAATAAAGATCACCGCAGTAATGGCAACTCTGCTGATACTTTTTGAATCCGTCTTCCTCTACCTCTACATTTTTACGCAATTTCAGTCCCGCCAGTTGCTCGCTCAATCGCGTATCCAGACGTTCATACTCTTTGTCATCGAGAACAGCGAATGCCTTACCCGGTATCGTTCTGTTGTTGTCCACTTCCATTGGCTGTTCTGAATCCTCACTGGCTTGTGATGGTGATGGCTCTCGGGTTCTTTCATGAAATTTTTCCAGTACTGTGTTGATGATGGTTTGCTGATGTTCTTTGGAGGCAAAGTCAACAGGCTTTATCCACTTGCTTTCAGCAGGAAACAGTAGTTGCATCAGCTGAGCATACTGGTCTTTCTGGCTGGTAGAAATAAATTGCTGGATCTCTTTGATCCGTGATTGTAACTCTTCCCGTTCAGGCTCTGTCAGCTTGCTCAAAGAGTCCTTGCGGCGTAATAAATACACAAGCAGGGTCAGCTGATGGGCAACCACACTGAAGCCAGTCTGTGAGGCGTTAATGATCTTGTCCAGCGTGAGTTTTGCTTCATTATCCAAACCCTGTGCTGCACATTTCTCAGGATCTTTGGATTCACGCTCCATTACCCTGACCAGATATTCTATAAAAGCATTAATGATTAGCCTTGGCTCTAATGCATCGCGTTCCTGGCTACTGATACTGTCCATCTGGTTCCAGGCAGGCACCAGATAGTTGATTAAAAAAGCAAAGTCTTTCAGGTTATTCCTGGCCAGTGTTCCTGAAAATGCATGTATCATTAACCTCAGGTTTCGATACTTTCTATCGGCATATAACTCACTGATTTCGTGGTGTGTATTGATAGCATTCACCAGTAAATCCAGGAAGCATTGGGATGGGAGCCAGTCCTTGCCCTTTCTCAGTGCATCGACCATGGTCATGGTCATGGACTTCATGATGATGTTATTGGCATCACAGGCGGTGAGGGCGGCCCTATTGTAAGGCAGTTTCAATGTTTTGTGGGCAAAGTCAATCAGCTGTTTAATAACCGTGATTTTTTCATAAACCTGCATCTCCTTGTCCATAACCGGTAGCCAGGCATTGGCTGCAATTCCCCACTGCATGCCATCCCGATAACGCTGAGCGGTTTCAGGCGTCTCCGAGGAAATGGTTATATCGAACTGTGATGCCAGATTACTGGCTTTAGCCATGGTTTTAGTCGGTTTTAATAATGCTTTCCACTCCCTGGAATCATCCCAATCCCATTCATTAGATGGTTCTTTAATAAAAATAACCCCCAGCCTTTTTGTGTGTTTCCTGTTACGGTTTTTATTTTTGATGTCATTTTTTAAACTGGTAATTGCTTCGTTCAAATCATCATCGTTTTCAATTTTTTCTTGACCATAATACACATCGGTTAACTTATTTGAGTCACTTGTTATATAACGAAGCTTCATGCTCAATACTTCTTTTAACTCACTTAAGGTGAAGGCGTCTAACGGTTCAACTTTTGTTTTTTTTGATACAGATCTCAATTCAGTGCCAGAATAATTATATCCAGCAGGATATGATAGTAATTTGCCTTTACTATCACGATAGGTGATGAAAAATCGGTTTTTAGGGGTAGTATGAAATTCGGCGACCCTTCCTTGCGGATCAAGCTGTATCGGGTAAAAGTAGTCTGCTTTGTGTGGCGTGATAACCGTTTTTCCATTGCGTTCGAGCCTCATCATCACCTGATTTTTTACTGACAACTGATCTTTCCATTTGCCACTGGGTTCAATAACAATGGGGTCCGCCGGTACGCAGCCTGACAAATCCTCGGGGGAGTAGATCAGTATCCGTTCAGATATTTCGCCCTTGGAGCCTGCGTCAGGAAAGTCGTACGGTTTGGGCTCGATGAGGGAAAATTCCGGACGATCAAACTTTTTCCGGAGGATTATTTCCGGGTCAACATCGAATGACAGTGAACTGTTGCTACCTTTGGCCCGTTGGTTAACGGACGCGATCTCCTCTGCAATATGACACTTCAGATGTTTAAGCCCCTCGGACCCTGAATACTTTACTATATTTCTCCGATGATGCTTATTGAAATAAATCCTGGGGAGATCAATGGTTTTGGGATCTGGATAATTCATTGTGCGACCTGTTCCTTCCTCCCAGAAGTCGGTGTCCATAATGAGAAAATTCATCACATTCATCATTTGTTGCACCCGGTCAAAATTATAGCTGCTGTATTTTGCAGCATCTTTTCGTATCCAAAAATCCGGACAGGCAGAGTGCGGAATGGCCTGGGCAAGGCACAATTCTCCATCAAACAGATGAGCAACCGGCGGGGCCAATATGACTTTGATCGATGGTCCTTCATTGTGCTTATCAGTATTGCTGAAATCGAATTCAACCTTGTAGCACGCGCCTTCCCACCAGCCAAAAGGGGCAACAAATTCAGCAATCACTTTCATGGCATTGTCATCGGGAATGGTCAGGGCAAATTTGCCAGGATAGTGCTGGTCCATGTGGGATTGGATATGATCCCTGGCACGGCCTATCTCCAGTTGCAATCTTGCGCCATTCACACCTTGATTGAATCGCTTGAATGAAATTGCCCCGGAGCCCTCAGGGTAATCATAAGAAGGGGCTTCTGCTGTCGGGGTTAACTCTCTTTGCAGGGTATTGACAACCTCACAATTATTTACAGAGTAATCATTCAGGGAGAGTCTCTGATCAGGCTGCCCTTGATTCAACTGACCCAACTGATCCATTGGTTCATGGGTTGGCGGTATCCTGCGGATGTTGCTGGCATTTCTGCTGGCAGGTGAGCCAGCGGAATCGGCGTCAGAAATAGAAGCAATGGGACGTTTAGTCACCGGGGAATTAATGGAATACATGTTTACTTCCTTATTCTGTTGGTTAGAGTTATGAGGTTTATTGTTTAAAAGTTAACTGGAATTACATTGTTAAATAATTATTACAACCAGGCCACAAATGGTTTAAAGGGCTCTTGTGTCTTTTGGCCAGTTAAAACCATCTCCAGAGAATGAATCATAGTGTTAACCTGTTCTTTCTTTTGGTTCAGTCTGTCTAGCCGCTGTTTCTTTTCCAAAAGTTCGCGATCATGTTCACCCGTTTTCATCATTTCAATAACATCCATATCATCAAACTTGACAAGCTCTGGTGTTTCAATATAGAGAGCAGTAATTTTACGTTCCAGATTTTTAGGGATGACGTTAAATTCTTCCAATACGGATAATTGAACATCGTGGGGTTGAAAAGAGAGGAAAAATATCATCTGACGAAAAGCATAGGCAATATTTTTATGTTCCTGCAATCTTATCTTATCAGGATTGTCCGGGTTGTAGCGTATACATTTGATCACTATCCAGCGGGAAATCTTGTGGTTCAATGTCTTACCATTCTCACTCCTGAATAGTTCAGAGAAGTCTAATGTATTGGTCAAAGTAGTCAACGTGGCCAGGTTATGCGTGGTGATTATCTGTTGCCACTCAATGATCTTACCACTTTCGGAAGTTGCGTAATCCGCCCAATAGCGGCTTTTTTTGGTAATACCACTTTTTTGTTTGCAAAGATAATAAAGGGCATCCGGAGTTTGAAGATTCGCAATTTCCCCGTAATCAAGCCCGTAATATGTTTCATAAAGAGTTCCCTGCATCAGGCTGGCTGCCTGTTTGGCAGCCCTGAGGAATTTATCAGAGAATTTATGCATGAATATATCGGCTGCAAGCTCTTCAGTGAGTGGAGGCTCTACAGAGAGTTCTGGAAATTCTTCGATCATTTGACCCAATGATTTGATAAATCTATTGGGCAAAATGGTCTGGGGAAAATAGGTAAAGACTTGAGTCAACATATCAGCTAAAAGCTTTTCTGCGTTCTTGACTCTTTTGTCCCGGTCTAAGGGGGTGATTGCCTGTAAATGTTTTACCCAGGGCAGTTCATCCATCCGGACCTGATGTTGAAGATTCAGCAGAAGGACAGATCGTCGTTTGAAGAAAGCCCGTGTCACTTGTGCGAACAAGGCGGCCAGGTGAGGGTCAAGTATGCTGTCACTTTTGACAATGGCTACGATGTTCAGGTATTTGCTGGCCAGTACTTCAGCAGAGATGATATCGCCCCGTTCAAGCAGCTCAATCACTGGTTTTGACTCAATTGCTGCCAGTAATTTCTTTATCGGTTTGGGCAATCCTGTTGTGTCCATGTTCAGGTCCTGTGGTTTTACCTGAACACAGTCTTTTAATGGCTGTAGCTGATGGATCAGGGAGTGACCTGTGTGATATCTCTTTTGATATTGTTCAAGCCAGGCCTGGCGTTGGTTCAGCGCTTGCTGATACTGTTCAGTGCCAGGTAATCCCCGCTTGCGATGGATATCTGCCAGGGTTTTTCTCAGCGTGAACCGGATTTTTTGAAAACCTTCCGTAACGGAGGGGCACCGTTGTTCTGGCGGGTACGCCAGTAATATTTCCAGTGAACGTTGCAGAATCCGCTCACTGCCACATTTACGGGTAGTACGATACATCAATTCGGGGTGTTGCTCTGTTATCTGCTTTCTATCCGCCAGGTAGTGTGAGGCTTTTTCAAACCACTCTGGTGTGACTGTGGCCAGAGGCATGCCGCCGCACAGCTCACCTTCAGTGTTGTAATAAGGCAAATCCCCTTCTACTGTATCCTGGATCAGTGCCACAAGCCGATCCTTCAGTGGCAGCCACTGGTCAAATACCAAGGCATTTTTATCTAATCGCTGTCGGTTATTGGATTTATGTGCAGGGGCAGGGCCAAAGCGGTTGTCCAGTTGAGTCAGTACATCTGCCACACTTTTCATGGCCTCGTTCGTGTTTAATGGCAGGGGCTGTTCGACCGGTTCCGGGAAAAACCTGACCCTTCCCAGAAATGGGGAAATTGTTTCAATCAATTCTTCAGCCCTGTCATAGTGTCCTGACCGGTGAAGCGCCATCAGAATTAACATAACCCCTTCTTCGGGGGTGTTCACACGGTATTTTCCGCTTAGAAGCATGTTTTCGAGGTGGGAAGAATACGGTTCAGTAAACCAGATGCGGTTAAGTGATGACCTGATGTTTTCAAGATCATTGGGTTGATCGTTGGTTACTGATATTAATAATTGACCGGCCAGCTCCATTTGGTTAAATGCTGACCTGTTGTTTTCAAGATCATTGGGTTGATCGTAGTTTACTGGTATTCCTAACTGATCGGCCAGCTCCATTTCATAGCCACTCAGTGGCCCTCCGGCTGCCAGCCGCCCGGTGGGAAAGCCGCCGGTAATTACCACGGGTGTTAACCAAAGCGGGGTATTGGCAATCGGCGCTCTTGAGCCCGGGGTCAGGGTTCCGTTGATTGTGCCCTGGATAGTTTGCAGTAATTGCTCGATTTTCGATCTGGCACGGCTTCGGTCAACCGGGTCAACATGTTCCGATGTGGCCGTCCTTTCAGCTTTTAATAACAGACCGGAAAGGTAAGGAATGCCGATGGTACTTGAGATACTGTCGTATTGATTGAGGCTGGAGGCCTGTTGAGCCGCTGTATTATCTGGCGGGATTAATTGTCCTGAAGCCATGCCAGCATTGCTTATGGAGCTGCCATTGAAGGAGCCTGAGGATGTGATGAAATCGTCAACAATCTGGTCAGGATTTTGGTTTGAACAAGCAAATAATTCCGCAGGATTCATACAGACTCCGACTTAGTCAGGTGGTAACAGTAAGTAATTTCGATACGATCCACTGTTCTTTCTCAGGGCTTGGATTGAGCGTACACAATTAAGTTCCCTGATTTGTTGAACTACTTAAATACTCTTCAAAAAGCGCAACGATAAAGCAATGAGTGTTTTCGGTGTCGTTGGGAATTAAATCGATAAGGATGAACTGAAAAGCTATCCTGACGAAAAAACTCAACGGGTGTAAATCTGATGAATCGTTTATCAGAAACGTGTCGCTTTTCAGGTTCTGGTCACTGTGCCGATCAGGCAACAGCGATAGCAGTCAATCAGAAAGGTATCCTGTCAAAGTTTAAAGTTTCAGACGCAGGTAAAGATATTCTCGATGCCATTTTGCATTTCAAGCATAACAAGGCGGATATTCCTGCAGTTGCTGCTGTAGATGCCTATAAATCACTGAGTGATCGAGAAGTTGGGTTATTTGAAAATGTATTAGACAACTACCTGCCCCACTTTTTAAGTAAGCAAGACAATACCGTGACTCAACATCAACAGGATTTTTTTGTGAATTTTTCCCAGTATCAGTTGCTTTTGAAGTTAGAAAAAATGGTTTAGATAACCATTAAGTAGTTGGCCAAATGGAATCGTATATTTCTGGCTAAGTGGGCAGTCTATTCTCGAGCTATTCTCGGACAGCCTCCTAGGAGGCTGTCCGAGAATAGACTGCCCTACTGCGGCGGCAGCAAATTGGTCTAAAAATCCGCTTTTGTTCGGCAAATAGCTCCGCTATTCACCTCACAAAACCGAATTTTTATCCTCAATTTTCTGCCGTCCTCGCTACGGGCGCTATTCTCGGTCAGCCTCCTAGAGCAACGCAGGAGCAGTTGCCGGGAGTGACTGTCCACTTAGTCACAGAGCCAAGTTTATACCGATGAATACAATATCTATGATGGCCTTGAAAGTTGGGGCTTCAGACATAAAACGGTCTGTCATGGCAAAGGTGAATATGACCATGATGATGACAAAGACGTTATTTAGGAGGTTCATGTTAATACGATGGAGGGATTTTGCTCACTGCTACGCTCGTGGCTAAAACCTCACAGAGGAATATCTCAAGAGGCTTGACCCCTTTACCTTGTTTTTTTTGAGTTTTTTCATAATGTTGGCCGAATAGGTAAAAGCCTGCTTCAGCCCTTGGTCAACTTGCTGGTTACATAGCAGTCTGGAATTCGGAAAGAGCCATGAACTAATTCTGGTCTAACTGGTCAAACCTAATAAATTAACACATCCCTTACAGTTAAAAAAGGAATTAAATTTTGGATCCGTCTATCTCCGTACAGCTGAGCTGGCTAGAAAACATTCGTTACAACTACAACACTGCAGGATTGTGTAGCGCCCTGTTCGCTGTCTTCTGCTTCTCCGGAAAATCCAGAACCATCTCAGTGCAAGCGGTCCGGAATTATATCAAAACCTTTCCTGATTCCGGGCTGACACCGGCTATAGCCAGAAAAATTGACAGCAGGACGGTGACTCATAGTCCTACAGGCAACTTGCAAGTTCAGACTCCAACACCACGGCCTGACCCGGAAAGCACTCAGACACCACCCACTCAGGTAACAGCCCAGTCGTCATCCTGTAAACCGGCTGCCCCTGCCCCCAAAAAAGTTCGGTTTTTGACCCAGCCAGAGATTATTGTCCCAGTAAAATCACAGTCAGAGCCTTTGGTAACAAATACCCATAATCCGGGAAGAGAGAGGCAGGTTGCTAGCACAAGTGATCAAACAAATGCGTCCAGTTTGACCAGTGGACAGGCAGACACGAAACCAATAGACAGCGATCAATATCTCCACGATTTGTGTGTAAAAGCAGGCTTACCCTTGCGGGCCTGCCCCGAAGTGAATTTCGCACTCAATAGCATAGACGAACGGGGCGAATTTCCTCCATTGTCGGAGGCAGTAACCCTACTGAAGATGCCCTGTATGAAAAAGGGTTGGCAGGGCAATGACCAGGCTGTTGAGTACAATTCGATCGATTTGCCAAAATTAATGAGGTTTTCTATCGAATATAAAAACAAAGGCATAGTGAGAGCCATTAATGAAGCGAAAACCCATTTTCTTGAACTCATACCTATTGATCAACGCGATGTTCAGCATTCCAACTGACCTTAAAAGCCAAGACTGACTTCCTTTTCTGCTATTAGAAACAGTGGTTAACAAGAAGTAGATCAGCCATGCCAGTTGAACAGTTTATTACTACACGCGATGTTCGACTTAACCGTTTTCATTCTTGGATGGAGGTAAGTCCAATAAAAACACTAAATGCTGTACAAGAGCAATATTTCACTCTTTTTTAAGCTGCAGCGATCAGGCTTTCGAACTGAATCGGTGCCTTACCTGAACTGATATTGAGATATGAACCAATATTATTGGCATGTTTTCCTGGCAGCATGAAAAAGACTGCTCAGCAGTTTGATAACTTGTCGGCGGGGTTGAAAGCGGACTGGTCAGGAATAATAAATGATTTCAATCGGAAAATGCAGTGAATGGAACTTTTATGCAGCCTTTTGGTCTTAAATTATAGGAAGCAAATTTACTTCCATTGTTACATTAACGTGAGTTCGACGCTCATAAAGCCATAGGAACCCCTTCAGTCAGCACTGTTATATCAATATGGGGCTTCCTGGGTTGACGGGTATAAGCAATCAGCCCTGCTATCAGATTTACCGCAAAGTTGAATGGTGCCGAGTGTGCTCTATCTGAGAAATATTTTTCAATTGATCATTCACACTTTCAATCACTGCTCGTTTT
>NZ_JAGHQW010000066.1 GCF_017744115.1 Salinisphaera sp. G21_0 | reverse complement strand
TTCCGATATTGGGGAATAGAGAACTTGAACTATTGGAACCCTATCGGAAAGAGATGATACTTCCGCAGTTAATGAGTGTTCTCCAAAAGATCAACCATTATGATGTGGATAAACAGACACAAAACGCTTGGCATTCAGCCTTGGAATGCAGAAAAAAAGACCCTCTTGGGCTGAACGACATTGACACTTGGGAATCGGATTCTGGTTTATTGTCGCCGAATTTTGATTTATTTGTGACCGGGTCAGAACGGGTCAATAACCACCATGACTGGCTTGAAGAGTTCCTGCAAGGATAAACCAGTTGTCACAGCAATTCCCGACGCCTCTTTTATTCGGGAACCTGCCGATGTGATGACTGCTGCATTAAAAACAAAGGCAAGAAAAATCAAACCTTTTACCACAATACTATAGGCGGCTGTATCATCCATCCGCCCAGAAAAACCGTCATTCCTTTAGTCCGGATATTTCATAAACGTGCTCCCGCTCTCGCTTGTCCTTTGTCGCTCTGAGGGAGTTTTGCTCAGTCGACCGTACTCCCCGGTACGGCGCTCCCTCACAAAATCCCTTAGAGCAACAAAGCCCTTCGCGAGATTCGGGGCAGTTTATGAAATATCCGGGTTAGATTACTTTTATAAATTATTCTTACTGCTTTTCTTTGATTATTGCAGTGGAAATAAGTTCACTTTCCAGGTTGGAGTAAGATTGAGGCTAATGTCTGGCTTTTCCGGTGATTATCTTTCTATCCGTTTTTTGCCCGTTGTTCGTCGGGGCAGCGTGTAATCACACGACGAAAGGTCAAGTTGATCCTCGGCTCTACGGGTCTTGCTGTTTTTGTCAGGCAGTGCTGCCAGTATTTTTGGGTAGTTCCGGCCATTAACAATAGGGAGCCTGACGTCAGGTCAAAAGTGTAAGGCTGGATGTCTTTTCGGTATTTGTGGCGCAGCCGGAATCGTCGTGTCGCTCCCAGATTGAATGAGGCAATCACCGGGTTTTCTCCTAATTCGGGCTCATCGTCACTGTGCCAGCCATTGCTGTCCTGTCCACTGCGATACAGGTTGATTAATACCGAGTTAAAGTGATGGCAACAGATTGTTTCGACCAGTTGTTTAATGGCGATAACGGTCTGACTCCATGGCTGTGGAGAAAGCGCCAGACCTGAATACTGATAGTGTGCATCAGGATCTCCCATCCAGACCTGGAGTCTGGGCACCGGCAGGGTTTTACCGTAAATGGTTATCTGATCCTGCTGCCAGGGCAGTGTGGAGTGCAGCTCTGAGTACAACTGCCAGCCTGCAGATTCGGGGATAATCTGCGGCCATAAAAGCAGGTGGGCATCGGCAGGGATGTATATTTCCGGAGGTGTTGTAACGGCGCTGAATGTATTCAATGTTCGGGCTCCTGACAACTTAATTGAGCACCAGTGATCGTCTCAGGCCTGCCGGGGTGTAAGAAGGTTTGCTCCAACAGAGTCTGAGACTTTTGCTTACAGCCCCGGAGCGTCGTAAGTGACCCAGTAAATCATTTCACCGGGACAATCGCTACCCAGAATATCAGCCATGATATTATCAATTTTTAATTTGCCTATTTGTTCCAGCCACTGGTCATCATCCAGCTTTTCTTCCAGTAACCAGCTGGGAACGGATTGACTCTCCGAGTTGTACCATGCCACCGGGAAACGCATGCTTTTGGGCAGGCGACTGCGTTTTACACTTAACGAGGCATCACAACGAACCACCAGGCTGTCTGCTACCTGCTGACGTTTACGGAGATATTTACTGGACTCTCTGGCAAATTTTTCTTCGTAGGGACTCAACAGCTCTTCCTGTCGGCTTTCCAGACAGTAGTCGTAGGCGCGGCTGACTTTACTGTTTTCAAAGCCCATGATGCCGCAGGCTTCGGTAACGCGGCTTTTTATATCCTGTCTGAGTTCTGCATACCAGGGGGCATTGGGTCCGAGCACTTTTTGAGCTTCCAGTGTGGCAACAAAGATTAGATTTTCATCCGGTGTAAAGCAGGATGATACACCTTGTGTGTGAATGGGAGACTTCATCGTTATAGACGGTTCCTGACGTAT
Source organism: Salinisphaera sp. G21_0 (assembly GCF_017744115.1). GTDB lineage: Bacteria > Pseudomonadota > Gammaproteobacteria > Pseudomonadales > Endozoicomonadaceae > Endozoicomonas. The sequence goes on along the minus strand of NZ_JAGHQW010000066.1, from coordinate 25,259 downwards.
AAGCTGTTCCCGGGTTCGTCTCGCCGCATCACAGAAGTCAGGGTTTTCTGCTGCAGGCCTGCTGGGCGTATCACTCAGAGAGGCAAAAGGCAGGGTATTGGCCGTCAGGTTTACAGAGAAAAATGAAAGAGCAGCAACCAGAGCTGTTTTAAGAAATATCGACATATTCGCTCCTTGAACACATCTTTTTTGGGCACATTACCAGGTGCCGGAAGGCCTCTGGATATGATTTATACAACCATATATAACATGTTCCACAGGATAGCGGTAGGCTTGCCCGGTGGCTGTTGACGTTTCGTTGTCAGTCTTTCGCGTATATGGCTACTTTCTGAGCTCAGACTGCCTGTTTCGCTGGAATTGCCGCGAAACGTCAACGGTCGTCCAGAGAGTTCTGCAAAATCTCTTTTTTTCCCGCCATGTTGTTCAAAGACCAGTTTTTTATACCCCAGGACAGGATCTCTTCAACAGAGTTCATCAACAGGTCTGGCTCTGGTTTCAGGCCAAATGCCGTCAATGCCTTGATCATCAGTGGACGGGGGTTGTCCAGTGGTATGGCGGGCGCATGGTTCTGCTTGCTGAGTTTATTGCCGGGGTTCCGGGTAATCACCGGAACATGGGCATAGGCCGGGTGCGGATAATGTAACTGGCTTTGCAGATAGAGCTGTCTCGGGGTTGAATCCAGAATGTCTACTCCCCTGACAATATGGGTAACCCCCTGAAAGTGATCATCAACGCAAACGGCCAGTTGGTAGGCGTATAGCCCATCCTTGCGCTTGAGAATAAAATCGCCAAGCGTGCTTAAATCAAACCGCTGATCGCCCTGAATGCGATCTTGAAACTGCATGATATCGTCATGGCACAACAGTCTGAGGCTATGGGGCTGGTTTGGGATCCCACGGTGATTGCGACAATAACCGGGGTACACACCGTTCAAACCGGCCAGTTTTTTGCGGGTGCAGGTACATGGGTAAAGTCTCTCTGCACGGAGCAGGGTGTCCAGGGCCTGGTCATAGGCTTCGCTGCGATCACTCTGAAACAGCACGCGGTCATCCCAATGCAGGCCATAAACGTCCAGCGCCTTGAGAATCAGGTCGGCCGCTTTGGGCTGCTCTCTTGGCGGGTCAATGTCTTCCATGCGCACGAGCCATTTGCCCTGATGGGCCTGAGCATCCAGATAACTGGCCAGTGCCGCAACCAGAGAGCCAAAGTGCAGAGGGCCGGAAGGGGACGGCGCAAAACGTCCAACGTAGGAGGGAGTGCTCAGTGTGTCGCCCATAGGAAGTGATGATCAATCAGGCAAGTGGTCTTGAGTGAGTGCCGTCAGGATTTGTCCCGGAATAACTTCATCATTTTACTCAGTCTGGGAAAAGGCCGCTGACCACTTACCGCCAACCGCAAAAGCACAAACGGTTCCGACTTTTCGGGTAGCGTCTGTAGAAATATCGAAGTGATTTCAGGACAGTTCCTTGGCTATAAAGAACCGGTCGAGAATGAATCAGCCCGGGGTACTCGCCGTACCACAGCCTGATTCATCATCCGGGTACATCAGTTACCCAGCTGTCTTTCCTTGATCTCGGCCAGTGTCTTACAGTCGATACACAACGTAGCAGTCGGGCGGGCTTCCAGGCGACGAATGCCTATTTCTACGCCACAGCTGTCGCAGAAACCGTAATCGTCTTCTTCGATCCGGGACAGCGTATCGTTGATTTTCTTGATCAGTTTACGCTCACGGTCACGGGTTCTCAGTTCAAGGCTGAACTCTTCTTCCTGACTGGCGCGGTCTGCCGGATCAGGAAAGTTCGCGGCCTCATCCTGCATATGGTTCACTGTACGATCCACTTCTTCCATCAGCTCCTGCTTCCAGTTTTGCAGGATCTTGGTGAAGTGAGCGATCTGTTGCTCGTTCATGTATTCTTCCCCATCCTTTTCCTGGTAGGGGGTATACGATTTGAGCAGATTGCCTGTATCCGCGTTTTTCTGTGCTGACATGATTACAGCCTCACCACCTTCTATTCATGAGCCAGGAGATCTCTCAAATGAGCAAGAATCCTGGACTCTCCATTTAGAGGCGCTCGCGCTCTGCCTGTTGAAAGCAGCCTCTGCGATCCCTCTGTTACTGCCGGCAAACCGGCTCCCTGAAAGCCAAGGTCAACACCACGGGTGCCTGGCGAGAACAAAAGCTCCTGGCACTTGCCTCTTGCCTTCCTTAAAGAAGCGGAGAAACTACCAAAACCCATGGCAAGACGCCATAAAAAAATGTCATCCGCTTTCTGACATTGACCAAAACCTGCACTCAGGTCAACTGATAATATTCTCCGAATCTGCTGCCCAATGGATTCAGAGAGCCTGTCAGTCCTGTAGGGTCAGGTATGATGAATCGGCATCTTAGGATTCTATTTTAGAATTTCAATAAGTAAATTAATGAAATTAAGTAATGAGTATCCCTGATGAAATATGATAATCGCCTATCTGAGGCCCGCCTGATAAAAAGATACAAACGGTTCATGGCAGATGTTGAGCTGGCCGATGGCTCCCGGATAACCCTGCATTGCCCAAATACCGGCTCCATGAAAAACTGCCTCTACCCGGGGTATCGGGTATGGTATTCCGACTCCGGAAATCCCCGGCGTAAATACCCCTGTACCTGGGAACAGGCGGAAATTCCGGTGGTGTTTAACGGCGAAGAGCGCCTCACTCTGGCAGGGCTGAATACCGGACGGGCCAATGCCCTGGTTGAGGAGCTGCTGCTGTCTGGCCAGGTGTCAGAGCTGTCCGGCTACCAGACTGTCCGCCGTGAAGTTCGTTATGGTGAAGAAAAGAGCCGTATTGATCTGCTGTTGCAGCAGGAAGGCCTGCCCGACTGTTATGTGGAAGTCAAAAGTGTCACGCTGGCAATGGGGAATGGCCTCGGCCTGTTCCCAGATGCCGTCACCAGCCGGGGCACAAAACATCTGCGAGAACTCACCCAGATGGTGGCTGACGGCCATCGATCCGTGTTGTTTTTCTGCGTTCAGCATACCGGTATTGACCATGTGGCGGCGGCACAGGCGATTGATCCGGTTTATGCAGAAGAACTGCAAAAGGCGGTTGCCGCTGGCGTGGAGGTGATGGCTTGGGGGGCAGACATGTCGCCGGATAACATTACCTTGGTCAGGCAGTTGCCGGTTGGATAACAAACACAATGCCCGGGCTGTGTTCGGTCGCACCTCGTTACTACGGTCCCCGTGGGAACGAAGGTGTGAGTTGTATGGGTAATAAAAACAATAGTTCTGGAATTTTTTAGAGAATCAATAGTCTAATCAAAAATAGCTAAAAAGAATTAAATATGGTTAATGGAGGGAGTAATGGATATAACCACGACCAGAACAGATGTTTTCGGACTTCATAAAAGCAGTTGTGCTGAAAAAATGTTGATAAAAGTTTTGAATCAGAGCTGAAAGAAGCCAAGAGTTTTTCAAAAAAACCGATCATAACAACGAATGTTGCGATCGTTGCGGTTTAAGTCAAGAGCGGTAGATAGATGTACTGTCTTACCGAATAAGGCAGCGGCAGCAACTTGACTGCCTGCTTCATTGGCAGCTTGTTGCGATCCAGGTGCTTGATCAGTCGGCCCCGGATGCTGCTCCGGCAGCGGGATTTGAGAGACGGAAAACGAGGGACTGAAATGAAATTCTGGATGATGTTTTTTGTAGCTGGTCCTGCACATTGCCAGGCGGTCTGTCCATGCTTTTCCTTGAGGTTCGGGTCAGCCCCGTTGGCCAGCAGGATCTTGACAATAGCATGGTGACCAGCGGCAGCTGCATCGTGCAGCGGGGTGGCATTGCTATATCTGAGAATGTTCGGCTTAGCTCCGCTGGCCAGCAGGGTCTTGACAATAGCAAGGCGACCATTGGCAGCTGCATCGTGCAGCGGAGTGAAGTTGTCAACTCCGGGCATGTTCGGGTCAGCCCCTTTGGCCAGTGCCATCTTAACTTGATCCTCCCATCCATGACGGGAAAATTTCTGTAACAGGCTGTTCCAGTCCAGCTGATGGGTTACAGGTAACAGGGTTTTGAATACATCGAGATGACCAGAGTCAACTGCAGATTGCAAGGCTGTCAACCCACCCATGCGCTTGAGGTTCGGGTCAGCCCCGTAGGCCAGCAGGATCTTGGCAATAGCATGGTGACCAAAGTGAGCTGCATGGTGCAGCGGGGTATAACCGAAATATCCGAGAATATTCGGATTAGCCCCTGAGGCCAGAAGGGTTTCGACCTTGGCAAGGTCGCCATCAGCAGCTGCTTTAGCCAGAGTGTCCATGATGTGACGTACTCCCTCAATAGAAATTCAGGTTTGATCCGTCGATATGTTACCTTCCTGACCCTTGCTATTCGGGTGCTGTGTCCAGTTTAGACAGGATTTGCCGGTTTGCTGTCTGACCATGGTAATACAGTTATCCACAGGACAGGTGATCTGGCAGAGGTTGCACCCCACGCAAGCCTCCTCAATCACATCAAACTGGCTGCCGGTGCCATCAGGAAAACGACAGAAACCGGGGATATGATGCACCTGGGAGGATGCACGAGCATAGCGCCCATCCAGGCGACCCCGTCGCGGGGACGGCAGAAAATTAAGGGTAAAAATTCGGTTGTGTGAGGTGAATATCCTAAGGCACAAGTAGCGGGGCTATTTGCCGAACAAAAGCGGATTTTTAGACCAATTTATTGCAACCGCACGACTGCATGGGGGCAGGAGCCAGAGCAACGCAGGAGCAGTTGCTGTGTAGGGCAGTCTATTTCCGGACAGCCTCCCGGAGCAGCTTCGGCTCGCCCTACAGTGACAGCAGGCGATCGACATACTGCATTGCTGGAGGATTAAGCGGCAGAAACCTGACCGCCTCCTTCATTGGTAGTCCGTTGTCGGGCAGACACTTGACCAGCCGACCCCGAATGCTGGCCCTGCAGTAGAATTGGAGAGATTGAGGTACAGTCATGAAATTCTGGATTGCTTCTTTTATGGCTTCTGTCCTTGCACATTGACAGGCTGTCCGTCCATTCCAGTCTTTGAATTTCGGGTCAGCCCCGTTCACCAGCAGAGTCTTGACAATATCACAGTGACCATCCTCAGCTGCCCTGTGCAGCAGGGTTTTGTGGTAAAAATCGGGAATATTCGGGTCAGCCCCGTTGACCAGTGCCGCCTCAACTTGATCTTTCCATCCTTCATAGACGAGTTTCGGTAACAGGCTGTTCCAGTCCGGCTGATGGGTTACAGGTAACAGGGTTCTATATACATCCGGGTAATCACTGGTAAGTGCAGATGCCAAGGCTTTCCGTCCAGTCCCGTCCTTTAGGTTCGGGTCAGCCCCTCTGTCCAGCAGGGTCTTGACCATAGGATGATGACCAATGGCCGCTGCCCGGTGCAGCGGGGTGTATTGACCACTATCGGGAATATTTGGGTTAGACCCGTTGTCCAGCAGGGTCTCAACAATAGCATGGTGGCCAGCCGTAGTTGCTCCTCCCAAAGGTGTATCACCATCACTGTCCTGGATGTTCGGGTTAGCCCCCCTGGCCAGTGCCGCCTCAACTTGATCCTTCCACCCTGAACGGGAAAATACCTGTAGCAGGCTGTTCCAGTCCGGCTGATGAGTTTCAGGTAGCAGTTTATCGTACACATCGCGATGACGGTTGCTCGCTGCACATTGCAAAGGTGTCCATCCATTAACGTCCTTGAGGTCTGCGTCAGCCCCATTGGCCAGCAGGGGCTCGACCATAGCATGGTGACCTTCGAGAGCTGCATGATGCAAGGCTGTCCTTCCACTAACGTCCTTGAGGTTTGGGGCAGCCCCGTAGGTCAGCAGGGTCTTGGCAATAACATGATGACCAGCGTTAACTGCCCGGTGCAGCGGGGTTTCATTGTTATTTCCGGGAATATCCGGGTCAGCCCCCTTGTCCAGCAGGGTTTTGACCATGGCATGGTCACCACAGACCACTGCATATTCTAGTGAATTCATGACATACTCCGGCACTGGAAAATCAGGTTTGATCCGCCAATTGGTTACCTTCCTGACTCTGGTTGTTCGGATGCTGTGTCCAGTTCAGGTAAGGTTTGCCGGTTTGCTGCCTGACCATGGATATACAGTTATCCACAGGACAGGTGATCTGGCAGAGGTTGCACCCCACGCAGGCTTCCCCGATTACCTCATACCGGTGCTGGGTTGACTGTTTTATCGGTGTCATGGCGATGGCCTGGTGGGCAGCATCTTCACAGGCTGCATAGCATCGGCCGCATTGGATACAGCTGTCCTGATCAATGTGGGCAATGGTCTTGTAATTCAGGTCCAGGTATTTCCAGTCGGTCAGATTGGGGACGGCAGCGCCTTGAAAGCTGTCCAGGGTCGGATAGTTTTTGCGGTCCATCCACCGGGACAGGCCATCAATCATGTCCTGCACAATCTTGAAACCGTTCAGCATAGCCGCCGTACAAACCTGAACGGTGCCCGCCCCTAAAGCCATAAATTCGGCAGCGTCCCGCCAGGTACTGATACCGCCAATGGCCGAGATGGGCAGTCCGGCGGTGTCCGGGCTGCGGGCAATCTGGCCGACCATATTCAGGGCGATAGGTTTCACCGCTTCGCCACAATAACCGCCACTGGTGAACTTATCGTTGACGGCGTGGTATCCCACCATCCGGTCCAGATCAATACCGGTAATGGAGTTAATGGTATTGATCAGCGATACGGCATCGGCACCACCGGCCTGAGCCGCTTCAGCTGCCACAACGATATTGGTGATATTGGGGGTGAGTTTAACGACAACGGGCAGGTTGCTGTGTTTCTTGCACCAGCGGGTAACCATTTCAATATATTCCGGTACCTGTCCGACCGCTGAGCCCATCCCCCGTTCCGGCATGCCGTGGGGGCAGCCGAAATTCAGTTCGACACCATCACAGCCGGTCTCCTCTACCTGACAGAGGATGGCCTGCCAGCTTTCTTCTTTGCAGGGCACCATCAGCGAGACCAGCAGTGCCCGGTCTGGCCAGTCTTTTTTGGTCTGGCGTATTTCATCCAGATTCACCTGCAGCGGGCGATCCGTGATCAATTCGATATTGTTAAACCCGATCACATCACCACGGGTATTCCTATGGCAGGAATAACGGGAACAGACATTGACCGGTGCCGGATCTTCACCCAGGGTTTTCCAGACCACACCGCCCCAGCCCGCTGCAAATGCCCGATAGACATTGTAGGCTTTGTCCGTCGGTGGCGCAGAGGCCAGCCAGAAAGGATTTGGGGAGCGAATACCGAGGAAACTACTGGTTAAATCAGCCATTATCTTTCCCTCCCTTGCAGGTATTGATCAATGGCCCGGGCCGCCCGTTTACCATGCTCAACCGCATGGACGGTCAGGTCTTCACCTTTATCAATGCAGTCACCACCGGCCCAGACGTTAACCAGTGACGTACAAAAGTGGTCGTCCGTTACTATGCGGTTGCCTTTTATCGCCGGGCTGTCACTGGTATTGGCAAATGCATCCACCAGCAAATGCTGGCCAATGGCTTTGTAGAGTGTGTCTACCGGCAAGGTGGTCAGCTCACCGGTGCCCTGTAATTGGCCGCTGGTATCCAGCACGGTTTTTTCCAGCTGGATGGCGGTGATGCAGCCACCTTCAGTTTCCAGGGCTGAAGGCTGAACCCAAGTGAGGATGCGAACACCATTGTCCCGGGCGAAAGCCTGTTCATGACCGGTTGCTGACATCTGTTCAGGGCCACGACGATAGGCAATGGTGACATCCTCTGCGCCCAGCCGTTTGCATTGGCAGGCGATATCAATTGCGGTGTTGCCCCCCCCAATAACCACTATACGTCGGCCAACAGGCAGTTGGCTCAGATCATGGCACTGACGAAGGGAAGATATGGCCGGGAGGGCATCCTCAACACCTTCTGCTGCTTCACCCGGAAGGCCTAATGAGTGGCAGCCACCCAACCCGAGCCCGAGAAACACCGCATCAAACTGTGCTCGCAATTGGTCCAGGCTGAGATTCTGGCCAAGCCGACAGCCATACTCTGGACAGATACCACCAATTTCCAGGATGAAGTCCACTTCCTGGCGGGCATAGCTATCCACCAGTTTGTAGTAGGCGATGCCGAATTCATTCAGGCCTCCGGGCTTCTCCCGGGCATCAAACAAGGTAATGGTGTGACCTTGCCGGGCCAGAGCATGTGCACAGGACAGTCCTGCCGGGCCTGCACCCACAACCGCGATGGTTTTTCCTGTGTCAGGCAGGCGGGTAAATGGGTGGTCGGCTGACTGGCGGTTATCAATGGCATAACGCTGCAACAGGCCGATTTTCACCGGAAGGCACTCTGGCTCATGATTTCTGACACAGGCCTGCTCGCAGAGAACCTCGGTTGGACAGACCCGGGCACAGGTTCCTCCCAGAATATTGGCATCCAGAATGGCCTGTGCAGCACCGTCAATATTGTCAGTGGCGATACGGTTGATAAAAGAGGGAATATTGATGCCGGTGGGACAGGCCGGGATACAGGGTGCCGCTTCGCAGTAAAGGCATCGGCTGGCTTCAATATGAGCCTGGTAATCACTGAGGGGAGGCTTGATGTCGGCAAAGTTGCGGCGGTACTCTTTTGCTGGCAGCCTGCCACTGTGAATATCGGGTTTATTCATGGCGGTTTCCTCATCAAGAGTAAGAAGACTAGCAGCCAGACGGTATTCGGAAAGAATGCCGGTATATGACTATATCTGGCCGTGGAAGACGAATTTATAATCTATAATCCAATGACATTTTCTCCGTAGATTCGTTGATGCTGCTCTATATTCTCGACCTTTTTGGTACTGCGGTGTTTGCCATCAGTGGTGTCTGGCTGGCCTGCCGTAAAGACATGGACCTGTTTGGCGCAATGGTACTCGCCTTTGTGACTGCCGTTGGTGGCGGAACTATTCGAGACGTTTTGCTCTCCGCTACGCCCGTATTCTGGATACAAGATACGCTCTACATGCTGGTTATTCTGGCGACGACGCTGTTTGCCATCTTGGTTCGCCAGTGGCATGAGCGCAGCAAGTGGATTCTTCAGGTCTCTGATGCCCTGGGGCTGGCGGTCTTTGTAGTCATCGGCGTGACCAAGTCGTTGTCATTTGGTGTGGAACCAATGGTCGCTGTGATGATGGGTGTATTGACTGGCTGTGGTGGTGGTGCCATCCGGGATATGCTGGCCGGCGAGATTCCCATGGTATTGAGACAGGAGATCTATGCATCCGCTGCCATGGCAGGAGGCGCGGTGTTTATATTACTGGAGCCATTGCTCCAAAACATAAACCACACGTCAATTATTGCGGCTGTAGTGGTTCTTCTGCTCAGGTTGATGGCGGTGTATAAGGGATTGTCTCTGCCGAGATTTCGGTTGCCTGTGTAGGAATGGTCCTGTAATAACTTCAATATTTCTACAGACGCTACCCGCAAAAGCCGGAACCGCTTGTGCTTTTGCGGGAGGCGGGTAACGGGCGGCGACCCTCAGTTATCAGAACCCCCAATATTTCCTGACGATTTCAAGATAATTGGGCCAGTCCTTTTCCAGATACCCCTTCAGAAAATCCACTCTTTGCTCTGCTTTGTTCAGCAATTTTTTCGGGTGTCTTATGTAGGTGGGCTGGTCTTCATCCTGAAAAGCGTCATACTCTTCAAGGCCCAGCGTTTGGTGGCAGTCCATAATGAACTGGCCATTGAGATTATTGGTCTGGTCCACTTCAACACAGCCGGAACGGACAATATTCAGGTAGGACATGGCGATTTTCTTTTCAGTATCTTCCGGGCCAACGTAAAACTCGGATTTGGGAAGGTAGGCATAAATCTCCGCGTCATTATCGGTTCCGAAAACCTTATTCCTGTGATCCTCCCGATAAAATGACACTTTGTCTTTGGCTATTTTCACTCGATTGTACGCCCCTTCCCGCAGGTCAAACGCTGGCAGGTCTTTGGTTTTCACACCAAAGAGTAAGCCATTAACGGAATCTCCGGGGGACACTTCAATATTCAGTGCTCTCTGTGAAGCTTTTGCTATCCAGAGATTCCACTTTCTGGCCATGTCATGAACTTTCACCGGCAGGTACTCGGCACCTTCGGCGTCTGCAGCGGTAGCGGTGCGGGCAAGCGTAGACATCAGGCTGCCGTAGCCAAATATCCAGACTGTGTCATTGTCAGCTGCCATGGTCAGGTTACTGGTCATCAGAGATAACAGTAGCGTAAAAAAAATAGGTTTAGTCGATCTCATGGATATCATCTGCCTTGTTAGTTATTGTTCTAAGGGACTTTTTTCCTGATTCAATTCACAAATAAAGTCGCCATAATTACTGTCCCAAGGTTAGTCGATTGGTGGGACAGATCACTAACAACCCCGTTAGATTCAGTAACGGTAAATGGCAGTCTTGATTCACCTGTGGACAACCTGCATCAGGGCTCAGCACCGTGTTGGTTGAGAGCCCAGAGGACATGCTCCTGAACCAGCTCTGATGGATAATCCAGACGACTTTTCAGGGCAGCAATGATGCTGTCACTGCCCGGGGCATTGCCCAGTGCCACGGCGATATTACGCAGCCAGCTTTCATAACCTGCCCTGCGGATAGGTGAGCCAGCGGTTCGCTCCAGAAACTGTTCTTCACTCCAGTGGAAAAGCGCCACCAGATCACTGGCATCCAGGTGGTGACGAGGTTGAAAGTCCGGCTCCCGGGTTGGTTTGGCAAAACGGTTCCAGGGGCAGGCCAGCTGGCAGTCATCACAGCCATAGATACGATTGCCCATCAGGGGTCGCAGTTCTTCAGGAATGGGGCCCTTGTTTTCGATGGTCAGGTAGGAGATACAGCGGCGGGCATCCACCTTGTAGGGAGCCACAATGGCCCGGGTTGGGCACTTGTCCATACAGGAGGTACAGCGTCCGCAGTGATTATTTTCGTAAGGCTTATCCACAGGCAGCGGGAGGTTGGTGAACAGTTCACCAAGAAAGAAAAAGGAGCCAGCCTGACGGTTCAGTATCAGTGAGTGTTTGCCCATCCAGCCCAGTCCGGCCTGTTGTGCCAATGGGCGCTCCATCACTGGCGCACTGTCCACAAAGGCACGATAGCCATGATCTCCAACGGCAGCTTCAATCTGCCTGCCCAGCTGGGTGAGCCGTTTGCGGATCAACTTATGGTAGTCCCGGCCCAGGGCATAGCGGGAGACATAGGCTTTTTCCGGTTCGTTGAGCAGTTTGACGGTTTCAGTATCCGCTGGCAGGTAATCCATACGGGCAGAAATCACCCTTAATGCGCCAGGATGGAGTTGCTCCGGGTGTGCCCGCAGCTCCAGGTGTTGGGCCATATAGGCCATATCGCCGTGATACCCTTTCGCCAGCCAGGCTGCCAGATGCTTAATATCATCTTCAGGTATTTTGGCCTCGGTAATGCCGATCTCCTGAAAGCCAAGCTCTCTGGCCCAGGTGCGAATTTTCCCAGCGAGTTTTTCCATAGCCGGTGCTGGCGATGAGTCCGTCAATGTGGTTAAAGTGGGTGGTGAAGATAACGGTTCAGGCACTGAATTGGATTAACTCGTTTTATGGATTGTTTGGTATAGATTGTCAGGTATCGTTTGAATACTGTCTCTATTGTATCATCGCGGGCACGCTTATGAATAAGAGCTTACCAGAGTCTCTCTATACCGCCGATCAGGTTCGACAACTGGATCATGTGGCCATCCACCAGCACGGCATCCCGGGTTTTGAGCTGATGACCAGGGCGGCCAGCACCGTGTTGTCCACGATTATCCACTACTGGCCAGAAGCCGGAACCCTGCTGGTGTTGTGTGGGGCAGGCAACAACGGTGGCGATGGCTATATGATCGCCAAACTGGCCAAAGAGCAGGGACTGAGGGTTTCGGTACTGGCGGTGAAAAATCCAGCGGAGCTTAAAGGCGATGCCCTCACTGCCTGGCAGGCCTGCGTTGATGCGGGCGTGGTGATTCGACCTTACGACAGAACCCAGTCCCTGTGTGCGGATGTGGTTGTGGATGCCATGCTCGGTACCGGGCTTTCCGGCGAGGTGCGGGGCGACTATCAGGATGCCATCAAACGCCTGAATCATCTTGAAAGCCCGGTGTGTGCTGTGGATATCCCGTCCGGCCTTTGTGCTGATACTGGAATTCCACTGGGAGTGGCGGTTAAGGCCAAAGTTACCGTCTCTTTTATTGGCCTGAAGCAGGGGCTGATGACAGGGTTGGGACCAGAATACTGTGGCGAGCTGGTCTTTAATGACCTGGGCGTGCCTGAACCGGTCTATCAAACCGTTCCTGCTAACTGTCGACGAATTTCTCCGGAACAGTTTCGCGCCTGGCTGTCACCGAGAAGCCGTGCCGCCCATAAAGGTGATTTTGGGCATGTGCTGCTTATCGGTGGTAACCACGGTATGCCGGGGGCGATCATGATGGCCGCTGAGTCTGCCCTCCATTGCGGTGCTGGCCGTGTGACTGTGGTTACCCGCAGGCGACACCTTGCGGCGCTGGCTGTTCGCTGCCCTGAGGTGATGGGGGTATCGGTAAATCGCCGATCCGGCCTTGGTTCCCTGGCTGAAGGAAAGAGTGTCATGGTTATTGGCCCTGGTTTGGGCCGTGATGACTGGGGGCTGCAGCTGCTGAAGGATGCCCTGGCGGCAGAGTGCCCGATGGTGCTGGATGCTGATGCCCTGAACCTGTTATCGGATCATCCACAATTGCTAAATGGACGAAAGTCCCCGATTATTTTCACCCCTCATCCTGGTGAGCTGGCTCGCTTAACGGGTCTGGATATTCCAACGATTCAGAACAATCGATTTGCAGCACTGGTAGACAGTCATCGACAATTAACGGCTCTTATTGGCGAGGGTGCAGCGCAAAGGCAGCCAGAGATTGCCCTGCTACTGAAAGGGGCGGGAACACTGATGTTTGATGGCCAGAATACCGCGCTGTGCTCTGATGGCAACCCGGGCATGGCAGTGGCCGGTATGGGGGATGTGCTCAGTGGCGTTATTGGCGCACTGCTGGCCCAGGGGCTGACACCTTTCAGGGCGGCCCAGATGGCGGCCTGGCTGCATGCATCTGCCGCAGATGAGGTGGTTGCCGGTCAGGGTGAAACCGGCTTAAGGGCAACGGAGTTGATTCCGGTTATTCGACAACGATTGAATTTTATTATTGATAAGCCAGACATTGGTAACTGGCCGTGTGGAAAAGCTTATGCAAGGCAGATATGAACTGCTGATAGAAAATGAAGACGCCATGGTGGCGCTGGGGGGGCATCTGGCAGAAGCCCTGGGTGACCGGGGCATTGTTTTTCTGCATGGTGATCTTGGTGCGGGTAAAACCACGTTCTGCCGGGGTGTCCTTCGGCATCTTGGCCATCAGGGTGCGGTAAAAAGCCCGACCTATACACTGGTGGAGCCTTACGAGGTCAATAACCATAAAGTTTACCACTTTGATCTTTATCGCCTTGCCGACCCTGAGGAGTTGGAATTTATTGGTGGTCGGGATTATTTCAGCGAAGCGGCGCTATGTCTGGTTGAGTGGCCAACCCGCGGACAGGGGGAGCTGCCAGAAGCTGATCTGGATATTACCTTTGCCTACCACTCTTTTGACAAGAGTGAGTTGCCCGGCAGGAAAGCGACGATTGTTGCAGTGACTGATAAAGGGAAGCGTGCGCTGGAAACCATAAGAGCACTTCAGGGGGGCGGATGAGTCAGAGAACAGGGATTGTTCGCCGGGTTCTGGCCAGGCTTTCGATAAAACAACGCGCAGCAACACCTACCCGAAAAAGAGCCGCCTCTGGCACTGAGGTTGAACCGGTGTTTTCCGGTGGCAGGCGTCGTTTTGTCAGGCAGCTGGGTATTCTGGCCGTGGGGCTTGCAGCCCTGAAGGTTCAGGTAGCTGAAGCGGTCTATAAGCTGATTAAAAATGTCAGGCTCTGGCGGTCGCCGGATAAAACACGACTGGTGTTTGATGTTTCCGATGCGGTTGAACACAATAAATTCCACCTGAGTAACCCTGACCGGCTGGTTATTGATGTTGATGGTGCCCGGCTCAGTGGCTCATTCAGTGGCCTGCAACTGAAAAATACACCGATTCAAAAGATCCGCCATGGTGCCCGTAATAAAAATGACCTGCGTATCGTTCTGGATCTCAGTGAAAAGGTGTCCAGCGAAAGTTTTCTGCTGAAACCCAATGCGACTTATGGCCACCGCCTGGTGGTTGATCTGTTTGATGATAAGAGCAGAAAACCACAGCCAGTGGTCAGGCAAAAGCCCACTGGTCATCGGGATATTGTCGTGGCGATAGATGCTGGCCACGGTGGTGAAGACCCCGGGGCCATTGCCTACGGCGGTGGTTATGAGAAACAGGTAACCCTGGCAATAGCCAAAGAGCTGGCCACCCTGCTGGGTAAAGAAAAGGGCTTTCGGCCAGTGCTGGTTCGTACGGGTGATTATTATATAGACCTCCGGCGTCGTACCCAGATTGCCCGGGACAATAAAGCCGATCTGTTTATCTCCATCCATGCGGATGGCTTTAAGGATCGTCGTGCCAAAGGGGCGTCGGTTTATGCCCTTTCACGCCGTGGTGCCACATCAGAAACGGCTCGCTGGCTGGCCCAGAAAGAGAACGCGTCAGACCAGATTGGGGGAGAAGGCGGTATATCCCTGGGGGATAAGGATGATGTTCTGGCCGGCGTTCTGCTGGACCTGTCCATGACCTCAACACTGTCGTCCAGCCTGGAAGTGGGCAATAAAGTTCTGGCCAATATGGGTGGGATTAACCAGCTGCATAAAAAACAGGTGGAACAGGCCGGCTTTGTGGTGCTGAAGTCTCCGGATATTCCATCCATCCTGATAGAGACCGGGTTTATCACCAATCCTGAAGAGGCCAGAAAACTAAAGAGCCGCAGTCACCAGAAGGCGATGGCGAAAGCTATTTTCAATGGTACGAAAAGCTGGTTCTACAAAAAGCCGCCACCGGACACACTGGTTGCCAAGTGGAAACAGGAGGGTACCCTTAACACCCGGCCATCACGGTATGTGATTAAACCCGGGGATACGCTGTCAGAGATTGCCAATCGGTTTGAAATCAGTATGAATGACCTGAAGCGTGCCAACCGGCTATCCAGTGCCAATACTATTCGTGTGGGGCAGGTGCTGCAGATTCCTGATTAAGCCGTGGTGTATGCTGCAATACCGATGATGTTTTTCAGGCATAAAAAAACAGAGAGCTGCGTGCAAAAAAGCCAGCGCAGCACTTTGGCGCTAATTGCTTATACTTCTTTCTCTGGGGCGTCGATGTTCCAGATGTTGACATTATTATCGTCACCACACGTCAACAACAGCCTCCCGGAGGGGCTTAAACAGCCTGTCTGGACACTGCCTGTACCATGGCACCCATCTGCCTTTTGGTGCCAATAGCCGTTCCTGTCGTAACCGTAGATTTTAAATTCACTCTTTTTGTCCTGGTCAACAGCCATTATCTGGAGCATTGCATGGCTGTGGACAGGCTCTTTGCCGACATTGTCAACAACACCGCGCTCGGTCCATAAACCGTTATCGTCACAACCCCATAAAATGATCAAGTTTTGACGACCACGACAGTATAGCCTGAGCATCTGCTCCGAGGCACTGAATACGGCTTCATCTAAATCGAAGAAATATCCGCTGTCAGATGCAGGACGGTAGATCGCAGCTTTGGCAATTGAATTACCCTCACTGTCAAATCCCCAGACCCTGGCCAAAAGCCCATCTTCTTCAGAATGTTCGGTCAGAACATAGCGCCCTGATGGGCTGATGTAGGCTTTTGTAATACTCTCTTTTGGCTCGATATCTTTAACCTGCGTGGTGTCTTTATTGATATCATGCAGGACACGAACAGTATCTATGGAGTAGATCATAATACAGTTGGATTCCGGGATTGCGCTGAAGCAGGCTCCGCAAAGATCTTCGAAAGACCCTTCCTGTTCTCTCCATTCCCCCCGACGGTCATAGTTCAGGATTTGAATACGGTCTTTTTCGGAATAATGCATGAGAATTACATCTTCTAATTTACTGAATTTCCAGGCTACTCCTGACGGTTTGTCAGGAACTACCTTCTTTTCAACATAGCGCCCTTCGTCGTTTACACTCCAGATTCTGATTTTTTCATCATGAGTGTGAATCATCAGATGCCGTGCTGACTCGCTGAGTTCGGCATCCCAAATGAGGCCAACGTAATTAAAGGAGCCCATCTCTTGCCATTTGTCACCAACACGACCAATGATTCTTAGTTGGTTCTCTTCATGTGGATAAACGCTTTTTGTGAAAATAACTGCATGATGTCCAGCCTCACTGAAGGCAGCCCGGACGTTTTTGCTCTGGCTGTTAAATGAATATTGACTTATGACACGGCCATCAACGCAAATGTTCAGAAGTTCGGCACCGCCTTTGGAAGTGACCAGGATGTTATTGCCGCAGGGGCTGAATTTGAAAGACACGCCCTGATTCCCATCACTCAAACATTTGGAGACCCAGCGGCCATTATCGTTACAAACGTAAAGTGCGAATGTATCTGTATGGTGGTTATCGGAACGACTGGTGATCACCAATGCCCGCTCTGTGGGTGAAAAACAAATGTTGGCCAGAGAGCTTCGGTAGTGTATCGGTATCTGTTCAAACCAGTTGGCCCCTTCCCCAAAGCACCAGATTTTGCAGAGTCCCTCTGCCGCAGCCAGGGCATAGCGCCCGGAAGGGCTGAAGGTGGCTTTTTCAACAGTTCTACCCCTGAGTGCGCCTTCCTCCTGCCAGTTCCCCAGGTTATAACGACTCCAACAGTGGACTTCATTTTCCCCCCATATCATGGCATGGCGTTCCGAGGGACTTAACCTGGCTTCTTTAATCTTCCCATCAAGATGAACCACCGCTTGTAGCTCAAGTTGATATGTGTCCCACTCAATCATCTTATTTATGTCCCCGGTAAATGTTATCTCAGAGGGGATGAATTGCTCGATCTGAGAATCCGGAGGTATATCGTTGCTGTTTTGAGCCGTTGTGTTTGCCATTTTCCCGGGTGCATGTTTGTCAACAGTGCTGACATATATGTGTTGATATGGCCAATTTTTCTTAATGTCGCGGGAGGTAACTGCTGCCAACTTGAGCTGTTCAAACTCTCTTTTCAATTCCGAAATCTCATCGCAGCTGAGGTGAGTAGTAATGTCCCCGGATTTTCTCAAAGGAATCCCGTAAAAATGCAATGAATTACCGGAAGTTCCGGAGTTAACCGGATCCGGACTTTGTTTAACGTCACTGTTGTCAGTCACCAATCTTGCTGCTATTTGTTCGCTATCAAAACATAGATTCATTTTTATTCTTCTCGGAGCTTTTCACACCAGCTCTCAATCTCAGTTGCTTATCCTGTTATGGGTATTTGTTCTCTGATCTGTCACTCTGAGGGTTGATCTGCCAGATGCTGGCGCTGTCGTCACTACAGGTCGACAGCATTCGTCCCGAGGGGCTGAAACTGCCTGAAGAGACGGTGACACCGTGGTTTCCTTTTGCCTTTTGGCACCAATTGCCATAACGGTCGTAGCCGAAGATTTTAAAGTCTCCGTCCTGTTCCTCGTCGCCAGCCAATATCTGGAGCATTGCGTGGCTGTGGACAGGTTCATCGGTCAATGGGTCACAGACAGCATTGTCCACAACGCCTCAATTGAACATTCTTAATCCTGCCGATATTGTGTGTCACTAACTGTTCCAGCCAGTTAGTCCCGCCGTCAAAGCTCCAGACTTTGCACAACCCTTCTACTGCTGCCATCGCATAGTGCCCGGAAGTGCTGAAGATGGCGATTTTATCTGGTTGGACCCTTAGTACAACTTCCTCCCGCCTGTCATCCTCGTCATCACAACTCCAGCCGCGGACTTCATGGAAGTCCTGGAACAGGACATGGCGTCCCGAGGGGCTGAACATCGCTTTTATGTTCTGACCATCAAAAAAATGAGCAACCCCTTTTCGCTCAAGTTTAAACTCGTTAAATTTCAGGGGAAAAGGAGTTTTATTTGAAACGATTGTTCCTTTTCAGGTTGTGACCTGACCCATTATTGAGACCTCACGAAAAGACTGTTTTATGGAGAAAGATCTCGTTTTCTTCTTATTTAGGACATTAGTGTTTACAAAAAGTTCAGAGATTTTCACTGAAACCGCTGAATGGCTACCAAGCTTTGTATAAAGAAGCCAGCATGGCTGTTAATGCACTTAATGTAAATTTTCAGCGATTACTCCTGCACAGGGAACTTTTAAAAATAATATTGATCCGATCGACAGCGGCTTTTTTAACGTCCAGCCTTTTGCAGGGGTGCCTGCTGATGAAAGATAAGTATTGTTTTTCCAAGCTTGAAAAAGGAAATTACAATGGATCTACCCTCTCACCATTTTAACCTGTCTCAACTACAGAAATTGATTTCCGAGCGACCCTGGATCATCTCGGAAGAAGATATTTCCAGTGGTGGCACCCAGGAAAATATTGCTTCCGGCTGCATATGTGGTGAAGGTTTTTTTGGTCTGCATTCTGTTAAAGTGTTACACGTGCTTGATCCTTATCATAATCGTCAACACGCTCCTGGCATGCATTTCTTCCATGACAAGTGTCTGCGGGAATGCCGCACAGTCAATCCTTTACTTTATAACAAATGTCCTGCCTGCGGCTCATTTGCTGGTTGTGAAATCGCTTTCTCACCCGTTGCCCATGCAGTTAAGGCCGGTGAGGCAGAAGAAGCCCTCAAACTGATTGCTGATGGCGCAGACCCGGACGCTCCTCATTCATGGAAGGCCCAGGCAGCCGTTCACATTGCCACGAATAACGGTAATTTGGAGTTGCTCCTATCATTATTGAGTGGTGGTGCTGATATTAATAAGCAAGATAAATCAGGCATGACAGCTCTGCACCATGCGGTAGAAAACAGTCATTTGCAGGCAATGCAGCTACTTCTGGATCACAAGGCAGATATGAATATCCGGGATGAAACTGGTTGCACGGCTCTCCATCTGGCTGCAGGAAAACCTGAAATTCCCGTACTATTTGACCTCTTGATTGACAATGGTGCTTCCTTCGATCTGGCAAATAATAACGGGCGTAAAGTCATTCACTTTGCCGCAGAATCCGGGCATGAGCGGGCACTGAAAAAACTGATAGTCAAACACGACGATGTGAATGCGCTTGATCAAGATCATGGCACTCCTCTTTTTTATGCGACACGCCCTTTTTTTTACCCGCACGAACCTTTAAAGAAAAATGCACCTGAAGTGGCCAGGATACTCCTTGCAGCAGGAGCCAGAATTGAGCTTTGTACTAGAGTCGGGCTCACTGTTTTTGATGCAATTTTTGATCATGACAACCCTCTCCATATCGAGTTGCTTAAGGAATTACTACCTAAAGCCTTGAATGCTTTTACCGATGTTAATCAGCTAGTTTCCCAGCCTCGAAGAGCAACGCTTCTTTATTTCGCACTTTTGGCAAAAGACCTGGAAGCCGTTGAAAATCTCATCGCCAGAGGGGCGGATACAAGCACAATAGGACAGTTCAGGTTAAAAATTCTGTTAAGCCTGGTGGGTGAACAAAGGCAGGCGTTTGTTGACGTTCTTAATCAAGCTGGCAGTACTTCAACACAAAAGCGTAAAAGGCTCGGATCGATAGAATCAGGGGGACCATCAAGCAAAAAATGCAAGATCGAGGAGGCTGTCCGAGAATAGTCTGCCATTAATACCTGCTTAAAATGGTTGCATCATGTTCATTGATCAAGCGTTTTATGGTTCCCAGCGAATCCTCACAATCCAGGGAAATACCCGGAGTAAAAATCCCACTGCCGATCAGGTTGAAATTTTGCCCTGCCGAACTTTCAAAGATGGTTAACCGGTCGCGGAAATTGCCAACGATCAAGACCCGGAATCTTTTCAGGTCTTCACATATCACCGGGGTATATATGTCAGCAGAGCGTTTATCGCCGATCAGACGAATTAACTGCCGGTTATTTTCTTCGTCATCGATGTGATCATTCAGGGAAGTCATGATCTGGGGCTCAGGGAGTTCCTCAATAAAGGCTGCGCCGGTCAGTTTATTGGTGCTTTGCCGGAGAGTGTCCCACGCCCTCTCGATCAAAAACTGGGCGGCCACTATCAGGGTATTGGTTTCCTGGTAATAGGTTGATTTTTCCGGGAAACAGGGCTGACCACGGATCAGTCGGGCAATATCCGGTTTGCCCCGGGAGGCATGACTCCAATAAACTTCGGTAGCCGCCACCTGTGGCAATTGTTTCCCGGAGCACAGCAGGGGAAAATTGCCGACCTCCGGACTGTCGCGGACATTTTCCAGATAGACTTTATCGATGGACTCAACCTGGAACAGGCGCTGGCTTATTCGTTGAGCCATGCCATTATGATCAAAATTGAACCGGATAATGGCCTGCAGGCTTTGAACAGGCAGGACGGGAAAGTCATTCGGGCTTTGCAAATACAGTTGCCAGGCAAACTCCGACCACTGACAGAAAGGATGATTCAGGGGAGACTTATAGTGGTTTGACCAGATGAGCATATAGTGGCTCCAGTCGATAATGGCTTTTTTTTCCGGGGGGGCCAGGGTGGAAAAATGGTCAATGGCATGTCGGGCCGCCAACAAATACTGTTCCGGTACCCAATAGCGGGCAATATCAAATGCATAGATAATGTCATCCAATTCGTCATCTGACGATACTGGCTTAGATCGCCTTGATGATACATCCCTGCAGATGGGGATAGGGCGAAAATTTTTCCGGAACGTTTCCAGAAAGGTGTCCTGGAAATGTTTTATCGCCTCTTGGGGTAATTCAGATTGAGTACACTTGTGTTGCTGGAGCAGAGAAACGGCCAGTGACATTATTCCGCTCCAGCCATCAGCGGCTCCGTCCTGAGCGTAAGTCGAATTGATGGGTTCCACTGGCGCTGATTTGAAAATATTGTGCCATTCCGGCTCTGATGAATAACTGCAAGTGGAGCTGCCAGCGCCCCCTAAATCACAAAGTCGCCACCCATTGCAGGATCTGACCTCAACGAAAGCATGTGAGGCCGAATGTACTATTCGGGCTTCAATACCCCAGTAAAGACAGAGTAATTGAAACAGAAACCCACGATGGCGGCAGGCTCCCTGTTTTTCCTGCAACAATTGCTTGACCAGGCTGATGCCGGTTTCGTCAAAAGGACGATCGAAAGAAAATGCCCTGAACCAATCGATAAGGGCCAGTAGCCGTTCGGACAGATTCTCTATCTGCCCTATTTCCCGCAACTTCCGGTACCCCGGAGCTGGGTATTTGCTGAAAACCTCATGATCCAGATGTACTTTGATCAGGGGCGGGCAACGCAGGGGCTGTGTGTTAATGGGATCATCAGCCGTTAACGGCTGAAAATAAGTCAGATCGGGCTTAATAATAAAATCCACCGTCACCGGTTCCGTGAGTCCGGAACGAAGAAAGTATTGGTCGCTGTGCGTATCCCGTGCCAGCTGCGTCTGTTTCGGAATGGATCTCAAACCGGTCAACCGGTCATTGGGGGTCAGCGATGGCAATAGTTGCCAATTGCGGCCCGGTTCCAATGTCATGCTCCCGGGGGTTTCGTCGGCTTTCAGATCGGTTCGCCCGGTTAACAGGGGCAAATGATTGCTCTGCTCCACGGGGTGTATTGGCAACAGGCTAATAGCTGCCTGCTTATCAGTGGTCACATCGGCTGTGCACACCTCCAGTCGATACAGACGGGGATCCCATTTACCGGGAAAAAACCGGGTTACCTGAAAGTTTTTGGACACACCAGGGGGCGAGCCCAGGCTGAAAATCTCCGGTGAATGGGTGTCCGGACCTCTGAAAGCCCCCTTTTCAGGAGTATAAGGCCAATGAAAGCGGTATTTACAGTCCTTCATATAGGGCCACCACTCCAGTAATAGATGTGTAGTCCACTGGTCCATGGCGATTTTGCCCAATCGATCAGCCGCCCGGAGCAGTTGCGGCAGCGTCAGTTCAAGGGGAATGCGTTGCTGTCGGAAATGATCATTGAGGGCACTGGCGCAATCGGTCAGCCACCGACTCAGATCCTCAGATACCCCCATGGCTTGCAGCCTGAGCCGGTAGTCATCCCGGGTATCATGGTGGATATGAACGCCGGTAAATCGACTGGTCAATGACGGCGGGAATGCCGTCCGTCCGGGATAGGTGGGCGGATTAACGGTACCAATCAATTTGAACCCATCCTTGTGAGGCAGCGGCAGGCGGTCATTGAGAAACTCTTCCAATAGCCCGGAAGGAATGATATTGAGCTCACTGACCACTAATACCTCACCCAGACGCCAGGCACGGTTAAAGGCCTCCACAAACTGGTTAAACTGGTCCGGTGTCCCATTGAGATGCTGAAAGCCTTTTCCGGTTTGCTGTTGCCAGGTGGTCAGGGTCAGTTGTAACAGAGCATCCTTACCCCACCCGGCAGTACCTTCCACCACCATGGCCACTCTTCCCGGTTCCCTGAGTTGCAGAAATTGCCAACAGGTTTTTATGTACTCTCTGGTAGCCGGAGTATCGATGACCAGCGGTGTCGATTGCTTTTTGTTCACCTGTACCAACTGTCCGAAAAACTGTGTGAAGGCCCGCTGGTGCTGCTCCAGTAATGAACGGTCCACCTTACCGGAACTGTGCCAGTAATCCCTGAGCGCTTGCCATTCGGGGCGTTGGTCCCGATCGATCCGCCCACCCAGGCTTTGCCCGCACGCTTCGTCAGCCAGTGCCAACACCTGGGCCTGGCTGGTGGGACAGGGTGCATCCGCCGTGATCAGTTGGAACCGGGCCATGATGTCTTTCAGATCCCTTGGCGTCAGCTCATAGTCTGTGGATACCTGCTTTCTGTACTCTGCCAGCAGGGAGAGGATGGTGGCCGAAGTGGTAGACCTCAGCTCCATGGGCCAGGTATCCGGCAGGAGTGGCTCAATGATGGCTTGTTGCAGAACGGACTCCGGCAGTGGCCGGTAATACAGGCGCAGAATCCGGCGTTGCAATTCAGGGTCAAGATTCCGCCCCGGATAATTTTCCGGATTACCGGTCAACAAAACCCGGTGGTTATCTGTTAGCTCGAAGGTCTGGCCATTGACGCAGAGCCGGGG
Source organism: Salinisphaera sp. G21_0 (assembly GCF_017744115.1). Lineage (GTDB taxonomy): Bacteria > Pseudomonadota > Gammaproteobacteria > Pseudomonadales > Endozoicomonadaceae > Endozoicomonas. The sequence goes on along the minus strand of NZ_JAGHQW010000066.1, from coordinate 2,102 downwards.
AGACGATTCCAGCAAACCGGCCAGTGGTGACAACAGTCCGTGCTGCACCAGGTTGGCTTCATTAATAACCAGCAGGCCCGGGCGTCTTCTCCTGGCCCAATCCGTTATCTGGCCGGGTACCGAATGAGAGACCGTATTGCCCTGCCGGTCTCGTTTCAGGGAGACCGAACCGTACAGGTCTTCCCAGGTGGTGTTCGGTCCCAGGGTCAGGGTTTTCACTGTTTGCTGGTCAGGCTGTGGTCCAGCGGCAAGCCGGTTCATTGATGCCTGCCGCCGTTCCTGTAACGCTTGCCCGGTGGCGACGGCCAGACAGGATTTACCGGTACCCGCCGGGCCATTGAGTTCAATGATCTTATGCTGTTTGAGCATGGTGGTGAGCTGTTCAAGCCGCTTGCCCTGTTGCTGCTGATGATGACAGCTGGCCTTCAGCCAATCTGAGGCCAGTGTCTGCGGGGAGGTTGTCAGCAGCGGTTCCGGGAAGGCGTGCTGAAGCTGCTGTTGCAGCTGTTCCAGTGGCTCGGAGGGATGGCATTGGGTAATGGCGGTCAGTTGCTGGTTCAAATCCCGGGCTTGCTGATGCACCGGGATACTCTGGCTGCCACAGACCCGCAGGGCATCGTACAGCAGACGCAGCCGATGGCCGGAATAGGGCCGGATGTTGTCGTCCAGTACCGGCAAAAGATCAGCCTTAATGCCCTGTTGAGGGAATATTGAGTGGATAATGGCGGCCATCTTCGCGGTGCAGCGGGGGGAAGGTTTACCGAAAGTAGCGGGTAAACGCTCGCCCAGTGCCGGTGCCATATAACGGGCCAATGGCCAGAAATTATCTGCCAGATCCTTTGGGTGCTTCAGGGCTGGCAGGGTGTTCAGGATGGCAGCAATGCCATCACGATCAACCTCTTCCATGGAATCCGGAAATATCGCACTGATCTGAGCTTTGACAAAACTGTAAATGGTTACATTACCCCGCACCGGATGGGCCAGTAACTTATTCAGGGCCTTACGCCAGTGGAAGGGCTCGAGAGTTCCGGCGCGATCCAGCCGCTGTTCAATGGGGAGCTGAGCCTCCAGCAGGGTCAGAAACTCAGCCGGTGCCTGAACCGGAATGACCGGATAACTTTTATCCGGGCTCTGGGGCAATGTCCGAATGCGGGACAAAAGACCGCCTAATGGCCAAATTGCATCGGGATGGCGGGACGAAAAGGGTTTGATCAAACCGGGGGCGGCCATAATGGATTCTGCCAAAATGGACTCAGCTTTACCGAGTTCAACACTGTCAGACTCTACACTGCCTGCTGACCGATCACTCCGGGTATCCTGCTGCTGTTGCCAGCGGTGGAACCACGGGCTCTGGGCAGGCAGTCGGTCAGCGGGCCAGACTATATGGAGTCGGCAGTTGGGCAGAGCTTTTTTCTGGCCGTAAATCCAGAGATAAGGCTCCGGTGCCAGTAGTGACTCCAGATGCCCTGCCAGGGTCGGGGTATGTTCCAGCCCGGTCAGCACCACCGGTTTACCATTCAGGAGCTGCATCAATAAGGGGGTTTCTCTCAGCTGGAAACTCAACTTGCCTGACAGTTTCAGCTTGCTGGTAAACCAGAGCTCTTCCCATTGCTGCCCGGTGGCCAGTTGATAACAGTCGGATTGCTCAACGACATTGGCATGGATATGGGCAACATTATTGCCATTGTCGGTATACAGCCTGACAACACTGTCACCGGAAGGCTCTGGCAGAGTGCCTGTCACCAATCCGGGGGCAACGGGCAGTGATTCCGTCCGTTGTTTCAGGATCAGCCATTGCTCATCGGTCAGTTCCCCGCTAACCAGCAGCTGGTCAAATTCGCTGGCCATCTTATGAAAGGTATCGGTCTTTTGCAGGGTGTTTCCCTGTGCGGACAGATCACTGAAGATTGCGTCGAAATTATGGGTATTGATAACCCCGCAGGTTTTGCCGGGTAACACCGGTGTGTTGTTGACTGCTTGTTTGAATGCCGTGATATTCTCTGTCGGGGTGTGATATTTCTGCAAGACCAGCGATGCTGGCAGCTCCACCCGTTCACCATTGGCGATGAAGTAGCCTTGCTCAAGAATATCAGACAAATGTT
>NZ_JAGHQW010000065.1 GCF_017744115.1 Salinisphaera sp. G21_0 | reverse complement strand
AGCCCGGGACGCTCGGTTTTTTGTCCGGGAGCGGGATAATAGTGCAGCCTTCTTAACGGGTGATGATCCAGGTCGTCCGGATGCCGGATAATAAAAAAAAACCCGGTACCTGTCGTTTCCCGATAGAGACGGATCAACTCCTCCTTCTTTTCACTCCCATGCCAGGATTCGAAAAAATGAAACGCATCGCCTATCGGTGATACCGATTGCTTCAGGTGGCTGATGCAATCGGTGATGGTCGTAACATTACGGACCGGGCTGGAATGTGCACTATCTGCTGATGCCTGTTGGACTAAATATGACTGCTCATTTTTGACGGACAAAACCCCGGTTTCTGGAATTTTTTTAGCGATTTTACTGGGCTGTGAAGGATCGCCTGTAGAACTTGCCAACCTTTTTTGAGCTGTTACAACAGAATGATCACCGGGTTGCGGCTTGTCATTGTGCACATTAACCACGACACCGGGCTGAATAGGAAGCATGATATTAGTACTTTTTCTGATAGTAATTGCGGTCCGTCGGCCAATTTAGATGGTGTAAACCGGCAAAAGTTCCTCCCTGCAATGCCGCACCTCGTCATAGGGGTGCCCTGTCGCAACAAAACCTCAACAGCTAATTCCCGCCAAAATAGTTGCATCATGTTCATTGAGCAGGCGTTTTATGGTTCCCAGCGACTCCCGGCAATCCAGGGCAATACCCGGAGAAAAAATCCCACTGCCGATCAGGTCGAAATTTTGCCCTGCCGAACTTTCAAAGATGGTTACCCGGTCACGGAAGTTGCCAACGATCAGTACCCGAAATCTTTTCAGGTCGTTACATATCACCGGAGTATATATTTCAGCAGAGCGTTTATCGCCGATCAGGCGAATTAACTGTCGGTTATTTTCTGCATCATTGATGTGATCCCCTGAGATCCCCATGCGCGGGGGCTCAGGGAACTCCTCAAGCAACGCTGCTCCGGTCAGTTTGTTGGTGCTTTGCAGGAGGGTGTACAACGCCCTGTCGATCAAAAACCGGGCAGACAGTATCAGGGTATTGGTTTCCTGGTAGTACGTTGATTTTTGCGGGAAACAGGGCTCACCACGGATCAGTCGGGCAATATCCGGTTTGCCCCGGGAGGCATGACTCCAAAAAACTTCGGTAGCCGCCACCTGTGGCAATTTTTCACAAGAGTACAGCAGGGAAAAATAGTCGGCCTCCGGACTGTCGTGGGCATTTTTCAGATAGACTTTATCGATGGACTCAAGCCGGAACAGGCGCTGGTATATTTGTTGAGCCATGCCATTATGATCAAAATTGAACCGGATAATGGTCTGCAGGCTTTGAACAGGCAGGACGGGAAAATCATTCGGGCTTTGCAAATACAGTTGCCAGGCAAACTCGGACCACTCACAGAAAAGATGCCCTTCGGGAGACTGATGCTCGGTTGACCTGATGAGCATACAGTGGCTCCAATCGATAATGGCTTTTTTTTCCGGGGGGGCCAGGGTGGAAAAATGGTTAATGGCATGTCGGGCCGCCAGCAAATATTGTTCCGGTACCCAATCGCAGGTAATTTCCATTGCAAAGATATAAAGTTCGCGACTTGGTGATATTTTGTAAGATCGATCTGATAGTAAATCCCTGAACATGGGGATAGGGCGGAAATTTTTCCGGAACTTTTCCAGAAAGGTGTCCTGGATTTGTTTTATCGCCTCTTGGGGTAATTCAGATTGAGTACACTTGTGTTGCTGGAGCAGAGAAGCGGCCAGTGACAATATCCCGTTCCAGCCATCAGCGGCTCCGTCCTGAGTGTAAGGCGAATTGACGGGTTCCACGGGCGCTGACTTGAAAATATTGTGCCATTCCGGCTCTGATGAGTAACTGCAGGTTCCGTAGGTCCCCCCTAAATTACACAGCCGCCACCCATTGTGGGATCTGACCTCAACAAAAATGTGTGTGACCGATTGTACTATTCGGGCTTCAACACCCCAGTAAAGACAGAGTAATTGAAACAGAAACCCACGATGGCGGCAGGTTCCCTGTTGTTCCTGCAACAATTGCTTGACCAGGCTGATGCCGGTTTCTTCAAAAGTACGATCGTAGGAAAAAGCTCTGAACCAATCGACCAGCGCCAGCAGCCGTTCAGCCAGATTTCTTATCTGCCCTATTTCCTGCAACTTCCGGTATCCCTGAGCCGGGTGTCCGCTGAACACCTCCTGATCCAGATGTACTTTGATCAGCGGAGGGCACCGGGGCTGTGTGTTGATAGGATCACCAGCCGTTAACGGCTGAAAATAAGTCAGATCGGGCTTAATAATAAAATCCACCGTCACCGGTTCCGTGAGTTCGGAACGAAGAAAGTATTGTCCGGTGTGCCTATTCCATGCCAGCTGCGTCTGTTTCGGAATGGATCTCAGACCGGTCAACCGGTCGTTGGGGGTCAGCGATGGCAATGGTTGCCAATTGCGGCCCGGTTTCAGTGTCATGCGCCCGGGGGTTTCGCCGGTTTTCAGATCGGTTCGCCCGGTTAACAGGGGCAAAAGATTGCTCTGATCCATGGGGTGCATTGGTAACGGGCTTTTAACTAACGCCTGGTCAGTGGTCACATCGGCTGTGCACAGCTTCAGTCGATACAGAACGATATTCCATTGACGGGGAAAAAACCGGGTTGCCTGGAGGTTGATACACACATCATGGGGCATGCCCTGACTGAAAATCTCCGGTAAATTAGTGGCCGGACCTCTGGAAGATCCCTTTTCTGATGATGGTACAAGAATACAGGGCCACTTAAATGTGCTTGTACGGTTTTCCAGATAGGGTTGCCACTCCCTGCTCAGGCCCTCAGGCCACCAACCCATGGGGGTTCTACCCAATCGATCGGCCGCCCGGAGCAGCTGCGGCAACGTCAGTTCAAGGGGAATGCGTTGCTCTTGGAAATCCTTATTAAGGGCACTGGCGCAATCAGTCAGCCACCGACTCAGTTCCTCTGATACCCCCATGGCTTGCAGCCTGAGCCGGTAGTCATCCCGGGTATCATGGTGGATATGAACACCGGTAAATCGACTGGTCAATGATGGCGGGAATGCCGTCCGTCCGGGATAGGTGGGCGGATTTACGGTACCAATCAATTTGAACCCGGCCTTGTGAGGCAGCGGCAGGCGGTCATTGAGAAACTCTTCCAATGGCCCGGAAGGAATAATATTGAGTTCACTGACCACCAGCACCTCACCCAGTCGCCAGGCACGGTTAAAGGCCTGCACAAACTGGTTAAACTGGTCCGGTGTCCCATTGAGATGCTGAAAGCCTTTGCCGGTTTGCTGTTGCCAGGTAGTCAGGGTCAGCAGTAACAGGGCATCCTTACCCCACCCGGCAGTACCTTCCACCACCATGGCCACTCTTCCCGGTTCCCTGAGTTGCAGAAATTGCCAACAGGTTTTTATGTACTCTCTGGTGGCCGGAGTATCGATGACCAGTGGCGTCGATTGCTTTTTGTTCACCTGTGCCAACTGTCCGAAAAACTGTGTGAAGGCACGCTGGTGCTGATCCAGCAATGAACGGTCCACCTTACCGGAACTGTGCCGGTAATCCCTGAGCGCTTGCCATTCGGGGCGTTGGTCCCGATCGATCCGCCCACCCAGGCTTTGCCCGCACGCTTCGTCAGCCAGTGCCAACACCTGGGCCTGGCTGGTGGGACAGGGTGCATCCGCCGTGATCAGTTGGAACCGGGCCATGATGTCTTTCAGATCCCTTGGCGTCAGCTCATAGTCTGTGGATACCTGCTTTCTGTACTCTGCCAGCAGGGACAGGATGGTGGCCGAAGTGGTGGACCTCAGTTCCATGGGCCAGGTATCCGGCAGGAGTGGCTCAATGATGGCTTGTTGCAGAACGGACTCCGGCAGCGGCCGGTAATAGAGGCGCAGAATCCGGCTTTGCAATTCAGGGTCAAGATTCCGTCCCGGATAATTTTCCGGATTACCGGTCAACAAAACCCGGTGGTTATCTGTTAGCTCGAACGTCTGACCATTGACGCAGAGCCGGGCAGCCGATTGCAGCAAACCGGTCAGTGGTGACAATAGTCCGTGTTGCACCAGATTCGCTTCATTAATAACCAGCAGGCCCGGCTCAGAACTTTTGGCCCACTCCGTTATCTGCCCGGGTACCGAATGAGAGACCGTATTGCCCTGCCGGTCTCGTTTCAGGGAGACCGAACCGTACAGGTCTTCCCAGGTGGTGTTTGGTCCCAGGGTCAGGGTTTTCACTGTTTGCTGGTCAGGCTGTGGGCCCGCAGCCAGCCGGCTCATTGATGCCTGCCGCCGTTCCTGTAACGCTTGCCCGGTGGCGACCGCCAGACAGGATTTACCGGTACCCGCCGGGCCATTGAGCTCAATGATCTTATGCTGTCTGAGCATGGTGGTGAGCTGTTCAAGCCGCCTGCCCTGTTGCTGATGATGACTACCGCTGGCCTTCAGCCAATCTGAGGCCAGGGTCGGCAAGGAGGTTGTCAGCAGCGGTTCCGGGAAGGCGTGCTGAAGCTGCTGTTGCAGCTGTTCCAGTGGCTCAGAGGGATGGCATTGGGTAATGGCGGTCAGTTGCCGGTTCAAATCCCGGGCTTGCTGATGCACCGGGATACTCTGGCTGCCGCAGACCCGCAGGGCATCGTACAGCAGACGCAGCCGTTGCCCGGAATAGGGATGGATGTTGTTGTCCAGTACCGGCAAAAGATCAGACTCAATGCCCTGTTGAGGGAATATTGAGTGGATAATGGCGGCCATCTTCGCGGTACAGCGCAGAGAAGGTTTGCCGAAAGTAGCGGGCAAATACTCGCCCAGTGCCGGTGCCATATAACGGGCCAATGGCCAGAAATTATCTGCCAGATCCTTTGGGTGCTTCAGGGCTGGCAGGGTGTTCAGGATGGCAGCAATGCCATCACGATCAACCTCATCCATGGAATCCGGAAATATCGCACTGATCTGAGCTTTGACAAAACTGTAAATGGTTGCATTACCCCGCACCGGATGGGCCAGTAACTTATTCAGGGCCTTACGCCAGTGGAAGGGCTCCAGAGTCCCGGCGCGATCCAGCCGCTGTTCAATGGGGAGCTGAGCCTCCAGCAGGGTCAGAAACTCAGCCGGTGCCTGAACCGGAATGACCGGATAACTTTTATCCGGGCTCTGGGGCAATGTCCGAATGCGGGACAAAAGACCGCCTAATGGCCCAATTGCATCGGGATGGCGGGACGAAAAGGGTTTGATCAAACCGGGGGCGGCCAGAACGGACTCGGCTTTACCGGGTTCAACGATGTCAGGCTCAACACTATCAGACTCTACACTGCCTGCTGACCGATTACTCCGGGTATCCTGCTGCTGTTGCCAGCGCTGGAACCATGGACCCTGGGCAGGCAGTCGGTCAGCGGGCCAGACTATATGGAGTCGGCAGTTGGGCAGAGCTTTTTTCTGGCCGTAAATCCAGAGATAGGGCTCTGGTGCCAGTAGTGACTCCAGATGCCCTGCCAGGGTCGGGGTATGTTCCAGCCCGGTCAGCACCACCGGTTTCCCCTTAAGGAGTTGTGTCAATAAGGGGGTTTCTTTCAGCTGGAAACTCAATTTGCCTGACAGTCTCAGCTTGCTGGTAAACCAGAGCTCCTCCCATTGCTGACCGGTGGCCAGTCGATAACAATGTGCAGCAACATTGGCAACACTGCCGGTATACAGCCTGACAACACTGTTACCAGAAGACTCTGGCAAAGTGCCTGTCACCAATCCGGGGGCTACAGGCAGTGATTCCGTCCGATGTTTCAGGATCAGCCATTGTTCATCGGTCAGTTCACCGCTAACCAGCAGCTGGTCAAATTCGCTGGCTATCTTATGAAAGGTATCGGTCTTTTGCAGGGTGTTTTCCTGTGCGGACAGATCACTGAAGATTGCGTCGAAATTATGGGTATTGATAACCCCGCAGGTTTTGCCGGGTAACATCGGTGTGTTGTTGACTGCTTGTTTGAATGCCGTGATATTCTCTGTCGGGGTGTGATATTGCTGCAAGACCAGCGATGCTGGCAGCTCCACCCGTTCACCATTGGCGATGAAGTAGCCTTGCTCAAGAATATCAGACAAATGTTGCCAGAACAGGCTCTTGGCATCCGGCGGGTCCACCAGGCAGATGGTCTCAGGTTCTGGCTGGCTGCTGATCACTCCGCCTCGAAAATACTGTTCTCCATTATTGTTGATGGCCAGGTTGCCAAACAGGCTGGCAAAGACATCCTGACCCGCACAGTGAATCAGCAAACTCCCGGGCTCTGGCGGCTCCGTGCGATGGCTTACTGACCAGGATGGCAGAGCGGCCGGGGTTACATTGAAGGTTGCTGAAGAGGATCTGCCCCGGGCAAATACCCGACGCCAGAAATCCGGTCCGGGAGCATCAGGCTGATTTATTAAATCGTTTTTGGCCAGAACAACCCGACTGACTGTCGTGCTGATGGGGATGCCATCCAGCCGGGGTGGATTCTCCAACAGCTCATTCAATGAGGCCAGCTGTCTTGGCCTGAGGTTGTCACAGTCGAAAATCAGGGTGATGGGCACTGACTGATAAATAAGCCCGGGACGCTCGTTTTTTTCTCCGGGAACTGGATAATAGTGCAGCCTTCTTATCGGGTGATGATCCAGGTCGTCCGGATGCCGGATGATAAAAAGAAACCCGGTGCCTGTCTTTTGCCGATAGAAACGGATCAATTCATCCTTCGCATCACTGGATTCAAAAAAATGAAACGCATCACCAACCGGCGATGCCGATTGCTTCAGGTGGCTGATGCAATCTGTGATGGGCGTGACGTTTCGGATTGGGCTGGTATGTGCACTCTCCGCTGCCACTTGTTGGGAAAAATGCAGCTGCTCATTTTTGCCTAAGACTGCAGTTACTCGTGTTTTTTTATCGGTGTTACCGGGCCGTAAAGAATCGTCTGCAGAATTTGCCAACCTTTTTTGAGCAGGGTCATTGCCGGGTTGTGGATTGTGTGCATTAGCTACGGCTCTGGGCTGAACAGGAAACATGAAAATAGTACTTTTCTAATAGCAATTTCGGTCCGTCAGTCAACTTTGATGGTGTAAAGCGGGAAAAGTTCCTCCCTGATTTGGTACTGTTATTTGCGGTTAAAGAGTGGTGGCATCAGGCTCATTGATTAAGCGTTTTATTTGATTCAGTGACTCCTGGCAATTCAGAGCGATACCCGGAGAAAAAATCCCACTGCCGATCAGGTTGAAATTTTGCCCTGCCGGACTTTCAAAGATGGTGACCTGGTCACAGAAGTTGCCGACGATTAACACCCGGAATTTTTCCAGGTCTTGGCATATCACTGGGGTATATATTTCAGCAGAGCGTTGATCGCTGATCAGGCGAATTAACTGCCGGTTCTGTTCTGCATGATCGATGTAATCATTAAAGAGCGTGGCAGTCGGATCATAAGGAAGTTCGTCACAAAACAGAGCCCCCGTCTGTCGATTGATGGCCAGTTTGAGGGCATCCATCGCCCTGTTGATCAACAACTGACTGGAAAGCATCAGGGTATTGGTCTCCAGGTAACAGGTTGATTTCTCCGGGAAACAGGGTTCACCACGGATCAGTCGGGCAAGATCCGGTCTGCCCCGGGAGGAATGGCACCAATAAACATCGGTAACAGCCATCTGAGGCAATGTTTCCCAGTCATACAGCAGGGAAAAGTTGTCGGCCTCCGAACTGTCCCTGACATTTTTCAGCCAGGTTCTGTTGATGGACTCTACCCGGAACAGACGCTGCTCCAGTCTTTGCGCCGTACCATCATGATCAAACTTGAACCGGGTCACGGCCTGCAAGCTTTGCACAGGAAGCACGGGAAAGTCATTCGGGCTTTGCAGATACAGTTGCCAGGCAAATTCCGACCACTGACAGAAGCAGTGCTGTTTTGGCGATTGATAATCTTTTGACCTGATGAGCATACAGTGGCTCCAGTCAATAATGGCTTTCTTTTCCGGAGGAGCAAGGGTACCAAAATGGTCAATGGCGTGTCTGGCTGCCAGCAGATACTGTTCCGGTGCCAGACTGTAGGCAATATCAAATGCTGTGATACGTTTTCTGCCTACTGACGACGAATAGTAACGTTGGGCTGATAAGCGCCTGTTCATGGGGATCGGGCGAAATTTTTTCCGGAACTCTTCCAGAACGGCATCTTTGACAAGGCTATTGGCCTCTTGAGGCAGTGCGAATTTAGAACATTGCCATTGCTGGCACAGGGAGATGACCAGTGACAGGATACGGTTCCAGCCGGAGGCATGACTGCCTGTAACTTTTCCGACAGGTGAGTTGACTGGCGGCACCGGCACTGATAAGTAAATACCTTCCCATTTCGGCTCAGGTAAGTATGTGACAATGCTTTCGATGCCCCATAAATCGCAAAGTCGCCACCCATTGCAGGATCTGACCTCAACAAAATCATGTGATTCCGATTTTACTATCCGGGCTTCGATACCCCAGTAAAGACAGAGTAATTGAAACAGAAATGCGCGGTGGCGACAGCTGCCCTGCTGCTCCTGCAACAATCGCTTGACCAGGCTGATGCCGGTTTCGGCAAAGCTATGTTCGTAAGAAAACGCTCTGAACCAATCGATCAGTGCCAGCAGCCGTTCGGACAGATTCCTTATCTGCCCTATTTCCCGCAACTTCCGATAGCCCGGAAAGTGCGTTGGTTGCTGGATGAAAACCTCCTGATCCAGATGTACTTTGATCAGGGATGGGCATTGCCGGGGTTGCGTTTCGATGGAATCGGCCGACGTTAACGGCTTAAAGTACTTCGGATCGGGTTTGATAATAAAGCCCACAGCCACCGGTTCGGTTAACCGGGAACGGATAAAGTACTGGCCAATCTGGTTGTCCTGTGCCAGCTCCAGCGGTGCCTCTGCCGGGATGGTGTGCAGACCGGTTAAACGGTCTGCGGCCGTCAGTGATGGCAATGGCTGCCATTCGCTGCCCGGTTTCAGTATCAGGCGTCCGGTGGTTTCACCCTTTTTCAGATGACTGCGCCCAGCTAACATGGGCAAAAGAAAACTCTGATCGACAGGACGCTCTGGCAACGGGCTTCGCACTAAATTCTGGTCAGTGGTCACACTGACTGTGAACAGTTCCAGTCGATACAGCGCGCTATCCCACTGACCAGGAAAAAACCGGGTTACATAATATTCTTTAGACACTTCAGGGGGAATTCCCAGGCTGAAAGTCTCCGGTGATTCCGAATCTTTGGAAGATTCTTTTTCTGCTGACTGGCCGGGAATACAGGGCCATTCAAATTCAGGCTGGCAGCTGTTCAAATAGGGTCGCCACTCCCGGCGCAGATACTCAGGCAACTGCCCCATAGAGATGCGGGTCAATCGATCGGCGACCTGAAGCAGCTGCGGCAGCGTCAGCTCAAGGGGAAGGCATTGCTGCCGGAGATTGTCATTAATACCATGGGCGCAAGCGGTCAGCCACCGACTCAGTTCCTCTGATACCCCCATGGCTTGCAGCCTGAGCCGGTAGTCATCCCGGGTATCATGGTGGATATGAACGCCGGTAAATCGACTGGTCAATGACGGCGGGAATGCTGTTCGTCCGGGATAGGTGGGCGGATTAACGGTACCTATCAATTTGAACCCGGCCTTGTGAGGCAGTGGCAGGCGGTCATTAAGAAACTCTTCCAATGCCCCGGAAGGAATAATATTGAGTTCACTGACCACCAGCACCTTACCCAGACGCCAGGCACGGTTAAAAGCCTGCACAAACTGGTTAAACCGGTCTGGTGTCCCATTGAGGTGCTGATAGCCTTTACCGGTTTGCTGTTGCCAGGTGGTCAGGGTCAGCAGTAACAGGGCATCCTTACCCCACCCGGCAGCCCCTTCCACCACCATGGCAACCCTGCCCGGTTCCCTGAGTTGCAGAAATTGCCAGCAGGTTTTTATGTAGTCTCTGGTGGCCGGAGTATTGATGACCAAAGGCTTCGGTCGCTTTTGATTCACCTCTGTCAATTGGCTGAAAAACTGCTGGAAAGCCTGCTGGTGTCGGTCAAGCACCTGATCGTCAGCCTGGCCACCACTGCACCAGTAAGCTCTGAGCGCTTGCCACTCCGATCGCCTGTCCTGATCGATCCGCCCGCCCAGACTTTGCCGGCACGCTTCGGCAGCCAGTGCGAATATTTGTTCATTGCTAACGGGGCAGGCTGTACCAACAGTGAGCATTCTGAACCGGGCCATGATGTCGTTCAGATCCCTTGGTGTCAGCTCATAGTCTGTGGATAATAGTTTTTTATACTCGGCGAGCAGAGACAGGATAGTGGCCGAAGCGGTGGACCTCAGTTCCTTGGGCCAGCCATCCGGCAGACGTGGCTCAATGATGGCTTGTGTCAGGATGGACTGTGGCAGTGGCCGGTAATAGAGGTTCAGAATCCGGCTTTTCAATTCAGGATCCAGATGCCGCCCCGGATAATTCTCTGGATTACCGGTGAGCAAAACCCGGTGTTTCTCTGTTAACCTGATCGTCTGGCCATTGACGCAGAGCCTGGGAGGTGATTCCAGCAGGCCACTCAGTGGCGACAATAGCCCTTGCGGCACCAGGTTGGCTTCATTAATAACCAGCAGGCCCGGTTCACAACTTTTGGCCCAATCCGTTAGCTGGCCCGGGAGCGAATGAGAAGCCAGGTGACCAAACCAGTTTTTCTTCAGGGTCACGGAGCCGTAAAGGTACTCCCATGTGGTGTTTGGTCCCAGAGTCAGCGTTGTCACTGCCTGTTGGCCAAGCTTTGCGCCAATGGCCGCAACCAGCCAATGCTTTGATGCGTGTTGCAGTTTCTGCATTGCCTGCCCGGCAGCCAAGGCCAGACAGGATTTACCGGTGCCCGCCGGACCGGTCAGCTCAATAATTTTATGCTTATCGAGCATGGCAATAAGCTGTTCAAGCCGCCTGGCCTGTTGCTGTTTATGACCATGGCTGGCCTGTAGCCACTCCGTGGCCAGTGATGACAACGAGGTTGTCAGCAGCTGTTCAGGAAAGTAGCGCAGCAGATGCTGCTGTAGCTGCGGGGTTGGCTCAGACGGATGGCACTGGGTAATGGCTGACAGTTGATGGTTCAGAACCATGGCTTGCTGATGCACCGGGAGCCCCCGGTGGTGGCTGTCTCTGGCAAAGGCCAGCAGGGCATCGTAAAGCAGGCGCAGACGATGGCCGTGACAGGGTTGGATGTTGCCACCCAGCACCGACAAATGATGTGCCTTGATGCCCTCTTCAGAGAATATTGATTTGATAATGGCAGCCATTCTCACGATACAGCCGTGGGCAGCACGTTTTTGCATAGTTGCAGGCAGGCAGTCGGCCAGTGCAGGTGCCATATAACGGGCTAACGGCCAGAAATTAGCCAACAGGTCCCGTGGGCGCTGCGGGGCAGGCATGGTTTCCAGGATGGCTGCAATGCCATCACGATCAACCACTGTCATGTGATCCGAAAACCGGGCGCTGATCTGTGCTTTGACAAAACTGTAAATAACATAATCACCGCGCACGGGATGGGCCAGTAACTTATTCAGGGCCTTGCGCCAGTGGAAGAGGTCAAGAGTCTCGGCACGATCCAGACTCTGTTCAATGTGGAGCTGAGTCTCAAGCAGTGCCAGGAATTCAGAAGGTGCCTGAACCGGAATGACCGGATAGCTTTTGTTCGGGCTCAGGGGCAAGAGCTGAATGCTCTCCAGAAGGCGGCTTAATCGCTCCGTAGCCCCGGGATGGCGGGCGATAATGGATTGGGCGGGATCGGCACGGCTGGTTGACTGACTATCCCCGGTATCCTGTTGTTGCCAACGCTGGTGCCAGGAACTCTGGTCCGGTAAATGGTCACCGGGCCAGACAATATGGAGCTGACAATTGGGCAGAGCAATTTTCTGGCCGTAAATCCAGAGATAGGGCTCAGGTGCCAGCAATGACTCCAGGTGCCCTGCCAGGACCGGGACATGTTCCAGCCCGGTCAGCACCACCGGTTCACCCGCAAGCAGTTTGAGCAATAAGGGGGAATGGCTCAGCCGGAAACTCACTTTACCGGAAAGTTTCAGTTTGTTGGTAAACCACAGTTCCTCCCATTGCTGCCCTTTAGCCAGGTGATAGCCGTGGGCGTTGCTGGCAATATTGGCAACATTGCCGGTATACAGCCTGACAGCAGGGTCACCGGAGGGCTTTGGCAAAGCGCCGGTCACCAACTTGGGGGGGACAGGCAGTGATTCCGCCCGTTGTTTCAGGACCCGCCATTGCTGATCGGTCAACTCACCGGTAATGAACAGCTGGTCAAATTCGCTGGTCATCTTCTGAAAGGTATCGGTCTGTTGCAGCGTGTTTTCCTGTGCGGACAGATCACTGAAGATCGCGTCGAAATTATGGGTATTGATAATCCCACAGCTTTTTTCGGGTAACACCGGTGTGCTGTTTACTGCTTGTTTGAATGCCCGGATATTGGCTGTCGGGGTGTGATATTGCTGCAAAACCAGTGATGCTGGCAGCTTCACCCGTTCACCATTGGCGATGAAGTAGCCTTGCTCAAGAATGTCAGACAAACGGTGCCAGAACCGGTTCCTGGCGTCCGGTGGGTCCACCAGGCAGATGGTGACAGGTTCTGGCTGACTGTCGATCATCCCTTTGCGGAAATACTGTTCTCCCTCACTATTGATGGTCAGGTTGCCAAACAGACGGGCAAAGATATCCTGACCAGCACAGTGAATCTGCAAACTCCCGGGCTCTGGCGGCTCGGTGCGAAGGCTTACGGACCGAACAACGGCCTCATGGGTGGGACAAGAGGAATTGAAGGGTGCTGAAGAAGATCCATTCAAGGCGAATATCCGACGCCAGAAATCCGGACCGGGAGCGTCAGACTGGCGTATTAAATGTTCTTTAGCCAGAACAACCCGGCTGACTGTCTTGCTGATGGGCCTGCCATCGAGCCGGGGTGGGTTCTCCAACAGCTCATTCAATGAGGCCAGCTGTGTGGGTCTGAGGTTGTCACAATCAAAAATCAGGGTGATGGGCAACGACTGATAAATAAGCCCGGGATGTTCGGTTTTTCTTCCGGGAACGGGGTAATAGTGCAGCCTTCTTAATGGGTGATGATCCAGGTCGTCCGGATGCCGGATAACAAAAAGAAACCCGGTGCCGGTCTTTTGCCGATAGAAACGGATCAATTCATCCTTCTCGTCTCCGGATTCGAATAAATGAAACGCGTCTCCAACCGGTGGTGCCGATTGCTTCAGGTAGCTGATGCAATCGGTGATGGGCGTGACGTTACGGATTTCACTGAACTGTGGAAGATTGTCTGTAGAATTTGCCACCCTTTTTTGAGCAAATACAACAGAATGATCACTGGCTGGCGAATGGTAATTTTGCCCATAACCCGCAGCGCCGGGATGAATAGTAAACATATAAATAGTCGGTTTTTTTTATGTTAATAATTCCGGCCAATCCACTACATTTGATGCTGTAGACTGGGAAAAGTTCCTCCCTCACCTGGTATTACTCTGAGGGTGTGTCTTCCAGATGCTGGCACTTCTGTCGTCATCACAGGTAAAGAGCACTCGTCCAGAGGGGCTGAAACTGCCTGTAGAGAGTTTGGTGCCAGTGTTTCCAACTGCTTTTTCGCGCCAATGGCCATTGCTGTCGTAGCCGTGGATTTTAAAGTCTCCGTCCTCGTCCCGGGCCAATATCTGGAGCATTGCGTGGCTGTGGACAGTATCGTCGCTGTCTACTTCATTGACAGCATGGTCAATAACGCCTCTCTCGGTCCATAAGCCGTTATCATCACACCCCCAAAGGATGATCGTTGTCGAAAAACGAAATTTCCAGCATAGCCGAAGCATCTGCTCCGTAGCGCTGAATATGGCTTTATGGACACTGAAATAATTGTTGGCAGTTGCAGGGCGGTAGATCCTGGCTTTGACCATCGAATTACCCTCACTGTCAAAACTCCAGATCATGGCTATTAGTCCTTCACCGCCATCATGTGTGGTCAGAACATAGCGCCCTGATGGGCTGATGCTGGCATGATAAATTTTCTCTTTTGACTGGATTTTTTTAAATTGGCAACGGGCTTCATTGCTAACATGCACGACATGAACATTGTTCTGACCGTCCTTCTTACGCTCGTTGATCATAATACAATTGGATGCCGGGTCATCGCTGAAGCAGACTTGCAGATCAGCATCACCATAATAACCTTTTTCTTTGATTATCCATTGGTCCCGACTGTTGTTATAACTCAGGATTTGAACAAGGCCATTTTTATGATTGGCGGTCAGCAAGATGTTTTCTGATGCACTGAATGCCGTATACACAGATAACGGCTGGCCATGAATTACGTTCTTTTCAACATAGATGCCTTTGTCGTTCAAACTCCAGAGTATGATTTTCTGGTCATTAGTGTGGATCATTAGATGCCGTGCTGACTTACTGAAGTTGACCTTAAATCCTCTGGGGTAGTTAAGGGATCCCACCTCTTGCCAATGGTCACCCACACGGCCAATGATTTTCAGAGTGTTTTCGTCTGAATACACAGTCTCGGTGAAGATAGCAGCATGATCTCCAGCCTCACTGAAGGCAGCACGCACTTTCTGCTTGTTGTTGCAGTTTGGATATAAATATTGGCATCTGACTTTGCCGTTGTAGTCAATGCCAAACATTGTGCCACCACTTTTGGAAGTGACCAGAATGTCATTGCCAGAAGGGCTGAATTGAAACGACAAATCCTTAACCCCACGGATCCTGGATTCTTGTACCCAGCCGCGATCAACCTGATAAACGCAAAGCATGAATGTATCATGGTCGTCATCGTCACTACTGGCGATCGCCAGTGCCCGCTCCGTGGGTGAAAATTGAACATTCTTAATACTGTCTAAATTATTTATCTCTGCTTGTTTTACCCAGCTGGCCCCATCCTCAAAGCCCCAGACTTTGCAGAATCCTTTTGCCGCAGCCAACGCATAGCGCCCGGAAGTGCTGAAGATGGCGGTAATTGCTTCTTCGCTCTTAAGTACGACCTCCTCCCGCCAGTCATCCCTGTCATCACAACTCAAGCAATGGACTTCCTTGACGCTCCAGAGAAAAGCATGACGCTCCGAGGGGCTGATAATAGGCTTATTGATCCAACTATTAAGGTGAATAACCCGTTTTCGCTCAAGTTCATAAACGGGACACTCGATCATCTTTTGTATCTCCCCGGAGAACACCTTTGGACGGGTGGTGGGTTGTTTGTTCTGCTTTGTTTGAGCTTCATCAGGGCTGGCATACAGGCGTTTAAAAGGAGAATTTGCCTTAATGTCTCGGGAGGTAACCACCGGGTTGAGCTGTCCAAACGCTTTTTGCAACGCCAAAATCTCGCCACAGCTCAGATGAGTAGAAATATCACCGAGTTTGTTCAAAGGTATCCCGGTAAAATGCCGCAAATTAGCGGAAGCTGCAGAGTTAGCCGGATCTGCGTTTTGATTCATTCCATTATCTTGAGGAGGCAGTAAACTTGCTGTTATTTCCTGTTTACCAGAACAAAAATTCATTCTTTTGATATCCTTAAATTTTCATGGAAAAAGTGATTGTTATTTGAAATGACTGCAACTATTCATATTGTGATCTGATCCGTTATTGGGGATTTTCTAAAAGACTGCTTAACGAAGAAACAACAGACATGCGTCACTGCAATTTATTGGACTTTAGTATTGATAAAAAGTTCATAGTAAATAAATTTATTTAATGGAATCTTTTCAGGAATTAGCAGTCTAATATTTTTTGTAAATAATAATATCAATTTCCGCTCTGGCAGGACTCTAGAGGTTAATATGAACGTTTTTGGGAATTTCGAAAAAGGATATTTTTTTACGGCTGTCCGGAATGCGGCAGAAAAGGTTATCAATTCTGATCCGTGTCAGGGGTGCTATAAGTATTCACGGTCTGTGAAAGCGTGCCTGCCGGAGGTATGCTGCCCAAAACCGTCGGAAAACTCCCCATTAGTCACTCAGCCGCTACTTGGGCGAGAGAATGTGACTGAGCAACCAAAGGAAGTGGTTATTGTTGAGACTGAGGGAGGCTATCTCGGCGCATCATCGAATGAAGTGGATTCGGGGCCACATTCTATTCTGGCGTTTTCTTTTCCTTATGAATCTTTTGATCCATATTCAGAATCATCGTCTGCGTCACAGCATGACTCATCGCTTGAGCCACCGCCGCCTTTGCCGCCATTTTCGTCCCTGCTACGCTATTTCAAGTTGCCGTGTAGCTGAAAACCGGGTTATACCAATTCCGCATTCTAAATATTATGGTGGTATCAATCAATTTTTTGTTGAATACACTTCACAACAAAAGGTCCGATATTATCAATTGCTGCCTCAATGATTTCAGGTTTGCTTTGTAATGAGGGGCCAACGTATCAAAGCGCTTTTTAGGGTAGACATTAAGCGCCTACTCCTCTCTTCGACAAGTTAAAGATGGAACCCCAATGAAAATGGAGGGATAAGCTTAATGTCCAACCTAAGAGAAGGGCTTTACCATTGTTCTGCAAGGCGATGTTGACCAGCTCTTTATTGGCTGGCAGTTCCAGGCTGGCATACACAAGTGCCATACCATTTTGTTGAACTGCCAGACGGACAGTACCCTCATGGGCACGCAGCGTTTCACTGGCAAGCGATATGCCAGGATAGCTAATCCTGCGCTCTTCATCAGGTTCAGGAACATCCCTTTCCCCCCAACCGTTCCCGGTTTGGAATAGCCGGGGACTGAATGGTCAGCGTACCCAATGAAATTAAGCTACTCGGTAGCTTCGATATTGCTTTTAATTCGATATTAAAGAGAAACTTCGAAGAAATAAGCTTCAATAATTAACCAGTTGCTTTTGTATGAGTCAGTAACAAGACGGTCAGTTGTAGTAACACTGTTGTTATTTGGAAAATGGTGCTTCCGGCTTAAACTTTAACCGTTCAGTTATACTCTATACACTTGGGAATGATGACGTCTCAGTGCTTTCATTCAGGCTTGAAAAACAACCCTGTCACTTTATGCGCTAACCCGCTGAGGGTGCTTTTCAGGGCGGCTACTTTTGCTGCCCTCTCTTCGGCTGCTTTGGCTTTCATCACATCGGCTCCTCGCACATCAGCATTATGTTCTACCATATACATACAAGCATTCGCTTTTACTTTCCGGCCAACCTTTTCCAAGGGAAGCCCACAAAAATATTCATACTTACTGCAATGATCAAAAGCTGTCATCTTTTTTTCATCCAGAATATTGAAATCAGCCCCTCGCATCAGCAGCTCTCGAATCATATCTATACTGCCTTGACTCGCTGCAATGTGGAGCGCTGTTGCTCCGTAATTATTCTGGGCATTGATTTCCACTTTTCCGTTTTCAATCAGATCGGCAAGGATAGCCAGTCGAACTGTCCAATCTTCCTGATAGTCCCAGTCGGGGGCCGACACGGCATAATGGAGAGCAGTACTCCCCTCTATATTTCGTAAATTGGCCTTAGCGCTCCTGTCCAGCAGCTCTCTCACTATATCTTTCTGGTCCATTAAAGCCGCGTAGTGGAGGGGGGTGTATTGGCTTTTTTCATTTTTCCATGCATCGATGTCAGCCCCACGAAGTATTAAAGAGTCAACCATCTCCCATTGCCTGTTTTGTATGGCATACGCAATCGTCCTGCCACCTGCAGAATCACATGGGGCTCTAACATCAAATTTGGCATTGTCCAGAATCTCCAGTATTTTTGCTGTGAAGTGGTGGCCATTGCGCTTGGCGAGGTCCAGAACCATCTTGCCACGGTTAGTTTTGGCGTACATGTTGGCCTCCTTTTCAATCAATTGGCTAAAGGCCTCCAACTTGCCATTCATAGCCGCAAAGTGGAGAGGCGCATAGCCGCCTCCATTTTGGGCGTCAACATCGGCCCGGTGTTGAACCAAGGTATTAATGGCATACTCGAGGGCATCCTGATGTTCAAGGCTGTTGACTAAGATGCTGAGGGGAGTTGACCTACCGATGTCCCGATGGTCGACGTCATCCTGAAGGTTAATCAGGGTATCCATGAAATACTGAAAGGTCTTCAGCTGACCATCGGCACAAGTCAGCAGGTAGAGTGGTGTCCTTTCATCGTTGTCCAGGGCGTTGGCATTTGCGTGATGCTGAAGCAGCTTATCCAGGATGTCCCGTTGGCCAGATTGAGCCACAAGGTGAAGAGCTGTCCTTCCTTCATCTTTGGTCTTAGCGTTGATGTCTGCCTTATACTTCATCAGCATGTCAATTATTTCCGGCTTACCCAGACGAACCGCAAGGTGGAGTGCTGTTTCATGTTTGTTGATCCGGTCGTTAGGATCGGCACCATTGGCTAATAAATACTCCACCAGCCCCCAGTTTTTTTCCCTGGCCGCATGAGCAAGCATGGTTCCTGCCCCGTTACCACCACAATCGGCATGAATGTCGAATCCGGCTTTTACCATACAGGGGATCAGGGGCGTAATATTGGTGCCATATTGGAATGCACACTCCATTACTGTCCTGCCATAATCATCTTTGAGGTTAACGTCAGCCTTGGCCTCGTTAACAAGCAGTTCAATGATTCTCTGATTGCCATGTATAGCGGCAAGATGGAGAGCGGTTTTCTTGCCACTGAGTTTGGTTTTGGCGTTGACATTTGCCCCTTGTGCAATCAGGGCAAGGATGTCGTCATTGGTCAGATCCTCCGGATTCTCGGTGTTGGTGATTGCCCTGTGAAGCTCCATGGTCACCCTTTTTATTTCGGATTTTTTAATATGGACGGTATGCTCATGATCTTTCACCCCGTCATTCGTGGATTTTTTGGGGCAAAGGGACTCGGTTTTAATCTCAACTTCACGATTACAGACAAGCGTTTGCCGAGGCAGATTTTGAGATGGATCAATTTGTGGTGTGTGACCAGGTTGTTTAGAGGGAGCAAGGGAAACTGTTGAACCGCCAGTTGCAGGCCGATTAGAGGCAACGCAGTTTTCTTCATTGTCGAATTGCTGATAAACCGGTCTTGCAGAACTGAATGCTTTGACAGTGTTCATATTGATAATTCCTGTTTGAAAATGCGTTAATTCATTTCAGTGCTATAGCGCTACGTTATTATTGGCTGTTATTGGTTGACCGAGGCTATCCAGGCTGCGAGTTACCAAATTGAATCATTGGACAAAAAACAAGATAAAAGTTGCACTGAACAAAGTATTTTTTACGCCAGTTAAATAACTGAAGTATTGGACAACTGACTTTTACCAGTTATGCGCTTATGGACAACACTCTATGAGGGATGGGTCGTGATTGCCAGAGGCACACGGGCCATTATGAAAATGTTGATAGTACCTTAGCGCAACAGGCCCGACATGGTTCATCGCTGCCGTAATGATCTCGGGTTTGCCTTGTAATAAACGGTCAACGTACTGCAAAGTAACACCATTGTACTGCAAGGCGATGTTGGCCAGCTCCGGGTCATTGCGGCAATGGTCACTGGCAAACTGAAGCGCCAACGGATTTTGGTGCAGGGCAAGTTTGACCACCTCCGGGCAATCCTGAAGCAGGTCACTGGCAAACTCCAGCGCCATGCCGTCATTTTTCACCGCCAGTTTGACCAGCGCTTTATTGTCTCGCAGTTCCGGGCTGGCATGCTCAAGCGCCATACCATCGTGTTGAACTGCCAGCCGGACAGTTGGCTCGTGCCTGCGTAGCCTGCAACTGGCATACTTGAGAATGCTACCGTGACCTTGCACAGCCAGTTGCACCAACTCTTCATCGTCTCTCCATTTTAGATTGGCGAGTGTTTTAAAGAGCAAGGGGTCTTTTGATAAGACAATGGTCAATAGTTCCTTATCTCCACACCGCTCTTTATCAAGATAAGGATGATGATGACTGACAGCCAGCCAAACGTAGTACGGATGATGTTTTAATTGTTTATCAGCATACTGTAGCGCCCTGGCGTTATTTTTCAGCGCCGCTTTAACAATTGTTCGATCAGCTTTTAACCGTTCACTGGCGTATAGCAGAGCAACCCCACAATTTTTGACAGCGGCCAATACGATGTCTTCATCATCCTTAAGCCCTTCACTGGCAAATTTCAGAACGCTACCATCGATCCCGACAGCTTTTTTGACCACTTCTTTATCTGCCTGAAGTTCAGGTCCGGCATATTTTAATGATAAGGGTTCTGAGCCAACCGCCGTGAATACTACTTCTCGATCATTATTCAATTCCGGAAAACATCTTAGCTCACCGCTTATTCCGGGGTTTGCCAGTGCTTTTAAGGCAAGTTTCCGATAAAGATGACGGTTGTTAAGCAGGTTTTTCCTGAAATTGTGGTGAAATAATAGATAGGAATCATCTTTCTCATTGCACTTCAGCGCCAACAGAAGAAGCTCTTTATAGAATTCAGGATGTTGTTCCAGATACTCAGTTGCCGCATTACAGGAAAGAGCCTGTGATGTGTTTTCAACTGCTGTGGTTAACAAGCATCGGAAAAGTTCAGGATTTGATAATAGCTCTGGCCCTATAAGGGCAATTGTGGTTTCCGGGTCCTTTGTATTTGCCAGGGCATAAGACATAATTTCAATATCGTTTTTAAAGGATTCCGGCACATCGACAATAGCGCCAGGGTGGCTTTTGATGGCGGTAAAAACCATTGCCCGCTGATTGCGTAGTTCAGGAGCAAGGTATTTCAGGATATGGCCATTTTGCGACACCAGACGCATGGCCGTTGTCTCGTCAGCTAACCAGTTAACGTATTTGTTCACCAGGGGGCTGGCTTTGGCTGGATCAGAAAGTAGCCAATGCCAGAGTATTTTCTGACTGTGCGTATCGAGTTGATCGTTCAACGCTTCTTCAATACAGTTGATGGGAGCCTGAGAAAAGATCAGCGCCGTTTCAACCAGGTGACGGATCGCCCTGTCCCGGGTGCAGTGGCTCATCAGTGATTTTGTGCGAGAGTAAGCGGAGCACCAGTAGATATGCTCCAGGGCTAATCGATTGGTTGCAGCGAAAGCGGGATTATTCAGCCTTTCCCTGATTGTGGCCATATTCCAGTTTGTCTGACTTTCGTCCAGATGTAATGGCCCCAACAAAAAATCCATATTGAACAGGATGTGCAACACACTCAGAATGTCCACAAACATGTGCTGCAAATCTTTTTTGTCAGGAAGATGGGTGAGTTCAAAGAGGGTCTGGCCTGTCTGTTCATTGAAATGAATGTCCGGTGCATTGAAACCGCTATTTTTCCAATAGTGAGACAGCGTTTGCGCCAAAAACCACAGTCGCTTGAACTTTCCGCTCAGGGTTTCTTTCAATGAATTGGCCAGCGCCTCAGAGTAACACATCCGAAAAGTCCGTTGTTTACCACCGTCGGCTTGTTCCAACAGGTCGATGGTGCACGCATGTTGCTCAAGCTGAATCGACAACCGGGTACAATCTGGCATATTGAGAGCGGTCACTCTTTCGGCCCGTAATTGCCTGAGTGCCTCACGGCAAGTGTCATCGAATAATGGTTCTTCCTGAGACGTTGAGAAATCAACAATATCGATACTTCCAAAGATAGGCCTCCTTATTGTGCTTACTTCACCCTGCCCTGAAGCGGTGGCCACGGGCCAGAGCCTGGTGAGAAAACATTTGTGCAACCATAGAATCAGTTCATGAACGCTCTCGATGTTGTGCACCTGATGAACAGACTCAAGCCGTTGCAGGTGGTCTTTTAATAACTGGCAATGGGCCAGCCATTGTTGAAAATCCGAACCTGAGGCCGGTAACTCCCTGCCAGGCAGAAATGGCCTTGTGACCTGGGCAAGGGTTTGTTTAACCTTTGTTTGCACCAGCGCCAGTTGTTCGCGAAGCTGTGTTAACTCCTCATGGTATTGCTGCTCAAGATCAGGATCGGCGGCTGCTCCCAGCATTAAAAACCGTTCGTAGCCAGAGAGGAAAGCCGCAATCTCTTGCATAAAGTTGTCGATCTCCTGAACACATCCCTGCAAAATCTCTTGTCGCCCGGGGTGCATGCTCAGCTGGACAGCGCCGGTTTTGGACAGGCATAAATGAACCAGTCGCTCAGTCCCGAGAAAATCCAGAAGCCTGGTGTTTTGCTCACACAGCCATGAGAACAAACGTGCTACCGACGGCTCTTTTTCCGGCTCCGCAGGCTGGTATGCCTGCTGGGCAGCCTGCGCGGTTTGATAATCAGGGGTGGCCGATTCGCCACTGAAATTCAACAACTCCTGTTCCCGATCACCCGGCAATAAAAAACCGCCGGACTCTTTCTGAAACTTCCCACACACCAGCGTTACCCATTCCTGCGCATCATTATCGGGCCACCATTGCGGCTGCTTCACCCCGACACAGGGTATGCCTGCCTGCCTCAGGCCGATGGATATGTGGTCGTTATTTGCCCATATTCTGAAGACAATCCCCTTTATTTTTTTCAGAACCTCAGGGGCCAGTAACCAGTCACCGCCATGATCACAAAAAAGGATGACGTTGTCCGGCAGACTGCTCCCGTTGACCGGACCGCTGATGGCCAGCGCCAGCCCTGAGCCACAACCATCGCTGATTACGGAGCCCTGATCCAGATACCGGGGGGGAGATGCCATGGAAAAATGGCTGCCGCCGGGCAGGCAGGTAATCGGGCGTCCCTGCAAAAAAAGGACCTGGCCATCCGGATCAATGGCAAATTCAAAATCCACAGGGCACAACAACGCGTCTTCCAGCGTCTTCCCCCCCTCAACCAGGCGGCTCAGTTGGTCTTTGCCAATAAACTCAGCCGTGGCAGCAGCAGGTTCAAATTTGACCCACTCTTCCTCATAGCCCCCCTGTTCATTGGCGCGCAAAATGAATCCATACTCAGGATTGCCGGGGCTAAAGGTGGCCTCCCATTGCTCGCCGTTGCGCTTAATCTCATAACCATGGGGAGTGATACCGTGTTGACCGGATACCACCGTCCTGGGCTGCCCCGGCCCACACTCGATCACCAGCCTGCGGTCATCAATGCGGCAATAACTCATGCCGACCCCGCCAACGAGACATTGAATGCACTGTTGCAGGATAATTGCCATCCCCTGCGGGGCGGTTGGGGAAAAAACCGCGGGACGGTAAGCAGAAGCGAGCACTTTAAGACAGGTTGCCACGATATCCGCCTGGTTATGCACCAGGGATTGGTACTTGCCGGCCTGGGCGTTACCAAAGGCGTCCTCAGCCACGCCGGAGCTGCGCACGATGATCGGGCTGTCGGACTTAGCCAGGTCGGTGCGTAAATCTTTATGAATAGTGCGTATTTTGTTAGCAATGGGTAGAGCGCTTATTTGCTGATAAAAATCCGGGCCTGCAATAAACGAAGAGAGCGCACCGAGCCAGCGCTGTTGTCTTGTTGTTGGATTGCCTGATGGGTTACCTGCTGGTGCCATTTGGGTAATCCACTGTCTTATATTCACCAGAGTGGCCGTTGCATGGGGAAACTCATGGCCATCATCCAGCGTGGCCAGCAATGGGCTGGCATCGAATGTAAGCGCCTCAAGATTCTGCACGATCCTTGTATCAATGCAGCGAAATGGCGGGACCGTTAA
This sequence comes from Salinisphaera sp. G21_0, assembly GCF_017744115.1. GTDB lineage: Bacteria > Pseudomonadota > Gammaproteobacteria > Pseudomonadales > Endozoicomonadaceae > Endozoicomonas. The sequence goes on along the minus strand of NZ_JAGHQW010000065.1, from coordinate 4,709 downwards.
TCCTGCGCTCTTCATCAGGGTCAGGAACATCCCTTTTCCACCCAACCGTTCCCGGTCTGGAATAGCCGAGGGCTGAACGGTTAGCTGCGGATCGCTACAGCGCCTGATTTTTAATGGCGGTGCAAACGTTTCAGTGATCTTGTGGTCGGCACTGCCAGGAGGAGTAAACGTGGAATCAATCCCGGAAGTTTCACACTTTCGATTTGAAGATAAAGCGTGAGTTTTTAAAGCGCCTGATACCGGAATTACACCATTGGCGATGTCAGCTCCCTCTGCACCAGGCAAACAGGTGGGACCAGAGCCTGTGAAAGAGTGGCTAATAATATCTGACTGTGCATTAAGCATGACAACAACCGCTGTTAACTATTTTTTTTAAACATGATATTTAGAAGCCTCCTGCAAACGAACGGCTTAAACTTAGACCGTTCAGATATAATCTATACCCCTGAAAATAAGGGTTTCTCAGCGGTTTCGTTCAGACTTGAAAAAATCTCTCACTTTATGCGCTAACCCGATTGCAGTGTGTTTCTGGTCGGCTGCTTCTGCTTTCCTCAAATCGACTCCTCGCACATCAGCCTTATATTCTGACATTAACAGACAGACTCTCTCTCTTCTGCTTCGACTAACCATCCTATTGCAGTAGTCATAAGCTGTCATATTGTCTTCATCCAGAATATTGAAATCAGCCCCTCGCTTCAGCAGTTCCCGAATCATTTCTAAATAGCCTTGACTCGCTGCAATGTGGAGTGCTGTTATTCCACGTTCATCCCGGGCATTGATGTCCACTTTTTTGCTCTCAATCAGTTCGATAAGGATGCTTTGTCGATGTGCCAGATTTTCCGAAGTGGGCAAATCTGCAAAACCTCTGTCCATCACGGCATAATGGATAGCTGAAAGCCCACGTATACTTGGTAAACCGGGGTTAGCATTTCTCTTTAGCAGCTCACTCACAGTATCTTTTCGGTCCTTTAAAGCCGCGTCGTGAAGGGAAGTAATCCGGGTTGCTTCATGTTTCCATGCATCGATGTCAGCCCCATCTGATATTAAAGCGTCGACCAGTTTCCATTGCCTGTTTTGTACGGCACAAACAAGCATCGTTGCACCTTCAGAGGTGCAGGGTGCATGAACATCAAATTTGGCATTGTAAAGGCTCTCCAGCATTTTGGCTGTGTTTTGGCCATTGGACCTGGCGACGTCCAGAACCATCAGGCCAGTGTTGGTCCTGACGCTCATGTTGGCCCCTTTCACAAGCAGGTGGTTAAAAACGTCCAGCTTGCTATGGGCAGCAGCAAAGTGGAGTGGCGTAAGCCCGCGTGAATCACTGGCGTTAACATCAGCCCCGTGCAGAACCAAGGTATCAATAACATGCTTAATGGCTTTCTGATTGCTAAGGCTCTTTACTAAAAAGTTGAGGGGGGTTCTCCCATCGCTGTCCTGATGATTGATGTCAGCCTGTTTTTTAATCAATGCGCTCATGAAATATTTAATGGTATCCAGCTGACCATTGGTGCAGGTGAGCAGGTAGAGTGGCGTCCAACCATTGTTATCCCGGGCGTTGACGTCGACGTTAAGCTGAAGCAATTTATCCAGGATGGCCTGCTGACCTGATGCAGCCACAAGGTGAAGAAGCATCCTCCCCTTATTATCTCTGGCGTTGATGTCTGCCCCATAATTCATCAACTGGTCAATGATATCTGGCTGATCCTGACGAGCTGCATCGTGAAGAACTGTTTTCCCCTTATTATCTCTGGCGCTGATGTCTGCCCCATGATCTATCAACTGTTCAATGATTTCTGGTCGCCCCAGACGAGCTGCAAAGTGAAGAACCGACTTCCCCTTATGATGATTCCTGACGTTGATGTTTGCCCCATGGTTCATCAACATCTTAATGATATCTGGCCGACCCTGAAGAACTGCAAGGTGGAGTGCCGTTCCCTTGATATTAATCTCAGTGTTCACCTTGGCACCTTTATCCAATAAAAATTCAACCAGCTCCCAGCAACCCTCCCTGGCCGCATGAGCAAGCATCGTTGAACCGGAATTATCACACATCGCATCAATTTTAAGCCCGGCATTTACCATACAGCGGATCAGGGGCGTAATGGGTCCATTCTTGTGAGCACACCGTATAGCTGTCCAGCCATAAGAAGTTTTGGCGTTAACGTCAGCACCCTTGTTAACAAGCAGTTCAATTATTCTTTTACTGCCACGTAAAGCGGCTATATGGAGAGCTGTCTCTTCGCCATAGTTTTTGGTTTTCGCATTGATTTTAGCCCCTCTTTCAATCAGTGCGAGGATATCATCATTGGTCAGCTCCTCCAGATTCTTAGTGAAGGTGAGTGCATTGTGGAGGTCTTTAGTAGCTTGTTTAATGTCTGCTTTTGTTTTTTTTCCGGTTTGGCCATGAGCTTTCGTCCCGGCTTTCGTGACGGACTTGTTTGGCCAAAGAGGCTCAGTTTCCGGCTCAATCGCACGATTACCAACAGGGGTTTGGCAGGTCAGACCTTGAGATGGATCAATAGACGACGAGTGAGTACGGTGTGCAAAGGGAGCCAGGGAAACTGATGAACTGCTGGTTTTCGGCTCGGTAGAAGCATTGCAGACGTCTTCATGGGGCAATTGCTGATAACCCCTGCTTACAGGTCTGGGTGTGAAAATTTTCAAAATGTTCATATTGATAATTCCTGTTTAAAACTGCTTTGCTTCAGTTTCGTACTCCAGTACTTCACTGTTGTTCGCCACTCTAAAAAGTCTTTTTATTAGTTGAACTTTTGATTAGATTCGCCAAAAAGAAGAATTTAAAAGATCCATAAACCCTGTTTCGTTAGACAAAAAAAATGATAAAAGTTGCATAAAAGATATAAAGAAAGATAAAAAGAAAGATAAAAAGAAAGATAAAAAGGACACCCATTTTTGGAAGATATTTGGAAGATAAAAAGGACACCCATTTTTGAGATAAAAAGTGAGATAAAAAGAGAAGGATAAAAAGGACATCCATTTTTTAAAAAGTGAAAAGAATATTTCATCTATCGATTTTTAAAAATGTTTGCATTGATCGTTCTAAAAAGTCCTCATTCATACCAAGCAGGAAGAGGACAAAAAGTGCTCAGCAACAGCCAGTTAGAAGATACTATCGAGACAATATAAGAAAGAGTTCTCAGAAAACTCTGGCCACATTAAAGTAAATGAAAATGTGTTGATCAGGCAGGATAGAGATTACCGCTCACAGACATCCCATGGACCCAGCATTTTCCGGTGCTTTCTGCATAAGCCTTCAGTGAAGCCAGCTTGCCGACTGCGCGGTGAAAACGATTATGCCTGCGCATAGTCTCCAGCCATTCATTTGAGTCAATACCCAAGGACTCCAGGATAGGTGGTACATCGTCAGTTATACGACCACGCTTGCCTTTGCGGATAGTTCGGCCAGACCAGTCAACCAGTTCAAAGTAGCTACTGAGTGGGTATGGAATCGCCTGTTCAGGGTTTTGGCCCTGAGCTTTTAACGGTTTCAAGTGTGACTTTTGTTTTTTTCCGTTTGCACTGTCGTATGACTCAATGCGCTCTTTAATAGAGGTATGTTCTGAGGTTTCCAGCGTTGCGGCAATTTTTGCCCGGATGGGGTTTAAGTCGACATAGGTCATGCAAGTCAGCAATGCGGCCTCATCTAGCAGGGCCTGACTTTTGTAACGACCTTCCCAAAAGCGCCCTTTGCACTCATCCTCTTTATTGGCCAGCCGGGCTAAGTATTCGTTGAGACAGCGCATGAACCAGCTGATATCCATTAAACGACTGCGGTACTCCTGGGCATATTCTTCGACACGCAGCAGCTCTGCTTTGCCCAGCTGATCGCCGACAAGATAACGCTGAACCAGGTGCGGGCCTGAAAAAAGCTGCGTCCAGCGTTGTAAGACTTCTTTGGTGTCCCATTTTTTGGCTTGCTGACTATTGATATGGAGCACCACATGATAATGATTCGACATAACCGCATAAGCACAGACTTCCAGAGCAAAAATACCAGAAAGTGCTTTCAACCGATCAACCACCCACTGCCTGCGATGCTCATAGTTTTTGCCTGAAAAATTGTCTTTGCCGCATAGGAAAGCCCTGCGAACACAGCGTGCCATGCAGTGGTAGTAGGGCGTACTGGCTGGATCTATGAGGTTTTTTCGGGCAGTTGTCATGTCATTTTTATTGGTTACTGGGTATATGGTTACTGGGTATATGTCCGTAATGCCCTTGAGAGGCTTCAGAAGTAAAATAGACGGTGTGGCCGATTAGTCAAATTTTAGGTGTCCTTTATTTCTTGCCAAAATATACTCAAAAGGTTCAAGATACTGCTCCCACCGTTCACTGAGTTTTGCAGGAAGACGATCCAAAGTACTGGCCGACGGCTTCATATTTCCCAGCAACTCAAGAAGGCTTGAAACTTCGGTTGGTGGCAACTGAGCCACCATCCACGCCGCTTGCTTTGCCGCCCTGGGTAACCAGAACCCTTCAACAATCCCTGCCCGGAGTTCCAGGGGGACTATACATTTGCTTCCTGAGCCGGATCGATACCGGTGTTTGTCAACATAGTTGTCGTCTCAACTCACACAGCTTGCCTTAGCTGTCCGGCAACTGACCGGTCTGGATTCAGCCAGACTTCATCTTCCAGGTCCCAGTTACGGGTTGCCCTTTTACCCCAACGCTCCGGGTGGCGCTGCTTAGCC
>NZ_JAGHQW010000064.1 GCF_017744115.1 Salinisphaera sp. G21_0 | reverse complement strand
GCGAGAGCTTCGATATAACCAGAGGCTTTTTGGTATTGCAGATAAGCCGCTTATGCCATTCTGGTTCAAAAACCAGACAGAAATCATCAACATCACAGAATACACTGGTCATAGACATGGGAGCCTCTGGTTAGCTATCTGTGGATTGCAACCGAAAGATAGTTAAACAACCGGGGTTCCCTTGTCTTTTCTTGCATCGAACTCACGTTTTTTATAGTGGTTCAGTTTGGGAGTGGCAGATACTAAAAACCCGGCAACAGGGCCGGGCTTTCTGGAAGGATTCAAGCAACGGGAAAGTGAGTGATCGGGTACTTTCCCAGCATGAGTTTTCACCGTACTTTTACTCTCACTCTGAGTCAAGGCTAATCTCATCATCTTCCTTCTGATGCCATATCTTCAGAATCAAGACCTCACGGTCGTCAGCAAGATAGCGAATCTTGTAATCCCTGATAATCAGGTCACGCAAACGGGGATTCAGTTTATCCCCTACCAGAACGCCCATGTTCGGTTGATGGCACAGGTTGTTAATTTTCCTGACCAGATACTCCGCCATTCGCTGTGCTGCTGGCGGATTTTTTTCTGCAATAAACTGTCTCAGTCGTTTCAGGTCATCAACGGCACTCCTGGAAAACCTGAGTTTCATTCAGGTGCCTCCAGCTCATTATCACTGCCCCAGCTTTCCAGCCATGTCATCACGGCGTCACCATCTACGGTGTCTCCCCTGCGTACCTGATCCAGTGCTTCCAGGGTCTCGTCCCACTCCTGCATTTCACGGGCATGTTTCTTGATGTACTCCCTGACCGCTTCGTTAATGAGATAGTTGCGGCTACGGCTCAGCACTTTAGCTAACTGGTTTAACGGCTCTTCAATATCCTGATTCAGACGAACGCTGGATACACTCATACATGACCTCCTTTTGGTGTATTACATTGTAGTACACTTAAGTTCGGCATGCCGTCAATAGGGTTCATGCCGGATAACCCCGGATTGCTCCAGCAAATCCTGAGCCTCATCCTCGGCCAGCCGGATCAGCTCATTGCAGACCTGACGACACTTCTGCTGCCAGCGGTAAACCGTGCTTTCCCCCTTACCCTTGATCTGAATCTTCCCCTTGGCCTGCCTCAATTCCGGGTGCTGCGATGCTCTGGTGCAACCGCTGTCTTGCGATAACCGGCGTTGATATCCCACTGCCAGCTGGCGGTTTTTATCATCAGCTCCGGCGTTCCAAAGATCCGCATCAGAGCCGGTTCCAAAGCAAAGTACATGGTTAACTCAGTGCCGTCTGGATACGATTTCCGATCCAGCGCATTACCGGAACGGCCATGGAGTTACCAAGAGCCTTGTACCTCGGACCATCAGGACACTCTTCAGCCGGTTTGTTTTTCCAGGGAATAGCGCTGAACCCATCTGGGAAACCCTGCAAACATTCGCATTCAACGGGAGTTAATCGACGTATAGCTAACTCGGCTTCACCACTGGAGGTACTGGCAACGGCGTGTTTATCACCGGCGGTTAATGTGTTCATCGGGTTTTTAGAGCGCAGATTAAGGTGCAGTCATGCCTTATCAGATGTCAAAAGTCGCCCTTCGCGTATGAAAAGTATTCTGATAAGCTCGGAGCCGTGGCCATTGCACGCAAGTTATTCTCCAGTGCCTGGAGCTGGGGCAGAAGTCATCTGGAAGGAGTTCCACCCAACCCATCGCTGGACTGCGAAGCATTGCCAAGACCGAATCGGCAGGATGTGTACGTCAGCGATGAAGACTACGCCTGCGTTTACTATCTGGCCAATCCGTTCTGGAAAGCGATGATGGAATCTGCCTACATCTGTCGTGCAAGACGATCCGAACTGATAAACATGAAGCGGTAACTGTTGGAAAAAGGAATACAGCTAAAACGGAGCAAAGGGTCGCTGGATGAAATCACCCTCTGGACACCACGACTGAGAAAAGCGTTAAAACTGCTGGATGATCACAACAGCGGCGAAAAATTTGAATACATGTTCGGTGCGCCCAACGTCGTCGTCAAGAGAGGCATCCAGATGTCGCCGGGGCAAAAAATGCACAAAAACACGTTAGACAGCCAATGGCAAAAACTGATCAACCGCGCAATAGATGAAGGACTGATTGCCGAGAAGTGGCACTTCCACGACCTGAAAGCCAAAGGCGTATCTGACCACGAAGGATTAGTATCAGGGCATAAAACGCTGGAAGCGAAGAAAATCTATATCTGGAAAACTCAGGAAGTACAGGGTACGAGGTGATCGAAAGGAAGAGCTAAAAAAGGAAGAGAAATGAGAGAAGATATCACCGGGCAGCTGTCCGGTTTTTTGCCGCTAATTACACGACATATCTTTGAGAATTGGTGCCCAGGAGAAGACTCGAACTTCCACGACCATACAGTCACTAGCACCTGAAGCTAGCGTGTCATCCTTATATTTCAACAACTTAGCTCAAATCGTTTTAGGAAAAAGTGCGCAAGTGTGTATTATTTTTCGATATTTTGGCCATTTTTTTTAGGAAAAATTTTCATGAAAAATACCTTCTGGTTACCCAGCGAAAGTGGTCATCTAAACGACAGTATTCAACACTGAAAGATATTTTCTCTGATCATCGCCCATACCTGCGAAGCGTTTGCTTCACGCTTCTTGGCATTACAAATCGCATTTTACAATCCACCCAGTGCACAGCTCGTAACCAACAAAAAGGGGCAGACAAATTTTTTCCTGTGGGCAAACCTGTAAAAGCCCCAAATTTATAGAACGCTTAATCCGTCGATATGGCCAGATATGCTATCCGGATATCCGTACGTCACCCCGTATCATACACACCTATGCCGCGCTACAATCAAACCCATAATATTGGCTCAGGATACCAACAGGATGCCCCCTTATCAGCCAGATACACTGCCCCTGGAGAATATTGACTTTCGCGCCTTGTTTAGCCTGGTCGGCGAGGCAAACGCTGAGCTTGCCCGGTACGATGGTTTGCTACAAGGGATACCAAACCCTGCGGTGATGCTCTCGCCACTGACCACTCAAGAGGCCGTACTCTAAGATTGAGGGTACTCAGGCCACCGTTGATGAGGTACTGGAGCAGGAGGCAGGGCTGGAGAAAGAAGGCGAGAAATTCAAGGATATCCAGGAAATTTCAAACTACCGCTCTGCCCTGTTTCAGGCCAGTGAACACCTGAAAGCTTATCCCATCCGTTTAAGCCTGATCCGTGAGTTGCACAGCATACTGCTCAACAGCGTTCGGGGACAGAATAAATCTCCCGGTGGATTTCGCAACGATCAGAACTGGATTGGCCGGGCGGGTTGCTCCATGGAACAGGCGACATTTGTGCCTCCCTCACCACTGCGATTAATGGAGCACCTTGAGGCCTGGGAACGTTATATCGATTATGATGACTGCGACTTTCTGCTTCAGGTCGCCGTGGTACACGGGCAATTCGAACTGTTACATCCATTCAAGGATGGTAATGGCCGGATTGGACGCATCCTGATCCCACTATTCCTGTACCAGAAAAAAATTCTCTCCGAGCCTATGTTCTACCTGAGCGAATACCTGGAAACCCACCGTGACGAATATTACCAGCGTCTCCAGGCGATCTCTTCAGAAGGAGACTGGAATGGGTGGATTGCCTTCTTTTTGCGAGCAATCACCCTTCAGGCCAGGGAAAACAGTGCGCGGGTGAGAAACATCATGGGGCTGTATGAACACATGAAGCATCAAATTCAACACATTACCCGTTCCCAGTATTCTGTTCATTTACTGGATGCGCTGTTTAGTCGCCCCATCTTTCGCACCACGGATATTATTCAACAGTTTGAAGAAAAGTACGGCATTCATCCCAAAACCACCCCGGCTTTACTCCGTCAACTGCGCGATGCCGGGATTTTATTGGAAATCAAATCGGCTTCGGGAAGGCGTCCTGCGGTACTTTGTTTTGCCGAGCTGTTAGAAATTACTGAAGGTCAGAGTGTTTTCCAACGCACATAACGGATAGCTCTGAATTCGCACGCCTTTTGAGGAGTGGAACCTCTGATTCAGGCTCCACAAACCTCGTTGAGGGGTTTGGAGACTCCTCAAAACTATTTGAGGAGCGTGATATAAAATTTAGGCTCCACAAGCCTCATTGAGGAGTTTGGAGACTCCTCAAAACCATTTGAGGAGCGTGATACCAGATTCAGGCTTCACAAGTCTCGTTGAGGAGTTTGGAGACTCCTCAAAACCATTTGAGGAGCGTGATACCAGATTCAGCCTCCATAAGCCTCGTTGGGAAGGTAAGGATTCCACGGCATAAGTTAATGAGCGGAAAATTTAATTCAAAGTAACCGGACATCCTTGCTAAATGAAAACTTCAAGCTTTAAAAAAGCTCATACCAATCAACATATTACTTCCGGTAAGGGGCATTGCCGGTCAGGCCGTAACTGTGGCCGGAGTCAGGTGTCCCTACACGGGTGTAGCCCTGTGATCGTGATATGCCCATGGTTATTCTCCTGTTTATTCGCCGGTAGCGGTCCAGTGGATAATGGCATCTGAAATGCTGACATCGATGGCACCAAGGTCATAAGCCGTGGTGTCCCAGTAGAAGGTGTTGTCGGGGGTGTTGCTCACTGGCTGGGGACGGCGATAGTAGACAGTGGCAGCGAGTCTGCGGATATGGACATAGGCAACACTGGTTGGCACATAGGGGGGATCGAAGGAACTGCCTGCGGAGGACTGACCTTTATAACCAGCCCGTTCTGCCCAGACCTCTACTTCCGGGTAGACCTTGCCGTCTTTGTAAACGTGGTCTTCCCAGCGCATGGAAATATCGTTGAACTCCACGCTTTCCCAGGCTGCATTGTCGTCGTACAGATATACCAAGTTGTTGGAGGTGGTTTTTTCGTAGGTGTTGTAGCCACCTACATCGTTGGGGATGCGCACCCTGGCCCGACCTTTGGCAATATCGGTTCCCCAGACATTACTTTCATAGAGGTAGAGGTTTCTGACCTCCAGCCGTATATCCACCCTGGCAAAAAACAGGATTTTGGTGATTTCCCAGCCAGTCAGAGCCGGGTTATTGATCGCAATACTATGGCGTACTGTCTGTGCAGAACCGTTGGGACTGAGCGTTTTCTGCCAGTCGTTGCCTCCCCAATCCTCATTTTTGTAGTCGTAGATGACTTCACCACTGTTGAATGTACCCTCACGGTCTTCAGCAAAAAACTGCACCCCCACGTCATAGTTTCCCTGGGTCAGGGTCTGGCTGATCTCAAGGTCGTGAGTAGTGAACTGGTCAATTTCCACGGTGACCGACTCGCCATCAATCCAGTCCCTGTTGTCCGGGCGATACTTCAGGGTCATGGTGACCTTACGGTTCTGCCAGGTGCCGCCACTGCCAGTGGACCGACTGCTGGCAACACGCCCTTTCACCGTCACCTTTTTTACCTGATCAGTGTCGTAAGCAAACCATTGCGCGTTATTGCCAGTTCCCTGATAGATTTTGCCGTTGGCCTCGGTTTTGCTGCCATCGGCCAGCAGCAGTCGGGCATAGGGGAAAAACACCCACGCGCCTTCGATAAGGCCATAGGGCTGGGGGGTAGTGTGGTAGAGTTCCAGCCGCTGGGACTGGTCAGGATAATCAGCGTTATAGACGGTAATGTCGCGGGGATAGAGGTTAATAGTGGGCTGGCTTTTAAAATACGCAGGAACGATCACTGCCTGACCATTTCTGCCGATGCCGCTTTCCGTCCGGCGTACCTCTTTATACCGAACGTGACCGGCCCTGGCAGTGTAAATATAGGACTCGATCCGGCCTTGTTTCAGCACCAGATAGTCGTTAGTGGCAATACCGCCACTGCCGGTAATCACCATCTGGCCAAACCCATCGCTGCCGGTACTCAGCTCGATAGAGCCCTGACCAACCGTGAGTGCCGTGCCGTTTTGCAACTCACCGGACTGAAGCTGGCTGATATTCACCGGCCCGTTCACCGCCAGATAGCCGTTGAAGATCAGCACATACTCCGGCTCTGCTTCGGTGCCGATATTGCGCACTGAAAATGGCTGTTCTGAAAGCTCCGGGCTCTCCAGCATCAGGTCGGCCAGATTAATGATGGCCGTTCCCTGACCCGCTGTTCCGGCCAGTGCATTAAAACCGCCGACCTGGCCGCCACTGTTGACGTGGCGCACCCAGTAATAGTGCCGGGTGGTGTTGCCGGTGACATCGGTATAACGGCTGCCATTGGCTTCATGGACCAGAGAAGCCTGTGCTCGGTCATCAATCTGTGCTCGCCACACTTCGGTGTGATTATGACCGTTGTAAGCCGGGGCATCCCATTGCAGGATTACGGCACCAAAAATGCCGTTGGTGGAAAGCCCGGTGGCAGCGGTGGGTGCATCCGGCGCTGTTACTCCACTATCTCCATCACCATCTACCGGGACCGTAATTTCTGGCTGAACCGGTTTCAGGGTATCGGTAATGGACCCCACAGCAGAGGCAGGCAAACTTAACCGCTGACCTATTTCTTTGGCCAGCCCCAGTTCAGCCAGCTCGCTGTGCAGTACTGCCTTGTCTCCGGCATTGCCGCTGCGACCGGCCAGGCGGTTCAGAAACTCGCGCACGTAGCGGTCTACGCTGGCAGGCAGTGCGGGAAATTTAGCCATGGGTAACCTAGAATGGTGAACAGTAAATAAAAGGATGCAGGCAATGCAGAACAGCAAAAACAATCTGTACAAAACAGACCGTTTCCAGTGGATCGAGCAGCAAAAAGAAAAATTCCGTAACGGCCAGTATGACCAACTGGACATTGACAACCTGTTCTGGGAAATCGAAAGCATGGGCAGTGAACTGGGTACGCTGGAACACCGTCTGACCACCCTGATCCTGCACCTGCTCAAGTACGACTACCAACAACGGGTTGTGAACCCTCTATTGCCAGAGCCCTATCAATGCCGTGGCTGGCTGAAAACCATCGACCGGACAAGGCTGGCCATTGATACGCTGGTCACCAGAAACCCCCATATCAGGCCAAGAGCAGAAGATCAGATTGCTGAAGCCTTTCCTAAGTCGAGGCGACTGGCTGTGCGGGAAATGAACCCCTACCTGCAAAAACATCAGCAGGTAGTAGAATCTGACTTCCCCGACCAGTGTCCATGGTCTTTCGACCAGATGATGAAAGAAGACTGGCTACCCTAAAGCTCTGCCATCGAGCTGGCAATAATCACGGCAGTCACCGTATCCGTACCTGCCAACTCAAACTGCCAGCGACTGCCCCGTCCTGCGGGAAGCCGGAAGCCCCGGTCAGACGTGACCGGCAGTTCCAGAATTTGCTGTTCATCCCGAAACACCCTTAGTACCAGGTCGGTATAGCTGTCGGCCATGATCCGGGCAGAACTGAACAGGGCAGGCTTACCTTGAAATACCTTACTGCGCCACCGATAAGGCATCAGGCCCGTGCCTTTGTCCCACGCCTTGATGGTGTTGCCAATGGCCAGATACAGACTGTCATCTTGAAGATCACGGTAACAGGCGTCGGCGTAAGTGCCGAGTTCGGTAAAGGTGCCGCTGTCCGGGCTGAAGATAAAACCGCCGCCATTGGCAGAATCACCGTAGAAGCCAAAGTACCGGCCATCATGGAAGCAGGCATGAATGGTTTCCGGCTTGAACCGTTGCCGCCAGTCTTCCGGGTTGATGATGTTACGGGTCATCAGCTCTGCCCGGCCGCCAGCGATCCGCACCAGACCATCGGGGGAGGCATACAGTGCCATATCCCCCATATCCACCATGCTACGTTTGCTGATGCAGGCGTGTGCCGAATCGAGCCGTTCCAGGGTCATGGCGCTGGGTTCGGTACCAAAGGCCACATAGGGATAGCCATCAGTGGCAATGATCACACTGTTGGCAGCCACCGCCAGTGACTGAATGTCATACTCCACCGCCAGCCGGTAAGCCGCTGGCCAGGCGTACAAATGGTAAGGTTCGCTGAACATCAGCTCCTTGCCGGAGAATCCTGCCGCCACGCCACCGGGCAGCACCACCATGCCTTGCAGGTTATTGGGTGGTGCAACCCAGCCGATGGTTTTCAGGATGCCACCACGTTGATCCAGTGGCGTTTGATCCACCACGGAGGTGACACCCACCGGGGTATCGGTGGCCACCGTTCCGGCATTGTTGATCCGGGTGCAGAGCTGGTACACGCCGATCTGGGTACTGGTGTAAGTCCGGTAATGGGTAATATTCAGGTCCACGGCACCGGGACCTGAACCCACGGTAATGTCCACCGTTTCACCGGGTTTCACCACAATCTCCCCGGAGGGTAGCGATGGCGGTCCTTCCCGTCCGTTTTCGTCTACCCAGGTATAGGTATAGAAACGGGTTTCGGCATCGACTTCTTCAGCGTCATCCAGCGGTGTACCACTGAGCGTCACCACGGGGGCCACGTCCGGTTCCGGCAGCCCAAGCTGATGGTCATTGACCGGGTAGTCACTGCCACCACTCAAGGCCAGGCCGTTATCGGTGTAGCGGGGACCTTTCACCGTGCCGGTGTAGTAAACCCGGTTGTTGGGATCGTCGGCCACGGGGGAGCGGATCACGTCCACGTCCGTGGTCCAGTCGAACCAGTATCGGTTGCCTTCATTGCGATAGAGGTAGATGGACTGCGGCGTTGCATTCAGGGCCTGTTCATCGGCAGGGGTGTAGTAGGCTCTCAAGCTGCCATTGGTCAACCGGCAGTCAATGGCCGCCTCTGCCTGTGTGTCTTCCAGCAGATGGCTGTCCAGCCAGGGGACTTCACCAGTAAAGGAAGTGATGTCGAGTTTCATGCAGGCTTATTTCATCAGGCCGTAGAGGTGGACGGTTCCATCTATGACATCCGAAACACTGCTGAAAATCTTCAGCCCCGTCATTTGACCAGACCATTCGCAGGATAAAAAAGCAGACCGATAAGGGCCGTTAGCTGTTTCCAGATGCGCCTGGATTGATCCAAGTCCACCATTAATCGGCGGAACGATATTGATCTGTCCTGTCATGTGTAAGCTGGAAAATTCTTCATCTATCAGCTTGATACCCGAGTAATCTTTTACCATTGGTGTCGAAGTGCCATCATACGCGATCACTGAGGTTCTGAGCGAACCGTACCCGTCCCAATAGCTATCGCCAGCTCCCAATGACTGCACACCGATGCCAATGTGTTTCTGGATAAACTCACTGCTGTCGATATATATATTCTGTAGCACAAGCATGAAGCACGAATATTTAGTGTGATCCAGCAGACCATCAAACTCAAATTCGGTTGCGTTGTGTTTGGTCGATGAACTTATCAGTTTCATATCAGTTCCCTCGTCTTCCTGATAGACAGTTCCGTGCTCCAATGCGTCGATACGTGCCTGTAGATTGGCCACAAGGTCTTCAAGCCCTTCAATGGAACTCATGGGTGAAGACTGTGGATTTAATGGCGCTACTACCCCATTCACCAGAGCGTAAATAAGGCCATCAGCGGTATTGATAGCCACCTCCCCCGACGCAAGGTCAGAGGCCAGTGGCACCTTGCCCGGCGTAGCCGAGCTTTTCAGTTTGATGGTGTTAGACACAGGCCCATTCCTTTTGTTGCTGCCGGATCAGAAAGTGCCGCCATCCAGGGTGACACCATCAATAGAACCACCTGTGATACTGACACTAGCTGAAGACTGAAGCGCCATAGTATTCAACCCCAGATTGCTTCGGGCAGTGGTGGCGTTAGTCAGATCCGCCAGGTTCTGGCTTTTGGACATCTTGCCAGAGACTTGGGAAGTCAGGCTGCTGACGGCATTGGCGTCATCGTTTAACGCTTCGGCCAGTTCGTTAAGGGTATTCAGCGCAGCAGGAGCACCGGCAACAATAGAGTCAACACCAATCTGAACCCGTGCATCCACCTCGGATTCCGTCAACCCTTGCGCACTGCCTCCTGTGGCCGACACCACACCACTGCCATCAATCGACAGGCCAGTACCTATTTTAATGGCTCCAAACTGCGAGGCAGTGGCAGCAGGCAGGTAGTTGTGCATATTGGTGGTCAAATCGGTCACCGTGTCGGTGAAATCCTTACCACCAATCGTGTCAATACCTGAGCCGTCAACACCAATATACAGCTTGTCGGACGCCTCCGAGTAAGCCAGCTCTCCGGGGGATAGAAAACTCGGCTTTGCAGTTGTTGTACTGCGCTTGATCTGGATTTTCGTTGCCATAATGGACACTCCTGTCTCAGGCGTTTGATAAAAGACAGTGGCTAGAAACTGCCACCGTCCAGACTGGTGGGGGCATTCTGATTCACAGAGTCCTCCACCGATTGATGCAAGACCACCATTTCCTGTTTCAGGGTGGTCAGTTGCAACTTGTCGGCGTCGTGGGCATCGTGCCAGCTTTTGATCTCGTTATATCGCTGGGTAATGTCCGTGTTGATCTGCCGGTTTTCCGTAGTCATGCCCCATAACGAGCTGGACAATGTTTCAGCCCGCTCTGAAGCACCTTCGATCAGCGGCAGGCCGTTGCCTATAGCTTCTTCTATGGCAAGCCGGTCTGCGACAATCTTTTGCTGCAAGGCTGCAACAACGGCCACATCATTGACGATGTTGGTAACAACGGTGGCTTCAGTGGTCATACCTGTTTCTCCTATCCAAGTGCGTGGGTAACCCCGGACTGAATCTCCACCTTACCGATAGCGATGGTCGATACGGCACTGCCATCCGGGGTAATCAACTGCAAATCGTATTCGTAGCGGTAAGGTGTCAGCTCGTTGGTGTCTTCCGGTGCCAGGTAAATCACTGCCGTCGTACCGGATACCGTCATCCGTTTTTGCAGCACGGCATCGTCGTCCGGCTGCATCCGGTGAAATTTCAGGGTAAAGATCAGCGTCCAGCCGGTCAGGTCCTGAAGCTGGCCATCATCTCCCTCGAACGCTATCGGGATGGCATAACTGTCTCCCCGTAAAAAGGCAGGCAGTTGCTTTTCAGTTGGCATGGCCATCAGACAAATCTCCTTCTCGTCACCGATTGCTCACCGCCGCTGACACCCACCAGACCACGGATACGCTTACGGTTGAGTTCCTTCTCGTACTTCTGCCGGTTCACCTCACTGAGCTGAGGATTCGTCCAGGGTTCATCGGGCATCATCTGCAAATCAGCCAGTACGCCCCAGCAGGCGAACTCAAGAGTCAGGTTGCCTACTTCGTCCGGTATTTCCGTGGCGTCAAAGGCAGGCATCAGGGTCAGCTCGATATCGTGCATGGCGTCCTTGTCCGGGATCGGGGCAACGTGCAGGGCCGTGGTTTCAACATGGCGGTAATAGTAAGGGGTGCCGGCGGAAAGGTAAGGGGGGAGCAGGTCACGGCTTTCCAGCCGGGTGCCGTCTTCGCGCAGGATATTCTGCACCGTGGCGATGTCGCTGCCAGCGGGTGCGGCCAGGCTGTAATCCTTGATCCCCTTGACCATAAACAGCTTGTCATGGTGTCGCCAGATATTGGCCCGGTGGCAAATGTCCCGCAGGGTGATGATCAGGTAGTTCTTGATCACCTGATCCGGGCAGCTCTTGGCATACGGGCGTATGCGGGAAAGGTAGGCGTCCAGTTTCATTTATCCCTCCACCTTACCCTGAAGCATCTGCCGGAACATTTGATCCACGTTCCACTTCAGCCCCAAATCATTGGCAAACATGGCCAGATAACTCTGGGCCTGCTGCATATTGGCCTCAGTCTCCATATCCATGCTGAATGCCCTGAACAGCATGTAATTGATCACCGGGTTCAACCACAAATCATCCAGACTGAATACCTGGGTGTCGGTAGCAAAATCGGCAATCACAATCCGTGCGGGTGCCTGGCTGACCAGCAGATTGAGCGTATGGTCGGCAGGGGGCACAGGGTACACATAAAACACGGACGGGCTTTTCTGGTCGTAGACGTACTGCTCCACGTCTGTTCCGGTGGCTGTCGTCCAGTTGGGCAGCAGACTGTCAAGGCTGCTGCGGGTGGTGGCGATCACCGTCCGGCCTGATGCCGGGTTATCCACAATATCCAGCAGTCGGTAGGTGCCAAGTGGCAGCGACTGTACTGCCTGTGCCTGACAGGTATAGGCCAGTAACTGCGAGTTCACATCCGGCCGGTTCTGCACCACGGCCAGCAGCGCTTCGTTATAAGCATCCAGCAGGTCACTGTTAGTCCAACGTGGCACAGCTGTGTTGTCCTGAAGCAGGTTGCGCACCCGCTGGATGATGGTGATAACCTTCATACCCTATAGCCGGTTACCCTGCTGGTCACAGAACTCCAGATCTACCCCCATTCGTTTCTTCAGCTTGGGGTTGTAGATAAAGACGCTATTGGTGTTCTTGTTCAGTACAAACTGCAGAGGCTTTTTCCCGGCCTTGGATGAAGTTGTCGGCTCCTCCGGCTCTTCTGGCTTTTCCAGCAGGTTATCACCATTCATCAGTAAGCGAACTTCATCTTTTAGCTCATCCAGCTTCTTGCGCTTGTCCAGCTCCACGTTAAACATCTGCCGGGCGACGGATTCCAGTTCATCCTTGCTGCGGCAAGTTTCCAGATCAAAGGCCATGTTTTAGTATCTCCATGAAAAGCTTTTCACCACAAAGGCACGAAGGCACAAAGAAAAGCTTGTGTCTTTTCCTTCGTGTCTTTGTGACTTTGTGGTTCAAAAAAAGGTTAAGAACGCTTGGCAGCCAGCAGCACTCCAGCATCCGGCTTCAGCACCTTGTAGCCATACACCTGCAGCCCACGGTGTCCCATGCCGAAGTGCTTCTCCAGCGTCAGGCTCTCATGCTTGATAAACTGCGAAGCAAATCCGGCGAAGTCCTTCACCCCGGCCATGCACTGGGTAACACCGGAAGCAGTAGCCAGGTTGTTGCTGCAATAAAGCGTGAACCGGTCAATGATGCCCAGGCGGCCATTTCGCATGATGGAGGTACCATCACCGGCCAGCGAAGCATCCTTCAGCTCGGACTTCTTGATCATGCCGCACACCCAGGGTGGCAGTACCAGCCAGCGGCCGGACTCGGGAATGTTCTTCTCGTCCAGCAGGGTGCCCATATCGACGATGTAATCCAGCACATTGGACTTATCCACAACCACGCCGGTACCACCGCCGTCGATCTTGTTATCTGGATGGACATCGGTATAGATATTCCCAAGTACATCGCCGTCTACCGCGATCTTCACGTTTTCTGCTGCATCAGCAGAAGACTCGTTGATCAGCTCGATATTGGACTGGACACTCTGGATATAGTCATCAATAAAGGCGTAGTACTTGGTCTTGTCGATGGGCATTTCCACCTTGGGTGGTTCCAGATCCTGATACTCAACCCCCACGGCACGGTCATAATCCGCTACCGTGATATCAGGGCGGGTACGGATCACTACCTTGGAGCCTTCCGCCTGGATCTCACCTTCCCAGTTGGTGTTGCAGATAGCCGACAACACGGTTCGTTTATAGAACTTTGCGTTGAGCTTTTTGGAATAAATAACGGACAGGGCATTTGCCATAGCCCCCGTTGGGAAAGGTAAAACAATATAATTTTTATACTCCTGTGAAATATAACCTATTCCCGTATATGCGCAAGGCGTATATTTAATGCCCATCGTCCACGTCATCTATGGCATTTGCCGTAACCTGATCATAGAAAAACACTGAATAATACTTGTCAAAAGAAGGATTCTATTAGGGGGTTCATGAGGGATCACTGCAGGAATGATGCTCCGCGAAAGGCATCAATCATCTCGTCTTGAGAAACAACTGTGAAAGGATACCGCGTTAACTCTTAAAGGTTCATCAGGCATATTCAAACTGCGCTTTCTAATGCCTATGTCTCCAATAATAGTGGGCGCTGTTGGGAAGGGTACCCAAAAACTCTAAAGCAGCAATTTTTGCAGTTTCAGCGTCAGGATAATTGATGCTACCAAAGTAAAAATTCTTCCCGTAGGCTTCAAGCCGCCAACGCCAACCCAGTCTGGTTTCCTCATATTCCAAATGGTGAGCCGGAATGTTTTCATCAAACCATAATCTCTGCTCTGGTTGCATAGCACTGTCCATATATCGCTATTTATTCGTATTATCCATAAGCTGAAAACCAGACTAATACCTGTTTATTTATACAGTAAATAATTTTCTAAAATCACTATCCCCCCTTTTCAACAACTATCAATGCTATCAATAGCCAGTCCCGGATCAGCCATCATGGATATACCAAAAAGAAGCTCACGTGAACTAATGTGCAGCAAAACATTCATTCAATATTTAGAAAAATATCGGCTAAAAATCAGGGACAATTAAGCGAGGAATAAGTAAACAGGGAAACCCCAAGTATTGAATAAATTAGCCCCAGGCCAGTCATTCAGCCACCATCGCTTACTGTTTCACTGTAGCGGTTCTGTCGAACAGTCATCCATTTAATGCAAAATCAATGTCGGTTATTCCAAAAAAATATACGACATTTCCTGTCAGAACAAGTGAACCAATTCTATAAATATTAGACGCTTACCAGTGATGATTGACCTCATCTTTGACTTGGAAGGCTTTCCCCTCACAGTTCACTGATGAGATCAGTCTGGCTTGGTACATTTCTGGAGACCATGCTGGTGAGCGTTTGAGCATGAGTCTTGTTTTGTCCACATGGCAAACGGAACTTATTTTTTTACAACGAAGACATGAAGCCATTTTTATCTGTCTGGGTGGCTTCTGTTGGCTTGGTAAAAATTTAAATTAGTGTTGCGGTAACTCACTTAAGCCGACTGGCGGTAGCGTGGCTGAGACTAAAGATCAAGAGTTACCCTTTCAATATAACTGAAAATTGCTTAAGTCGAGTCTTGGTTAACAAAAGAAGCATATGTGACAGTTTACATGCCAAAATTTTGCTTTGCCTTTGCATTGAGGTGGTTGGGCTAATTTCCCGCCATTGAAAGCCAGGTCTTAGCGACGGAGTGGAAAGGTTATGTTTTCAACGACTCCCCCTGCTGCACAAATTTTGTGGCGTAATGCTAACGGAGACGATTACCACTCTGAGCCAAAACCGTTTGTCCAGAGTGGCATTCCGCACGCTTCCAGGCACCAGTACAAGGGAATTAATCCCAGGAATGATAGCGGCAGACAGCTAGCCATCATTCTTGGTTACTACAATGGTGAGCCATACCTTTGTGAACAGCTGCATTCGATCTTTAATCAAACTCGCCCCCCCTCACACATTTTCATCTCTGATGACGGCTCTGACACCGAACTCAGTCCGGAATTACTTGAGGATCATAAGCTTTACTCAGAAAAAGTCAGCATCGGCGTCAGGCCAGAAAATACTGGGTTCGCTAATAATTTCTTAAACGCCTTAAGCTACATTGATGAGCCGTTCAAGTACTTTGCCTTTAGTGACCAGGATGATGTCTGGCATCCTGACAAGCTTGAAAAGGCGTTAGATACTCTGGAACAGTACCCCGAGAATAAACCGGCACTTTATTGTGCGCGCACCGTTATCACCGACGAAACCTGTAACATTATTAACGGTATTTCACCGTTGTTCAGTAAACCACCATCTTTTGCTAATGCCCTTGTGCAGTGTATTGGCGGTGGTAACACGATGGTATTCAACAAGGCGGCGCGGGATCTTATCGTTGAATCATCATTAAACACAGAAGTTGTTTCCCATGACTGGTGGTGTTACCAGATCATTTCAGGTGCTGGCGGCATCGTTATTTACGACCGGGAACCTTGTCTGAAATACCGGCAACACGCAAATAATCTGGTTGGCGCTAACAAGAGCTGGAAAGCTCGCTTTATTCGAATCTTCGGTTTGTTTCAAGGACGATTCCGCCGCTGGAATGATATTAATCTTTCTGCACTCGTTAAACACAGAGCGCTACTCACACAAGAGAATCAAAATTATCTGGACAATTTTGTAGCGGCCCGGCGCTCAAATTTTATTAAACGTTTCTTTCTGTTCTGTCGCTCCGGCATCTACCGGCAGACACTGTTCGGCAACCTCGGCCTGCTCTTGGGCATCACCATTAACAAGGTCTGAGCTATGACGATACTGGTAACCGGCAGTGCTGGCTTTATTGGTGCCAATTTTGTCATTGATTGGCTTTCGGAGATGGATGAAACCGTCATCAGTCTTGATAAACTGACCTACGCCGGCAATCTCAATAACCTCGCTGAAGTTGAAGAAGATGAACGCCATGTTTTTGTGCATGGCGATATTGGCGACAGCCAGCAGATCGATAGATTACTGCACACCTACAAACCACGGGCAGTGGTCAATTTTGCAGCGGAATCTCATGTGGATAGATCCATTCACGAGCCAGAAGCATTCCTGCAAACCAATATTATCGGTACTTTCAGACTGCTGGAATCCTCGCGCCGGTACTGTAGCGACCTTAACGAAAAACGAAAACGTGACTTTCGCTTTCTGCATGTCTCAACCGATGAAGTGTATGGCTCATTAGACGAAGACGCCCCTGCATCCACGGAGTCAAAATGTTATCAGCCTAATAACCCATACAGCGCCAGCAAAGCCTCATCCGAGCATTTAGTACGTGCTTATTATCACACCTACGGATTACCAGTACTGACAACCAACTGCTCAAATAACTATGGTCCTTATCAATTCCCGGAAAAATTGATACCGCTGGTCATCCATAATGCGCTGGCACATAAGCCATTGCCAACCTACGGCGATGGATTGCAAATCCGTGACTGGCTTTATGTGGGCGACCACTGCAGAGCTATCCGGATGGTATTGGATGAAGGCAGCTGTGGCGAGGTATACAACATTGGCGGCCTAAATGAAAAAGCCAATATCGAGGTGGTTCGCATACTATGTGACATCCTCAATGAACTGCGCCCTGTTAACGGGAATACTTCTATCACCAGCTATCACGACTTAATTACCTTCGTGAAAGATCGACCAGGGCACGACAGGCGCTACGCCATTGATGCCAGCAAGATCGAAACCGAACTCGGTTGGCGTCCGGCCGAAACCTTTGCAACGGGCATTCAAAAAACCGTTGAGTGGTACCTGGATAATCAGGAATGGGTTGACCTGGTCCTCAGCGGTGACTACCACCAATGGATCGAGAGGCAGTACGCATGAAAATATTACTTCTTGGTGCCAATGGTCAATTGGGGCAAGAGTTGAATCGCACCTTACCCGCCTTGGGGGAAGTCATGGCGTGTAGCCATGCCGAAGTGGACATCACCGACCAGTATTCCGTGATAGAGGTCATTCACAACTTCAAGCCCCAGGTAATCGTTAATGCCGCTGCCTACACTGCTGTCGATCAGGCAGAAAGTGAGCGCAATATGGCCTTCAGGGTCAATGCGGAGGCTACGGGCATTCTGGCGAAGGAAGCTGCCAGGCATGATATCTGGCTGATCCATTATTCAACAGATTATGTGTTCGATGGCTTTAAGCCCCGGCCCTATACAGAAGCGGATTCGCCTGGGCCGATTAATATCTACGGTGAGTCAAAGCTGGCAGGCGAAGAGATCATTGCTGGCAGTGGCTGTCATTACCTTATCTTTCGCACCACTTGGGTGATCGGGAAGGATGGCAATAACTTCGCCAAAACCATTCTTCGCCTGGCCACCGAGAAAGACTCATTAAGTATTATTAATGATCAGTTTGGCGTGCCAACCTCACCAGCATTAATCGCCCGGGTAACCATAAATGCAATCGAAGCGATAGCCATTGCCAGACATTGGCCGGTGGGGTTATACCACCTTGCCCCCCATGGAGAGACAACATGGTACGGTATAGCAAAAACACTGCTTCAGTTTGCCGAAGAGGCACAGTTCCCACTGACCGCTGGCGAAAGCAGCCTGCAGCCCATTAAAACCGCCGATTACCCCACACCCGCAAAGCGACCTGCCAATTCACGGCTGGATACCAGCAAACTGGAGCAACAACTGCCGTTTACTTTACCGCACTGGCAGTATGACTTTTTTGTGGCAGCAGAAGACATCATCAAGAGCTACAAAAGAGCATGAAGCGAAAAGGCATTATTCTCGCTGGCGGCAATGGCACACGCCTTTACCCGATCACACAAGTGGTTTCCAAACAACTATTGCCAGTGTTTGATAAGCCTATGGTCTACTACCCGCTATCAACACTGATGCTCGCAGATATACGGGAAGTGCTTATTATTTCGACACCACAGGATGCACCTCGTTTCAGGGAGCTTTTAGGTGATGGCAGCCAATGGGGAATAAATATTGAGTATGCCCTGCAGCCATCTCCCGACGGTATAGCGCAGGCAATGATTATTGGTGAGGCATTTCTTGATGGTGCACCATCGGTATTGATTCTCGGCGATAACATTTTCTATGGCCATTCACTGGATGAAAAGCTGGCATCGGCCGATCAGCGCGAGGATGGTGCAACCGTTTTTGCTTACCATGTCAACGACCCTGAGCGATACGGTGTCGCCGAATTTGATAAGGCCGGTAAAGTCATAAGCCTGGAAGAAAAGCCAGAAAACCCTAAATCAAACTATGCAGTTACCGGGTTGTATTTCTACGACGAGAACGCTCCCGACTATGCCAGACAGATCAGGCCATCTAATCGTGGTGAGCTGGAGATTACCGACCTGAATAATATCTACCTTGAGAAAGATCAGCTGTCGCTGGAACGCATGAGCCGGGGCTTTGCCTGGCTGGATGCTGGCACGCACGAAAGCCTGGTAGAAGCCCATCAATTTGTGCAAACCATTGAGCATCGTCAGGAATTAAAAATCGCCTGTCCTGAAGAGATCGCCTTTCGCCACCACTGGATAGACCAGGAACAAATGGAAGCGCTTGCCCACCCCATGCTGAAAAATGGCTACGGTAAATATTTGATGCAAGTCATTCGGGAGTTAGACGATGAAAGTAACTGATACCCGATTGTCAGAGGTTAAGGTCATCGAACCGAGGGTATTTGAGGATGAGCGTGGCTTCTTCTTCGAAAGTTTTAATCAGCAGCGTTTTGAAGATGCGGTTGGTTGCAGCGTATCCTTTGTGCAAGATAACCACTCAAAATCCACCCAAGGTGTATTGCGAGGACTGCATTACCAATTGCCACCCAAAGCACAGGGTAAGCTGGTTCGTGTCGTACAGGGTGAAGTGTTTGATGTTGCCGTTGACATACGCCAGTCATCACCCACATTTGGGCAATGGGTTGGCGAGAAATTATCAGCTGAAAATAAAAAACAGCTTTGGATTCCGGCAGGTTTTGCCCATGGATTTTTAACGCTCTCAGAGGTGGCTGAGTTCCTCTATAAAACGACGGATGACTACGCACCAGAATATGAGAATTCTATTCACTGGAAGGATGATTCAATTGGAATCAAGTGGCCAGATGATCTGTTACCTGTCGTTTCGAAAAAAGATCTTGGAGCAGGCCAATTTAAAGATGCGGTGGTGTTTGAATGAATCCTCATGCAGCGCATTCAACGTCTTTGCTAACTCTTGTGAGCTCGCTTTGGCAGCATCGTCATCTGATAAAAGTAATGGTTATCCGAGAGGTTGTTGGTCGCTATAAAGGGTCAATATTTGGTTTAGCCTGGTCGTTACTAAATCCATTGATGATGCTCACCATATACACGTTTGTATTTTCAGTTGTATTCAAGGCACGCTGGGGCATTAAAACAACTGATAATACCTCGGATTTTGCGCTGATTTTATTCGTAGGGTTAATCATCCATTCACTGTTTGCCGAGGTTCTTAACCGAGCACCTTCACTTATTTTAAGCAATGCGAATTACGTCAAAAAAATCGTGTTCCCTCTTGAGATGCTGTCAGTCGTAAATATTGGTGCTTCGCTATTCCATGCTCTGATCAGTATGTTCGTATTGCTCGTGGCTCTGATCCTGCTTAATGGCATGCCAACATTGACCATCATATATACACCAATTACTTTGCTTCCCTTATTGCCAATAACACTGGGCATCAGTTGGTTTTTAGCTTCACTTGGAGTTTATCTTCGTGATATTGGACAGATGATCGGGATCGTCACCACCGTGCTTCTGTTTCTTGCTCCTGTTTTTTATCCGATAGAAGCTTTACCAGAGTCATACCAAATGTTTCTGCATTTAAATCCACTGACGTTCCCTATTGAACAAACCAGGACGGTTATTATTTATAGTGAACCGCCCAATTGGATAGGGCAAGCAGTTTATACCATATTTAGTATTGTCACCTGTCGGTTTGGTTTTTGGTGGTTTCAAAAAACAAGGAAAGGTTTTTCTGATGTCATCTAATTTACTTTCACGCAAAAAAAAACATACAGAAATAACTGGGGTTGCGATTAGAGTTATAGATTTGAGTAAAGTTTACCAGATATATAATCAACCCTTGGATCGCCTGAAGCAATTATTCTTTCCATTCATCAGAAGTTTGGTTGGATTGAAGCCTAAAAAGTACCATCGTGAATTATATGCACTACATAATATTTCTTTCGAAGTTAAAAAAGGTGAAAGTGTCGGAATCATTGGCCGTAACGGATCTGGAAAATCCACTTTGCTACAAATAATTTCTGGAATTACAAATCATACTAAAGGGGATATTGAGGTAAATGGGCGAGTTTCTGGACTACTTGAACTTGGATCTGGATTTAATTTAGAATTTACAGGTCGAGAAAATATTTATCTTAATGGTGCGCTATTTGGGATAAAAAAAAAAGAAATGGATGGTTATTTTAAAGATATCTTAGAGTTTTCGGAAATAGGACAATTTATTGATCAGCCAATAAAATATTATTCTAGTGGCATGCTAATGCGTTTAGCTTTCTCTGTACATGCAATTTTGGAACCCGAGGTTCTTATTATTGATGAAGCACTATCGGTGGGAGATATTTACTTTCAACAAAAATGTTTTTCGCATTTAAAGTACAATCTTACCGGTTGTAGCAAGATATTTGTTACACATGATATGGTCGCGCTCTCAGCATTGACTGAACGTGTTGTAATCATAGATGGAGGATATTTAGTATTCGACGGTGAACTACAAAAAGGAATAAAAACCTACAACAGAATTATGCACAACGGATCAAAAATTAACTTATTACAAAATGAAAAAGAGGGGGGAGAAAAAAAACAAGAAAAACCAGAAAAACCAGAACTACAAATAAAAAACGCTCCAGATGATAGAATAATCTACCAAAAACCTCCGATTGAACAAATTACTGGCATCGGAAATGTGTATATTAATGAAGTAGCCATAACTGTTGATGGGAAAATAAACTCAGTTGTTCGATACGGGTCAGTTGTTGAAATCAATATGAAAGTAGAGTGTTTAAGCGATAATACAGGTCAGTTAGTTTTTGGCTTTTTTACTAGAAATCGATATTCTCATCGAATATTTGGACAAAATTCATTATCATGTAATAAAGAAGACATTCTACAAAAAAAAGGGGGTTATATTGTATCATTTAATTTTTCTTGGCCTCGAGTTGAAAGCGGTGAATATACATTGACACTTGGTATTGGTGAAATAAACCCGTTTACCTTAACACATGAAGTACAGTGCTGGATAAACGATTTCATGGCTTTTTCCTGTCTTACCGATGAGCCTGAACATGGGTTGCTTTCAGTTGATTTATATAATCTAAATATATCCAATAACGAAGAGTTCTAATATGTTGACGAAAGAAGTAGAATCAATGCTCGATATACCGAATTACTACCATGACGAATTTAATCTAACATCCATGGTGAGTTATTGGTGTATTATCGAGAATTTACTTAAAATCACCAAACCAACATCAGTATGCGAAATTGGGGCAGAGCGTGGCATTACATCAAAACAACTCTCTTCATATTGTCAAGATAATCAAATATCATTAAATATTGTTGATCCTTGTGGTATTGATCAGGATCTTGATAATTTTAAAGTACTAAAAATATTTAAAGAACGATCGAAGGATTTTCTTTGCCGTGAAATACCTATTGATTTTTATCTAATTGATGGTGACCATAATTACCAAACGGTAATGATGGAACTGGAATTAGGCGTTCGCAATAAAAAAAACAAGCAGATGCCATTTTTTATGTTGCATGATGTCTCATGGCCATGGGCTTATCGTGACTTATACTTTGACTACATTGAAGATGGTCTAGAAGTTAAGCATTCATACAAGACTAATACGGCCTTATCAATAGACAGTAATGAGCTTATGACTATCGGATTCCCAGTAACTAAAGCGTATGCGGCTGCAATTGAATTTGGTGGTGGTCATAATGGTGTGCTCCAAGCAGTTGAAGATTTCCGTAAGAAGTCAGGGGAAAAACAATGGTATTTTTGGAAAATACCAAACTTATACGGTCTTGGAGTATTATTTCACAAACCTAGCTTATCGGGAATAAACTGCAGAAAAATCATTCGTTTTCTCAATGGAGTTGAGCCCTTTAGACCTTTTTTAAATGTTTTGGAAGCAAATCGACTTCGAGCACTGCAATGTCTTTTTGAATTGCAAGCAAGACAAAAAACAATAGAAAAAGAGCGTGATAGTGAGCATACCTACATTAAAGAGTTAGAAAATCGCTTAGCAGAATTAAGCAATAGTTGGCAAAAGCAACAATCATACATTTCAGTTCTGGAAGAAAGACTTGATTCATTAACTAAAGAACATACTGCCGCATCATCTTATATCGTAGAATTAGAACAGCGATTAGCTCAGCAAGTCAAATAAAAATTGGCAGGAGTAGCAGGTATATTTATTCATGCATTGATGCATGCCATATTTTTTTCACACTTGTGCGTTATCAATTTAGTGAACCATTAAGTACATGACCATTTGCTTTTACCTGCAACCGCCAAGCCGTGTGCAGGATAGGAGCCGGAAAATATATGATTTCAATTGGTCATGTACTTATTCATGATAAAAAATTGGTAGTACTTACTGATATGACTATCAGTAATCATGAAAGCTTGTTTCAATCAATAATAACTTTTTAACTTGAAACATAATCCTAAAAAGGTTTAACCTAATGAGGCAAAAAACAAATCTTGAGAATTGCCCAAGAGTAGCAGTTATTACTCGTACAAAAGACAGACCTATTATGCTTGAGCGCGCATTAGAATCTGTTTCAAAACAATCGTTTAAAAATTTTGTATGGGTTGTTGTGAATGATGGAGGTGATAAAGAAAAAGCTGAAAAAATAGTTGCTAAGGGTAAAAAAAAAGGATTAACTACACTACTGATTAATAATTCAAGTAGCCTGGGCATGGAGGCAGCAAGCAATTGTGGAATTAATAATTCAAGTTCAAAATTTATAGTAATTCATGATGATGATGATACTTGGGATCCATTGTTTTTAGAAGATACAGTCCGTTTTCTAGATACAAACAAAAACTACAGAGGAGTAATATCACTAACTACTCAGGTTGATGAGGAAATTATTGATAATAAAATCAAGATAAAAAAATTCAAAGCTTTCAATTCAAGACTGAAGACTATTTATTTGAAAGACATGGGGTGCAACAATCTCTTTCCTCCAATTTCATTTATTTATCATCGCTCAGTGATAAATGAGATTGGTAGCTATAATGAAAAACTACCTGTTCTTGGTGATTGGGAATTTAATCTGCGATTTCTTGCCAAACATGATATTGGAGTAATTTATAAACCCTTGGCGTTCTACCATCACCGACCTAGATCAACAGGTGCATATGGTAATACAATATATAGTGGAATCACTAAGCATGTTAAGTATGATGCAATCGTTAGAAATGATTTTCTTAGGAAAGATCTAAAGGATGGTAAGTTTGGACTTGGATTCTTAATGAATTATAGCCAGCAAGACGTACATTTAACCTATCGATTTTATCTAAAAAATTTATTAGCAAGATTTATAGAAAAGATTAAAAATCTATTTTATTAAGTTTTTCCTCCGAACAGGAATAGGAATTAATGTTTTCATCAATTACCAGCATCAACAAACTATTACTTGCTTCTGATTTTAATACTCTATCACTGGATATCTTTGATACTCTCTTACTAAGAAAATTAGCACCAGAAAAATATCGATTCCGTATTACGGCCAAAGAAATAACATGTTTTTTAGAAAAGAAAGGTTGGAAGCTATCATGGTTAGATGTGTATAAAAGTCGTCTATTGTGTAGTCGCATAGAGTACCAGACAGCACCTCTTATAAACTTGGAGCGAGAGGGACGATTAAAAAACATATTAGCGTTACAACTAAAAGCTCTTCGACTCCCATCTTTTTTTGTTGACGATTTTGCTAAAATTGAGTTAGAGCAAGAAAAAAGTTTTTTAATACCAAATAGAAAGCTCATTAAAATATGCAAAAAATTCCTAGATAAAGGTAAGAGGATAATTTTGGTGAGTGATATGTATCTTGATGGTTCGTCTATTATTGATATTTTGGAAGCATATTACTTGTCTTATTTGTTCGACTCAATATATGTTAGCTCAGATTACGGTATAACCAAGTCTGGAGGATCTCTATTTGATTATATTACTAATCAAGAGAGCCTAGATCCTTCAACATACATACACATTGGAGATAATTATGATAGTGATTATATCTCTCCAAAAAAACACGGCTGGTCCTCGATTTGGTTACCAAGGCCAATCGCCTGGCGTCTAATAAACCGGATGTGGAGTATTAGTTGTCACTAAAGCGAATATAGCTATTTTGCAACAATATTTTCCCATGAGGCAAATTAACGATGACAGAATATACTGAGTCTTTTTATGATGATCAGTCGCATGCAAGTTATATTTCCGCCACTAAGGTTCTCCCAATTATTTTTAAACATATTAAACCAAGATCAGTATTGGATTTAGGCTGTGGACTTGGTACTTGGTTAAAGGCTTGTGGTGAATTAGGAGTAAAAGATTTTTATGGAGTAGACGGATCTTACGTAAACAAAGAAAAATTATGGATCTCAAAAGATAGATTCATTAGTGCAAACCTATCTGAAAAACTTTATTTACATCGTCGATTTGATATGGCTTTTTCTATGGAAGTAGCTGAGCACATTGATTCAAATTCTGCAAAGCTATTTGTTAATAATTTAACAGATCATTCAGATGTTATTCTTTTCTCAGCAGCTATCCCCTATCAAGGTGGGACAGGCCATGTCAATGAAAACTGGCCTGAATTCTGGGCAATTCATTTTCAAAAAAATGGTTATAAGCCGATTGATTTTATACGACCAAAAGTTTGGCATGATCCTGAAATTTCCTTTTGGTATAAACAAAACACTATTTTATACATCAAAGAAGAGCGAATTAATAAATTGGGATTTGAACACTATAAGGCTCGTTCATTTCCGCTAACTGTTATACATCCTGATATGTATCTATGGGCATGTATGAGATCTGAAAATCACCATCATTCTAACTATATTAGAGACCGAGAATATTATGCCTCTTTGCACTCGGCTCAGGATTCAACTGATGAGCCTCCTAAAAATATAAATTATGGGTCAGAGTACCAAGTCGATTTCAAGCCAAGATTTTATTTTCTCCGAAAACTTGATCAATTATTTAAACGTTGGACTCGTTAACAATGAATAAATCTATTCAGTCAATGCCTGAGTACGAATTCGGAAAAAAAATTTTAGGTCCTTTTTTTTCTGAGTTTTGTAGAAGGTTATGGCTATATCACGAGGTTTACGCTGAACAGAATGCTGTTGCTTTATTTTGTGCACGAGGAGGGATTAGATTGCGAATCCTATATGAAAGGTTTCTGGAAAAAATGGAAATACCACTACCAGTGAGTTGCCGTTATTTCATGATTTCAAGGCTGCTAGCTTCAAAAGTCTGCTTTCCGAATTCTCCAGAACTAGTTTTAGCTAACCTTAGAAGAGAGTTCTTCAATACCAATATTGCTACCTTAGCAAAAGCATTTTTACCAAAACAAGCAAAAAATATTGAAACCACTATAAAGCCTTTTGAGAAAACTGCAGTCAACCTGAAAAGTGTTAATGATCTATTTTTTGGGAAAGGCGAACTAACTTTAATGATCCGTAGCCATATAAAAGAACAAACACAGCTATTTAAATCTTATCTTATTCAATTAACTGGGGAAAATAAAATAATTTTGCTTGTAGATAGCGGACTCTTTGGCAGTACTCAAATGCTGCTTAGTCATGCATATTATGATAAAGTTTGGTTTGGCCACTATGTTGCGCGTTCTAATTACCGTAAAGATCATGCACCGCACTTTCCAATGTCAGTTGGAATTATTTTAGAACATGATTTTTTTACTCCTCGTATTCCTGAAACGGCATTACTCAAATATTGGCACCTAATAGAGGCCACCTTGGAACCACAAGTTAAAACTGTAGAATATCTCGAGCAAAGTAATGATGGAACAATAGTATCTAACCTGCAAACCGAAAACTGGGTAGCATCGCTTGCACCAAAAGATAATTCATGTTTTTCTGGAATACTATCCTACTTCGACACTCTTGATTCTAATAATCTTCAACAGGTTAGAACACATTATGAAAAAGCTATAAGGAAAATATCAAACAAAATACAGGCACCATCGAAACTCGATTTACTATCAATGAGTATTGGTTGCAGTCGATCACATGATTTTGGTCGGAAAGGAACAACCTCAATATTACACAACTACAAATCACCGAATTTAATAACGCAGCTTAAACAAATACATCATTCACTCTGGCCTGAAGGACAATTAGTTAATTATTATGGTAAAGTTGGCACTTTGTTTTTAAAGATTTTATTATTTATTAGATTATTTCGGAGCCATATTGCTTTTCTGAGGATCAGTTTTAGGCAATAAACCTCACTCACAGCAGCAGGGAGGGGGGGAGGCAGGGCGGTAGAATCGGCTGTACGTACGTTTTTATTTAAGCCGTTTTAGACGACATAAGGTGCCGTAAGAAGTCGATTACAGCTCGCTATTGTCACTTTATTGGTCATACACCTGAACTTGATATAACGACGTGTTACTATTTCTGCATGAACGTACATCCGATTCTACCGCCCTGGGGGGGAGGTCTTTCTTTTTACAATATCGGCTGATGTGTTGATACATCTGAAAAACTACTTATACACCGTTCATTTTGAAACCGTGACTTCTCGGTGTGGTCTGATAATACTGATTTCACCAGGATATGATTCATCAGAATCTACTTTTTCGAACTGGTTTCAGTTAAATCACTGTGAACGACAAATACTATGCAAGATAAAATGTATAAAACAGAAGAGATTACAACGGAAGTAATTAGATCAAAGTTGATCTTGGATAAGTTAGACTCAAATAGCTTAGATGAAAGCAAAGTGTTGGCACTAAAATTCTGGAATAAATTCATCCAAAACAATGAATGCGTAGCGAGTCTAATAAATAATGATTATATTGATGAAGCATACACAATATATCGCTTATCAATGGAGCATCTTTTCAACATGTTTGCTCTAGTTAGAAATCCTGAATTCATTGCACAACTAATAAACAGTTCTAAAGTTAGTATTCCCAAATCATTAAAAGGAATCAGTAAAAACGAAGATCAAGCTGATGAAAAGATGCTCACTCCTGAAAATGCTAGATTACTGAAAGAAGAAATAGATATATATGAAGCAAATCCTCTGAAAAATTTAGGCTATAGCATATATAATGCAGCCCAAGCTTCGGAACTAAAAGATTTTTATGATTCAGTATATAGAGCAGTGTCATTATCTTATTCACACTCTACATTTCTATCAGTAATAATAAATAAAAAAGATAATGATGTAATTTCTTTAATTGAAAATGCTGTAGCTTTTTTGAAAACTGCTACTGCTTTAATAGAAGAAGAGTTTTAATTCCCGAATTTAGAGTTTGATATGAACTATCGAAGAAAACGGATTCTTGATTACTTCAAACCTCCACCTCATACTGCGCCAGACTCTGCGCAGTGCCTTTTATCTCACCATCTTGGATAAATGCCTTTTGTCCTGCAGACATTGACTCCCCTTTGACAGTAATCACCGAGCCATCCCGGAGCTGTGCCTGACTGGTGCCGTTACCGTTATTGGTGGTAATGGTGGCAACGACACGGACGCCTTCAGGAATCAGAGCCTTAAATTGCTGCCAGATGTTCGTGGTGGCCATGCTTCCTCCTATGTCCATACCGCCTGTATTTCTGCAGCATCAAGACTCCCTTCGGACAGTATTGGCATTGCCCAGTAAATTGGAGTGTCTGCTGGCTGTGCATTGAGGGCAACCGCAATGCCACCCTCTCCAGGAGGAGTATCTTCATTACATGGGTATTCCGGAAGCATTCGGCCACTGATTCCGGAAACATTCGGCCACCCATTCCGGTAACATCCGGCCACCTATTCCGGTAACATCCGGCCACCCTTTTCCAGCCAGCGGCGCAGTCTATTTCAATAACCGTTACCCTCGTTCTTGAGACCCTTTCAAGGATGACGGGATTGCATCATGAAGAGACTGCC
>NZ_JAGHQW010000063.1 GCF_017744115.1 Salinisphaera sp. G21_0 | reverse complement strand
GCACGGTCATTTGGTTGGTTGTCATCATTACCTGATCTTGCGTATTGACCACTGATACCAGCAGAACTTCTATCCATAATTATATTTCATTAATTCATGAAAATATAAAAAGCAGACTGCTGTTCTGTTCAGAAGTTCATTTTGCGAAAAAGTTTACTTGAGCCATGATGGGAGGAAGGCGATTACTAACTGTTTGTTTTCTTCTTTGCCGGGTTGGTTTGCTCTGCTAAATGTTCTTCGGCAGTAACGTTGCTGCATCTGTCCGACCTCTTTCAGGTGATACAGAGTCATGACCCTGTGGCGGGACGCTTACCCTGATCTTTATTTCATCAATATATGGTTCCATTAAATCGTTGTTCAAAAGCTGGTTAGTCGGGATTTCAATGACCTCAAATCCTGCTTTTTGCAACAGTGCGATTTTAAGCAGAGTCGAACCATTCCTGGTTTTGAAATCACCACCCACGTAATGAGACGGACCCTGAACTTCAATCACAACGTTGTGATCTGACAGAAGCAGGTCAACCGGAGGTAATGAGTTCAGACTCTTTTCTTCTTCGATCTGCAAAGATGGAATAGATAATTGGAGTTGATCGCGGAAGTCGGCCTGGTTTTTTGAAATGGCTGTCTGGTAATGGGGGACGACCGGAGAGGCTCTGCCAAGCCAGCTTGCGGCCATGACCATGATGGATTGATCCTCTCCACTATCTGGCGATATATTTTCCAGGCGAGTCAACAGGTTATCCATGTGCTTCTCAAGCACATTATTTTTATTGGCATTGGATTTATTGGCATTGGAGTCTAGAGCCAACCTGGCACAGCATACCATGACTCCCCAGAGAGACATTGATATCTCTTCCTGAGAAAACTGAAGGTTCTCACTGATTCGATAGACAAGCGATTCGAACGCAGAGGTAGCCACGTTCAGCTCAACGAGTTCACCCAGTTTTGCCGTGGCCCAAAGCAGGTTGGCAATACCCTGGGCATTAAATTGGTCTTTCTGTGTGTTCACGAGGGGCAACAGTGTGACCACAGCCTCGTTGAGCCCTGGTGTCTGCTCCTGCCCTTTGTCCACCAGTTTCGCCATGGCCCACAGCAGGTTGACGATATGCTGAAGAATAAACTGATCTTTCTGTGCGTTCACTTGGGGCAACAGCACGGCCACGGCCTCGTTAAGACCTGGTGTCCGCTCCAGTCCTTTATCCACCAGTTTCGCCATGGCCCACAACAGGTTGGTGATTTCCTGTGGTGTAAAGTTAGCTTTCTGTGCGTTCACCCGGGGCAACAGCGCGGCCACGGCCTCGTTGAGCTCTGGTGTCCGGTCCAGCCCGTTGTCCACCAGTTTCGCTATGGCCCACAACAGGTTGACAATGCCCTGGGCATTAAATTGGTCTTTCTGTGCGTTTGCATGGGGCAATAGGGCGGCCACGGCCTCATTGAGCTCTGGTGTCTGCTCCTGCCCATTGTCCACCAGTTTCGCCATGGCCCACAGCAGGTTGGTGATATGCTGGGGAATAAATCGGTTTTTCTGTGCGTTCACGCGGGGCAACAGGGCGGTCACGGCGTCGTTGAGCTTTGGTGTCCGCCTCAGCCGGTTGTCCACCAGTTTCGCCATGGCCCACAGCAGGTTAGCAATACCCTGGGCGTTAAATTGGTCTTTCTTTGCATTCAGGAGGGGCAGTAGGGTGGCCACAGCATCTTTGAGACCTGGTGTCTGCTCCAGCCCGTTGTCCACCAGTTTCGCCATGGCCCAAAGCAGGTTGACAATGCTCTGGGCATTAAGTTGGTTTTTCTGTAGGTTCACGAGGGGCAACAGCGTGACCACGGACTCTTTGAGCACTGGTGTCCGCTCCAGCCCGTTGCCCATCAGTTTCGCCATGGCCCACAGCAGGTTGGCAATGCCCTGGGCATTAAGTTGGTTTTTCTGTGCTTGCACGAAGGGCAACAGGGCGGCCACAGCCTCTTTGAGCTCTGCTGCACGCTCCTGCCCGTTGTCCAGTAGTTTCGCCATGGCCCACACCAGGTTGGTGACTTCCTGTGGTTTAAAGCGAGCTTTCTTTGTCTTCACGTGGGGCAACAGCGCGGCCACGGCCTCGTTGAATTCTGGTGTCTGCTCCTGTCCGCTGTCCACCAGTTTCGTCATGGCCCAAAGCAGGTTGGCGATTCCCTGGGGATCAATATCCCTGGCTTCAGGTTTTTGGTTGCAGTTAAATATTATTGCATCAAGTAGTGTTGACAATAAGGAAGTTTGAGTGAGCTTAACATGTTCACTCATGGGTTTATGAGGGGTAAAAACACCCGCTGAAGTAAATGAGTGAAGTGTTGTCGTCAGGCTTCGCCAATTCCAGCTCCGCGTTGCCGTGAAATTTTGTAACAAACGCATCAGCTGGCTTTGTTCCGCTCGATTTAAAGGCCTTTTAGACGCTGACGCGTATTTTTTAATTGAACTGGCATATTGCCCGTGATTTCTCCCATCATAGCGATCACCGAAATGATCTGATCTACTCACCAGACCAGCTATTATTTCCTGTTTGGTGAGGGCATTAAAATCTTGAGCAGAGTTTACTGAACGGTGCATTAAATATTGAGAAGGGCGTGTGCCAGAAAAATGGTGAAATTCATTACATCTCGGGGTAGAGAGGGGGTGACTATCCTGCTGTCTGACTGTGGCATGTCTATATCGCCCACGCCCGGAAGAAGGGGCATGGCCATTCGGTTGGTTGTAACCATTATCTGATCTTGTGTATTGACCACTGATACCAGCAGAACTTCTATCCATAATTATATTTCATTAATTCATGAAAATATAAAAAGCAGACTGCTGTTCTGCTCAGAAGTTCATTTGGCGGAAAAGTTTACTTGAGTCATGATGGGATAAAGGCGATTAATGGCTGTTTGTTTTCTTCCTCTTTGCTGGGCTGGTTTGCTCTTCTAAATGTTCTTCGGCAGTAACGTATGCAGCAGCATCTGTCCACCTTCTTTTAAGCGATACAGAGTCATGCCCCTGTGGCGGGATGTCTACCCTGTTCTTTATGTGATCAATACATATTTTCATTGAATTCAGGTTCCCAAGCTCGTTAGCCGGAATTTCAATGACCTCAAACCCTGATTTTTGCAACAGTGCGATTTTAAGCAGAGTCGAACCATTCCTGGTTTTGAAATCACCACCCACGTAATGAGACGATCCCTGAACTTCAATCACCATGTTGTGATCTGGCAGTAGCAGGTCAACCGGAGGTAATGAGTTCAGACTCTTTTCTTCTTCAATCTGCAAAGATGGAATGCACAATTGGAGTTGATCGCGGAAGTCGGCTTGAGGTTTTGAAATGATTGTCTGGTAATGGGGGATGACCGGGCACGCGCTCTGCCAAGCCAACTTGCGGCCATGACAATGATGGATTGTTCCTCTTCATTATCCGGGGATGTATTTTCCAGGCGTGTCAACAGGTGATCCATGTGCTTTTCAAACACGTTGTTTTTATTGGCATTGGAGTCTAGAGCCAATCTGGCACAGCATACCATGACTCCCCAGAGAGACATCGATATCGCTTGATGAGGGAGCAGAGAGTTTTCACTGATTCGGTAAACAAGCGATTCGAACATGGATGTAACCACATTCAGCTCAACTAGCTCACCCAGCTTCGCCATGGCCCACAGCAGGTTGGCGATATGCTGAGGAATAAATTGGTCTTTCTGTGCGATCACGCGGGGCAACAGCGCGGCCACAGTCTCGTTGAGCCTTGGTGTCAGCTCCTGCCCGTTGTCCACCAGTTTCGCCATGGCCCACAGCAGGTTGGCGATACCCTGTGGTTTAAAGTTAGCTTTCTGTGCGTTCACGTGGGGCAACAGCGCGGCTACGGCTTCGTTGAGCTCTGGTATCTGCTCCTGCCCGTTGTCCACCAGTTTCGCCATGGCCCACAGCAGGTTGGCGATGCCCTGGGCATTAAATTGGTCTTTCTGTGCGTTCACGTGGGGTAGCAGCGCGGTCACAGCCTCGTTGAGCCTTGGTATCTGTTCCTGCCCGTTGTCCGCCAGTTTCGCCATGGCCCACACCAGGTTGGCGATTTCCTGTGGTTGAAAGTTAGCTTTCTGTGCGTTCACGTGGGGCAACAGCGCGGCCAAGGCCTCTTTGAGCCGTGGTGTTTGCTCCTGCCCGTTGTCCACCATTTTCGCCATGGCCCACAGTAGGTTGGTGATTTCCTGGGGTTTAAAGTTAGCTTTCTGTGCGTTCACATGGGTCAACAGCGCGGCTACGGCCTCTTTGAGCCCTGGTCTCAGCTCCTGCCCGTTGTCCACCAGTTTCGCCATGGACCACAACAGGTTGACGATCCCCTGGGCAGTAAATTGCGCTTTCTGTGCGTTCACGTGGGGCAACAGTGCAGCCATGGCCTCTTTGAGTTCTGGTGTCCGCTTCAGCCTGTTGTCCACCAGTTTCGCCATGGCCCAGAGTAGGTTGGCGATTTCCTGTGGTTTAAAGTTAGCTCTCTGTGCGTTCACATGGGGCAACAGCACGGCCACGGCCTTGTTGAGTCCAGGTGTCCGCTCCTGCCCGTTGTGGACCAGTTTCGCCATAGCCCACAGCAGGTTGGCGATTTCCTGAGTGCCAATATCCCTGGCTTCAGGTTTTTGGTTGCACTTGAATATTATTGCATCAAGCAGAGTAAACAATAAGGCAGCCTGAGTACGCTTAACACGCTCATCTGTGGGTTTATGAGGGGTAAAAACACCTGCTGAAGTAAATGAGTGCAGTGTTGTCGTCAGGCTTCGCCAATTCCAGCGCCGAGTTGCGGTAAAATTCTTCAGGAAACGTATCAGCTGGCTTTGTTCATCCCGATTTAAAGGTCTTTTAGAAGCTGACGTGTATTGTTTTATTGAACTGGCGTATTGACCGTGATTTCTCCCATCATAGCGATGACCGAAACGATTCGATTTACTCACCAGGTCATCCATTATTTCTGGTTTGATGAGGGCATTAAAATCTTGAGCAGGGTTTACTGAACGGCGCAGTAGATATTGAGATGGGCTTGCGGCAGAAGAATGGGAAAATTTATTACGCTCCGGGTTTGTGCGTGGGGTATTATCCCACTGCCTGACTGTGGCATGTCTATATCGCCCACGCCTGGAAGCGGCCTGGTCATTCGGTTGATTGTAATCATTACCTGATCTTGCGTATTGACCACTGATACCAGCAGAACTTCTATCCATAATTATATTTCATTAATTCATGAAAATATAAAAAGCAGACTGCTGTTCTGTTCAGAAGTTCATTTTGCAGAAAAGTTTACTTGAGTCATGATGGGAGGAAGGCGATTAATGGCGGTTTGTTTTCTTCCTCTTTGCTGAGTTGGTTTGCTCTCCTAACTGTTCTTCGGCAGTTCCGTATGCAGCACCTGCCCTCCCTCTTTTAAGCGATACAGAGTCATGCCTCTGTGTCGGGATGTCTACCCTGTTCTTTATGTAATCAATACATATTTTCATTGAATTCAGGTTCCCAAGCTCGTTAACCGGGATTTCAATGACCTCAAACCCTGATTTTTGCAGAAGTGCGATTTTCAGCAGAGTCGAACCATTCCTGGTTTTGAAATCACCACCCACGTAATGAGACGATCCCTGAACTTCAATCACAATGTTGTGATCTGGCAGTAGCAGGTCAACCGGAGGTAATGAGTTCAGACTCTTTTCTTCTTCAATCTTCAAAGAGGGAATGCTCGATTGGAGTTGGTTGCGGAAATCGGCTTGAGGTTTTGAAATGGTTGTCTGGTAATGGGGGGCGACCGGGTACGCTCTGCCAAGCCAAATTGCAGCCATGACAATGATGGATTGTTCCTCTTCATTATCCGGGGATGTATTTTCCAGGCGAGTAAACAGGTCATCA
Source organism: Salinisphaera sp. G21_0 (assembly GCF_017744115.1). Lineage (GTDB taxonomy): Bacteria > Pseudomonadota > Gammaproteobacteria > Pseudomonadales > Endozoicomonadaceae > Endozoicomonas. The sequence continues at coordinate 22,691 of NZ_JAGHQW010000063.1, read as the reverse complement.
ATGTGCTTTTCAAGCACGTTATTTTTATTGGCATTGGGGATCAGAGCCAACCTGGCACAGCATACCATTGCTCCCCAGAGAGACATCAATATCTCTTGCTGAGAGAACTGAGGGGTTTCACTGAATCGGTAAACAAGCGATTCGAAGGTGGATGTAACCATATTCAGCTCAACTAGTTCACCCAGTTTCGCCATGGCCCACAGCAGGTTGGCGATATGCTGAGGAATAAAGTGGTCTTTCTGTGCGTTCACGTGGGGCAATAGTCCGGCCAAGGTCTCTTTGAGCCTTGGGGTGCACTCTGGCCCTTTGTCTGCCAGTTTCGCCATGGCCCACAGCAGTGTGGTGATTTCCTGTGGGTTAAAGTGAGCTTTCTCTGCGCTCACATGGGGCAACAGTACGGCTGCGGCCTTGTTGAGTCCAGGTGTCCGTGCCTGCCCGTTGTGGACCAGTTTTGCCATGGCCCACAGCAGGTTGGCGATTTCCTGGGCATTAAATTGGTCTTTCTGTGCGTTCAGGTGAGGTAACAGTGCGGCCACAGCCTCTTTAAGCTCGGGTGTCCACTTTTGCCCGTTGTCCACCAGTTTCGCCATGGCCCACAGCAGGTTGGCGATATGCTGAGGAATAAATTGGTCTCTCTGTGCGTTCACGTAGGGCAACAGCGCGGCCAGGGCCTCTTTGAGCCGTGGTGTTTGCTCCTGCCCGTTGTCCACCAGTTTCGCCATGGCCCACAGCAGATTGGTGATTTCCTGTGGTTTAAAGTTAGCTTTCTTTGCCTTCACATTGGGCAACAGCGCGGCTACGGCCTCTTTGAGCCCTGGTGTCAGCTCCTGCCCGTTGTCCACCAGTTTCGCCATGGCCCACATCAGGTTAGCGAGATGTTGAGGAATAAATTGGTCTTTCTGTGCGTTCACGTGGGGGAATAGCGCGGCTACGGCCTCTTTGAGCCCTGGTGTCCGCTCCTGCCCGTTGTCCACCAGTTTCGCCATGGCCCACATCAGGTTGGCGAGATGCTGAGGAATAAATTGGTCTTTCTGTGCGTTCACATGGGGGAATAGCGCGGCTACGGCCTTTTTGAGCCCTGGTGTCAGCTCCTGCCCGTTGTCCACCAGTTTCGCCATGGCCCACATCAGGTTGGCGAGATGCTGAGTAATAAATTGGTCTTTCTGTGCGTCCACGTGGGGGAGTAGCGCGGCTACAACCTCTTTGAACTCTGGTGTCAACTCCTGCCCGTTGTCCACCAGTTTCGCTATGGACCACAACAGGTTGACGATCCCCTGGGCATTAAATTGCGCTTTCTGTGCGTTCACGTGGGGCAACAGCACGGCCACGGCCTTGTTGAGTCCAGGTGTCCGCTCCTGCCCGTTGTGGACCAGTTTCGCCATAGCCCACAGCAGGTTGGCGATTTCCTGGGTGCCAATATCCCTAGTTTCAGGTTTTTGGTTGCACTTGAATATTATTGCATCAAGCAGAGTAAACAATAAGGCAGCCTGAGTACGCTTCACACGCTCATCTGTGGGTTTATGAGGGGTAAAAACACCTGCTGAAGTAAATGAGTGCAGTGTTGTCGTCAGGCTTCGCCAATTCCAGCGCCGAGTTGCGGTAAAATTCTTCAGGAAACGTATCAGCTGGCTTTGTTCATCCCGATTTAAAGGTCTTTTAGAAGCTGACGTGTATTGTTTTATTGAACTGGCGTATTGACCGTGATTTCTCCCATCATAGCGATGACCGAAACGATTCGATTTACTCACCAGGTCATCCATTATTTCTGGTTTGATGAGGGCATTAAAATCTTGAGCAGGGTTTACTGAACGGCGCAGTAGATATTGAGATGGGCTTGCGGCAGAAGAATGGTAAAATTTATTACGCACCGGGGTATTGCGGAGGGGATTATCCCTCTTTCTGACTGTGCCATGTCTGTATCGCCCACGCCTTGAAGTAGCGGCATGGTTATCCGATTGTTTGTAATCATTATCGGATCCTGCGTATTTACCACTTATACCAGCAGAGCTTCTATGCATAACTATATTTCATTAATTCATGAAAATATAAAAAGCAGACTGCGATGCTGTTCAGAAGTTCATTTTGCTGGAATTTTTGCAAACGTAATTGGTAGGGGAAATACATCTACTCTTGATGCCACCCATCCGATATTTTCAAATCATCCGGGGCGAGATGTATGGGTAACAGGTGTTCAACACTGGCATTCCTTCCCGGAATATGAAGAAGGTTCTTGAGTCATGATGTGAGGAAGGCGATTACTGGCTGCTTGTTTTCTTCCTCTTTGCTGGTTTACCGGTTTGCTCTGCTAACTGTTCTTCGGCAGTAACGTATGCAGAACCTGCCCAGCCCCTTTTAAGTGATACACAGTCATGACCCTGTGGCGGGATACTTACCTTGATCTTTATTTGATCAATATATGGTTTCATCAAATCTTTGTTCAATAGCTGGTTAGTCGGGATTTCAATGACCTCAAATCCTGCTTTTTGCAACAGTGCGATTTTAAGCAGAGTTGAACCCTTTCTGGTATTGAAATCACCACCCACGTAATGAGAGAGTCCCTGAACTTCAATCACTATGTTGTGATCTGGCAGAAGCAGGTCAACCGGAGGTAATGAGTTCAGACTCTTTTCTTCTTCAATCTTCAGAGATGGAATAGATAATTGGAGTTGATCGCGGAAGTCGGCTTGGGTTTTTGATATGGTTGTCTGGTAATGGCGGATGACCGGACAGGCTCTGCCAAGCCAACTTGCGGCCATGATCATGATGGATTTATCCTCTTCATTATCTGGCGATGTATTTTCGAGGCGAGTCAACAGGTCATCCATGTGCTTTTCAAACACGTTATTTTTATTGGCATTGGAGTCTAGAGCCAACCTGGCACAGCATACCATGACTCCCCAGAGAGACATTGCTATTTCTTCCTGAGAAAACTGAAGGTTCTCACTGATTCGATAGACGAGCAATTCCAACGTAGAAGTAGCCACGTTCAACTCAACGAGTTCACCCAGTTTGGCCGTGGCCCACAGCAAATTGGCAATACCCTGGGCATTAAATTGGTCTTTCTGTGTGTTCACGATGGACAACAGCGCGACCACAGCTTCGTTGAGCCCTGGTGTCCGCTCCTGCGCGTTGTCCACCAGTTTCGCCATTGCCCACAGCAGGTTGGTGATTCCCTGTGGGTTAAAGTTAGCTTTTTGTGCATTTACGTGGAGCAACAGTGTAACCACTGCCTCTTTAAACTCTCGTGTCTGCTTCTGCCCGTTGTCCACAAATTTTGCCATGGCCCACAGCAGGTTGGCGATATGCTGAGGAATTAATTGGTCTTCCTGTGCGTTCACGCAGGGCAGCAGAGCGGCCACGGCCTTGTTGAACTCTGGTATCCACTCCAATCCGTTGTCCACCAGTTTTGCCATGGCCCACAGAATGTTAGCAATATTCTGGGCATTAAATTGGACTTTCTGGGCATTTAAATGAGGCAACAGCACGGCCACGGCTTCTTTAAGCCCTTGTGTCCGCTCCTGCCCGTTGTCCACCAGTTTCGCTATGGCCCACAGTATGTTGGCGATATCCTGGGCATTAAATTGGTCTTTCCGAACGGTCACGTGGGGCAATAGCGCGGCCACGGCACCGTTGAGCCCTGGTGTCCGCTCCTGCCAGTTGTCTACCAGTTTCGCCATGGCCCACAGCAGGTTGGCGATATCCCGGGCATTGAGGTGGTCTTTCCGGGCGTGAAAGTGGGGCAATAGCGCGGCCACGGTCTCGTTAAGCCCTGGCGTTCGCTCCTGCCCGTTGTCCACCAGTTTCGCTATGGCCCACAGCAGGTTGGCGATATGCCGGGGAATAAATTGGTCTTTCTGTGCTTTCACGCGGGGTAACAGCACAGCCACGGCCTCGTTGTGATCTGATGTCCGCTCCTGCCCTTTGTCCGCCAGTTTCGCCATGGCCCACAGCAGGCTGGCGTTACCCTGGGCATTAAATTGGTCTTTCTGTATCTTCACGTGGGGCAACAGCGCGGCTACGGTCTCGTTGAGCTCTGGTGTCTGCTCCTGCCCGTTGTCCACCAGTTTCGCCATGGCCCACAGCAAGTTGGCGATCCCCTGGGCATTAAATTGGTCTTTCCGTGCGTTCACGAGGGGTAACAGCGCGGCTGCGGTCTCTTTGAGCCCTGGTGCCCACTCCTGCCCGTTGTCCACCAGTTTCGCCATGGCCCACAGCAGGCTGGCGATCCCCTGTGGTTTAAAGTCAGCTTTCTGTGCGTTCACGTGGGGCAATAGCGCGGCCAGGGCCTCGTTAAACTCTGTTGTCTGCTCCTGCCCGTTGTCCACCAGCTTTGCCATGGCCCACAGCAGGTTGGCGATATGCTGGGGAATAAATTGGTCTTTCTGTACGATCACATGGTGCAACAGCGCGGCCACGGCCTCTTCGATGTCTGGTGTCCGCTCCTGCCCGTTGTCCATCAGTTTTGCAATGGCCCACAGCAGGTTGGCGATCCCCTGGGCATTAAATTGGTCTTTCTGTGCGTTCACGAGGGGCAACAGCGCGGCCACGGCCTCGTTGAGCCCTGGCGTCCGCTCCTGGCCGTTGTCCACCAGTTTCGCCATGGCCCACAGCAGGTTAGCGATATGCTGAGGAATAAATTGGTCTTTCTGTGCGTTCACGAGGGGTAATAGCGCGGCCACGGCCTCGTTGAGCCCTGACGTTCGCTCCTGCCCATTGTCCACCAGTTTCGCCATGGCCCACAGCAGGTTGGCGATTTCCTGTGGGTTAAAGTTAGCTTTCCGTACGTTCACGAGGGGCAACAGCGCGACCACGGCCTTGTTGAGCCCTGGCGTCCGCTCCTGGCCGTTGTCCACCAGTTTCGCCATGGCCCACAGCAGGTTAGCGATTCCCTGAGGATCAATATCCCTGGCTTCAGATTTTTGGTTACACTTGAACCTTATTGCATCGAGCAGAGTAAACAATAAGGCAGTCTGAGTAAGCTTAACACGCTCATCCACGGGTTTATGAAGGGTAAAAACACCCGCTGAAGTAAATGAGTGAAGTGTTGTGGTCAGGCTTCGCCAATTCCAGTTCCGGGTTGCCGTGAAATTTTGAAGCAAACGTATTAGCTGGCTTTGTTCCGCTCGATTTAACGGTCTTTTAGCAGCTGATGAGTATTTTTTAACTGAACTGGCATACTGACCGTGATTTCTCCCATCATAGCGATGACCGAAACGATCCGATTTACTGACCAGGTCATTCATTATTTCCTGTTTGATGAGGGCATTAAAATCTTGAGCACAGTTTACTGAACGATGCATTAAATATTGAGAAGGGTGTGTCCCGGAAGAATGGTGAAATTCATTACATCTCGGGGTAGAGCGGGGATGATTATCCCGCTGTCTGACTGGGGCATGTCTATATCGACCACGCCTTGAATAAGGGGCATGGCTATTTGGTTGGTTGTAACTGTTATTTGATCTTGTGTAATGACCACTGATACCAGCATAACTTCTATCCATAATTATATTTCATTAATTCATGAAAATATAAAATGCAGACTGCTGTTCTGCCCAGAAGTTCATTGTGCGGAAAAGTTTACTTGAGTCATGATGGGAGGAAGGCGATTACTGGCTGTTTGTTTTCTTCCTCTTTGCCGGGTTGGTTTGCTCTGCTAAATGTTGTTCGGCAGTCACGTATGCAGCGTCTGTCCACCCTCTTTTAAGTGAAACAGAGCCATAGCCCTGTGGCGGGATGCTCTCCCTGATCCTTATTTGATCAATGTATGGTTTCATTAAATCGTTATTCAAAAGCTGGTTAGTCGGGATTTCAATGACCTCAAATCCTGCTTTTTGCAACAGTGCGATTTTAAGCAGAGTCGAACCATTCCTGGTTTTGAAATCACCACCTACATAATGATGCGGTCCCTGAACTTCAATCACCATGTTGTGATCTGGCAGAAGCAAGTCAACCGGAGGTAATGAGTTCAGACTCTTTTCCTCTTCGATCTTCAAAGATGGAATAGATGATTTGAGTTGATCACGGAAGTCGGCCTGGTTTTTTGAAATGATTGTCTGGTAATGGCGGACGACCGAACAGGTTCTGCCAAGCCAACTTGCAGCCATGTTAATGATGGATTGATCCTCTTTATTATCTGGCGATGTATTTTCCAGGCGAATGAGCAGGTCATCCATGTGTTTTTCAAACACGTTATTTCTATTGGTATTGGAGTCTAGAAACAATCTGGCACAGCATACCATTAATGCCCAGAGAGACATCGATATCTCTTTCTTGGAAAACTGAAGGTTCTTACTGATTCGATAGAGAAGCGAGTTGAACGCAGAGGTAACCAGGTTCAGCTCAACGAGTTCACCCAGTTTCGCAATGGCCCAAAGCAGGTTAGCGATTTCCTGTGGTTTAAAGTTAGTTTTTTGTGCGTTTACGAGGGGCAACAGGGCGGCCACGGCCTCTTTGAGACCTGATGTCCGCTCCAGCGCATTATCCACCAGTTTCGCCATGGCCCAAAGCAGGTTGGCGATACCCTGTGGTTTAAAGTTAGCTTTTTGTCCATTTACGAAGGGCATCAGCGCGGTCACGGCCTCGTTGAACCCTGGTGTCTGCTCCTGCCTGTTGTCTGCCAGTTTCGCCATGGCCCAAAGCAGGTTGGCGATTTCCTGTGGGTTAAAGTTAGCTTTTTGTATGTTCACGAAGGGCAACAGCGCCGCCACGGCCTCGTTGAGTCCTGGTGTCTGCTCCTGCCCGTTGTCCACCAGTTTCGCCATGGCCCAGAGCAGGTTGGCGATATGCTGAGGAATAAATTGGTCTTTCTGTGCGTTCACCCGGGGCAACAGGGCGACCATGGTCGCGTTGAGCTCTGGTGTTTGCTCCTGCCCGTTATCTACCAGTTTCGCCATGGCCTGTAACAGGTTGGCGATGCCCTGGGCAGTAAATTGGTCTTTCTGTGCGTTCACGTGGGGCAACAGTGCGGCCACGGCCTTTTTGAACTCTGGTGTTTGCTCCTGCCCGTTATCTACCAGTTTCGCCATGGCCCACAGCAGGTTAGCGATATGCTGTGGATTAAAGTTGGTTTTTGGTACGGTCACGCAGGGCAACAGCGCAGCTACGGCTTCGTTGAACTCTGGTGTCTGCTCCAGCCCGTTGTCCACCAGTTTCGCCATGGCCCAAAGCAGGTTGGTGATTTCCTGGGGTTTAAAGTCAGCTTTCTGTGCGTTCACGTGGGGCAACAGTACGGTCAGGGTCTCGTTGAGACCTGGTGTCCGGTCATGCCCGTTGTCCTCCAGTTTTGCCATGGCCCACAGCAGGTTAGCGATATGCTGAGGACTCAACTGGTCTTTCTGTGGGGTTACGAGGGGCAGCAGCGCGACCACAGCCTCGTTGAAACCGGGTGTCCGCTCCTGCCCGTTGTCCTCCAGTTTTGCCATGGCCCACAGCAGGTTGACGATATGCTGAGGAATAAACCAGTCTTTCTTTGCGATCACGAGGGGCATCAGCGCCCCCAGAGCCTTGTTGAACTCTGGTGTCCATTCCTGCCCGTTGTCCACCAGTTTCGCCATGGCCCACAGCAGGTTGACGATACCCTGTGGTGTAAAGTTGGCTTTTTGTACGTTCACGTGGGGCAACAGCACGGCCACGGCCTCGTTGAGACCCGGTGTCCGCTCCTGACCTTTGTCCACCAGTTTCGCCATGGCCCACAGCTGGTTGGAGATTTCTTGGGCATTAAATTGGTTTTTCTGTGCGTTCACGTGGGGCAACAACACGGCCACAGTCTCTTTGAGCCCTGGTACCCACTTCCAATCGTTGTCCATCAGTTTCGCCATGGACCACAGCAGGCTAGTGATTTCCTGTGGTTTAAAGTCAGCTTTCTGTGCGTTCACGCGGGGCAACAGCGCAGCCACGGCCTCTTTGAGCTCTTGTGTTTGCTCTTGTCCGTTGTCCACCAGTTTCGCCATGGCCCACAGCAGGTTGGCAATACCCTGGGCGTTAAATTGGTCTCTCTTTGCATTCAGTAGGGGCAGCAGGGTGGCCACAGCTTCTATGAGCCCTGGTGTCCGCTCCTGCCCGTTGTCCACCAGTTTCGCCATGGCCCACAGCAGGTTGGCGATTCCCTGAGGAATAAATTGTTTTTTCTGTGCGTTCACATGGGGCAACAACACGGCCACGGCCTCGTTGAACTCTGGCGTCCGCTCCTGCCCGTTGTCCACCAGTTTCGCCATGGCCCACAGCAGGTTAGCGATTTCCTGAGCACCAATATCACTGGCTTCAGGTTTTTGGTTGCAGTTGAATATTATTGCATCAAGTAGTGTCGACAATAAGGCAACCTGAGTGAGCTGAACACGCTCATCCATGGGTTTATAAGGGGTAAAAACACCCGCTGAAGTCAATGAGTGAAGTGTTGTCGTCAGGCTTCGCCAATTCCAGCTCCGCGTTGCTGTGAAATTTTGTAGCAAACGCATCAGCTGGCTTTGTTCAGCTCGATTTAACGGTCTTTGAACAGCTGACGTGTATTTTTTAATTGAGCTGGCATATTGCCCGTGATTTCTCCCATTATAGCGTTGACCGAAACGATCAGATTGACTTACCAGGTCATCCATTATTTCTGGTTTGATGAGGGCATTAAAATCTTGAGCAGAGTTTACTGAACGGTACTGTAGATGTTGAGACGAGCGTGTGCCAGAAGAATGGTAAAATTGATTGCGACCCGGTGCAGTGTGGGGGGGATGATTCCATTGTCTGACTGTGGCATGTCTGTATCGCCCACGCCTTGAAGAAGGGGCATGGCCATTCGGTTGGTTGTAACCGTTATCTGATCTTGCGTATTGACCACTGATACCAGCATAACTTCTATCCATAATTATATTTCATTAATTCATGAAAATATGAAAAGCAGACTGCTGTGCTGCCCGGAAGTTCATTGTGCGGCAAAGTTTATTTGAGTCATGATGGGAGGAAGGCGATTACTGACTGTTTGTTTTCTTCCTCTTTGCCGGGTTGGTTTGCTCTGCTAAATGTTCTTCACCAGTAATGTATGCAGTACCTGCCCACCTTCTTTTAAGTGATACAGAGCCATGAGCCTGTGGCGGGATGTCTATCCTGGTCTTTATTCGATCAATATAGGGTTTCATTAAATCGTTGCTCAAAAGCTGGTTAGTCGGGATTTCAATGACCTCAAATCCTGCTTTTTGCAACAGTGCGATTTTCAGCAGAGTCGAACCATTCCTGGTTCTGAAATCACCACCAACATAATGAGAGGGACCCTGAACTTCAATCACCATGTTGTGATCTGGCAGCAGCAGGTCAACCGGAGGTAATGAGTTCAGACTCTTTTCCTCTTCGATCTTCAAAAATGGAATAGATGATTTGAGTTGATCGCGGAAGTCGACCTGGGTTTTTGAAATGTTTGTATGGTAATGGCGAACGACAGGACAGGCTCTGCCAAGCCAACTTGCCGCCATGGTAATGATGGATTGTTCCTCTTCATTGTCTGGCAATGTATTTTCCAGGCGAGTGAACAGGTCACCCATGTGCTTTTCAAACACGTTACTTTTATTAGCATTGGAATCCAGAAACAACCTGGCACAGCATACCATGACTCCCCACAGAGACAACGGTATCTCTTGCTGAGAAAACTGAGGGTCCTCACTGATTCGATAGACAAGCGACTCGAACGTAGAGGTAACCACGTGCAGCTCAAGGAGTTCACCCAGTTTCGCCATGGCCCACAGCGTGATGGCAATACCCTGGGCATTAAATTGGTTTTTCTGTGCGTTCACGCGGGGCAACAGCGCGGCCACGGCCTCTTTGAGTCCTGGTGTCCGCTCCTGGCCGCTATCTACCAGTTTTGCCATGGCCCACAGCAGGTTGGCGATATGCTGAGGAATAAACTGGTCTTTCTGTGCGTCCACGAGGGGCAGCAGTTTGGCCACGGCCTCTTTGAATCCAGGTGTCTGCTCCATCCCGTTGTACAAAAGTTTCGCCATGGCCCACAGCAGGTTGGCGATTCCCTGTGGTTTAAAGTCAGCTTTCTGTACTTTCATGTGGGGCAGCAGCGCGGCCACGGCCTTGTTGAAATCTGGTGTCTGCTCCTGGCTGTTGTCCACCAGTTTCGCCATGGCCCAGAGCAAGTTGGCGACTCCCTGCGAAACAAATTGGTCTTTATGTCTGTGCACGTAGGGCAATAGCGCGGCTATGGCCTCTTTCAGACGAGGTGTCCGTTCCTGCCCGTTGTCCACCAGTTTCGCCATGGCCCACAGAAGGTTGGTGATTTCCTGCGGATTGAAGTTAGCTTTCTGTGCGTTCATCTGAGACAACACCGCGGCCACGGCCTCTTTGAGCTCTGGTGTTTGCTCCAGCCCGCTGTCCACCAGTTTTGCCATGGCCCACAGCAGGTTGGCGATTTCCTGTGGTTTAAAGTTGGCTTTCTGTGCATTTACTTGGGGCAACAGCGCGACCACGGCCTCTTTGAACTCTGGAGTCAGCCCCAGCCCGTTGTCCACCAGTTTTGCCATGGCCCACATCAGGTTGGCGATATGCTGAGGAATAAATTGGTTTTTTTGTGCGTTCACGTGGGTCAACAGGGCGGCTAAAGCCTTTTTGAGCCCTGGTGTCCGCTCCAGCCCGTTGTCCGCCAGTTTCGCCATGGCCCATAGCAGGTTGGCGATACCCTGGGTATTAAATTGGTCTTCCTGTGCGTTCACGTGGGGCAACAGCGCGGCTACGGCCTCTTTGACCCCTGGAGTGTGCTCCTGCCCGATGTCTACTATTTTCGCCATGGCCCACAGCAGGTTGGCAATAGCCTGCGGAATAAATTGGTTTTTTTGTGCGTTCACGTGGGGCAACAGGGCGGCCACGGCCTCTTTGAACACAGGCGTCTGCTCCAGCCCGTTGTCCACCAGTTTCGCCATGGCCCACAGCAGGTTGGCAATGTTCTGGGCATTGAGCTGGTTTTTCTGTGCGTCCAGGAGGGATAGCAGGGCGGCCACGGCCTCGTTGACCCCTGGTGTCCGCTCCAGCCCGTTGTCCACCAGTTTCGCCATGGCCCACAGCAGGTTGGCAATGCCCTGGGCATTAAGTTGGTTTTTCTGTGCGTTCATGAGGGGCAACAGGGCAGCCACAGCCTCGTTGAGCCCTGGTGTCTGTTCCTGCATAGTGTCCACCAGTTTCGCCATGGCCCACAGCAGGTTGGCGATGTGCTGAGGAATAAACTGGTCTTTATGTGCATTCACGTGAGGCAACAGGGCGGCCACGGCCTCGTTGAGTCCTGGTGTCCGCTCCAGCTGGTTGTCCACCAGTTTCGCCATGGCCCAAAGCAGGTTGGCAATGCCCTGGGCGTTAAATTGGTCTTTCTTTGCATTCAGGAGGGGCAGCAGGGCGGCCACCGCATCTTTGAGACCTGGTGTCCGCTCCAGCCCGTTGTCCACCAGTTTCGCCATGGCCCACAGCAGGTTGACAACGCCCTGGGCATTAAGTTGGTTTTTCTGTGCGTTCACGAGGGGCAACAGCGTGGCCACGGCCTCTTTGAGCCCTGGTGTACGCTCCAGCCCGTTGCCCACCAGTTTCGCCATGGCCCACAGCAGGTTGGCAACGCCCTGGGCATTAAACTGGTTTTTCTGTGCGTTCACGTGGTGTAACAAAGCGACCACGGCCCCGTTTAGCTCTGGTGTCCGTTCCTGTCCGTTGTCCACCAGTTTTGCCATGGCCCACAGCAGGTTGGCGATTCCCAGGGCATCAATATCCCTGGCTGGAGGCTTTTGGTTGCAGTTAAATATTATTGCATCAAATAGCGTTGACAATAAGTTAGCCTGAGTAAGTCTAACTCGCGCATCCATGGGTTTATGAAGGGTAAAAACACCCGCTGTAGTCAATGAGTGCAGTGTTGTCGTCAGGCTTCGCCAATTCCAGTTCCGGGTTGCTGTGAAATTTTGCAGCAAACTGATCAGCTGACTTTGTTCCGCTCGATTTAACGGTCTATTAGCAGCTAACGTGTATTTTTTAACTGAACTGGCATATAGGCCGTGATCTCGCCCATCATAGCGATGACCGAAACGATCCGATTTACTCATCAGACCAGCCATTATTTGTGGTTTGATGAGGGCATTAAAATCTTGAGCAGAGTTTATTGAACGGCACTGTAGATGTTGAGAGGAGCGTGTGCCAGAAGAATGGTAAAATTCATTGCGACCCGGTGCCGTGCGGGGGGGATGATTCCATTGTCTGACTGTGGCATGTCGGTATCGCCCACGCATTGAAGAAGGGGCATGACCATTCGGTTGGTTGTAACCGTTATCTGATCTTGGGTATTGACCACTGATACCAGCAGAACTTCTATCCATAATTATATTTCATTAATTCATGAAAATATAAAAAGCAGACTGCTGTTCTGGCCAGAAGTTCATTGTGTAGAAAAGTTTACTTGAGTCATGATAGGAGGAAGGTGATTACTGACTGTTTTCTTTCTCTTTGCCGGGTTGGTTGGCTTTTCTAAATGTTCTTCACCAGTCACGTATGCAGCATTTGTCCACCGTCTTTTAAGTGAAACAGAGTCATGACCCTGTGGCGGGATGCCTGTCCTGATCTTTATTTGATCAATACAGGGTTTCATCAAATCGTTGTTCAACAGCTGGTTAACCGGGATTTCAATGACCTCAAATCCTGATTTTTGCAGCAGTGCGATTTTCAGCAGAGTCGAACCATTTCTGGTTTTGAAATCACCACCCACGTAATGAGAGGGGCCCTGAACTTCAATCACAACGTTGTGATCTGGCAGTAGCAGGTCAACCGGAGGTAATGAGTTCAGACTCTTTTCTTCTTCAATCTTCAAAGAGGGCAGATATGATTGGAGTTGATCGCGGAAGTCGACCTGGGTTTTTGAAATGTTTGTCTGGTAATGGCGAACGACCGGACAGGCTCTGCCAAGCCAACTTGCGGCCATGAACATGATGGTTTGATCATCTTCATTATCTGGCGAGGTATTTTCCAGGCGAGTCAACAGGTCATCCATGTGCTTTTCAAACATGTTATTTTTATTGGCATTGGAGTCTGGAGGCAACCTGGCACAGCATACCATGACTCCCCAGAGAGACATCGATATCTCTTCCTGAGAAAACTGCAGGTTCTTATTGATTCGATAGACAAGCGATTCGAATGTAGAGATAGCCAGATTCAGCTCAATGAGTTCACCCAGTTTCGCCATGGCCCACAGCAGGTTGGCAATACCCTGGGCATTGAATTGGTCTTTCTGTGCGTTCACGAGGGGCAACAGCGCGACCACAGCCTCGTTGAGCCCTGGTGACTGCTCCTGCCCGTTGTCCACCAGTTTCGCCATGGCCCACAGCAGGTTGGCGATTTTCTGTGGGTTAAAGTTGGCTTTTTGTACGATCACGCAGGTGAACAGCGTAGCCACCGTTTCGTTGAACTCTGGTGTCTGCTCGTACCCGTTGTCCACCAGTTTTGCCATGGCCCACAGCAGGTTGGCGATATGCTGGGGAATAAATTGGTCTTTCTGTGCATTCACGTTGGGCAACAGTGCGGCCACAGCATCTTTGAGTTCCGGTGTCTGCTCCTGCCCGTTATCCACCAGTTTCGCCATGGCCCACAGCAGGTTGTTGATTTCCTGTGGTTTAAAGTTAGCTTTCTGTGCGTTCACCCAGGGCAACAGCGCGGACACGACTTCTTTGAGCTCTGGCGTCAGCTCCTGCCCGCTGTTCACCAGTTTAGCCGTGGCCCACAGCAGGTTGGCAATACCCTGGGTATTAAATTGGTCTTTGTGTGCGTTCACGGGGGGCAACAGCGCGACCACAGCCTTGTTGAGCCCTGGTGTCTGCTCCTGCCCGAGATCCACCAGTTTTGCCATGGCCCACAGCAGGTTGGCAATTTCCTGTGGGTTAAAGTTAGCTTTTTGTACGATCACGCAGGTCAACAGCGTAGCCACCGCTTCGTTGAACTCTGGTGTCTGCTCGTACCCGTTGTCCACCAGTTTTGCCATTGCCCACAGCAGGTTGGCGATATGCTGGGGAATAAATTGGTCTTTCTGTGCATTCACGTGGGGCAACAGTGTGGGCACAGTATCTTTGAGCTCCGTTGTTCGCTCCTGTCCGTTGTCCACCAGTTTCGCCATGGCCCACAGCAGGTTGGTGATTTCCTGGGCATTAAATTGGTCTTTCTGTACGTTCACCTGGTGCAACAACGCGGCCACGGTCTCGTTGAACTCTGGTGTCCGCTCCTGTCCGTTGTCCACCAGTTTCGCCATGGCCCACAGCAGGCTTACGATATCCTGGGCATTAAATTGTTCTTTCTGTACGTTCACGTGCGACAACAGCGCGACCAGAGCCTCTTTGAGCACTGGTGTCCGCTCCAGCCCGTTGTCCACCAGTTTCGCCATGGCCCACAGCAGGTTGGCGATACCTTGTGGTTTAAAGTTAGCTTTCTGCGCGTTCACGCGGGACAGCAGCGCGGCCGCAGCCTCTTTGAACTTTGGTGTCCCTTCCAGCCCGTTGTCCACGAGTTTCGCCATGGCCCACAGCATGTTGGCGATAGCCTGAGGAATAAATTGATCTTTCTTTACGTTCACGTGGGGCAACAGTGCGGCCACAGCATCTTTGAGCTCTGGTGTTTGCTCCAGCCCGCTGTCCACCAGTTTCGCCATGGCCCATAGCAGGTTGGAGATTTCCTGTGGTTTATAGCTGGCTTTCTGTGCGTTCACCCGGAGCAACAGCACGGCCACTGCCTTGTTCAGACCTGGTGACTGCTCCAGCCCTTTGTCCACCAGTTTCGCCATGGCCCATAGCAGGTTGGCGATATGCTGAGGAATAAATTGCTCTTTCTGTGCGTTCACGTGGGGCAACAACGCGGCCACGGCCTCGTTGAGCTCTGGCGTCTGCTCCAGCCTGTTGTCCACCAGTTTCGCCATGGCCCACAGAAGGTTGGCGACACCCTGAGTATCAATATCTCTGGCTGGAAGTTTTTGGTTGCAGTTAAATATGATTCCATCAAGTAGCGTTGACAATAAGCTAGCCTGAGTAAGTTTAACTCGCTCGTCCATAGGTTTATGAAGGGTAAAAACACCCGCTGAAGTCAATGAGTGAAGTGTTGTCGTCAGGCTTCGCCAATTCCAGCTCCGTGTTGCGGTAAAATTTTGCAGCAAACGCATCAGCTGGCTTTGTTCTGTTCGATTTAACGGTCTTTTAACAGCTGACGTGTATCTTTTAATTGAACTGGCATATTGCCCGTGATTTCTCCCATCATAGCGATGACCGAAACGATCCGATTTACTGACCAGGTCATCCATTATTTCCTGTTTGATGAGGGCATTAAAATCTTGAGCAGAGTTTACAGAACGGTGCATTAAATATTGAGAAGGGCGTGTGCCAGAAGAATGGTAAAATTCATTGCCACCCGGTGCGGTGCGGGAGGGATTATCCCATTGTCTGACTGTGGCATGTCTGTATCGCCCATGCCTTAAAAAAGGGGTATGGCCATTCCGTTGGTTGTAACCGTTATCTGATTTTGTGTATTGACCACTGATACCAGCAGAACCTCTATCCATAATTATATTTCATTAATTCATGAAGATATAAAAAGCAGACTGCTGTTCTGCTCAGAAGTTCATTTTGCAAAAAAGTTTACTTGAGTCATGATGGGAGGAAGGCGATTACCGGCTGTTTGTTTTCTTCCTCTTTGCGGGTTTACCGGTTTGCTCTCCTAACTGTTCTTCGTCAGTAACGTATGCAGCACCTGCCCAGCCTCTTTTAAGTGATACAGAGTCATGACCCTGTGGCGGGATGTTTACCCTGATCTTTATTTGATCAATATATGGTTTCATTAAATCTTTGGTCAAAAGCTGGTTAGTCGGGATTTCAATGACCTCAAATACTGATTTTTGCAGCAGTGCGATTTTAAGCAGAGTCGAGCCGTTCCTGGTTTTGAAATCACCACCCACGTAATGAGATGGTCCCTGAACTTCAATCACCATGTTGTGACCTGGCAGATGCAGGTCAACCGGAGGTAATGAGTTCAGACTCTTTTCTTCTTCAATCTTCAGAGATGGAATGGACGATTGGAGTTGATCGCGGAAATCGGATTGAGATTTTGACATGATTGTCTGGTAACGGGGGATGACCGGACAGGCTCTGCCAAGCCAACTTGCGGCCATGAACATGATGGATTGATCCTCATCATTATCTGGCGAGGTATTTTCCAGGCGATTCAACAGGTCATCCATGTGCTTTTCAAACACATTATTTTTATTGGCATTGGAGTCTAGAGACAGACTGGCACAGCATACCATTATTCCCCAGAGAGACATCGATATCTCTTCCTGAGAAAACTGCAGATTCTTACTGATTCGATAGACAAGCGATTCGAACGTAGAGGTAGCCAGGTTCAACTCAATGAGTTCACCCAGTTTTGCCGTGGCCCACAGCAGGTTGGCGATTTCCTTTGATTTAAAGTGAGCTTTCTGTGCGTTCACTTGGGGCAACATCGCGACCACAGCCTCGTTGAGCTCTGGTGTCAGCTCCTGCCCGTTGTCTACCAGTTTCGCCATGGCCCACAGCAGGTTGGCGATTTCCTGTGATTTAAATTGAGCTTTGGGTGCGTTCACTTGGGGCAACAGCGCAGCCACAGCCTTGTTGAGCCCTGGTGTCCACTTCTGCCCATTGTCCACCAGCTTCGCCATGGCCCACAGCAGGTTGGCGATTTCCTGTGATTTAAAATGAGCTTTCTGTGCGTTCACGTGGGGCAACAGAGTGGCCACAGCCTCGTTGAGCCCTGGTGTCCACTCCTGCCCATTGTCCACCAGCTTCGCCATGGCCCACAGCAGACTGGCGATTTCCTGTGGTATAAAGTTAGCTTTGTGTGCGTTCACGCGGGGCAACAGCGCGGCCACTGCCTCGTTGAGCTCTGGTGTCCGTTCCTGCCCGTTATCCACCAGTTTCGCCGTGGCCCACAGCAGGTTGGCGATACCCTGAGGAATAAATTGGTTTTTCTTTACCTGTATATGGGACAAAAGTGCGGTCACAGCCTCTTTGAGCCCTGGTGTCTGCCCCTGCCCTTTGTCCGCCAGTTTTGCCATGGCCCACAGCAGGTTGGCAATATGTTGAGGAATAAATTGGCCTTTCTGTGTGTTCACACGGGGCAAAAGTGCGGCCACGGCTTCGCTGAGCTCTGGTGTCAACTCCTGCCCGTTGTCCACCAGCTTCGCCATGGCCCACAGCAGGTTGGCGATTTCCTGTGATTTAAAGTGAGCTTTTTGTGCTTTCACGTGGGGTAACAGCGTGGTCACAGACGCGTGGAGCCTAGGTGTCCACTCCTGCCGATTGTCCGCCAGTTTCGCCATGGCCCACAGCATATTGGCGATATTCTGCGGAATAAATTGGTCTTTCTGTGCATGCACATGGGGCAACAGCGCGTTCACAGTCTCTTTGAGCCCTGGTGTCCGCTCCAGCCCGCTGTCCACCAGTTTTGCCATGGCCCACAGCAGGTTGGCGACTCCCTGGGCATCAATATCCCGGGCTTCAGGTTTCTGGATGCACTTCAATCTTACTCCATCAAGTAGAGTGGACAATAAGGCAGTTTGAGTGAGCTTAACACGTTCATTCATGGGATTATGAGGGGTAAAAGCACCCGCTGAAGTCAATGAATGAAGTGTTGTTGTCAGGCTTCGCCAATTCCAACTCCTTGTTATTGTGAAATTTTGCAGCAAATGTATCAGGTGGCATTGTTCCGAGCGATTTAACGGTCTTTTAACAGCTGACGTGTATTTTTTAATTGAGTTGGCATATTGACTGTGTGGTTTCCCATCATAGAAAGGACCGTAACGATCCGATTTACGCACCAGACCAGCCATTATTTCCTGTTTGATAAGGGCATTAAAATCCTGAGCAGGTTTTACTGAACGACTCAGTATATTTTGAGAAAGGCGTGCGCCAGAGAAATGGTAAAATTCATTATGCACCGGAGTAGTGCGGGAAGGATTATCCCATTGTCCGACTGTGCCCTGTCTATATTGCACACGCCTTGAAGAAGCGTCATGGGCATCCGGTTGGTTGGCATCATTACCTGGTCTTGCGTACATACGACTGATTCCAGCAGAGCTTCTATGCATAATTATATTTCATTAATTCATGAAAATATAAAAAACAGACTGCTGTTCTGTTCAGAGGTTCATTTTGCTGAACATGTCTATAAACGTGAGCGGTTGGGGAAACAGATCGGATTCGTGATGCCACAATCCGCTGTGTTAAATCATCTGGAAGCTACTTCCCTGGCCTTTATTTGATCAATACATGGTTTCATTAAATCCCGGCTCCAAACCGTGTTAGCAGGGATTTCAATGACCTCAAATCCTGCTTTTTTCAACAGTGCGATTTTAAGCAGAGTCGAACCATTCCTTGTTTTGAAATCACCACACACATAATGAAACCGTCCCTGAATTTCAATAACAATGTTGTGATCTGGCAGTAGCAGGTCAACCGGAGGTAGTGAGTTCAGACACTTTTCTTCTTCAATTTTCAAAGAGGGAATGCATGATTGGAGTTGATCGCGGAAGTCAGTTTGAGGTTTTGACATGGTGGTCTGGTAATTGGGGACGATCGAACACGCTCTGCCAAGCCAACTTGCGGCCATGGCAATGATGGATTGTTCATCTTCACTGTTTGGGGATGTATTTTCCAGGCGAGTAAAAAGGTCATCCATGTACTTTTCAAGCACGCTATTTTGACTGGCTGTGGAGATCAGGGACAACCTTGCACACCATACCATTACTCCCCATAGAGACATCAATATGTCTTGCTGAGAGAACTGAGGGTTTTCACTGATTCGGTAGACAAGAGGTTTGAGCGAGGAATCAACTATGTCCAGCTCAAGGAGTTCACCCAGTTTCGCTGTGGCCCACAGCAGTTTGGCGATTTCCTGTGGTTTAAAATTAGCTTCCAGTTCATGCACAAGGGGCAACAGCGCGGCCACTGCCTCTTTAAACCCGGCTGTCTGCTCCTGCCCGTTGTCCGCCAGCTTCGCCGTGGCCCACAGCAGGTTGGCGATTTCCTGTGGCATAAAGTCATTTTTTTGTGCGTTAACGAGGGGCAACAGCACAGCCACGGTTTCGTTGAGCTCTGCTGCCTGCTGATGACTGTTGTCCACCAGTTTCGTCATGGCCCACAGCAGGCTGGCGATTTCCTGTGGTTTAAAGTCAGCTTTCTGTGCGATCACCTGGGGCAACAGCGCGGCCACAGCTTCGTAGAATTCTGGCGTCCACTCCTGTCCGTTATCCACCAGTTTTGCCATGACCCACATCAAACTGGCGATTTGCTGAGGAATAAATTGGTCTTTCTGTGCGTTCACGCAGGGCAAAAGATCGGCCACGGCCTCATTGAGTTCTTGTGTCTGCTCCGGGCCGTTATCCAATAGTTTCGCCAGGGCCCACAGCAGGTTGGCGACATGCTGAGGAATAAACTGGTCTTTGTGTGCGTTCACCTGGGGCAACAGCGCGGCTATGGCTTCATTGAACTCGGTCACCGACTCCTGGCCGTTGTCCGCCAGTTTCGCCATGGCCCACAGCAGGTTGGTGATACCCTGTGGTTTAAAGTTAGCTTTCTGAGCGTTCACATAGGGCAACAACGCAGTCATGGCTTCGTTGAGCTCGGTTGTCCGCTCCTGCCCAATGTCCGCCAGTTTCGCCATGACCCAAAACAGGTTGGCGATACCCTGTGGTTTAAAGTTAGCTTTCTGTGCGTTCACGCAGGGCAACAACACGGCCACGGCTTCTTTGAATTCTGGTGTGCGCTCCCGGCCGTTGTCCACCAGTTTCACTATCGCCCACAGCAAGTTGGCAATGCCCTGGGCATTAAATTGGTTTTTCTGTGCGTTCACGTCCAGCAACAGCGCGGTCACGGCTTTATTGAACCCGGGCGTCCGCTCCTGGCCGTTGTCCGCCAGTTTCGCCAGGGCCCACAGCAGGTTGGCGATGCGCTGGGCATTAAACTGGTCTTTCTGTGCGTACACAAGAGGCAACAGCAAGGCCACAGCCTCCTTGAACTCTTGTGTTTGCTCTTGTCCGTTGTCCACCAGTTTCGCCATGGCCCACAGCAGGTTGGTGGTTTCCTGTAGTTTAAAGTCAGCTTTCTGTGTGTTCACGCGGTGTAACAGCGTGGCCACGGCCTCTTTGAGTCCTGGTATCCGCTCCAGCCCGTTGTCCACCAGTTTCGCCATGGCCCACAGCAGGTTGGCAATGCCCTGTGGTTTAAAGTTAGCTTTCAGTGCGTTTACGTGGGGCAACAGCGCGGCCACAGCCCCATTGAAGTCTGTTGTTTGCTCTTGCCTGCTGTCCACCAGTTTTGCCATGGCCCATAGCAGGTTAGCGATTCCCATGGCATCAATATCCCTGGCTTCAGGTTTTTGGTTGCACTTGAATGTTATTGCATCAAGTAGCGTTGACAACAAGTGATCTTGAGTAAGTTTAATACGCTCATCCATGGGTTTATGATGGGTAAACACACCCGATGAAGTAAACGAATGAAATGTTGTTGTCAGGCTTCGCCAATTCCAGCTTCGTGTTGCGGTAAAATTTTGCAGCAAACGTATCAGCTGGCTTTGTTCAGCTCGATTTAACGGTCTTTTAGCAGCTGACGTGTATTTTTTAATTGAACAGGCATATTGCCCATGATTTCTCCCATTATAGCGATGACCGAAATAATCCGATTTACTCAACAGATCATCCATTATTTCCTGTTTAATGAGGGCATTAAAATCTTGCGCAGGGTTTACTGAACGACGCTGTAGAGAAGGGCATGCGCCAGAAGAATGGTAAAACTCATTACGCTCCGGGGCAGAGCGGGGGGGATTATCACACCGTCTGACTGTGGCCTGTCTATATCGTCCAAGCCTTGAAGAAGTACCATGGTCATCTGGTTGGTTGTGACCATTACCTGGTCTTGCGTATTTACCACTGATACCAGCAGAGGTTTTATGCATATTTATATTTCATTAATTCATGAGTATATAAAAAACAGACTGCTGTTCTGTTCAGAAGTTCATTTTACTGAAATATCTCTAAAAGTAAGCATTTGGGGAAATCCATCTACTTGCAAATCATCCGGAGCGAGACAAACAGTTACTACCTGTATTCTGGTTTGTCTGTTTGCTCTTCTGAATGTTGTTTGACGGTTAAGTAATGATTTTATTTGGTCAACTACTTACCCCTGTAACGAGATGTTGACCCTGGTCTTTATTTGATCAATACATGGTTTTATTAAATCCCGGTTCCAAAGCGTGCTAGTCGGAACTTCAATGACCTCAAATCCTGATTTTTTCAGCAGTGCGATTTTAAGCAGAGTCGAACCCTTTCTGGTTTTGAAATCACCACTCACGTAATGAGTCGGTCCCTGAATTTCAATAACAACGTTGTGATCTGGCAGTAGCAGGTCAACCGGCGATAATAAGTTCAGACTCTTTTCCTCTTCAATCTTCAAAGATGGCATGCATAATTGGAGTTGATTGCGAAAGTCGGTTTGAGGTTTTGAAATATTTGACCAGTAATTGGGGACGACCGGAGAGGGTCTACCAAGCCAGCTTGCGGCCATGGCAATGATGTGTTGATCCTCGTCATTGTCTGAGGATGTATTTTCCAGACGAGTAAACAGGTCATCCATTTGCTTTTCAAGTGCGTTAATCTTATTGGCATTGGGGACCAGAGACAACCTGGCACAGCACACCATTACTCCCCAGAGAGACATCAATATCTCTTGTTGAGAGAACTGAGGGTTTTCACTGATTCGGTAGACAAGAGATTCGAACATAAATGTAACCACGTTCAGCTCAATGAACTCACCCAGGCTCGCCATGGCCCACAACAGGTTGGCGATACACTGGGCATTAAATTGGTCTTTATGTGCGTTTACATGGGGTAACAGCGCGGCCACGGCCTCTTTCAGCTCTGGTGTCTGCTCCTGCCCGCTGTCTATCAGTTTCACCATGGCCCACATCATGTTGGCGATACCCTGGGTACTAAACTGGCCTTGCTGTGCGTTCACGTGGGACAACAGCGCGGCCACGGCCTCTTCGAGTTCCGGTGTCCACTCCTGCCCGTTGTCCACCAGTTTCGCGATGGCCCACAACAGGTTGGCAATATGCTGGGCATTAAATTGGCCTTCCTGTGCGTTCACGAGTGGCAAAAGCGCAACCACGGCCTCTTTGAACGCTGATGTCTGCTTCTGCCCGTTGTTCACCAGTTTCGCCATGGCCCACAGCAGGATAACGATTTGTTGAGGAAAAAATTGGCATTTCTGTGCTTTCACGTGGGGCAACAGGGCAGCCACTGCCTCTTTGAACGCTGATGTCTGCTCCTGCCCGTTGTCCACCAGTTTTGCCATGGCCCACAGCAGGTTGGCTACCTCCAGTGGTTTAAAGTTAGCTTTCTGTGCCAGCACGTGGGGCAACAGCGCGACCAGAGTCTCTCTGAACTCTGGTGTCCGCTCATGACCGTTGTCCGTCACTTTCGCCATGGCCCACAGCAGGTTGGCGATACAATGGGCATTAAATTGGTTTTTCTGTGCTTTCACGTGGGGCAACAGTGCGGCCACAGCCTCGTTGAGCCCCGGTGTCCGTTCCTGCCCGTCGCCCCCCAGTTTCGCCATGGCCCACAGCAGGCTGGTGATTTCCTGTGGTTTAAAGTCAGCTTTCTGTGCGATTACATGGGGCAA
>NZ_JAGHQW010000062.1 GCF_017744115.1 Salinisphaera sp. G21_0 | reverse complement strand
AAGTTCTCAGCAAATATCCCTTGAACAGAGGTCTTCATCTAAATCAACAACGAGTTAAAATGAAAACCTCAAGGTAGACCAAAAACTACATGTCAGCTTCCCCCGGCGGGGCCGGGCGCGTTCAACAGTCGTTTACACGAATCAGTTTCGCATAACATACTGTAGATTCGCTATACGTACCAGCCGATACCCCCATGAAGCGTGGCTTGCACGGCGTTCTGCATTTTAAAGGCTATATCTTCTGATTCGCATTTTGTGATTTGTATATTTTTCGGTCAAGCAACCCGTGTGATGACAAATTGCTTTATTTTCATTTAAAACAACAAATTAACCATTCAGTTGATTTTCTACATATACGAACTAACTTTTACTGTATAAAAATACAGTATCAGGCAAAACTTATATGAGATTACAAGAACGCTTTCAAATTGCCATTCGCTCTGCCGGTTACTCTCTGTCTACCGAGCGCAGCTACTGGGATTGGATTAAACGCTTTATCAAATTTCATAAAATGCGCCACCCCGATTTACTGACTGGTGATGATGTCCGTGATTTTCTCACTCATCTGGTAATGAAAAAACACGTTGCTGTCAGTACTCAGCAGCAGGCATTGAGTGCCCTGGTCTTTTTGTACAAGCAAGTGCTCGGGCGCGACAGTTTAACGATCAATGACTGGCTAAAAGCAAAACGACCAAAAAAACTTCCTGTTGTGTTGTCGGTTGCTGAAGCCAACTCTGTCTTGTCTTATCTCAAAGGCACACCATTATTAGTCGCCCAATTAATGTATGGTGCCGGTCTTCGACTGAAGGAAGCTCTGCGTCTCAGAGTTCAGGATGTTGATTTTGGGCGTATGGAAATTACCGTTCGTCATGGCAAGGGTGGTAAAGACAGAATGACTCTGTTGCCCAAAGCGTCTGTTGAAGCATTACGAACTCAGATCGAATCATCCAGGCTGCTTCACCAAAAAGCGCTTGAAGACGGTGCCTGCTTTGTTCATCTCCCCCATGCCTTGGCTAGAAAATACCCCAACGCTGGAAAAGAACTGGCATGGCAGTATATTTTTGCCAGTACTCAGTTGAGTAAAGATCCAAGAACCGGCAACGTAGGCCGCCATCACATCAATGAGAGGGGGATTCAGTCCGCCGTAAAACACGCTGTCAGGCAGGCAGGCGTTAACAAAAATGCCAGCTGCCACACTTTTCGGCATAGTTTTGCGACACATCTGCTGGAGAGCGGATACGATATCAGAACCGTTCAAGAGTTGCTGGGTCATGCCAATGTCAATACAACAATGATTTACACCCATGTACTCAATCGGGGTGGTAAAGCGGTTTTAAGCCCTGTTGATCGCTGATAAAAAATGAGGGCCAGATCAACACCCGAAAGCTTAAATCAAAAAATGATAAAACAGCTTCCTGAACCGCACTCACGCTACCGCCCCTCTATTCCATTTCCTTGAGTATTAAGGCAGTTTTTTATTAAACGACGGTTTATGTATATCTGTATAGGTCTAAAATAGTACCATCGAACTGGTTCCCGAGGTATTCTTTTTAATACTCCCAACATCATCTAACCCCAGTCGTCCAATAATTTCCACCTGAAGGTCATCAGGGTTCTCCTGAAACGACAATATTGTTAATGACCGGTATTTCGCGATGCGCCTATATCGGGGAAAGCAGAGGTCAGAGCTGGGGTGAAACCAGCAGTACGAGTTCCACCTTTAAGCTCACCGCCTGCTGGCTTCTGGCTTCTGGCTTCTGGCTTCTGGCTTCTGGCTTCTGGCTGCTGGCTGCTGGCTGCTGGCCGCAAAAGCACAAGCGGCCTGCCTTTTCGGGTGGCGGGAAGCGGGCAACGCTTACTGAAATGGCGAAGTTATTAAATGACAGTTCCTAAAAGGAGCGGAAAAACAGGGCACCAGCGGTGACACCGAATACAATGACCAGTTATCAGACGGTCATTAAACGACGAACGGCGGCTTCATCCATGGCATCGCCGGTTCCTGCCAGGGCAACCTCGCCCCGGTCCAACACCGCAAAGGCATCCGCCAGGTCACGGGCAAACTCAAAGAACTGCTCAACCAGCAGAATGGCCATCTCACCCCGGTCACGGAGCAGACCAATAACCGACTGAATATCCTTGATAATAGACGGTTGAATGCCCTCCGTTGGCTCATCCAGAATCAACAGCTCTGGCCGGGTTACCAGTGCCCGGGCAATGGCCAGCTGCTGTTGCTGACCGCCGGACAAATCACCTCCCCGACGATGGCGCATCTGTTGCAACACGGGAAAGAGATCAAAGATTTCCGGATCAATCCGCCGCTTTGCCCGGGGCAGACAGGCAAAACCAGTTTCCAGGTTTTCCTGCACCGTCAGTAAAGGAAAAATCTGCCGCCCCTGGGGAACATAGGCGATACCGTTCCGTGCCCTTGTGTGAGCAGGGTTGCTGGCAATATCCCTGCCCTGCCACAGGATCCTGCCAGAGGCGTGTGTTACCCGACCAGCGACAGCATTCATCAGGGTGGTTTTGCCAACACCATTGCGCCCCATAACGCTGGTCACCTGTCCCTTGCGCGCGGCAATGGTGACCGACTTCAGGGCCTGACTGGCACCGTAAAACACATCAATGCCCTGTACTTCCAGCATCCCATTGTTCCTCCTATCTACCCAGGTAAACGTCGATGACTTTTTGATTCTGCTGAACATGGTCCAATGAACCGGACGCCAGCACACTGCCTTCATGCAGTACCACCACCGGGCACTCCAGCGCCCGGATAAATGCCATATCATGTTCAACCACCACCACACTGCGCTCTCTGGCCAGATCTCTTAACAGATCCGCCGTTCTGAAGGTCTCTTCGTCGGTCATTCCCGCCGCCGGTTCATCCACCAGCAATAACTCCGCTTCCTGCAACAGCAGCATGCCAATCTCCAGCCACTGTTTCTGACCATGGGATAATGAGGCCCCTGACCACTCTTTCCGGTCTGACAACCGGATCAGTGCCATCACTTCATCGATCCTTCTGGCACCTTTTACGCTGAGCGCACCGAACATGGCAGTAAAAGGCGTTCGACGTCCGGTCAGGGCCAGCTCCAGGTTTTCCCAAACCGTCAGGCTTTCAATCACGGAGGGCTTCTGAAACTTCCGGCCAATCCCCATATTGGCGACGTCGGTTTCATCGTATCGGGTCAGGTCCACGTTGCCGCGAAAAAACACCTCACCGGAGTCAGGCCGGGTTTTACCGGTCACCACATCCATCATGGTGCTCTTACCCGCACCATTAGGGCCGATAATCGCACTCAGCTCTTTTTCCCGCACCATAAAGGAGAGTTCATTCAATGCCCGGAAGCCATCGAAACTGACCGTGACATTGTTGAGATAGAGCAAGGTGTTATTGGGTATATGTTTATCAACCATGATCCACTAACTCCGTTTTCCGGTTGTTCCGCTGATCCCTGTGCTCATTGATAACCCCCACTATCTGTTGATAAAGCCCTACCAGACCTTTAGGCAGCCAAAGTGTGGTAATAACGAACAGGGCACCCAGGGCAAACAGCCAGGCATCGGGCATAACGCCGGTAAACCAGGTTTTCCCGTAGTTCACAACCACGGCACCAATCACTGCACCATAGAGTGTTCCACGACCGCCGACGGCTACCCAGACCACCAGCTCAATAGAGTTGATGGGCGAAAACTCCCCCGGATTAATAATGCCGACCTGGGGAACATAAAGCGCACCGGCAATACCGGCGAGCACCGCTGACAGGGTAAAGGCCACCAGTTTGTAATGTTCAACCCGGTAGCCCATAAAACGTACGCGGCTCTCGGCATCCCGCACCGCCATCAGCACCCGGCCATAACGGCTGCTCACCAGCCAGCGACACACCAGATAACCCAGCACCAGTGCCAGCGCAGAGGCCATAAGCAGGACCACACGGGTACGGTCACTTTGCAGGCTGAAACCCAACAGGTCCTTAAAGTCAGTGAGGCCATTATTACCGCCAAAGCCAAAGTCATTCTGGAAGAACAATAGCATCAGGGCATACGTCAGTGCCTGAGTAATGATGGAAAGATAAACACCGGTCACCCGGGAACGGAAGGCCAGCCAGCCAAAAAGGAACGCCAGCAGACCGGGCACCAGGGCTACCATCACCAGGGCAACAGCGAAAGAGTCAAACCCATACCAGTACCAGGGCAGCTCCTGCCAGTTCAGAAACACCATAAAGTCCGGCAGCTCCGGGTTGCCATAAACACCACGGTCACCAATCTGACGCATCAGGTACATGCCCATGGCATAACCGCCCAGGGCAAAAAATGCCCCATGGCCCAGGCTGAGAATCCCGCAGTATCCCCAGACCAGATCCAGTGCCAGGGCCAGCAACCCATAACAGAGATACTTACCCAGCAGAGTAACGGTATAGTTGCTGACGTGCAGGGGAGAGCCTTCCGGCATCAATGTATTGAGCAACACCACCACAACCGTGATTGCCATCACTGACGACAGAAGAAGTTTGCCAGCGCGATCTTCAAGCAACAGCCGGGTCAGAAAACCCTGTTGGAATCCTTTCGTCATGCCTTAACCCTCAACTGCCCGCCCCTTGAGCGCAAACAGCCCCCGGGGTCGCTTCTGGATAAACAGAATGATGAATACCAATACCAGAATTTTGGCAACCACTGCCCCGACCCAGGGCTCCAGAAACTTATTCACCACGCCCAGCCCCATGGCGGCCACCAGTGTGCCCCACAGGTTTCCTACACCACCAAACACCACCACCATAAAGGAATCGATAATGTAATTCTGACCGAGGTTTGGCCCCACGTTGGTCAACTGCGACAGGGCGACGCCCGCCACACCGGCAATACCAGAGCCCAGGCCAAAGGTCAGGGCATCCACCCTGCCGGTAGGAATACCCATGGAACTGGCCATGGCGCGGTTCTGGGTCACTGCGCGAATATTCAGCCCAAAGCGGGTGTAACGCATCACCAGCAGCAGAACCATAAAGACCAGAAGACTGAAGCCAACAATGTATAAACGGTTCCAGGTGAGCGACAGTGCCTCATTAATTACCCACGAGCCACTCATCCAGCCCGGTGTGGCCACTTCCTGATTCAATGGTGAAAAAATGGTTCTAACGGCCTGCTGAAGAATCAGGCTGATACCAAAGGTCGCCAGCAGAGTCTCCAGTGGCCGACCATAGAGATGGCGGATAACCAGCCGCTCAATAAGGACACCGGCAGCACCGGCAACCAGAAAGGCCAGGGGAATCGCGATAAACAGCGACTGATCAATAAGTTCCGGAAATACAGACTGAATGACGAACGTCGTATAAGCACCGAGCATCATCATCTCCCCATGGGCCATATTAATCACGCCCATCACCCCGAAAGTAATCGCCAGCCCGATAGCCGACAGCAACAGCACGGAGCCAAGACTCAGGCCAAAGAAGATATTTTCAGCCACGGTATAGTACTGCTGTCGCTGGTCTATTTCGGCCAGCGCCGTTGTGATGGTTTGTGCCAGCGCAGTATTTTCAGTGGTGGTTAATGTGTCCGCCAGTACGGAACGAATAAAGGGGTTATCAGAACCGGTGAGTACCTCAACCGCCTCTATTTGTTCACTGATCGAACCCTGCTGAAAGAGATTCAGGGCCAGAGCCATATCCAGGGCATTGATAACTGCCTGATTCTCTTCGCTGGCCCTCATATTTCTGAGGGTACTCAGCGTTTTGCTATCCAGCGTTTTCAGAGAAGCGTATATAGCGTTTATGCGAGTTTTCGGGTCACTGTCTTTCAAGTCCCAGGTTGCCAGTGCCGTTTTAATGATCGAGCGGAGTTGATTATTAATTCTTACTTTTTTCAGCGCTCTTTTCTTCACCGTGCCAAGCTCTGAAACTGTGTCTTTTGACTCCCCTTCGGTAAAGAAAGGATCAAAAATTCGATACTGTTTATCCGGCGTTTTTTCGGCGAACACCAGTCGCTTATGCTGCTTCTCAACAAACAGTTTGCCATTGAGCCAATGTTCCAGAATCTGTTGGCAGGAATCGCTGCCTTCTTCCGCCAGGGACGTAATCACAGCTTCCAGTTGTCCCCAGGAGCTTTTACTTAATAATGGTTTAAGGTCTTCGGGCGACACCGCCAACACCGGCCGCGATAAAATCAGCAGCAGGAGCAGGAGAAAGCGGGCTGGCAGATTGTGAACAACCCGCCGGAGGTTCTGATTCATAATACATCCTTATATGCACATTCCTCCCTGGCGGGAGGAGGGCACGATTGTTGTCATCTTTATAAATCAGTAGTTCTGGCCGGAGCAGACGCCGGTTTCCAGGTTATAGTTACCGCATTTCACCGGTGCCGACCAGTCAGCAACAATTTTGGAGCTTTCAGGCAAGAAGTCAGTCCAGGCATCACCCATCACACCACCTTTGGTCTCCCAGACAATCTCAAACTGACCATCATCCTGAATCTCACCAATCAATACCGGCTTGGTCAGGTGGTGGTTGGTATTCATCACCGCTGTGCCACCGGTCAGGTTAGGAACGGTAATGCCATACATCGCAGAACGCACTGAATCAACGTCGGTGGTACCGGCCTTCTCAACCGCCTCAACCCACATGTTGAAGCCGATGTAAGTGGCTTCCATCGGGTCATTGGCAACACGCTCTTCATCCTTGATAAAAGACTGCCATGTTTCAATAAATTCATCATTGGTGTCACTTTCAGCACTCATAAAATAGTTCCATGCCGCCAGGTGGCCTACCAGTGGCCCGGTATCAATGCCGGAAAGTTCTTCTTCACCCACCGAGAAGGCAATTACCGGAATCTCTTCAGCAGAGACCCCCTGGTTACCCAGTTCCTTGTAGAATGGGACATTGGCATCGCCATTGATGGTGGAAATCACTGCGGTCTTTTTACCGGTATTACCAAACTTCTTGATATCAGAAACAATGGTCTGCCAGTCTGAGTGACCGAACGGCGTATAATTGATCATGATGTCAGCATCTTTGATGCCTTTGCTTTTCAGATAGGATTCCAGAATCTTATTGGTGGTTCTTGGATACACGTAGTCGGTACCGGCCAGAACAAAACGGGTTACCGCGCCACCCTCATCGCTCATCAGGTAATCCACCGCCGGAATGGCCTGCTGATTGGGTGCCGCGCCGGTATAAAACACATTTTTCGAGGACTCTTCCCCTTCATACTGAACCGGGTAGAACATCAGGCCATTCAGTTCTTCCACCACCGGCAGTACCGATTTGCGGGATACGGAAGTCCAGCCGCCAAAAATAACATCGACGTCTTCTTTAACCAGCAGCTCCCTGGCTTTCTCGGCAAACAGCGGCCAGTCCGAGGCCGGATCAACGACCACTGCCTCCAGCTTCTTGCCAAGCACTCCGCCATTTTTATTCTGCTCTTCCACCATCATCAGAACGGTATCTTTCAGCGTGGTTTCACTGATGGCCATGGTGCCGGAAAGGGAGTGAAGCACCCCAACCTTAATGGTGTCTGCAGCCTGAGCCATCACTGACAATGACAGTGCGGCGGTAGCCACCGATGCAGTTAAAAAATTTCTGGATAGTTTGCTTAACCGGTTGTTCATAGCTTCCCCGCTATCTATTGTTCGCTGTTCGTTTCCTGAACAGGGGATAGCAAGAGGTGTGCCATGGTCAGTTTCGGTGCTTGCACAATGGGAAAGCCTCCCGGGAAAGAGAGCCTCCGCCCTGAATTTTCCAGACTCGCAGGCATTTGCCGGAAACAACGGGGTCACGCCATATTTTGGCACACCTTGCAGGCACATTAACTGATACCGCACCAAATCAAGGCATTCCATAATGACTATATGGTCAGGTATTATGTCGGCGACAAGTGACGTATTCAGTAAAATACTTGGTCTGGCACAGGTTTTGCCATTGATCACAAAAAGATCACCAATAAATGATCCCGGATAAGAAGCACAAGGCTGTAGTATGCAAACATCATCGGGTGAAACACAGAGCAACCAAAGCAGCAGGCCTGGCTGCGCCCGGGTATCTTCATCGGGTTGGCGTGCCGGGATTGACGTAGAACTGAAACACCTGAATGGCCGCACCCTGATGGGAAGAACCCGCCATTATGGGCCGCTGCGCATTCAACGTCCTTTCTGGCCGGAAGGCAAAGACCTGACCCATCTTTATATTCTGCATCCTCCCGGTGGCCTGGTGGCGGGAGACGAACTGGTACAGCGCTTTGCCATCAGAAAAGGTGCTCATGGGCTGGTCACAACCCCGGCCGCCGGTAAAGTCTATTTCAACGGCAATGGTCAACTACAGAGACAGACAACGCATATCACGGTCAGCGATTCAGCCTCTATGGAGTGGCTGCCTCAGGAAACCATCCTGTTTAATGGTGCCATTACCGAGCTTGATACCCGCATTGAACTGACTGGCGATGCGCTCTATGCAGGCTGGGATATTATCTGCCTGGGGCGAACCGCCAGCGGTGAGCAGTTTACCCGGGGGCAACTCACCCAACATCTCACCCTGACCAGGGACAGCAAACCGCTCTACCTTGACAGGCTCGATTTTACTGCCGGGTCTGCACTTCCTACTTCCCTTCTGGGGCTCGATAATCACACGGTCTTTGGCACCTTCCTGATCACCCTGGAAAGCCCGCCAGACTTACCCGGCCTGCACAGCCAGCTGGTCGATAAAGGCTGGCACCGGGTAACCGCGATCACCTGGCGAGCCGGTGTGTTTATTGTGCGCTACCTGGGCGATTCATCAGAGCAGGCCAGAACCATTTTTACCTGGATTTGGGAAGCTGAGAGAGAACGATTCAATGGCCGAAAAGGGTGTCGGCCACGCATCTGGAATACCTAAATTAACGAATAATTAGAGCAGGATCTCACTATGGAACTTACCCCCCGGGAAAAAGACAAGCTGCTTCTCTATACCGCAGCACTGGTTGCCGAGCGTCGTTTAGGGCGCGGGGTCAAACTGAACTATCCGGAAGCCATCGCGCTGATCTCCATGCATATCATGGAGGGTGCCCGTGACGGTAAAACAGTGGCCCAGTTAATGAATGAAGGCCGTGAAGTGATCACCCGTGAGCAGGTGATGGACGGTATTCCGGAAATGATCCACGAGGTTCAGGTGGAAGCCACCTTCCCCGATGGTACCAAGCTGGTCACCGTCCATAACCCCATAGCCTGAGGATTGATCATGATACCAGGAGAAGTGATTGCCTCTGCCGAACCCATTGAGATTAACGTCGGCAGGGAGACCGTAACCCTCTCGGTGGCCAATACCGGTGACCGTCCTATCCAGGTGGGTTCCCACTACCACTTTTATGAAACCAATCCCGCCCTTGCTTTTGACCGTGAACAGACCCTCGGGTTTCGGCTGAATATCCCGGCAGGGACGGCTGTCCGTTTTGAACCCGGCCAGGACCGACAGGTCGAACTGGTTCGCTATGCTGGCAAACAGACCATTTACGGATTCCGTGGCGAAGTCATGGGCACACTGGAAGAAAAGCAGCCGGGAGAAGCACAATGACCATCAAACGTACGCAGATGGACCGGCAAACTTATGTGGATATGTTTGGCCCCACTGTAGGCGACAAAGTTCGTCTGGGGGATACCGAACTGTTTATTAGCCCCGAAAAGGATTACACCGTCTATGGGGATGAAGTGAAGTTTGGTGGTGGCAAGGTGATCCGGGACGGTATGGGGCAAAGCCAGCGGCCCGGCGCTGAGGTTGTGGATACCGTTATCACCAACGCCCTGATTCTCGACCACTGGGGTATCGTCAAGGCCGATATCGGTATCAAACAGGGTCGTATCGAAAAAATTGGCAAGGCGGGTAACCCGGATGTTCAGGAAGGTGTGGACATTATTATCGGCCCGGGCACCGAGGTGATTGCGGGAGAAGGCCAGATCATTACCGCCGGTGGTGTCGATGCCCATATTCACTTTATCTGCCCCCAGCAGATTGAGGAAGCCCTGACCTCCGGTGTCACCACCATGCTCGGTGGTGGCACGGGGCCTGCCACCGGCACCAATGCCACCACCTGTACGCCCGGCACCTGGCATATCAGCACCATGCTCAAGGCCGTGGACAGTCTGCCCATGAACATTGGCTTTCTGGGCAAAGGCAATGGCAGCCTGCCGGAAGCCCTGGAAGAGCAGGTACTGGCCGGTGCCATGGGCATGAAACTCCATGAGGACTGGGGAACCACACCGGCTTCTATTGACTGCTGTCTGACGGTGGCTGAGAAATACGACATCCAGGTGGCTATCCATACCGACACCCTGAACGAATCCGGTTTTGTGGAAGACACACTGGCCGCCTTTAAAGGTCGGGTGATCCATACCTACCATACGGAAGGGGCCGGTGGTGGCCATGCACCGGATATTATTAAAGCCTGTGGCGAAAGTTATGTACTACCATCGTCGACTAATCCGACACGCCCCTACACCGTCAATACGGTGGATGAGCATTTGGACATGTTGATGGTCTGCCATCACCTGGACCCCAATATTCCTGAAGATGTGGCCTTTGCCGACTCCCGTATCCGCCGGGAAACCATTGCGGCAGAAGATATTCTCCATGACCTGGGCGCTTTCAGTATGATCGCCTCAGACTCACAGGCCATGGGGCGCGTTGGTGAAGTGGTCAGCAGAACCTGGCAGACTGCCCATAAAATGAAAGTACAACGGGGACTGTTGCCAGAAGATACCGATGCCGGGGTGGATAACTTCCGGGCTCGTCGCTATATCGCCAAATATACCATCAACCCCGCCATTACCCATGGTATTGCCCATGAGGTCGGCTCCATTGAGCCGGGTAAGCTGGCTGACCTGGTGCTCTGGAAACCGGCGTTTTTCGGCGTTAAACCGTCACTGGTGATTAAGGGGGGTGCTATCGCAACGGCACCGATGGGCGACCCGAATGCCTCCATCCCGACACCTCAGCCGGTTCATTACCGCCCCATGTTTGGTTCTATGGGACAAGCCGTTGCCGACACATCATTGTCGTTTGTTTCCCAGGCGGCACTGGACGCTGGTATTGGTGAAAAACTGGGCCTGAAGAAAACCTTATCTGCCGTCAAAAATACCCGGACAATCCGCAAGGCGGATATGGTGCTCAACACCTGGCAACCCCATATGGAAGTTGACCCGGAAACCTATGAAGTGAGGGCCAATGGCGAGCTGCTGGTGTGTGAACCGGCAGACGTGGTGCCGCTGGCCCAGCGTTATTTCTTATTCTGAAACCGAGGACCGTTTATGTTGAAGTTAACCGAGCGCCTCCCGACAGCGAGCAGTGAGTTTACCGATGAACTTCTGCTCCCTTTTGATCAACGCAAACGTGGACGACTGAAAGCCGTTACGGTGAATGGCCGGGATGCCGGTATTTTTATTGACCGTGGCGACGTCATGCGCGACGGCACCCTGCTGCAAGCCGAAACCGGCGAGATCATCCGAATTACCGCTGCCAGTGAAGCCGTCACCACCGCCCGTTGCAACGATCCCCTGACCTTTGCCAGGGCCTGTTATCATCTGGGCAACCGCCACGTTCCCCTGCAGATAGGCGACAACTGGCTACGCTACCAGATTGATCATGTTCTGGATGATATGGTCACCCTGCTTGGACTGGAGCTGGACCATGAACAGGCACCTTTTGAGCCTGAGAACGGTGCCTATAGCAAAGGTCATTCCCATCATCAGCACAGTCATGCTCACGAACATGGACACGCCCATCATGAGCATCACCACTGAGTCGCTGCTGGGTCTGCTGCATCTGGCCAGCCCGGCACTGCCGGTTGGTGCGTTTGCTTACTCCCAGGGTCTGGAAACCGCCATTGACCGACAGTGGTGCTATAACCGTGAGACCACCGGCAACTGGATCAGCGACCTGATGCAACAGGGTATGGCCCGTTTGGATATACCGGTCTTTTTCCGAATGTACGATGCCTTCGCAACAGAAGACCAGAAGCAGGTTATCCACTGGAATGAAACGCTGCTGGCGTTCCGGGAAACCAGGGAGTTATACGATGAAGACTGCCAGGTTGGCCGCGCATTCGCTGTCTGGGTTAAGTCCATGTATCCGGAGGAAACGCGCACGGACTGGCTTCAGTCTCCGACACAGGCCGCTATGTTTGCCCTGTCTTCAATATGCCATGGCATCGACCGGAAAACAGCGGCAACCGGCCTGCTCTGGTCCTGGTGTGAGAATCAGGTAACCGCAGCCACCAAAGCCGTTCCCCTTGGCCAGACCGATGCCCAGCATATTCTGAAGCGCCTGATTCACGGGATAGAACCCGCACTCACCACAGCCCGGTCACTGGAAGATCATGAAATCGGTAACAACCTGATGCACTTTGCCATGGCCAGTTGCTGGCATGAGCATCAGTATTCAAGGCTATTCCGCTCTTAATCTGACCATTTACCCGGTAGTAACAAGGACAATAACCATGACAACATCCATGACAACATCAAGAACCCCACAAACACTGCGTATCGGTGTTGGTGGCCCGGTAGGTTCCGGCAAAACAGCACTGCTGACCAAACTCTGTGCCGCCATGCGCGACCATTACAATCTGGCCGTGGTCACCAACGATATTTATACGAAAGAAGACGCCCAATTTCTGATGCGCAATGAAGCGCTGGACGAAGACCGGATCATCGGTGTAGAAACCGGTGGCTGCCCACACACTGCCATCCGTGAAGACGCCTCCATGAATCTGGCGGCGGTTGATGAACTGTGCCAGCGCCACCCCGGTCTTGAGCTGGTTCTGGTAGAATCAGGAGGCGATAACCTGAGCGCCACTTTCAGCCCGGAACTGTCTGACCTGACCCTCTATGTCATCGACGTTTCTGCCGGTGACAAAATCCCACGCAAAGGTGGCCCGGGCATTACCCGCTCCGACCTGCTGATCATCAATAAAACAGACCTGGCACCTTATGTTGGAGCCTCTCTGGAAGTGATGGATCGGGATGCCAGAAAAATGCGGGGAGACCGGCCGTTTTTCTTCACCAACCTGAAGGCCAACGAAGGCGTGCGGGAAATCATCGATTTCATTATCGATAAAGGCATGCTGGACGCCAAAATGCCGGAAGCAGCAGCGACCGCGTAGAACATCCAACGGTTTAACTTATAAAGTCCAAACAAGGAAAAC
Organism: Salinisphaera sp. G21_0; assembly: GCF_017744115.1. GTDB lineage: Bacteria > Pseudomonadota > Gammaproteobacteria > Pseudomonadales > Endozoicomonadaceae > Endozoicomonas. The sequence continues at coordinate 15,500 of NZ_JAGHQW010000062.1, read as the reverse complement.
AGGCATGAACATCAAATTACTGTCACTGGCCAGTGTGAGTACCCTGATCGCCAGTCAGGCTATGGCCCACCCGGGAGATCACTCTACCGGTGGCGTGATGGCGGCTATCTGGCATCAGCTGACTGAACCGGATCATCTATTGTTTGCCGGTTTAGTGGCTGCTGCTGTTATTGTTGGCGTGAAGGCTTATCAGAAGAAGAAAGCATAGGGTTTGTTGAGCATCAGAGCCGGATTTCTCTGATGCTCCTGAGTTAACGGCTACACGCGAAAAGCAATATCATTAAACTCAATCAAAGTGACCTGCCTCAATGCAGGGGAGAAGCCAAAGCACAGCGATTTAAAACAGTTTTCAGCTCAAAGCTATTCTGAGTTTAAGGGTTTCAGCTTTGCTTTCATTAAATCACTCCATTCACTGAGCACTTGCAATTTATTTTTATTACTTTCAATACGAATGCCAGTATGGCCTATCCATAGGGCCTCCTGTATGTCCTCATTACTCATTGTCTCTTTTTCTTTTTCAAACTTTTCGAGTGCAAGCCGGTCTTCCTCTAATGACTTGCTTACTTCTTGTTTTTCGTTTTCGATTAGAGTCAGATAATCCTGGTAACTTTCTATTGTTGTTTTGATAGCAACTTCAGGATTTTGCCCTGATGCTGAAGCAATATGGGCCAACGTACTCTGGTAGAGTGGATCTGACGGTGGCACCCCTTTTTCATCCATTGTCTTTTTCAATATTTCCAGCTCCGAAGCTGGTAAATTTGCAACCATATCTACCCTTTGCAAATATTCAGGTAAAGCCTGTTTCATACGCTGAAAGTACGCCGGGTCTCCAAATGAAGGCTTGCCTGCCGGTGAATCTGGTGTACTCAGAACTTCCTGCACAACTTTTTCACACGCAGGGGTATTGCCCAAAAGTTTCATTTTCTGACTTATCAACCACTGATCAGCCAGATTTCTGGCGGTTTCATGAGTGCTGGGTATTTCTTCAATCAAGCTATTGACTTTGCCGAGAAGACCAACCGAATGTTCAGATTCGTTTGATATTTTTTGTTCCAGATAGTCCTGGAAAATTACTTTACCGATATCTGTCTCAAGCTTTAATTGGTCTGAATTCACACATTCAATAAATTCTTTATCTGATGCTGGCGACTGAAGTAACAGCAAGGCTTGTCCCACAGTGATTTCTCTTGCACTCAATGATTTATTAGAATATTGCCTGATCAAATTAACCGCTTTTTGTTTCTGCTGACCATCGACAGAGACTGTTTTCTGAGGCGTTAATGATTTGACCGTTCGGCTCATCCAGTTAACTTTTGGCTCATCTGCTTTCAGTTGATGACTGCCACTCAGGCGGACTGGATGATTAATACCCCCTGTATTGGCAAGGTTTTGAAGCGTCTGACACACTTGATCCCTGGAAGGCAAAGAAGGCGAAGAAGACATGGTAAATCCCCTGTGAATTCTGAAAAATCCGATCAGAGAGTATCTTCGACAATGCTCCTGCCTTTTTTAGGACGTGCTTTAAGGTAATGAAGGGTGTCCCCCCAGACCGGTCGCCTTCATCTTGATATTTTCAGGCAATACCGGCAGCTGGGGAAAATATTCAACAGGTGTCAGATAACGGTCATAACCAGGCCCGCAGAGATTGCCATGGTAAAAATGACCACCAGGAAGGCAACAATCATCGGGTTACGGAACAGGCTCTTAAGCAGTATGACTTCTGTCAGGCTGGCTCCGGCACTACCGATAATCAACGCCATCAGAGCCCCCATTCCCATGCCTTTAGCCGCCAGGGCAGATGCCAGGGGAATCACCGCTTCAGCCCGAATATACAGGGGCACACCAATAACCGCGGCAAATGGAATCGCCAGTGGGTTGTCCGGACCTGCATACTGGGCAATAAAGTCCGCAGGAATAAACCCATAAGTAAAGGCACCAATACCCACACCCAGCATCAGGATCGGGAAGATCTTCTTGAACTGGCTCCAGGTTTCACCCCAGATGCGGCCCCAGCGATCATCACTTTTGGGCTTGCTGTCGCCACAGGCGGTTGCACAACCAGTAGACGTCACCGGAGCTGGTTTGGCATCACAACAGCTGCTGTTTTTATTAACAGATGGAGCGGTATCGCAACAGCTGGTCTTGAGTGCAGGTTTGCTGCCACAGCAACTGGCCGCTGCTGTTTCACCATAGACCACGTCTTTGCGAACAAAGCGTTCAAAGCCCATTTTCTCCAGAATGTAACCACCGGCTACGGAAACGGTCAGGGCAATGGTAAAGTAAATGACCGTCACCTTCATACCAAAGGTCGCCAGCAACAGACCGACAATAATCGGGTTCATCAGTGGCGAGGTGAACAGGAAGGTAATGGTCGGACCAAACCCTGCCCTGGCTTTAAGAAGACCGGTCAACATCGGAATGGTAGAGCAGCTGCAGAAGGGTGTCAGCGCCCCCAGAAGGCCTGCGGAAACATAACCTTTGCCTCCCTTGGAACCGAGTATCTTCTGAATTTTTTCCGCTGGCATATATTCCAGGATCACGCCAATAATAAAGCTGACAATCAGGAACAGAATGGTCAGTTCACCGGCCAGAAAGATAAAGGTACCCAGTGTATCCACCAGACTCCGGGCCATATCAGCGCCCATGCTGGATTCCAGTGCCGGTTTTATGACTGGCTCGATAGCATCGGTTATCTGCTGTTGTATGCTCATATCAATAATTCCAGAAAAACAGAAATATAGAGTTAAAAAAAATTCTCTTGCTGATCTGCCTGATCGGTTATGAATATAAGATCAGTGCCCGCTTCCTCTTATGCGATCATCAGCATGTAGCTTGTCGGTGGGCGTATATTAGGTGAATGAAAAAACAGCTTCAACTATTATTCTAAAATCATAGAAATATTTATAACTGTCTTTATGGAGGAATGGGCTTGACCGGGTATTGATAACACTGGAATACCGATGGGAGAAGGGATTGAAATGGTTTCAAATGGGCTTTGGGGTTGGTCGTGCAAGGCTGGAGCCACCGGCATATTTCTGCGATGGCCCCGGTTTTACCACGATTAATTAATGCAGCCCTCCTTCCTGCCAGGGAAGCAGATACATGACGTCACTGTGGCTGGCGGTAATCTCATTGAGATAATCAGTTTCCCTCTTCCGACGGGATACCAGCAGAGGATCCGTTACCTCCAGGGGTGTCAGTGACTGGTTTACCACCCAGCCCGCCGGTTTGATGCCGGCCCTGGCCAGATCTTCCTGAAGGTCAGCGGCCTCATGCACCGGTGTCGCTTCCGGCAACGTACAGATCAGCAGCCTGGCAAACTCAGCGTCCCGCAATCGTGGCAGCAGCCCGGTCACCTCTTCTGAATGGGCATCACCCCGCTTCAATACTTCCCGGTGGTAGCTTTGGGCAGCATCCAGCAGCAAGATCGTATGCCCGGTGGGCGCGGTATCAATCACGGTAATGCGGTTATCGGCCTTAAACACGGTACGGGCAAAGGCCTGAAAGACCGCAATCTCCTTAATACATGGGGATCTCAGGTCCTCTTCCAACAATGCACGTCCATCATCGTCAAGATGAGCAGCGTCGGCCAACACCTCGGTACGGTAACGTTCAATCTCTTCAACAGGGTTGATACGCTCAACCACCAGATTATCCGTCACCTGCCCCACAGCATCGTGCACATGAGCTGCCGGGTCCGTTGTCGTGAGCGTGACCGGCAAGCCCTGTTCAGCCAGCCTTCGGGCGATCATAACGGCGATGGAGGTTTTGCCAACACCGCCTTTACCCAGGGTCATCACAATGCCACGGCCACTGGCTGCCAGCCCATCAATAAACTGGTTCAGACCGGCAGAAAATACAGACAGCCTGGTCCGGCTTTGGACCACAAACGCCAGAAGAGCAGCACATGGCAGGATCAAATACATTAATAGACGACATCGTTTCATCCTTATCTCTTTGTATATTTTCAGGATGACTACCGAAACCTGTCGCTAGTCGAGTCAACGGGAAGGTAATTAACCTGCGTGAACAACCGGGAAACGATCGCGGGTACGGTTGGCGTAAGCCACCAGTGCCAGCATGATCGGCACTTCAACCAATACACCGACCACTGTCGCCAGTGCAGCGCCGGAGTTCAGACCAAACAGACTGATCGCAACGGCCACTGCCAGCTCAAAGAAGTTAGAGGCACCAATCATCCCACCAGGTGCAGCGATACTGTGTGGTTCTTTCCACTTGTACATCCAGTAGTAAGCAATGGCGAAAATGAGTACTGTCTGAATAATCAATGGAATGGCGATCAGTACAATATCCACTGGATTGGCCAGGATACGGGGTGCCTGAAAACCAAACAGCAGCACCACGGTCAGAATCAAACCGAGCACTGACAACGGTTTCACCCGGTGACCAAAGGTCTGTAACGCCTGTTCAGAGCGCAGAACTTTTCGGGTGATCAGCCCGGCCAGTAACGGAATAACGATAAATAATACGACGGACAGAAAGAGCGTACTCCAGGGTACGATCACATCGGTAACCCCCAGCAGAAACGCAGCAATCGGCGCAAAAGCCACCACCATCACCAGATCATTCACCGCCACCTGAACCAGTGTGTAATTGGCATCACCGCGGGTCAGCTGACTCCAGACAAAGACCATAGCGGTGCAGGGCGCAACGCCCAACAGGATCATGCCGGCAATGTATTCATCACCCAGCTCGGGAGCAATAAAGCCAGTAAAGCTACCGAAGATATAGCGAATAAACAGGATCGCCAGAAGTGCCATGGTAAATGGCTTAATCAACCAATTGACAGTCAGCGTGACAATCAGGCCTTTTGGACGACGATGGATGTTTTTTACTGCAGTAAAGTCGATCTGCATCATCATCGGATAAATCATCAGCCAGATCAGCACCGCAATCACAAAATTAATGCTGGCGTACTCCCAGCCTCCCAGGGTGGCAAACAGTGATGGAAAGAGTGTTCCACCGACCAGCCCTGCCACCATGGCCAGAGCCACCCAGACACTTAAATAACGTTCAAAAACACCCATGATTTGAGCCTCTACACACTATCGACAATCGTCGAAAAACGATAATAAAATACCAAAAAAACCAACATTCTTTCCTCCTTCCCACGTTGAACATGGGAACGAGACAAACCAATTCGTATTAGCTGAAACGGGTGAAAACGCCATTAATATCCGCCAGTAACTGCTGAACCCGTTGGATAGCTTCCGGACGAAGGCTAAAGCAGGTTTTGGGGTGCTTTACCTCGGCATGCACCAATCCGGCCTCCCGCAGAATGCGAAGATGTTCTGAAACCGTGGACTGGGCAAGACCAAGCTGCCCCACCAAATCAGAACCCAGACACACCCGCCCCGCCAGTATCCGTAACAGCCTGACCCGTGCCGGATGCCCAATGGCTTTGGCATAAGCGGCCAATTCCTTCTCTTCAGACTCGTTAAACTGAAAATCAGTGAGACCTTGCAGGCATTGTGTCATTACACACCCATTTATACCTTAATCGTTAAATCACGATGAACGATACGCCTGTGTTTTCCTCCTTGCAAGTACCGATAGCTAAAAAATAATTTGAATCATTTCATTCGTGGTTTTACTGCTATCCATCGGATCTGTTCTACAAAGCTGTTTTTCAATGAACTCACCGACCTTTCTACTGTCTGTGCTGGACCGTCAGAATATATTCCAGCCAATAATCCGTTTATTGCTTTACGCTATTACCAGTTTTTCTCATAATAAATCTGGCTTAAATTCTGAGCTATAACAGGGTTCTGCCCCACGTTCTCCCAGTACAGCACCTTATGATTGATGGAGTAGTGATTGCCAGCATCAAAAAACATCCCGTCACTGATCAGCACCATCCTGACTCAGGGTATCAGCCTGAAACTGCAACCCGCTGATCTCGCCTACCTGGCAGCACTGCGCTATTGGAAAGAAACGGAATCACAACCGGAATTCAGTGAAGAAGAGCTGCATGTGGTATTCCAGAGCGTGGAGAAAGCAAGACTGGACGATAACAGTGAGGATTCTTCAAAACGCTGTAACGAGGTAATCCGCCGTCTCCTTCAGCAACACCTTTTGATCTGCCTTGAAGGCGGTGGGCATCGACATCACGCTTATCTGATCACTCCGCTGTCTGAACAGATTGTCGATTCCGTATGTGTCGGTATGGAAGCGTCAAAAGAAGCACTGAGTACCCTGTTTATGACGGTTGCCACGCACCTCAGAGAGATCAGGGATTCCGCGGAACAGGGGGGCAACGAACCGTTCTGGAAGCTTCAGGTAGAAGCGCCACTGAACATTACCGTCAACCAGCTGGTCACCTCCATTGACCATCGTCAGCGTCAGCTGGATCAGGATGCCATCAACACCCGCAAAGAAGTGGTAGAACTGCTGAAGCAGGACTGGCAAAACAGCATAAGCCAGTGCGAACAGTTGCTGACCAGCACCCAGAATCATCTTCAGGACTTACAGCAACTGCTGTTGGCCTCGTGCCACGAACTTCGCTCACTGCTGGACGCCATTTCCCGTTATTGTGAACAGGCCAGTCGACACGACGCCATCAACAGTGTTATCCGGCTGGAGCAACATCTTGACCGTATCGAGCACTGGAGTAGCGAACGCATGAACCACTGGGAAGGTTTCCACCACCGGGTTCATCAATACCTGCGTCAGTTTGTCACCATGGATGAGCGCAAGGCGTTGATGGAAAGGGTGCGGGAAGGCATCCGAAGTTATCAGGCATTGCCCTGGTATCTGCGCTACGCCAACGAAGAACCGCTGGCCCGGTTGCGGGATATTGAACCACCCCGGCCGAAAGAAAATCTGGCACGGATAATCCATGATGAAGGTGAGCTGACGGCCATCGAAGACTTTGACGCCCTGAAGCAGCAGGTTAAGGAATGGCTGGTCAGGCAGGAGCAACAGTCCGGAATACTGCCATCCTACGAACAGGCACTGGAACAGCTGGCCAGCCAGTGGCCTATGGAAAAACTGAACATGGTGGCAGGCTGGCTGTTCAGCGCCTTGACTGAAATGGGCCACCAGCAAAACCGGCAGAACATTGCCGATCATCAGTGGTACCCGGTTCTGCCAGCCATCGCTCCTGAGTTTTACGTGGAACGCCTGAGTCTGACTCCTAACACACTCCGACTGGAAAGAGAGAAACCGATTGTTGACCGATAACCCCTACCAGCAGATCGCCGATCTGATCAATGATGAATGCTTCCCGGAACTGGATACCCGGCTGCGTCGGGGTGAACATATCGACGCTCGCCACCACCGGATTTTCAATATTCTCCAGGATGGTTTTTCCCTGCTGGTCGAGCACTACCTCCGGTATGGTATTGACCTTGTTCAGGCACCGGAAGCGTATTACTACCTCCGCCCCGGCACCGCCGGCAAAAGCCTGATCCGTGCCAGAAAACTGGATGAACTGACCATGGTCGTTGGTCAGGTTCTGGCCATGTTCCATCTCGACCCCGAGCAACTGGAAGGCAGTGGCTGGATATCCGCCGATGCAATCTACGAGCGGCTGCGACTGCTGCTGGACAATGAATACCTTTGCCAACTGCTGGAACGAAAAAGAATCGAGACCCAGGCAGACCGTGAAAAAGCCATGGAAACCCTGCGTAAGGCAATCCGACAACTGGCCAGGCTGGGCATGGTAAGGCTGGAAGGCAATCAGGCCGGCCGTCTGCAGACCCAGGCACCGTTGCTGCGATTCATTGATCCTGTCCGCTCAACGGCATCGTCACCAGAAGCCGCCAGGGCAGCCATGGAGCAGCTGGTTCGTGACGGTTATATCAGCCTGAATGACCATGAAGAGCAGGTGATGCAGGAAAGCTCTGGTTCACAAGATGATCCGGAAGATGAACCGCAGGAAAAGCGTCACGGTGAAGACGACACCGTTATTTCTGAACAGGCCCTTGAACAAGAGCAGGAAGCATGAGCCAGAAAAGAACCAAGATCCGCAGCCTGACACTGGTTAACTTCCGGGGTGTCTTCTTCAAGACTCTGGACATGCACCCATTAATGAGCAACCTCATCGGCCATAACGGTGCCGGTAAGACCACCATTATGGGTGCCTTGCTGATTAACCGGGTACCCGATAATCGTCTGGTTCGCCTGCGTAACAATTCCGACAGCGGACAGGATCGCAGTGATAATGGTATCTGGGGACGCATCAGTGCCGGTACCTGTTACAGCCTGGTGGATTACGAACTTTACGACGGCAGGCGGGCAATAGCCGGTGTCCAGATTCGTCGCCTGAGCCAGCCAAAAGTCGAGCTGAAACTGTTTGCCATTACCGGTGTCGATGATGATGTTCCGGTGCGTGATCTGGTGATGAGGCCAGTGCCCGGCGAAAATGGCTTATACGAACCTCTGGATGGCAAAGCCCTGAGAAATCAGGTCACCATGATGGGCGGTGAACTGCAAAGCTTCAACACCACCGCCCAGTATATGAACTGGCAGTTCGAGCAGCGGATTATTCCCCGCCGAATGGAAAACAGCCAGGATCGCCAGCGTTATTACCGCATGCTGGAAACCAGCCTCTACGGCGGCTTGTCGTCAGAGCTGCAAAAAGGACTGAGGGATTATCTGCTGCCGGCGGATGATCAGGTACGCCAATCCATTGGCTCCATGCAAAGCGCCTTGCAACAGACCCAGCGAACCCGTCGCCAGATAGAAAGCACCCGCAGTGACCGGAAGGTCATTCGGGAGATTCTGGAGTCCAGCTATGCCCTTGGCGAACATGTTCTGGCATGGTCAGAAAAACAACAGACCAAACTTCAGGCTGAGCTGAAAGATAAACGCCAGCAGGAGCATCAGGCACAACTGGAGCTGGAAACCAAAAAACAACAGCTGTCGGCCATTGAAGCACGATTGCTGACCCTGGATACCCTTGACAGTGAACTGGCAAGCCGTGAAGAAGACGCTAACGAGCGCCTCGATCATGCCAAAAACCTTGAACGACTGCATACCGATCTGCAAAGGCTGGAAAATGAGCAGGGCAACCACAACCAGCAGCTGGAAGAGCTGAGCGAACAGAACGCATTACTGGAAAGCCAGTATGAAGAAGAGTCCGCTGAGCTTAAGCGCCTGCAGGATGATATTGCACAACTGGTAAAACAGCTGACCAGTGTCGAGCAGGCCTATTCTGAAGAAGCTCGAAAAGCCGGATTATACCTTGCCGCCCTCAGGGCGTTGAATGAAGTGCGTGACAGCTTTGACCAACCAGACCTGGCAGCAGACGCACTCACCCCGTTAATGGGAACGTTGCTGCAGGCTGAAAATGACGTTTCCGGCCGCTATTACAGCCAGAAGCCACTACTGGATGAGGCGGAAACCATTCGCGGGCATTTCGAGGCAACTCTGTCTCTGCTGGCGACGTTTGGTGATACCGATATTGACCTGAAACAGGCAGCCAGCCGCAGCGACCACTGGCGACATCACCATGAGCAACAAACAACACTGGCTGCACAGATACCGGTATTGGTCAGACAACAGCAACAGCGCCAGAAAGAAGAAGAGCAACTCAAGAAGCTGCAACAGGCCGTTGCGATGCTTCCAGAAGAATGGCGTAACAGGATTCAGGATGAAGCCAGCTGGAACACCAGCCTGAACACCGCCACTCATGAGCAACAATTCCAGCAACAGAAAATAGATACCCTTGGCGGACAAATCCAGCAATCCAGACAGACAATGGTACAAATCCAGGGCAGCCTTACCCAGGCCCGTCAGGATAATATTCACTGGCTGGATGCCCGCAAACTGGGTCAGGAGATTCAAGCCATCCGCCCGGCTGCCCTGATGGATAGCCACAATGACTTTATCACCCTGCGCCAGCAAATCAGCCAGGAACAGCAGGAAAACCTGCAGGCCGATGTGCAGCTTGGCAAGCATCTGGAAGAGCTGCGCACCCGCATGGCCCAGCTGGAAATCAAGGCATCAACAGAGCTGCAACAACTGCAAAAGCTGGCGGAGATGACCGGCGGAGTGGTGATCAGTGAATATTTTGATAACGATGATATCTCCCTGGAAGAAGCGGCCTGGCTGGAGGCCAAGTTTGGCCCGTTACGCCACGCCATCCAGGTTCGGGACATCAGCAAAGCTGCTGCTATTATCCGCGAAGAAAGCGACCGTCCGGATCATGTCTGGCTTCTGGGTGGTACACCGGGAGCGTCTTTTTCGGAAGAAGAGTATCTCCATACCCCCCTTGAGCAGAAAGAAGACGGCAGTGTCCTGGTAGAAATCGCCAGCAATGTTGCCCGTTTAAGCCGGGAACCTGAGTTCCCGACCATAGGCCGACTGGCCCGGGAGAAAGAGCAGGAAAGACTGCGGCAGCAGGAAGAACAGCTGCTGGATCAGCTGCAGGAACTGGCCATTGGCAAACGACAATTGGAGAAATGCCAGCAACTTCTCGATCAGCTGTCCGCCAAAAGCCAGTGGCTTGGTGTTCAGGAGCCGCCGGTTAATGAGCTTACCGAGCAGTTGGAGCAGCTGGAAGCCCGGGTCGAATCACTGACGGTTGATCTGGCCGATACTGAGCAGCAGAAAACCATTCTGAACGGTGTTGTACGCTGTCTTGAACAGTGGCAAACCAGTGCCTGGCTATTGAATGACGACCCCGATCGTCAATCATTAGAGGCTCTCCATGAGCAACTGCAAAGTGCCACTGACGCTAAAGCCTGGGTGGACAAATATCAGCAGACGATCCGACAACTCAGTGACCATCGTTTCTATATTCAGCAGCCACCGGTAGAGAATCTGGATGCCCTGCGAGCAGAACTGGAACAGCTGAAGCAGCAGTTAAGCCATTACCACCAGCAGAAAGACCTGCTGACGTCGGCCATGGACAAAGCCCCTAATCTGCGCTTTGCAGAGTCTGTCGCGCGTCAGGAAGAAAAAGAGAACCTGCAAAATCAACTCAGGAATGATTACGAGACTAAACAACAGCAGGAGCAACGGCAAAACAAGTATGCGACACAACTTCGTGAGCAGTGCCACTCACTTGAGAAAAACATCCACTCTATCAATGCCCTCCTGAGTCAAAATATTCATCAGCAATCAGAGCTCAAACGACAAATTGTTGATATTCCCCTGACCTGGAAAGTGGGTCTGAAGGAAGAGTGTGCTGCACAGTTAACCAGCATCAAGGCAGAAAAGTCTGAACTTATTCTGGAAATCAAACAGCAAAACATCGCACAAAGCACTGTTGCAGCAGAACGGAAAAAAGTTGAGGAGCGACTCAGTGATACCATAGCGGATATTCATCAGCTGGAACCAAAAGCGCAACAAGCCACCACCAGCCATGAGCGGATTGTTCAACAGGCGGAACAGTCCGGGCTGCAACATCGGTTGCATATTCATCACCTGCTGACTCAGGATAGTGACGCTTTACGTGACGGTTTGGCGACAGCAAGGGTTGCATTGGCAAAGGCCCTGGAGCATGAACAGAAGAATGAACAGAAAAATGGGCAGGACAGTCTTTATCAACAAATAGAGAAAGGCAGCAGCGCGGATTTGCCCGCACTGTTCCAATGCTTTATTGATTCACAAACGTATCTTGCCCAGCGCATGGATAAAACGCTGTATCAATCGGATGACCCAAGGCAAAACCTGGAGTTGCTGGAAGAGCGGCTGACTCGCCTGGAGACCCTGTTAAAAGACGCCGAGAAGCGCTTCCTCGCCGAATCGGATAGCCTCGGGCAGAACATTCAGCGCAAGATCAACAAAGAGCGTAAACAGATTCATCAGCTGAACGCCGCCCTGTCCAGTGTGCATTTTGGCACCATCCGGGCGATCAAAATTGAGCTGGAGGTGATCGACAGTTTCCAGAAAATACTGGATGCCCTGCAGCAGGAGTTTTACGCAGATCTGTTCCGTAAACCAGACATCACAGTGGAAGCGGCGTTGGAATACCTCTTTAAGAAGGAGACCGGGGGTACCATCGTTGGCGATAAACTACTGGATTATCGTGAGTACATTCGCCTGAACATCCTGATTCAGCGGGCTGGCAGCAGTCAGTATGAACCGGCCAACCCAACCAATCTTTCCACCGGTGAAGCCATTGGTACCGGTCTGGCCATTCTTACTATGGTGCTGCATTCATGGGAAGTCGCTACCAATAACCGCGATGGCAAAGGACACGCCGCCAGTCGTCTGTTATTCCTGGATGAAGCAGCACGGCTTGACGCCAGGGCACTGGCCACCCTGGAAGAGCTCTGTGACCATCAATCCCTGCAACTGCTGGTTGGTGCACCGGATAATGTTTTGCCTAAAAATGGCATTACTTATCGGATGGTGCGTCTGATGGAACCTTACGAGCATGTTATTTTCTCTGGCGTAAAAGGCAGGCTGCCCCAGGGGGCTGAGTCGTGACATTCCAGCCAGAAGATGCCATACCGATTGCGTTAGACTTGTTAGCAGACAGCTATCGTCAGAAAGGCCGGCAAATGCCGGCCTTTCTGACCCGCCTGATCAAGGTGGGCTGGGTCGAGCAGTGTAGCTTTCGCCAAAGAAACAATGATTTTGTCCTGAGAACCGCCCATGACCGCCAGAGTTTTCTGGAGTATATGGAAAGGCAGTTCGGCAACAACTGGCAAACTTCACTGGAGCAGGGTGAAACAAGGGAAGCATTTCTCACCCAACATCTGATATCACCGCTACCAGGGCATATCCATAGCCGTGTAGTTAATGCTATTTGGGGCGAACACTCCAAGAAACAGGCGTCAACACCGTCTGGGATAGCAACAAGAGACAGCGAACTGATTCAACTCCGCACCCGAATGGAATGTCAGCTGCATTTTGCTGGAAGGATGATTAATTGTCGGGATGAAATGGCCTTTTCAGATGCGGTCATCATCAATGAAACTGCTCTGGGCAAGCTGCAAAGTATACAGTGTGAAGCGCCGGTAAATATCATTACGGTGGAAAATGCCGGTGCCTGGCAACACCTGCCTTTACCGGAAAATGTTATCGCCCTGTTCGTTCCGGGAAATAACCAAAAGATGGCGTTAAAGCTATTGTCGTTTTTCCCGGACTACCGATGGTGTCATTTTGGTGACCTGGATCAGAAGGGTCTTGATATCGCCTCATCACTGGCCCGGGCTCAGAATAAACCACTGAAGTTACTCATTCCTGACTGGTGGAAAGAGTATCAGCCCCATTTCAAACTGGGAATAAAACAGGGGAAAATTGCCTGGCGGAAAGATATCTGTCCTCAATCCAGAAAGTACTCACAACACCCCTTTATCAATACGCTTGCCGATGATGCAAAATGGATGGAGCAGGAGGCCATAGTACTGGACTCCCGCCTGTTGGATGAGATCCGACGTCTTTTTGATAGCGACCTACCAGGCTGATTTCAACAGCCCCAGTACCTGCTCATAACTGGCATCAATCCGGTTATAGAGCAGTGCGCCATCGTCAATACTCATACGAGCAATGTCTTCCAGTTGAGACTCATGCACCTTGCCACTTTCTGACAATGTTCTTGGCAGCCCTGTTTGCTCAAAGAGTTCATCCCGCATGGCACGAATATAGATGATGGTTTCAGCAGCTCGCCGCTGTTCGGGTATTTTGCTGTAAAAATCTGCACCGGCCAGGGGAAGCAGCAGTTCTCCGATCGCCTGTTCACACCGGGGCAGGTTGTATTCCAGAACATAAGGCAACATCAGACTCATGCAGACGCCGTGGGGAAGATGGGTTATCGCCCCAAGGGAGTGCCCGATGGCATGTACCAGCCCAACCATGGAGTTGGAAAAGGCAATGCCCGCCATGGTGGCTGATTCTGCCAGCTTCAGTCGGAGATCCCGGCTATCAGGTGTGGCAAGCACTCGAAGCAGGTTTTCCCGTATGCCTTTGATCGCTGCAACGGCATAGGCATCACTGATCGGATTCTTGGCCGTCCCCAGAAACGCTTCAATGGCATGGGTCATGGCATCCATGGCGGTGGCAGCGGTAATATGCGGTGGCAATGTCAGTGTCATCCGTGGATCAAGAACCGCCACATCAGGCATCAGAAATGAAGAGCTATAAGGCACTTTACGACCCGTGGCATCATCGCGAATAACCGCAACTTTGGTCACTTCTGAACCGGTACCCGCCGTCGTTGGCAGAATAAATAACGGCTTTAGTCGTTTAGTCAGCGCACCAGAACCACTGTAAGCCAGAAGATCATCGCCGCCTTCAGACACGAGAATATTTACCGCCTTTGATGTATCAATCACCGATCCACCGCCAATGGCAATAATGCCATCCGCACCATTCTCACGATAACACCGGGTGATGGCAGATACGACACTGGTTGATGAGTCAGGCGGTACATCACTATAGACACCCGCCATCGGAACCCCGTCAACCACCAGGGCCCGCTTGACGGGCTCAATTAAACCGGCGTTAAGCACACCGCCATCGGTAATAATCAAAGGCTTCTTTACCCCAAGACTGGCCAGTTCATAGGGTATATGCTCCAGGGCTTCATTGCCTGAAACGATTTTGACAGGATTATAGAATTCATAATAACTGCGGCTCATTTGGCAAACACCCCCATAACAAAACCGGAAAACACACCCAGATAGATTTGAACTGCCCCCATCAGCTTTTCCGTCAAGGAAATCTTCGGGTAATGACGCATGATTTTCCGGCCTATAAACCGGGGAAGTGCGATCGCTTCCAGTCGCTCAAAGCAACGGACCAGTTTCATGGAAGCAGAAAGATCGCCATCTACCACCATTCGCTCCCTGGCAAAGGCATCGGTTGTGCCTTCCAGAAAAGAGAGCGTATTAAAAGCGTGGGCGAGATGTTTGAATTGAATATCCACATCGGGCTTTGTTTCACTGTTTTTACGACCCGGTTTTATTCGCCCGTCACTTTTCTTCATATACAAACACGGGCCACGGGACATAACACTCATGGAAAAGGTAAAACCATCGGGCAATGATTCGATTTCCTGCTGAATCAGCTTATCAGTCCGACAGGCCTTGGCCAGCCCATGACCAATAAAAGCCAGCATAAAACGGACATACAAACGCTTTATGCGCCAGATAACGGGAAGGGATGGGGTCACCTGAAGCTCCTGCCAGCGAACCGCCGGGCAATAATTATTGTTGTTATTTCCGGGTGACATTATCCACAATCAGAAGATGGTCGGCTATATAGGGAGTGTTATTCAGGACAATAAAATAGAAATACACTGGGCAGGGTATGGGGCAGTATTCGAGTGAATAAGGCTTGCTTACCCACTTGAAACTAAAATGTTAGCTGGGCAGTGTTAATGAGTCATATCATGGATATCTTCAAAATGTTTGCCGTGATCTCATTTCCCTTGATGTAACTTTTTAGCATATAAAAAAAGCCCAGTTGATTGCTCAACTGGGCTTTTCTGTTGGGTGCCTGGCGATGACCTACTCTCACATGGGGAGACCCCACACTACCATCGGCGATCGGTCATTTCACTGCTGAGTTCGGGATGGGAT
>NZ_JAGHQW010000061.1 GCF_017744115.1 Salinisphaera sp. G21_0 | reverse complement strand
TGACGGTGATACCGCTGGCTTCCAGTCTCTGGTGTTGACGATAAAGCGGCAGGTGGTAGCGGTATTTCTCAACCAGCAGGCCAGCTATAAAACTCACATCGGCAAAGCTGCGGTCAAACAGGCCGGAGGGTGATGATTTCTGTTTCCGGAATCTCTGGAGACTCAATGTCCTTGAGGATCTCCCCGAGAGCCAGCTGGTCCGGGTTTTCTATCAGTCTCTTTTCCGATTTTTCACCAAACGTGATAGCGGATAGAACGGGTATCAATACCGTCAATGATCAGCTTCAGGTCGGTCAATGCAAGTAGCTGTTTAACCGCCGGACCGGCGTGGGAGTGAAACTGACCCTGCTCCAGTCGTTTACTCCAGATGCAGTAACCACTGCGTTCAAAGTACAGCACCTTGCACTGGTTTCGACGACGATTGATGAAGACGAACAACTGCCTACTCAACGGGTCTTCCTCAAGGGTATTTTTCACCAGGGCGACCAGGGCGTTGTATGACTTCCTCATATCGGTGGGGCGGTTATAAAGCCAGACCCGCACCTGTGATTCAGGAAAAAAATGATCAACGCCGCATACGCAGGGTTACACCACCGGGTAATTCGAGTTCAATTTCCCATGGAGGCAGGTCTGATGGTGTGTGGTGAAAATCAGTTTTAAATTCGAACCAGTCAGAGTTTGGTTGTGCTGGTTGATCAGGCCTTTCGGTTGCCTGCCTTAGTTTGCGCTTCCACAATGTGAAAGTTGACAGGCAGATATTGCGCGAAAGGCAAAAAGCTTTCTGGCTGACGCCGCTTTCCCGCTGTTGATCGATGAGGCCTTGCCACTGTTCAGAAGTGCGGCGGTTTGGTTGTTTTTGATTCACGGCTCGCTCCTGTTTTTGAAACAGGGGTTAGCGTGGCAGACAGATGTTGGGTTTTGAAGACGTCCTTAAATAAGCGCTTACGCCAAAGTTCAGTCGGGTAGAACGTTGGTTATTTTGGCGCTTACCAATTGGCATAACTAAAGGCTGTTTTCTTATCTTGATCCTCAGCATTCTTATCTAATTTTCTTTGCTTATGCAATTTGTTGAAACACCTTTTACTCTTTGCCTTGGCAGCCAGATGAAAGGCTGTACACCCAGAATTATCCTTAGCATTGATATCTATTTTTTCTTTTTTCTTTAACAACTCTGTTAAACAATAAATATTGTCTGCCTGGGCAGCTAGATGTAATGGTGTCCTCTTTTGATTATTGGGGGAATTGATTTTTACTTTATCTTGCCGGAGCAGGAGATCTAGACAAGATCTATACCCTTCAATTACATCTACATCGGTTTTACTGTTTACCCAGCACTCATGTTTGACGACATAATGCAAGGCGCTCATACCCTGCTCGCACTTGTGATTGTAATCTAACTTGTCATTGTAAAAATCATTAAGCTCTTTCAGGCAGGAGTATTTGCCCTTAATTGCAGAATTCAGAAAGAACTCCGAAAGTGTTGTATCGTCTGCTTTTATGAATTCGAGCAGTTTCACAAGGCAATAGCCTTGGTCTCCCTTAATAGCCAAATTCAGTAGTGAAGTTTCTTTATTCTTATCTTTACCAATAATCTTGGATTTTATTTTTTTCTCAAATCTATTAAATTTATTAGATTTATCGAGGATCTTTTTCACAAAGTCGATATTGCCGTAATAAGCTGCGTATTGCAGTGGAGTATACGATTTCACCTCAGCAGTTTTCGTAATATCTTTTATTTTTATGCGGCCTTCCAGTAAATCATCCAGTAATTCATTTTTGTCTTTGTTATTTGATCTTGCTATATGATGCATTAGCGTCATAAGGGATTTATCTTTTTCACACACGTCAGCATTAGCCTTTATTAGCTCTTTTATGCATAAAATATCACTGTTTTGTGCAGCCAAAAGCAGTGCAGTATCTCCATTGTCATCTTTATCATTGATGCAATCTCGTATTTTCTCGCGCAACTTATTTTTTTGGCTACGGTTCGCCTGTTTACCTTTTTCTTCATATTCCTCATACAGTAGTAAGATAATGCAATGAATGTTGGCTTTAAAAGCTGCATAGTGGAGGGGAGTCCTACTTTTGTCATCCTTAATATCGATGAATTCTGCTGATCCCGGTTTCTCTAGAATTTTTTTGAGGTAATGATGGTTGCCATTTTCAACAGCGAAGTGCAGGAGTGTTTTACCGTCTTCGATTTTTACCCTAAAGTCCATCTTATCGAACAGTTTCTCCAGGCTTCGTGGGTCATGATTTTCTTCGATGGCAAATCGCAGGACGAGACCGATATTTTTGATCGAGAGTTCATTAATGTGTTTCTCGTCGCATAATGTATTCAAGCATTTTTTATATGTATCCAAATCTTTTTCATCTTTTGCTGATATTGCATAATGCAGCGCTATTTTACCACTCTTATCAATTATCAAGGATGTTGATATCCGCCCCCATTTTATCTAATAGATGTATCAGACAATAGAAGTGACCCTTCTCAGCAGCATGATGCAGGGCTGTTTTCCCACTCTCATCAGCGTCATGGATAGTCACTTTTTTATTGGTTAGATATTCTAGACATTTAAAGTCGTCTTTCTCAGCAACATAATCATCCAAAGCTTTGTTTCTGCTGTTAGTGGATGACTCAGTTTTTGTCAGTTCCCGTGGTGCCGGGTTAGTATCCGGGCTGTCATTCAATGGCTTTTTGCGAGAGTCAACCGCAGTATCAGTCGTGACAGAGTCGCTAGTGACAACAGAGCCAGCCTGAGCTGTTTTATCAGCTTTATCAGTATCGTCGAGCTTCATGTTGGTTGTGAGCGTACTGTTGCCTTTTTCATGATCGGCCAGGGAAGCAGTAAACTCCTTAAATACATTGACGGTCTTTGTGTAGCCTTTATCAGTAGCTATTTGGAGAGCCGTCTTGTTATCTTTATTCCTGATTTTGTCAAGGGCCGGGGCAATGGTCAGCAATACCTTGACGGTCTCGCTGCTGTTAGATTCGACAGCTTTGTGAAGAGCCGACGTGCCATCTTTCCAGGCCAGGGTTTCATCTTTTTTCATAAAGACTTCGACGATCTTTGCCAGGTTACGACGAACAGCCATGTCAAAAGCGGTTTCGCCCTTATTATTCTTCATCTTCACGAGATTGAGAGATGAGGTGTCCCTCAGTATTTCCTCGACTTTCTCTTTACTGCCCCGAAGAACAGCTTCGTGGAGTGTCGTATTGCCTTGCTTATCCTTAATTTTGCCCAGTGAGGGATCATTCTTGGCTCTGCCTGTATTATCTTTGAAAACAGGAGTGTCGAGAGACTTACAATAAGATGAATATTTGCCAGGGACAGTGTCCCCGCTCATAAGAATAAATGGCTCAGCCTGTTGCTGGCATTGACTGCATTTGCGTGTCCCAAGACTTTTTCCGGCCTGCTGTTCACTGTCAAACCATTTGGTGATGCATTTCCAGTGGAAAACGTGTGAGTCCGGACAAGAGGCTTTGACCTGTCGCTTATCATGTTGTCCGATAGGCGGGTCGCCACTATCACAGAGGTGGCAATTAAAGAATAAACCCGTCGCATTTCCCCTGACACTATTCATTGCTTTACTTTAGTTTAATGACGTAATGCCTTCGGTGAGACAAAAATCAGCAGAGAAAATTCCATAAAAAATAGAATTTTTACAAGATGAGTGTCGTTATTTATTTAGAAATGAGAAATAAAACCCGCTGCACAGAGTTTGGTGCAGCACGTAGCACGAAGTGCAGGTTTGAAACAATTAAGGGGAGCGGCATCGGCAAATTTACTATTATCCAGCCTGAAGCTGTTGGATGAAGCCGCATCAGCGGTTGTTACTGGTAAACTCTGACTGCCTCTACCGGTACAAGGCACGGTGCCGGTTCCCCGCTCAATTGTATTGTTCACAGTAGAAGACAGGCCTTGGCTCTATTTTGAAGGAGTTTTATTGCACCTGTTTGATTCATCCTGATAGCGAAGTCGAGAGCCTTATTGCCATTTATATCCCTTTCTTTCGCAAGAGTGGGGTTAAAGGCCAGCAATGCGTTGAGAACATCTGTGTGGCCACCGAGGGCAGCACGGTGGATGGGCATCACGCCATTAGGGCCAACCCTGATTTTGGCCAAAAATTCGGCCAAGGGGCGGTCAATATCCAGTAATGCATTGACGGCATCTTTCTGGCCACCATAGGCGGCAATGTGGAGAGCCGTCATGTTATCGCCAATCTTATGAAAGGCCAGGGTTTGGTCAATGTTCAGCAATTGTCTGATAATCTGTGTATGGCCTTTTTTTGCCGCATAGTAGAGAGGCCTATTGCCATTTTCATCCTCCCTGTAGACCTGGTTGCGGTCAATCCCCAGCAATCGCTCGACAACCGCTGTGACGCCATGCAAGGCAGCAAGGTGAAGCGGTGTTTGATTCTTATTATTCTCTTGTTGAGCCAGGTCTCTATCTATGTTCAGCATTGTTTCGGCGATATGCGTATTTTTCCGTATGATTGCTATGTCTAAAGCCGAATGGCCATTGCCATCCCTAACTTTCGCCAGGGAGATATCAAAGCGCAGCAATACATCGACGGTACGCCTGCAGTTATTAGCGGTAGCCAAGTGAAGAGCCATTTGTTGCCTGGCCAGGGAGGGATTAATACGCAGAAAAACAACAACAACCTCTGCTAAGTTACCAGCAATAGCCGATCTGAAAACTGTGGGCTCGAGGGAGGGGTTAATGCTCAAGAATGTCTTGACGGTGTCTTCATGGCCATTGAAGGCAGCATATTTGAGAGCTTTGGAGATACTGTCATTATCTTTGGCTAAGGAGGGGTCAATGGCCAGCATTGCCTTGACGGCCTCTGTGTGGCCATTACGGGCAGCTAAGTGGAGAGCCGTGCAGCTATCGTTCTTATTGACTGAGGTTTGATATTTTTTCAGCAGCTCCCGGGCGGACTCTGAGTGGCCGTTCTGAGCGGCCATACGCAAGGGCGTAGCACCATCTATACGTGTTTTGACATTGACATCTACTTCCATCAAAGGCGTGATACCGTCGTTTTCACGGGCATTAAAGTCCACTCCTCTGTTATCCATATCAGTCAGCTCACGCAGACACCCAGTGTCGTTTTCTTGTTCGATGGTCTTGCGGTTAATAAGGGTTGAGGAAGTAGAGAATTTACCATTAACAACCGCTGATGCGCCTTCATTTAATGGCTTTTTACAAGAGTCAACCGCAGTATCAGTCGGGTCAGGGTCGTTAGTGGCAACAGAGCCAGCCTGAGCTGTTTTGCCAGCTTTTTCGGTATCGTCAAGCTTCACGTTGATTGTGAGCGTACTGTTGCCTTTTTCATGATCGGCCAGGGAAGCAGTAAACTCCTTAAATACATTGAGGGTCTTTGTGTAGCCTTTATCAGTAGCTATCTGGAGAGCAGTCTTGTTATCTTTATTCCTGATTTTGTCAAGGGCCGGGGCCATGGTCAGCAATACCTTGACGGTCTCGCTGCTGTTAAATTCGACAGCTTTGTGAAGAGCCGACGTGCCATCTTTCCAGGCCAGGGTTTCATCTTTTTTCATAAAGACTTCGACGATCCTTGCCTGGTTACGACGAACAGCCATGTCAAAAGCGGTTTCGCCCCGATTATTCTTCATCTTCACGAGATTGAGAGATGAGGTGTCCCTCAGTATTTCCTCGACTTTCTCTTTACTGCCCCGAAGAACAGCTTCGTGGAGAGTCGTATTGCCTTGCTTATCCATTTTGCCCAGTGAGGGATCATTCCTGGCTCTGCCTGTATTATCTTTGAAAACAGGAGTGTCGAGAGACTTGCAATAAGATGAATATTTGCCAGGGACAGTGTCCCCGCTCATAAGAATAAATGGCTCAGCCTGTTGCTGGCATTGACTGCATTTGCGTTGCCCAAGACTTTTTGCGGCCTGCTGTTCACTGTCAAACCATTTGGTGATGCATTTCCAGTGGAAAACGTGTGAGTCCGGACAAGAGGCTTTGACCTGTCGCTTATCATGTTGTCCGATAGGCGGGTCGCCACTATCACAGAGGTGGCAATTAAAGGATAAACCCGTCGCATTTCCCCTGACACTATTCATTGCTTTACCTTGGTTTAATGACGTAATGCCTTCGGTAAGACAAAAATCAGCAGAGAAAATTCCATAAAAAATAGAATTTTTAACAAGACGATTGCCATTTATATCCCTTTCTTCCGCAAGAGTGGGGTTAAAGGCCAGCAATGCGTTGAGAACATCTGTGTATGGGCTTTTGTTGCCGCATGGTAGAGAGGCCTAAAGCCATCTGTATCCTCCCTGTAGTCAATCCTCAGCGACCGCTCGACGATCGCTGTGTTGCCATCTCGTAAAACCTTCGAAATCGGTTGGGGATGTCCTTCAGCATTCTTTCAGACTCAGATCGCATCTCGGACAGCCCGGAATAAATTCCTCAAAGAAGGTTGGAGACGCTGCCGGGCATTCTTTCAGACTCAGGTTGACGACAGGCCCGGGCTTGATTTGCTTCTTGAAGGAGTCTTTTTACCTCTGTGAAACCATGGCGGTTAGACCTGTCGGGAGCCGTACAGCCATTATCATTCTTTTCTTCGGCAAGAGAAGCGTTAAAGGCCTGCAATGCATCGACGGCCCTGTCGAGAGCCGTAAAGCCATTATCATTCTTTTCTTCGGCAAGAGAGGGGTCAAAGTCCAGCAATGCTTTGACGACCGCTGCGTGGCCATATGTAGCAGCAGTGTGGAGAGGCGTATCGCCAGAGCCAATCACCATTTTGGCCATTTTTTCGGCGAAGCGGCGGTCAATACTCAGCAATGCTTTGACGGCATCGCTGTGGCCATTGTAGGCAGCAAGGTGGATAGCCGGCCTGCTAACCTTATGAGTGGCCAGGGTTTGGTTAATGTTCAGCAATTTCTTGATAATTTCTGCATTGCCTTCGTTGGCAGCATTTTCGAGCGGCCTAAGGCGATCTATATCCTCCTTATCGACGAGCTTGCGGTCAATACTCAGTAATTTCTCAACTAACGCTAAGTCGCCATACTTGGCAGCAAGGTGAAGAGGTGTTTGATTCCTATTATCCACTTCTTTAGCCAGGCCACTATCATTGTCCAGCATTTTTTTGGCGATATCCGTATTTGCCTGTATTGCTAGTTCGAAAGCCGATAAACCTCTGCTATCCCTATGTTTGGCCAGGGAGGTATCAAAGCGCAGCAAGGAATCGACGGTACGCCTGCAGTTATTAGCGATAGCGAAGTGGAGAGCCATTTGCTCCTTGGCCAAGGAGTCATTAATACGCACAAAAACACCGACAACCTCTGCCAGGTTATCTTTAATAGCCGATATGAAAACCTTGGGCCCGAGGGAGGGGTTAATGTTCCACAATGTCCTGACGGTATCTTCGTGGCCACTGAAGGCAGCACTTTCGAGAGCTTTGGAGACACTGTCATCATCTTCGGCTAAGGAGGGGGCAATGGCCAGCAATGCCTTAACAAACTCTGTTCTGCCTATTCTGGCAGCATTGACGAGAACCGTGTTGCCATCGCCATCCTTATCTTTAGCCAAGGAGCGGTCATTGGTCAGCAATTTCTTGACCATCTTTATATTCCCATTGTCGACCGCATTGTGGAGAGCGGCAGAAAGCCGGGATCGATCATTGCCCAGCTGCTCGATGAATTCGTTTTCTGGGTCGTCAAACCTGTCAGCTTTGCTGAGAGCAGGATTATCTAGCGCCCTTTTAAGGATTTCCTGACGCTGGGTGCGATCAAGATCGTGAGCATCGAGAGCCAAATCGAGAGCGGTCTTACCATCATTATTTTTATCTATGGCCAGAAAGGGATCAATGTCCAGCAGTGCCCTGACGCTCTCTGCGTTGCCGTTACGAGCGGCTAAGTGGAGAACTGTTTCACCATCATCATCGCGAGCATTGACGTCGGCACCGTGGTTGACCAGAGTCTGGATTAAATCAGTATTTTGGTACTTTATGGCGACAGCTAACGGGTACTCTTTAACATGGGTTAGCGCCGATTTGTAAGCCTTATTTGCATAAGCCTCATTTTTGTCCAGCAGAAATTCCAGGATTTCCAGATCACCGGTACGGCATTGATTAAGTATCGGGGATGATTCACAATATCTGTGTTCATCGACTTCACTCCCGTCCTTAGGAATCAATGGCAGTGCCGGTTCATTGCATTCACTACATTGGCGTTTATCAAGACTTATCTCTTTCTGCTTGTCCAGGTGTTGGGTGATGCATTCCAAGTGGAAAACGTGGCCTTCCGGTTTACAAGACGTTTCCACCAGTGAGTGCCCACCAAACTGTCCTCCGATACTTCCGTCATTTATACATATTGAGGAACAATTAAGTGGTAAGCCTGCCGAACTGTCGCTGATACTGTTCATCATTTTGACCTACTTCATGTTAATGTTAAATTTTGGATATAAGTACATAATTAATAAAATTATATATTTCAATAATCAAAGGCACAGATGCATGGCTGTGTCTTTAAAAGCAATTGTTAAGATAAAATCAGCAGAAATAAGTTCCATAAAAATCAAACTTTATAACAAGAGCAAGGCGATTGTCGTTTAATTCTAAAGTTATGCACGAGCCTAACCGCGTTACACCAGACAATGGGCGTTAATTCAGAAAGGAGAGGTCAAAGGCGTTGTGCCGAGTTTCGTGCAGAGTTTCCAGTGGCTTGGTATTGGGCTTTATGTCCGGTTTGCAGTTGAACCCTTTAAGACGATGGATTTCATTCTCAAGAGCAGTCACTCGCTTATCCAAGCGGGTATTATCCTCAAGAAGACAGGTATTATCCTCTCGGAGACAGCTAATATCCTCAAGAAGTAGCGTGATTTTTTTCTCAAGGTTTGTCGTATATTCCAGCAGTTTTCTGACTAAGTCGTATTTTGGATCGCCTGGAATCTCAAAGGGAAAAGTCATCTGGAAGTTTGGTGCCTTCATCAACACTGTGTCGCCTAAAGTAAAAGTTATTCATACATGGCCGGACAACGGTTTGACGTTAAATACTCGAGGTAGGAGACGTATGCGCTTGCAGTGCAAGTACGGATCTGCGCAGGGTGTGGCGGGTGACCGCCATTCCTACTGTGACTATGTGGAGATAACCCTTTGCTCCCGGTTTTATCCGTTCATGTTTTTTGTCGCACGATGAACTCTTATAAGGAGTCTCCTGGAGACAAAAGGGATTAGAAATCGTATACTCCTTCGAATTTTGTCTGGCGCATACTGATCGATAAGCCCTATGTATAAATTGACACGAAGTGCCCTGTTTTGCCTTTCTGCCGAAACTGCCCATGATTTTGCCATGGAAATGATCAGTGCGGGAGGGCGTCTTGGTCTTACCCGGTTGATGGCACCTGCTGTCCCTGTCAAACCAAGGGAAGTGATGGGATTGACCTTTAACAATCCGGTTGGGCTGGCAGCGGGGCTGGATAAAAATGGTGAGTGCATCGATGGTCTGGGCAGTCTGGGCTTTGGCTTTCTTGAGCTGGGAACCGTGACGCCAGTGGGGCAGCCCGGCAACCCCAAACCAAGAATGTTCCGTATCCCTGAGAGAGAAGCGTTGATCAACCGTATGGGGTTTAATAATCTGGGGGTGGATCAGCTGGTCGCGAATGTTCAAAAGAGCCAGTACAAAGGCATTATCGGTATTAATATTGGCAAGAACCTGACCACGGCTGTTGAAGATGCCAACCGGGATTATCTCACCTGTTTGCGTAAGGTATATCCCCATGCCGGTTATGTTGCGGTTAACCTGTCTTCCCCGAATACTCCCGGGTTAAGGAAACTGCAATATGGTGATGCCTTGAAAAGCCTGCTGTCAGTGTTGAAGGAAGAACAGGCATCACTGGCTAAAGCCTATGGTCGCCAGGTTCCTCTGGCCATCAAAATTGCCCCGGATATGACCGACGATGAAATAGCCGCAGTTGCTGCCGAGTTGGTGTCGTATGAACTGGATGGCGTTATTGCCACCAATACGACACTGGATCGAGATAAGGTCAGCGGCTTTGCCACAGCCGAGGAAGCGGGAGGACTCAGTGGTGCGCCGTTGAGTGATAAGTCCACGGCAGTGATTCGACTGCTTGCCAGTGAGCTTTCCGGTAAGCTGCCGATTATCGGTGTTGGTGGTGTTATGGATGCTCAGACGGCGGCTGATAAGATCCGGGCGGGGGCCAGCCTGGTGCAGATATATTCAGGCTTTATTTATAAGGGGCCGGAGTTGATCCGAGAGGCTGCGGAAGCCGTCTACTCTGTTGATGCATAAGAAAGCGCGTTTATCCACGGGTAATTTCTGAAAGCCCCGAATGGGGCTTTTTAATAGACAGTCAGAGCTGGTCGGCCGAATAGGAGTGAGAGAAGTTATACATTCGGTGTAACGCCGAAATTCCCGTCTTTCCTTCCCAGTTATCAACGCGACCTTCTCGCCAGCCACTTAACCACGACTGGCGCAAATCTGTCTCCTGATGGGGGCAGATATCCCTGGAACGGCCAGACAGGCCCACTTGGTATCCTTTATTAAAGGCTCTATCTGATTTATCCCTTTTGAGTCTTTTCAACATGGTAATGCCTCTTGCTGATATGGTTTTTGACGGCCTCCCTGGCGCCTCGGGTTTGGTTCAGAATTACCGGACAGCTGACTTCACCCAGTGGTGGAGGTAACTAGTCGCAAGTGCTAACTGTCCTCCCCCAAAATACAGTGCGGGTAAAGTGTCGACTGAAGAAGGTATTCACCCAAGGAAAGTCAACGTTCTAAGTTTTATCCAAATCTGAAGCTTTTGTTGAGAAAACATTGAGAATTTTTAGTTAATAAGAGCTGTTTTTTAGCATTTTTCAGGAATATGACGTTATGAGTACAACGATGTTGACTCTGTTTGCCAGTTGTCCCAAGGGGGTAGAATCCCTGCTGGCAGAAGAGCTGAAGGAACTGGGAGCCAGTGAAGTGGCAGAGACGGTTGCCGGCGTCAGCTTTGCCGGTCACCTTGAGTTGGCCTACAGGGCTTGCCTGTGGTCTCGTCTGGCCAGTCGGATTCTGCTGCGCATCGGCGAAGTGGATGCTTCTGACAAGCATGCGCTGTATCGGGGTGTGCAGTCGTTTGACTGGGATGAGCATCTGGATCAGGGCTCCAGCTTTCGGATTGATTTCAATGGTTCGACACCGGATATCACCCATACCCGCTTTGGTTCCCAGTTGGTAAAGGATGCCATTGTTGATCAGCTGCGTGATCGTTATGGCTGGCGGCCATCTGTCGATAACAGCAAGCCGGATCTGCGGGTCAATGTGCATGCCAGAAGCGGCAGGGCATTTGTTGCCATTGACCTGTCCGGCCAGAGCCTGCATGAGCGCGGTTACCGCCTGGAAGCGGGTGAAGCACCCCTGAAAGAAAACCTGGCGGCAGCGATTTTGTACCGTGCCCGCTGGCCTGAACTGGCGAAGCAGGGCAGCACACTGCTGGACCCTATGTGTGGTTCAGGCACCTTTCTGATTGAAGGTGCCATGATGGCAGCGGATATAGCGCCCGGATTGCTCAGGGCCCGTTTTGGCTTTGATAAGTGGATGGGGCATATTCCCAAAATCTGGTTGGCAGTACTTGAGGAAGCCCGTACCCGTCGCACGGCTGGCCTGGCTGCGATTAAGACGACCATCGTCGGTTATGAAGGTCTGCCAAAAATTGTCGGGAGAGCCAGGGCCAATATCCAGCGTGCCGGGCTGGGTAAGCTGATTAATGTCAAACAGCAGGAGCTGGCCAGTCTGAAGGTTGACCCTGACATTCCAGCCGGACTGGTGATTGCTAACCCACCCTATGGTGAGCGCATGGGCGATGAGGCCAGTCTCGTTTATCTCTACAAACACCTTGGCGAAAAAATCAAACAGCAGACGCCGGGTTGGCAGGCGGCGATCTTTACCTCTTCACAGGCGCTGATCAGAAGTCTGGGCATGGGGCCGAAGAAAAGCTATACCCTGTTTAATGGTGCGCTCTCCTGCAAGCTGTTTCTCTATGATGTTCGTGAACGACAGGCTGACCAGCCAGCTTCCGGCCAGAGCCGTCCGGACAGTGCGGCTAATACCTTATTCAAGGCCAGCACCGCCGGTGGTGAAATGTTTGCCAACCGGTTGAAGAAAAATCTCAAGCAGTTGGGTAAGTGGGCCAGGAAAGAGAGTGTCGACTGCTATCGTCTATATGATGCGGATATGCCGGAGTATGCCGTTGCCGTGGATCTCTACAGGGATTGGGTTCATGTGCAGGAATACGCGGCACCAAAAAGTATTGATGAGACGAAGGCTCACCAGCGTCTGCTGGAAGCGCTGGAGGTGATTCCCGGTGTATTGGGTATTCCGGATAGTCATGTGGTCTTCAAGCGTCGTGAACGTCAGTCTGGCAAGCGGCAGTACGAAAAGCTTGAGCAGTCCGGTGATATGCTTGAGGTGAAAGAAGGGGACTGTCGTTTACTGGTGAACCTGAGGGACTATCTGGATACCGGACTGTTTCTGGATCACCGGAAAATGCGCCTGCGCATTGCCCGGGAGGCCGCAGGTAAAGATTTCCTGAACCTGTTCTGTTACACCGGAACGGCAACCGTTCATGCCGCCGTGGCCGGTGCAGCCAGTACCACCAGTGTCGATCTGTCGAATACCTACCTTGGCTGGGCCAGAAAGAATCTGGCGCTCAATGGCCTGGTGGATCGCAAACACCGGCTGGAGCAGACGGACTGCCTGCAGTGGCTGAAACAGGAGACACGGAACTATGATCTGATCTTTATGGATCCCCCTACCTTCTCAAACTCCAAGCGGATGCGCGGGGTATTTGATGTGCAGGAAGCCCATGTTGAGTTGATCGAGCGGGCAATGGCCAGGCTGAAACCGGGTGGGGTGCTCTATTTCTCCAACAACTTCCGACGTTTCCAGCTGGCCAAAGAACTGGAGCAGAAGTTCAGTGTTGAGGAGATCACTGCTACTACCATTGATCGGGATTTCCAGCGAAGACCGGGTATTCACCGTTGCTGGTCTATTCAGCGCTGAGTACGATGGCGTCAACAGAGCCTGAGCATTTAATTCAGTAATATTTATAGTCCATATTAATCTTTGTGGTTATAAAGCCTCACTCTTATAGTGCATGCTGTTAAGTTATGGATTGATGGGGAAAATAATGAATCTGGAGATGATTAATCAGGAGCTGTCGACTCTGAGCCCGCAGGCTATTATCCAGTGGGCCGTCCAGCGTGCTGAAAAACCTGTGCTGACCACCAACTTTGGGCCCCATGAAGCGGCCATTATCCATATGGCCACCCGGGTCAAGCCGGATATCCCGGTGGTCTGGATCGATTCGGGCTACGGTACTGAAGCGACTTACCGCTTTGCTGACCAGCTGATTCGGCATTTGCAGCTCAATATCCGGGTCTTTCACCCACAATACAGTCGTGGTTTTCGTGATGCCATTTACGGTGGTGTGCCGGAGGTTGATACCCCGGAACATGATGAGTTTACCCGGCAGGTAAAACTGGAGCCTTTTGCCCGTGCCATGAACGCATCAGCACCGGATTACTGGCTGACCGCCATTCGTAAGGATCAGACTGAATTCCGGCAGAACCTTGATGTGGTCAGTCGGACAAACAATGGCTATTACCGGGTGGCACCGCTCCTTAACTGGACGGAACTCGATGTTGAGGAGTACCTGGTTACCCACGATCTGCCCATCGAAGAAGATTACTACGACCCGACAAAAGTATACGGACACCGGGAGTGTGGTTTGCATACTTCTGTGGCGGGTTAGGAACTGGCATTCAACATTGCTGGTAAGCGCTGCCCGTCACCCGCTGCCCGAAAGAGACAGGCCGCTTATTTACTTTTTACTGCCGCCCAGGCAATCCGGTGATGCCGGGGCGGTCTGGTTTCTTGTCTGCCACTCAACGGGGGTGTAAGTGTGTAGCGCCAGCGCATGAATCTGCTCTCGCAGTTCGTCAGCCAGCAGTCCATAGATCATCTGGTGCCGTTTGACCGGCATTTTTCCTTCAAATGCTTCACTGACAATCACGACCTTAAAGTGTGACTCTGAACCCGGTGGCGTGTTGTGCAGATGGCTCTCATTGGTTACATCGATTAAGTCATTCTGTAAGGACTCATTCAGCTTATCGATGATATTTTCTTTCATTCCCATACATCACCTCTTCAGTCCCGGCCCGAACGACAAGGAGTTTGTCTTACCTGGCAATCTCTTTCTGGCACATTATAAGTAGCTAACCCTGTGAAATCATATATTTCTAACGCCTTGCCCTGGTTTATGGATGATTTTTTTTCATGGTCTATGCTCATACCACCTTAATTGCAGAAGCCCTCCGCTCAGTTGTTTTCAGGCTACACGGCGAAGTTCTCCTTTTACATGATATTAAAGGTGCAGGTCTTATGGGAAATCCGGATAAAGGTTTTGCTGGCAGAACAGTGAAGTCAGCCATAACCGTTCTGTCTGCGGCAGTGATTATTGCCGCCTCCTCAACCATCGCCCATGCGAAAAAGACAGAAGCCTCCGATAAGGACAGCGACGATGGTGTACTTCTCTACACGGTGCTGGCTGATGGGGAGTCCGGTGGGAAGCTCAAACAAAAAAGAAGGGCGAATATCAATCCACAAAACCTCAGTGTATCCAGGGATTTTAAATTCTATAACCAGGTCGCCGCTCTTGACCTTACCGACCCGGTGCAGGCAGAAACCTTTCTGAAGTTTATGGATATCCGGTTGGCAGAAAAGAAACTGAATGAAGAGGTAGTACTGGTCGGTGACAATGAGCAGACAATAGTCACAGCAGAGCAGCAAAGAGCCTTAAAACCTGAGGTGGAAAACGAGACAGCTGTTGTACGCCAAATGCCTGTCAGAACCGCCATTGCCAAAGACTCAAAAGTCGGGGAGTCAGCAAATATCGTCAAGCCCACAAAGCTTGATAAAGGGAGGGAGCAGCAGGGGCCGCGTTCAGAGAGTTTGCAGAAGGAAAATAACAAGGCCAGTGAAGCAAAGTCAGCAGTAGTTAAAGAAAGGGACCAGGCAAGATTGGCCCGGGTAAATGAGGCCCGTCTGGCAAGGGAGCAGGCCAGAAAGAAAGCTGAAGAGCAGAGACTGGCACGGGAAGCGGAAGAGAAAGCCAAGGCGGAAGAGTTAAGGTTGGCTGAGGAGCAGCGCAGGGCTAAGAGAAAAGCCAAAGCCGAAGAGTTGAGACTGGCTAAAGAAAAGCGAAAAGCAGAGGAAAAAGCCAAAGCAGAAGCGTTGAGAGCGGCTGAAGAAAAGCGGAAAGCGGAGGAAAAGGCCAAAGCCGAAGCGTTGAGAATGGCGGAAGAAAAGGGGAAAGCGGAGGAAGAAAAAGCCAAAGCTGAAGCGTTGAGAGTGGCTGAAGAAAAACGCAAAGCAGAGGAAGAAAAAGCCAAAGCTGAAGCGTTGAGAGTGGCTGAGGAAAAGCGCAAAACGGAAGAAAAGGCCAAAGCCGATGAGTTGAAAGTGGCTGAAGAAAAGCGAAAAGCAGAGGAAAAGGCCAGAGAAGAGAAAGCAAAAGCAGAAGAGTTGAAGTTGGCAGAAGAAAAAATCAAGGCTGAAGAAAAAAACAAAGCCGAAAAAGCAAAACAGTCCAAAGAGGCCACCATCAACATTCTACCCAGCCGCCCTGTGGCGTATCAGATTGCAGCAGAGCAGGATCCCGGCATCATCAACTTTGATCAGGCCATTACCCGTCGCTTCAAGGTGTCAGGCTCATACCTGGATAAAGGTGAACACGGCAATAATATCGTCAAGGATCATCGCGGCCGGGAGTTTATGAATGTTATGGCCTTCTGGGATGTGCTGGTGGAACACCGGGACAACGGTGAGCATTATTACTACGGCAGCATTCAGTTCCCCCTGGGCAGTCGCCATCCGGCCATTATTAAAAGTACGGTAACCGGTGATGAAATCGCTCTGGGATGTAAAACTGGTGAAGTTCTGGTATTGAAGGGCTTTGAGACAGAAGGGATTGATTATACCCATGGGCTGGTGGATGCCTACCTTGCCCACTCCGTGGTTATGCCAGATGGAACGATCGCCTTTCAGGAAGTGGTGCGTCAGCCTTCCTTCAGTCTGGTTAATGCAGAAACCGGCTGTATGTCCCGCGATATATTCTCAAGGAATCATGTGGATCCGGAAGGGATGGGGCATGACAAAACCCTTGATGCGTTACCGGTCAGAGATTAGCCATTCTTGATCACCATCAGGCGGTCGCCTGCTCTTGCCTCGGAATGAATCCAGGCACTGAACGGGCTGCCCCCTGCGGAGCGAGCAATAATGCACTCCAGTGTTTGTGACTCGTCGCTGACGCCGGTAACCGGGTAAGTGGCTTCAAAGCCTTCATTGGATGCCAGGGTAATATGTTCGCCAATGGCAACTTCGAAAGGCAGGCGGGTGGATAACTTGATGATGACCTCCGTTGAGCTGAGTGATGTCAGCTCAGTAAGAATACCGGGCACTTCATCCCGGGTGGGCAGTGTCAGGCTTAAATCACCAGTTACTTTGGTCTGACAGGCGAGAATATAGCCTTTTTTGATTTGCTCAGCAGTCAGTAACGCCTGGGCTCCTGTCGGTACAGGTCCCGCCGTCACCCGAAGCATGCAGGAGTGACAGACCCCGGCCCGGCAGGAATAAGGTGCCCTGGCATGCTGGCGCAGTAATCCATCCAGAAGGTTCTCTTTTTCATCCATCGGGTAACTGTTGCCCTGAAATTGAATCTTCGGCACGAAAAGACCCCTGACATTTTGCACAGTGAATTTGGTGTGCAAGTTTACAACCTGCAATCGATAATACCAGTTGCAGCCTCTAACGACGCTTTTTGAGAAAACTTTACCTCTCCTGCGGTTAATCAATGTTATTAGCTTTTGGCGTTGGTATAATCCCCGTCCAAAATAAGATGAGGTTTGCCTGCCGTTAAGACTGTGCAAAAGGGCATGATGCTCTCAGCTTATTGCACGGGTTCAAATCGGCAAGGTTGGATTGCGGAATAAAATCGTAGAACAAGGGGTGAAAACCAATGAGTGTTGTGATTCGGGAAGATGATTTAATTCTGAGTGTGGCAGATGCACTGCAGTTTATTTCCTACTATCATCCCATTGATTTTATTGATGCGGTTTATCAGGCCTACCAGAAAGAAGAGTCCAGGGCAGCGAAAGATGCCATGGCCCAGATTCTGGTGAACTCCAGAATGTGCGCCATGGGCAAACGTCCTATCTGTCAGGATACCGGTATCGTTACTGTTTTTGTCCGTGTGGGTATGAACGTACGTTTTGATACTGACCGATCCATTGAAGACCTGATCAATGAAGGTGTTCGCCGGGCCTATACCCATCCGGACAACGTACTCCGTGCTTCGATACTGGCCGATCCTGCCGGTGCCCGCAAAAACACCAAAGACAACACGCCAGCGGTTATCCATATGACCCTGGTACCGGGAGATACCGTTGAGGTGGAACTGGCTGCCAAAGGTGGTGGCTCTGAAAATAAATCCAAAATGGTTATGCTTAACCCATCCGACAGTATTGTTGAGTGGGTGAAAAAGACCGTACCGACCATGGGTGCTGGTTGGTGCCCTCCGGGCATGTTGGGTATCGGTATTGGCGGCACCGCTGAAAAAGCCATGCTGATGGCCAAAGAAGCCTTGATGGAACCCATCGACATTCATGAACTCCGTGCCCGTGGTCCAAAGAACCGGGTGGAAGAGCTGCGTCTGGAGATTATGGATGAAGTGAACAAACTGGGCATCGGTGCCCAGGGTCTGGGTGGTCTGACCACCGTGCTGGATATCAAGATCAAGGATTACCCAACCCACGCCGCTTCTCTGCCTGTGGCCATGATTCCCAACTGTGCCGCCACTCGTCATGCCCACTTTACCTTGAACGGCAATGGTCCGGTATATCAGAAAGCACCGAATATTGATGACTACCCGGAAGTCAGCCTGGATATGGGCGAAGGCGTGCGCAAGGTCAATGTCGACAACCTGAGCCATGATGACATCAAAAGCTGGCAGCCAGGTGATACTGTGCTGCTGTCTGGCAAGATTCTGACTGGTCGGGATGCCGCCCATAAACGCATGGTGGATATGATCTCCAAAGGAGAAGAGCTGCCGGTTGATCTGAAAGGGCGCTTTATCTATTACGTAGGCCCCGTTGACCCTGTGCGTGATGAAGCTGTTGGCCCGGCTGGTCCAACCACCTCAACCCGTATGGACAAGTTTACCCGCACCCTGCTGGAGAGCACCGGTCTTGCCGGTATGATCGGTAAGGCAGAGCGTGGCCCGGCAGCCATTGAGGCTATCAGGGATAATGAGTCCGTTTACCTGATCGCTGTCGGTGGTGCCGCTTACCTGGTCTCCCAGGCGGTGAAAAAGGCTGAAGTGCTGGCCTTCCCTGAACTGGGAATGGAAGCGATCTACGAATTTGAAGTGGAAGATATGCCGGTGACCGTAGCCGTAGACTGCCGTGGCGAATCGGTACACAACACTGGTCCGCAGATCTGGAAAAAGAAAATCGAAGAGCAGGTGCTGGAGATTAAATAAGCCTCTTTGCAAAGAGCAAAAGGGCTGGTCACTTTTATACACCGCTTATTGATAAACGGAGTTGTAACGCTGCATGGATGCAGGAGCTGGAGCAGTTGCCAGGAGTGCCAGAGCCAGGGTGCAGGAATCACCGCCCCGGCATTCCTGACAGGGCTTCAGGGGAAAATTTTTTCATTCAGAAGTTCATTTTTCAATAAATAAGGCAAATCGAAAGAAGACATTGTTTGTTTATCAAACACCTCAATCATCCTCCTCTTGCACAAAACTTTTAGACTGAGAGGTGTTTCCAGAGAGCTGTAGCCAAATTTTTCAGTGACTTTCTGGATAACATCCGGTGCCAGGCTTCTTTGAGGACAGCCGCCGTGGTAGAGCAGTTCAAAAGCAATTTCACAAAACCCGTGTTTGTTTGCCCAGAACAGGGGGGTACCTTTTGTACAGTCACGGCTATGAACATCTGCTTTGTGACGCAACAAAAACCGGACCACCCGGTAATGTCCTGATGCGGCTGCCTGGGTCAGGGGCGTATACTCCCCAACTTTATTGCCGTGAATATCGGCACCCGATTGCAACAGCAGTTTAACTAATTTAATGTGCCCGGATCGGGCCGCAAGAGCCAGCGGAGGGAGGTTCCAGATATCAAAGGCACAGCCATCAGGATTAGCGCCCGCTTGCAACAGAAGTTTCACTATCTCAAAATTCAACCTGACGACGGCCACTGACAGTGGTGAAAATAGGCAGTCTGTAAAGCGGCTTACGTCATCCGCATTATGCTGCAACAGTAATTCCACGATCTCGATGCAGGCTTTATCAACGGCCAGGTTCAGCAGACCTATCTCGTTAGAATATTTCCACTGCGCGCCATGTTCCAACAACAGCTTGACAAGCTCAATATGCCCATTCCTGACCGCTTCACTCAGGGGATTCCACTGGTAATAGCTATTATTTTCACAGCTGTTAATGTTGGCTCCATGACTCAGCAGTACCCGGGCACTCTCAGTATGTCCCCTGGCCGCAGCCTTCCACAGAGGTGTCTTCAATCCGGAAGCTTGGCTATTGGCGTCGGCTCCCCTGCTCAGCAGCAGGCTTATCGCCCCAACCCGCCCGTACTTTGCCGCCTGAGTCAGAGGCGTTTCCTCTCCGCGGGCACGGTTGTGAATATCTGCGCCATGGTCCAGCAACAGGCTTATCGCTCCAACCCGTCCATATTTTGCCGCCTGAGTCAAAGGCGTTTCCTCTCCACGGGCATGGCTGTATATATCCGCGCCATGCTCCAGCAACAGGCTTATCGCTTCAACCTGTCCATATTTTGCCGCCTGAGTCAGGGGCGTTTCCTCTCCACGGGCATGGCTGTATATATCCGCGCCATGCTCCAGCAACAGGCTTATCGCTCCAACCTGTCCATATCTTGCCGCCTGGGCCAGTGGCGTTTCCTCTCCGCTGGCATGGCTGTGAATATCCGCGCCATGCTCCAGCAACAGGCTTATCGCTCCAACCTGTCCTCGTCTGGCAGCCTGGGTCAGTGGCGTTTCCCCTCCGCGGGCATGGCTTTGAATATCCGCGCCATGCTCCAGCAACAGACTTATCACCGCAACCTGTCCTTGCTTGGCAGCCTGAGCAATTGGTGTTTCCGCTGCGCGGGCGTAACAGTAGATTTTCGCACCATATCTCTGCCTGGCAGCCTTGGGCCCTAGTATTTTCTCGCTGCGGGCATGGCTGTGAATATCCGCGCCATGTTCCAGCAGCAGGCTTACCGCTTCGACCTGTCCCCACTTGGCAGCCTGGGTCAGGGGAGTCCGTAAGCCGATGGTATTGCCGTTAACGTTTGCCCGGTAATCCAGCAACAGCTGCATTACTTTGATGTTACCCCGGCCAGCAGCCGTAGCCAGTGGTGTCAGGCCCTTGGCATCGCAGTGATCAACAGATGCCCCGGACTCCAACAGCAACCTCGCTATGTCAGATAACCCGTATATGGCAGCCCGGCTCAATGGAGTAAGCCCCTGATTGGTTGGGAACTGGCTGGCAGATCGCTTGAGCAAGTTTTCGTTGCTGCCATCAACCTCTGCACCATTTTGCAGCTGCCACGCCACCATCCTGATATCCCCGGACTCAACGGCACAATTCAGTGGGAGTCTGCTGGCAGCGTCCGTACAGTGTGCATTCACACAACTGTTGTCGCCGGTACCAGCCAGACCGTCGGTCCTGACTCCGGACTGCACTGCCACAGACCGTTTGCGACCATTGGGCGGTGGTAATCCATTGCGATCGGATGTTGCCAGATCGCCGGGGCCAGAGCTACAGGGAATCTGTTTTGCACAAACCGATAAAGCAGTGTCGACCACTGCCTTTGACGCCACTGAGTTTTCAGCAGCACCGGTTGGTGGCAAGCCAGGATAACCCCTGGCATTAAGTGGTTGCATGGTAACTTACCATCAGTCCGAATATGTTTCAGGGTTCTTAGAGTAATCACCCTGAAAAAGGTTCCGGCCTGTTACTTTCTAAACGACAAATGATTTATTACTGATGCATACGCGCATCTTGCCAATCCCGGGATATCAGGAGACCGAACATCACCATGTTCAGATTCTTATCCTGCAGATGGTGCAGGAAGCCGCTGTAAAACTGGAGCCTGACCTGATCCTGTTGGAACTGAATATGAAAGGGAACGGCTGTTGAAAAAGCCGGGTTTCCGTTCCCGGGTTGAGGCGGCGGTGTGATTATTAAAAAACAACACTATGACGGATGTTGATTTATAAGCGGGCTCTCTGA
This sequence comes from Salinisphaera sp. G21_0, assembly GCF_017744115.1. Lineage (GTDB taxonomy): Bacteria > Pseudomonadota > Gammaproteobacteria > Pseudomonadales > Endozoicomonadaceae > Endozoicomonas. Next base: position 8,417 of record NZ_JAGHQW010000061.1, on the reverse strand, counting down.
GTTTTTTCTGAATCCTTCATGCCCAGTGTCAGCCGGATATCGTTGATCACCAACTCATCGATTGCATGAAGATTGAGGCTGCTATCCCCAAGGTAGGAATAATTGGACAGTGTGAAGCTGGTGGCCATTAACTTCCAGGCGCATTGTCGACTATCCAGAGCCGGATCAAACAAACCTTGTTTTTGGCCCAGGGTAATCACATTTCCAATCAGGTCTGTCAGGCTGGCCATGGACTCACAATAGACAGTCTTCAGTTGTTCATTGCGCCACATTTCATCGGCGGCACTGAGCCACACCCGGTTTTCAAACTCCCGGTCCGGGAAGTTTGATGGCAGCAACATCTGCAACAGGGCTTCGTAGGGTGGTAATCCCTTAATGGCCTCCAGGTCGGAGTCAACGGATGATGATATGGCATAACGGATGACTTCGGTTTTCAACTCATCCAGCGACGAAAAATGATGGTGGATGGTTCCCGTAGCGGCACCCATTTCGGCGGCAACCTTGCGGGCAGTTATGCCGGCAAAGCCACAGGACACCACCAGGGAGAGGGTGGCCTCCAGAATGGCTTTGCGTTTTTCATCCTTTGGCAGGTAACTCATAGACTGCATTTGTCCGATATAACTACTGGTTGACATAGCATAAAAAAGAATTGAACATGTGTCCAATTTGAACAAGTGTTCATGTTGATTAACCAAAGGAACCAAAGCATTGCGGGTTAATCTAATGCCGCAATAAGGAAACGCCTATGTCAGTTCACACTACTGATGAAACGATGACCTCCGGTTGCACCACGGTGGATTTTTTCCGTTTTGTGGTGCCATCCATACTGGGTCTGGTAGCGCTGTCTTCAGCGGGTATTGTTGATGGTATCTTTGTCGGGAATTACGTGGGGGCAACAGCCCTGGCCGCGGTTAACCTGGTGGTACCACTGTATTCGGTGTTCTTTGGCCTGTGTGTCATGATGCTGGTAGGTGGCGCGGTGGTTGCCGGTAAAGCCCTGGGGGCCGGAGATACACGCAGGGCGTCCAATATTTTTACCAAATCCCTTACGGTGATTGTTATCTTTGCCCTCACTGTGTCCAGCCTGGCGCACTTTTTTGCCAGGGATATTGCGGCTTTTGTGGGAGCAGACGGTGAAGCACTGCCGTTGACCACCGAATATATCCGTATAGTCTCGCCTTTTATGTTGTTCATGGGGCTGACTTATACTTTATCGTATTTTGCCCGGGTTGATGATGCGCCTAACTATGGCCTGGTCGGGCTGGTGCTTACCGCCTTCACGAACATTGTACTGGATGCGTTGTTTATCAGAATGTGGGGTTGGGGTGTCAGTGGTGCTGCATTTGCCAGTGGTATCGCTTATACGCTGGGTACTGCGTTTCTGGTAGTGCGTTTCTTTGGCAAACAGGCCCGTATTCGGTTGATTAAGCCCTATGGTTCCTGGCTTGAGTTGTTCCGGGCCGCCTATAACGGTTTTTCCGAGTTTATCAATGAGATGTCCGGTGGACTGCTCATGTTCGTTATTAACTGGATCCTGATCATTGAAGCAGGCACTACCGGTGTCGCCGCCTTTACCATTGTCAATTATATCCTGTGGCTTAGCATCATGGTGGCATACGGCACTGCTGAAGCCCTGGGGCCTCTTGTCAGCGTTAACTTCGGTGCCCGAAAGCCAGAGCGTATTGTCAGCTTTGTGAGACTGGCTGTTGGTCTTGCCATTATGGTAGGTGTTACCTTTGCGATGGCTCTGCTGGTTTACCCTGAGGAGCTGGCCAGTGTCTTTATTCAGAGTGATGAAGTTGCCACGCTGACGCTGACCATGTCGATCATTGCCGTAATCTGGCCGGCGTTTCTGTTTAACGGTATCAACATTACCCTGTCCGGCTATTTTACCGGTATGCATGCAGCTACCCAGTCGGCCCTGATTGCGATCAGTCGCTCCCTGGTATTGCCATTGGTGCTGATCATTCTATTCTGGAAAACCCTTGGGCTTGAAGGCGCATTTCTTGCCCTGCCGGTAGCCGAAATACTGACGTTTGCTCTCAGTGTTACCCTGTTTTACCGGGCAGCCCCCCAAATGATGGTGAGTAAGGATCTGGAAGCAGCGAATCATGAGGCTCGCAAGTCGGGAGCCTGTCGGATTTAACACGGATATCGTGTTTTGCTTCTGGAAATCATTATGCGGCAGGTAGACCAGCCCGTGGCGCGGCCTCCGGTAAGGAGGCCTGGATTGAAACTGCTATATTCTAATCTAATAAACAGACAAAATTAAAAAAAGGAAATTATTTATGGACGGTATGGGTGGTATGGGTCCCGTCGACTGGCTAGTGGCTACTAGCATTGTAGAGGATGATCCCCAACCTCAGCGTAAGCAAGTAGCACCCAATAAAGCGTTCGGACGAGAAGTTAGTAAAGTTGATAAGGTCCCTGAATTGGGGTTACGCCTGTTTACGTATTCAACTAGAAATAAGGATAATAGCAGAACTTTGACCACCTATTATGTGGATAAACTGCCGCGTTTTATCAAACGCTATTTAGGCAAGAGATATCTGCAACGGCGAGACAATTATCTAAAAAACTGCATCAGAGCACATTACTTTGTTAACCAATTTACCAATAATACTGGCATTTCCAGCCAGACAAAAAGTACAGGGTCCCTTCGGCAGGCATGGACTAACTGGGCTACCCATCAATTTGTTGAGTACAAAGGTTATGCCCCCTCTGTTGCCAAATTCATGGCAGATAGGGCGTTAACCCAGTGCGATTCTCATTATTCCGAGCTGGAACTTATGGTAAACACCACGCCAATGAACCCACAGTCTGCCTATCGAGAACTGCAAGAGCAAAATTTTCAGTGGGCAATGAGGGACTTCACCGTCAAAGGCTACGACCTGAAAGCGTCTCGTGAGGCCATTGCAGAAGCACTGAATACTCCTGGCTCAGACAGTGCCAAATTTCAGCATTGGGTTAATCAAAAAGTTTCTCCAATTCCCGGAAAAGCCAACCAGCTACGCCCTTGGGTGATTGAACAAATTGAGCGAAAAGGCTTTTCCACGGAAGAAGCTCAGGCAACAGCGGATAACTTGATCAAAAAGTCCGGCGGTAACGTAGATCTTCTGTGCCAGTCGGTTAATAACATTCACCCAAGAGGAGTCCCGCGCACACTCTCTGCAAAGCAGATGCAAGAGAAGAACGCTTTCTCGCTCAAAGTATTGGGGCTAGGGATTTCTAACGATCTGAAAGATGTAGATAAGGCCTATAATATTTTGGCCCCAAGGTATGATCCAGCTAGAAATCCTAACAACATTGAGGAGAATACCAAAATTTTTCAATTACTCACTGAAGCGCACAGGCACCTGACCCAAGATTCAGATTTGTTCAAAAGTTAAAGCTAATAGCGCATTGCTGGGGAATTAATCCAGCAGAGCATCCATTTGAGTCGATTCCCACAAACTGAAAGCTGTCTCGTCTCGTTTCAAGAAAGCGATATGAAGATCGCCCATCATCTTATCCCGGTTACATTTTAGCTCGTTTGCTTTCAGCATTGCCTTTTCCCACTCAGGCTGGTCCAGACGGGCACCCATATCAAACAGGTCGTGAGCATAGTCAATAACGCAATTATAAAGGGTGTTAGAGCAGGTACTGTTTCTACCCAGGACTTCCTTCAGGGCTTTGGGCAGTTCTTCTGGTGTCAGGGAGCCATTTCTGTTTATCAGGGAGCGAAAGAGTTTACTGCCTTCATCACTGTTGAGTGTCAGGGTGATTCTCATAATAATGGATTTTTGTTCCATATCCAGATCATTGCAAACAGCATCAAGCAGCCGATGGGAGGATGGGTCGGACGCCATTCCCAGCAAGAGCCTGATATATCCGATGCTGACTTTATCTTCTGATTTGAATACTGGTAGCATGATCCCGGACAACTTTTCACTGGGAATAGTTTCTGCGATCTGAACCAGTAATTTGATATGCTCTTCCTGAATCAGACGGCGCTGGTCGCTTGCTTGGCCGCCATCACTGTCAATTGATTGCTGCAAAACTGTCAGAGCCTGATGCAGCTCTTCCGGCGAGAGGCTGACACCCATTTGCCATAAGGCGTTGGCATGCCTGGGCACAACCGTGTACATACCCATTGCCAGTGAAAGAGAGTGGGGCAAAATCTGCTGGGCAATAAGCTTCATACATTCGTAACAAGACGACTCATAGTCGGTAATCCCCAAGGCTTCTTTCAAAGCCCGGGATCGCTCTTCAAGAGGCAAAATGACACCTTCTTTCATCAAGTCCCGAACTATTGTGACAGCCATCTGATCGTCTATGCCCAGTACAACTCTCAGGTCATGGCATCGGTTTTCCCGGAGCTTGGAAATTTCATTGGCCTGGGTAACAGGAGAGAGATTTCGTGAATCAACGGCTTTCTTGCATACCGGGCATTGTGCGGGATCTTCTGGAATCGTCCGATGCTGAGGCCTTCTTTGCACCAGATTGACTTTCCTGCCCTGAAAACAAGACTCCTGACATGATGGACAAATACTCACATCCCTTGAATCCGGGTGCTTGAGAGGCACTGAGGAAGGAAGTGATTTACCAGGCGTTGAAGCCAAATTATCCATAATTGGGTTTCCTCAAGACCAGGTCGTGTATTTAGTGGAGGAAATCGTTTTTTTCATTCCAACGTATTCATCTGGTGTGTTTGTTTCATTAATAAAAGAACAAGGCAACACGGACGCAGCTTTATACCCTAACTCTTATGACAGCGATTAAATTACAAAGTTCAGGAAACAGTTGGTTGGATATGAACAGATCCGTAAAAACCGTATTTGACTCAACCCAATGAAATCTCTATAGTTTGCCTCCGTTGACGCAGGGCGCTCGTAGCTCAGCTGGATAGAGTACCTGGCTACGAACCAGGCGGTCGGAGGTTCGAATCCTCCCGAGCGCGCCAAGTCAACAAAAGCGATTGACGAATTGAATTGATTCAAATATCTTTTACGTCGCTTCAAACAACGCGCTCGTAGCTCAGCTGGATAGAGTACCTGGCTACGAACCAGGCGGTCGGAGGTTCGAATCCTCCCGAGCGCGCCAAATTGAAACGGTGAGGTGGCCGAGAGGCTGAAGGCGCTCCCCTGCTAAGGGAGTATACGGTTTGTAGCCGTATCGAGGGTTCGAATCCCTCCCTCACCGCCATTTATCTTTTCTAGCTTCTTGATTCCCCCTCCTTTTACTCTAACTCATTTATTCCAACTTACTGATGTGTCCAAGAGGTGTCCATTTTAATTAATGGATTTAACCTAACTGCGTCGTTTAAATGTTCTTTGCTGAATTTCAGGGTTTTCGTACAGCCTCTGAGATTACTGATCCGACAGTTTTGCCAAGAAAGCTAAGACTATCGAATCAGATAGATAGTACGTATTAAGTTCGGTTAGTCCAGATCATTCCTAGAATATAATACACTCCTTTGCGCGGAATCTTGCATAATATTCACGTTGTGTATCGTGTTGATCAGATTGTGGATTGTTTCTTCTTTGCTTCCGTTGCTCATAAATGTTTTCTTGATTTGGATTTGATCCGATCCTTGCTCGGGCAAGTCTAATATCTTCTCTTGTACAAATACGCTCCTTTGAGTGGTATCTTGTTAGAGATGTATGTTGTGTAACGTGTTGATGAGATTGTGAATTGTCTCTTATTTGCTTCCATTGCCCATAAATGTTTCCTTGATTCAGAATTGGTCCGAACCTTGCCTCGAAAGGTCCAATATCTTCTTCTGTACAAAGACTTGTTATTAAATCTAAATCCTCATGGATAACGAACATTTCGATGAATTGCTCAAGTTTAATAGCTGCTTTCGTTCCTTTAAATTCACCATGCAAAAATTGTTCAACATTTGATTTGTTTTGTTCTGTATTGTACCAGTTTAAGACTGTGTCAACTTGTGCAAAAAGACGTGATCCATAACCCAGATGTGCCATACCATTATATAATATGTTATCAAGCTGGACAGCAAAACACTTAAAAACTTCTGCACCCATCAGTTTTTTGAGCTGACTATAAGCAGCCATTTGCTGTTCTTCAATTAATTCAGCAGATTGAATTTCAGTCCGTTTTTGCAAAGCATTCTCGTAATTTAGTTGGCGTGTGATTAAGTAAGCATCATAAATGGCTGTTTTTCCACTGTATTGAATTCGAGGCATTCCAGTATTGTCAATTACTAATCCTTCAATAAGGTCGCTGCATGGTGTTTTCTCTGGCATTATTTTCCAGCCATCCGGGAGAGAAATATCAGCCGAAATTTTTGACTTCATTTCTCTGATAATATCCATGACGATAGCTTCTGATTTAGCATCAAAACTGGTTGTTTCTGATTCAGCACCTAAAGATGGATATGACGAAGATGGTAACAAAGAAGCTGAAGCGTTTGGTTCAGGATCGTGAGCAACCTTAGGCTCAACAACAGTTATTGTCTCACGCTCGGTTAGAGTTTTTTGTGTATTATCACCAAATCTTTCAGGTGAGCTGGAATTAATGTATTTATTTGTTGGGCTGTTGTTATCTGAGCGCTTATTATCTGAACACTCTGCAGTCATTGAATAATTAGAAGGCTCAGCTAGTTTAGTTGGGGTGTTTACTGGCTGCATAATATAATCTCATAAATTTTCAGTTAATTTACAGGATAACCAGTCTTTTTCTGCCTCGAAGATAATAATCCTTGTAGATCAAGGGTGTCATTACTATTCAGATTATTATTCAGAAGCGGTAAACCGGCAGCTTCATTTGATAATCAAGTCAGCGATAAGTTCAATTTTAATGGCTTTATCATTATTTGGCGGTGAGAAAACTCATGCTTTCGTAAAGAAAAGATGTAAGTGCTTGCAATCAGCCTATTGAGCTTATTGTATTGCGCCAGCTATCATCGAAAGCGATATCGCAAGACGTGCCAATGCCTGTAAACACCCGCAATTGTCGCAGCACCATCGCCAGCACGGCTTGTTAATAAAGGAGTAAGCGCTTATTTAAGGACGTCTTCAAAACCCATCATCTGTCTGCCACGCTAACCCCTGTTTCAAAAACAGGAGCGAGCCGTGAATCAAAAACAACCTAACCGCCGTACTTCTGAACAGTGGCAAGGCCTCATCGATCAACAGCGGGAAAGCGGCATCAGCCAGAAAGCCTTTTGCCTTTCGCGCAATATCTGCCTGTCCACCTTCACATTGTGGAAACGCAAACTAAGGCAGGTAACCGAAAGGCCTGATCAACCAGCACAACCAAACTCTGACTGGTTCGAATTTAAAACCGATTTTCACAACACACCTTCAGACCTGCCTCCATGGGAAATTGAACTGGAATTGCCCGGTGGTGTAACCCTGCGTATGCGGCGTTGATCATGTTTTTTCCTGAATCACAGGTGCGGGTCTGGCTTTATAACCGCCCCACCGATATGAGGAAGTCATACAACGCCCTGGTCGCCCTGGTGAAAAATACCCTTGAGGAAGACCCGTTGAGTGGGCAGTTGTTCGTCTTCATCAATCGTCGTCGAAAACAGTGCAAGGTGCTGTACTTTGAACGCAGCGGTTATTGCATCTGGAGTAAACGGCTGGAGCAGGGTCAGTTTCACTCCCACGCCGGTCAGGCGGTTAAACAGCTGCTGGCATTGACCGACCTGAAGCTGATCATTGACGGTATTGATACCCGTTCTATCCGCTATCACAAACGTTATGTAAAACCTGATACATCGAACAGCACAACCTCTGAATAGCAGCTACATTCAAGGGCTATGAATCTTCCTGTTCCTGCCAATCAACCCTCTCACCTGCAGCTGCTCAAGCAGTTGCAGGTGCTGTTGCAGGAGCACAAATCTGCGAACGAACACCTGAAGCAGGAAAACGAGTCCCTCAAACATCAGCTGGCCTGGTTTAAACAACAGCTGTTTGGTGAAAAAACGGAAAAGAGACTGATAGAAAACCCGGACCAGCTGGCTCTCGGGGAGATCTTCAAGGACATTGAGTCTCCAGAGATTCCGGAAACAGAAATCATCACCTATGAGCGCAGAAAGAAGCACAGGCCGGATGACTGTGTTACCGATCAGGGATTGCGCTTTACAGAAGGTGTACCCGTTGAGCTGATTCATATTGCGGCTCCTGAAATGCAGGGTGAAGACGCCGACCAGTATGAAATCATTGACCATAAATATACCCATCGCCTGGCGCAGCGTCCGGGCAGTTACGTGATTCTGAAATACCAGAGGGATGTCGTTCGCCACAAGGGAGACCAAACCCTGAGCACGGCGGCAGCCCCATCCGGCCTGTTTGACCGCAGCTTTGCCGATGTGAGTTTTATAGCTGGCCTGCTGGTTGAGAAATACCGCTACCACCTGCCGCTTTATCGTCAACACCAGAGACTGGAAGCCAGCGGTATCACCGTCA
>NZ_JAGHQW010000060.1 GCF_017744115.1 Salinisphaera sp. G21_0 | reverse complement strand
GATTTTCCTGTCTTTGAGGTTTTTCAGAAGAGTCCCGGCATTCTTTAATATTGCTTGAATTTCTTGATTATTTAAATGTGTTCGCAGTTCATTTTGCTGGCTTACAGAAAATTCTGAAATTGATGTTTGACTGTTAATTTCTGTAGTGAGCGGTACATCCTCCATTGGTTCAGGCATGACCTGCGCCATCGCTGAGGTATGTTCATTGCCAGTTAATAGCCTGTTGTCGCTTGGCTCCGGATTAGCAGGTAGCGAAGTTGAAGAACACACAATACTCCTGCTGTTGTCAGTAACACGCCTGCGCTTTATGGGTGGGATGGGCCCGGATTCAGATTGCAGTTGAAGCGGTGGAAATGTTCCAGTGCCCGTTGTTGTCTGTTCCACCTGGTAACCTGACATGGATCGCTTTCTTTCTTGTTTTCGGCTGTTTGCTGGCTGGTGCCTTCCGGCTTCAGTGGCTGTTAACGGGGATGCCGTGTCTGCGGTTACTGAGGAGGAAGGTGACTGCATGGTTTCTTCGGGGATTACCTGTTTCCAGTTGGAGAATCGTCTGAGGATGACAACAATAGAACGGTCGCAGTAGGAATGCCAGTCACCCGGCACCCCCTGCTCAGATCCGTACGTGCACTGCTAATGCATACGGCTCCTACCTCGAGTATTTGGCGTCAAACCGTTGCTCAGGCCATGGGTGAAGAATTTGCGCTTTCGGCAGCACTGCCCTCAGGAAACGTCCGAACTTGGACCAGTTCAATCGATTTCTCTGACTGCGCCGCTTTAACGCTTTGAGCCAAATTTTCCCGACTGCTGTTAACAGGGCAATAAGCTTACGACTGTTGCCCGGAACCGCAAAATAGTTCAGATGTCCTTGCAGGATACGCTGTAACCATTTTGCCTGCTCCATAACTGGGCGGTGTCGATATTTTATCAAATATTCTTTGATGGCTTTCAAGGTTGCCCTCAGCCTTTTGACACTGGTTTCACGGCCTACCATAAAGCGGCGGCCATTCCGGGTTTTTGCGCAGTAGTAGGTGAACCCCAGAAACTCAAACGTTTCCGGGCGTTTCCCGGTACTGGCCTTTTCATCCCGCTGTGCGAACATGCCAAAGCGAATCAGGCGAGTCTTATCTCCCTGCAGGGACAATCCAAAATCACTGAGGTGCTTCTTCAGTTCAAACAGGAATCGGTTTGCATCATGTTGGTTTCGCCCCCGGCGGAAGCCGTAAGAGAAGCCAAGGAAATCTTCTTCGTGCGACTGTCCCTTGCCGCAGCTTGACGCACACCCAACAGACGTCACGTAGCGTTTACCCCGCACTGGGTCGGGACACTGGCGCACTGTTGAATGTTCCTCTTGGTCAAGCCCCTTTCCTCCACAGCCTCCGCCACAGACGAATCTGCTTTGTCCGGCTGCTTCTCCGGTACTACGGGCTTGTCCGACTTCCTGCCCGCCATAATACTTATGGTGATTAACCTTCTCCATCAGGCCTCCTGTGGCTATTGCAGGAGGAACAGGCAGGACCTCCCGGCTCTTGTAGATTAAGAGAGCACAAGATGCGTACCTGCATGCACAAGGTCTACGACTGCGCGAGGCCTGCAAACCGCTTGCGGTTGAACGTGGTTTGCAGTTTTGCTTTCTGTTTCGCTTAACAACATCAGCACCCCGGACGATATTTGATTTCGCAGCTCGATACTCAGCCTACAGGCACCCCTGTCAACGCTTCACCGGCCACCTTACGATAACCGGCGCATGACTCGAGGCTGGGGCGACCCGCCAGCCTTACCCCACAGGGACTTTCACCCTTAACATCTTGCCGATTTATCTCGGCACTCTAAGCGCCAATAAAACCACCGTCATAGCCAGCCCAAACTTCACGATTTATCCTTTAGATGCTTTCACTGCCCAGGGCAGAAGCTGCTCCAGGTTTCTCAACCGTGTCGGAATAAGGCAGTTCTTTCAGAATGTGACTCAGGTATTCGAACGGTTCCAGCCCATTGGCCTTCGCGCTTTCGATCAGGCTGTAGTAGGTTGCACTCGCTTTGGCACCTTTCGGGGTATCAGCAAAGAGCCAGTTACGCCTACCCGCAGTGAAGGGGCAGATAGCGTTCTCAGCTGCCGCACTGCTAATATTGAGGTGTCCGTCTTCACAGTAAACCACCAGTTTTGACCACTGGTTCAGGGCATAGCTCATGGCCTTATGGGTAAGACTGTCCGGTATCAGTCGGGTGACGTTTCATAAAAGCCAGCCAGTACGATCAGGAGGAAGACGATCTCTACAAAGAAGCCAATGGCTATACGATTCCTGAAGACTTGCAGTTTAAGCAGGAGCGACTGAAAAAGATAAAAGCTGCAAAAGAAGCACTGGAGAAACGGGAAAAAGCACTGACCCCCGATGAACCAATAGACGACAAAAAACAAATCAGCTTCGCTGATCACGATGCCCGGATGATGAAGAAGAAAGGCTATTGTGAATACAGCTACAATCCTCAAATCAGTGTTGATGCAGATAATCAGGTTATCGTTGGTCAGCACGTCAGCCAGCATGCCAATGATGTTCAGGAGGTCGAGCCAGCATTGGCCGCGCTTGCGGAAGCCACCGATGGGGCAGCTGTGAATAAAATGAGCATGGATAATGGCTATTTTTCCGGACCAAACCTCCTAGCCCGGATATTTCATAAACGTGCTCCCGATCTCGCTTGTCCTTTGCCGCTCTAAAGGAGTTTTGCTCAGTCGACCGTACTCCCCGGTACGGCGCTCCCTCACAAAATCCCTTAGAGCGACAAAGTCCTTCGCGAGATTCGGGGCAGTTTATGAAATATCCGGGCTAGAAACGATAAGAAACCCCAAAACTGATAACAGGCTGCCAGCGGGCAGTTGTCGTTTCATCAACGTTGTTTCTTGAGATGGATTTCAAACTATTAACCGTAGGGGCGGCAAGATTGCTCCCCTCATTGTTTTCATAAACAGCACCAATATCAACCCGAACACCCAGCCTTGCCTGATCCACCATTTTCTTCCAACCTACACCAAGATAAGTCTTGTTGTTGTAGCGTGCATTCTGTGAATCTTTTGAAGCATGGCGAAAACTGCCAGCCGACATACTGAAGTTGTTATCAAATGGCTGATAATCAATGCGCAGGCCTCTGGCGTTATCGGCCGGACTTAATGATTGGTTGCTTAGTTCTAAGGTAGAGGACTTATCCGGGGAGTCTGCCGCGTGTTGCTCAGGCAGCAGTTCAACAGCACCAGCCATCTGTCCATGGTCGTCTGCTTGCGCAGAGCCGAGTATAGTGACTCCCAGGGCAATGATCAGCAGATGACTATTCATGGCACTTTCCCTCCATCCTTTTCTCCATTGGTGTGTGAAGAACCGGAAAACGGTATGCTCGATGCCTGTGGATATTGAACAGCATTTTTATAACACAACTCATTTTATCGTCGCTGTATTTATCACAAGAAGCAACTGTTCTTTTGCACAAACTCTATCTATTTTTTAATGCACTGTTTTTGTTCATTGACTCATTTTATGAAGTGTTCACGCCATGTACTAAGTATTTTTCGTAATACCCAATGAATTTACCACTCTGATACCCGATTCTTCTCACTGGTAGACTTAGCGCCAACATCGATTGGCTGTGGATAACCCCATGCAAGTTCAAAATATGCCCAACTATGGTGCGGTTCCTCCTGCGGAAATGGCAAAGCTGGCTGAGCAGGCAGTAATAGGCAAAGCCAAAAAACACCCTGAGATAACAATGATCCTGGCGATTATGGCCGGTATCTTTGTTGCCATTGCCGGCATGTTCTATACCGTAGTGATGGCCGGTGCCCAAAGCATGCCTTACGGTATGTCCAAACTGGTGGGTGGTATTGTCTTCAGTACCGGCCTGATGCTCGTGGTGCTCTGCGGTGCCGAACTGTTTACCAGCAGCACTCTGCTGCTGATGGGCAAGGCAACGGGTAAACTGAAGTTTCGTAACATCGTTAAAAACTGGGGGCTGGTTTACGTTGGTAACTTTATCGGCTCTATTCTCTTTGCCCTGCTGATTATTGGTGGCGGGGTCTGGGAAGGCGGCAATGGTCAGGTAGGCCTCTCTGCCATGTATATCGCCAAGGCCAAGCTGGGCTATCCATTCTTCCAGGCCCTGATCCTGGGTATTCTCTGTAACCTGCTGGTTTGCCTGTGCTACTGGATGACCCTGAGTGCACGCACAGCTGCGGGTAAAATGATGGCCTGCATTCTGCCGGTAGCGGCGTTTGTGGTAGCGGGTTTTGAGCACTCCGTAGCCAACATGTACCTGTTGCCAGTGGGCTACATGGTTAAGACTGTGGCGGGCCCTGAGTTCTGGCAGGCGATTGGTTACACCGCTGCCGACTTCGACGTGATCAGCCTGGGCAACATCTTTATGAATCTGCTGCCGGTTACCATCGGTAATATCATTGGTGGTGGTGTGATGGTGGGTTTGAGCAAGTGGTTTGTGCACCTCCGTGTTAAAGGTTAATCACGGTTTAACTGAATGACCTCTGATGTGGTCATTCAGTCCCGGTTTTTCCAGCGTGGGAATGCCTCAACATCTGCTTGATGCCCTGCGCTGTTTTTCTACCAATCCCCCTGGTTTGTGCCAGCTCTTCAACCGAACTCAGCAATACGGCTTCAATCGAACCAAATTTCTGCAACAGAGCCCGGGCTTTCAGCGAGCCAACACCCGGCAAACACTGCAGCATATTTAACGTTTGCCGGAGAGGATCTTTGGATGGCACAGGCCGGGAGCCAATACCCGCAGAATTCATCAGCCCTCTGAACTTGCGCCATTGTCGCCCCACCATCATCAATAATGCAGCGGTTTCATTCGGGTTCATGGAGCGAAGTACGGGAATACCAAAATAAAGCGACACGGTCACCAGAGCCCCTTGAATAGACTCTCGTCGTATACCCGATGAACACAACATGTCAGCAGTTCCTTCAATCAGTAATACTTTGCGATAAGGAAAACAAAACTGGCTCAGTTGCCGGAATAACCGACCATCAATAATGGAGGCAGCCAGATCGGTCAGCGTTTTTCTCTCAACCAGCCAGTCGTTGTTGATTTTATAATCTCCGCTTTCAAGAGAGACGGTGTTCACGACAATCCCTTCCTGACCCTGAAGTATGTCAACAATCCCTGAAGCCCTTTCCCGATAATCAATGTCAATCACGATATTATGCATGGTATGAGCGTTATTCTGATCATTAGGACAGGCAGCAGTATAGCTAATTGTGTATGCTTGCTACTGCCATGCAGAGAAATAGAGGGATAAGCAATGAAGTCAGTGGCAATCTTCTGCGGTGCCCGGTCTGGTCGAAAGGAAGCATACCGTCAGGCCGCTGAGGCATTGGTGGACTCGCTGTTAGAGCAAGGCATCACCATCGTTTATGGCGGTGGTAATGTCGGGCTGATGGGCGCTATCGCTGATCGCGCCATCGCCGGAGGTGGCACAGTGGTAGGGGTGATTCCCCACGCCCTGGTCGGCCAGGAGCAGGCCCATAAAGGCTTGAGCGAATTGATCCATGTGCAGGACATGCACCAGCGCAAGCAGACCATGGGTGAGCTGGCGGATGGCTTTATCACCTTGTCCGGAGGTGTTGGCAGCATGGATGAACTGTTTCAGGAAATTGCCCATAAGCAGGTAGGCTACCATGGTAAACCCTGCGCCATTCTGAATACCGCTGGCTATTATGATCACCTGGTGGCCTGGTTGAAGAATGCCGTGGATGAAGGCTTTATAACCCGCTACTGGTATGACCAGCTGGTGATTGACCACTCGCCGGCAGAGCTGGTGAATAGAATGATAGGGGCAAAAATATGAAGCCGCTGCTGGTCTATCTGCATGGCCTGAACAGTTCATCCCAGTCAAGCAAGGCTATCCAAACCACCGGGTATGTCCGGGATAACCAGCTGGATATTGAATTATGGATACCGGATCTGCCGGTTTTTCCATCGGATATTGTGCAGTGTTTACAGAGCCACCTGAAAAAGTCACTGAACCTCAGGGATATCTACATCATTGGCAGCTCTCTTGGCGGCTTCCTGGGTACCTGGCTGCAACGCTGGCTACTAAACAATGGCCACAGGAAAAAGGCGAGACTGGTGCTGATTAACCCGGCCGTAGTTCCCCATGAACGATTCGAAGCCTTTCTCGGCCCCCAGAAAAACTTTCATACCGGTGCCGACTGGGTGATGACCGAAGAGTATGTTGAACAGCTGCTCCTTCTGGAAACAGAACCACCGGCATCACCGGACAACACGCTGCTCTTGGTACAGACGGGCGATGAAACCCTGGACTACCGCCTGGCGGTGGAAAAATATCAGCAATGCAGAGCGATCGTACAAGAAGGTGGCAGCCACACCTTTGATCATTTTGAGACAATGCTGCCAGAAATCTTTGACTTTCTGAAACAGGATTTTCCGACATCCGTTTGAACAAATCACTGTCCATTCGTTACACTCTCTATATTTAAGCTCTGCGTCATAAAGCGATCAGTCAGCAAGGACTCATGGTAAAGAACGACTACAATGCCGAGGCGATTGAGGTACTCAGTGGCCTCGACCCGGTGCGCAAACGCCCCGGAATGTACACCGACACCACCCGGCCAAACCATCTTGCCCAGGAAATCATCGACAACAGTGTGGATGAGGCTCTGGCAGGGTTTGCTTCCCATATCAAGGTCACCCTGCACAAAGACCAGTCCCTGGAAGTGGTGGATGATGGCCGTGGCATGCCCACCGATATCCATCCGGAACATGGCATCTCGGGTATTGAGCTTATTCTCACCCGCCTGCATGCCGGTGGTAAATTCTCCAACAAGAACTACCAGTTCTCCGGTGGTTTGCACGGGGTGGGTGTCTCTGTGGTCAATGCGCTCTCCAGCCGTCTGGAAGTGACCGTTCGCCGTGGTGGCATTGTTTCAGCCATCAGCTTTAAAGATGGCTACAAGGATGAAGACCTTCACGAAACCGGCACCTGCGGACGTCGCAATACCGGAACCACGGTTCGTTTCTGGCCCGATGCCAGTTACTTCGACTCCCCACGATTTTCCGTTCCCCGGTTGATGCATATTCTCCGTGCCAAGGCAGTCCTTTGCCCTGGCCTTCGGGTTGAATTTGATGACCGGATTTCCGCAGACGTGACCGAGTGGTACTACGAAGATGGCCTGAATGACTATCTCAAAAGTGCCACAAGAGGCTTTGCCGTGCTCCCCGCTGAACCCTTCACCGGCTCCCTGAAAGGGGAAAGCGAGGCGGTAGACTGGGCCGTCCAATGGTTACCCGAGGGCGGTGAACTGCTGACGGAAAGCTATGTCAACCTGATTCCCACCCCGTTGGGCGGCACCCATGTGAATGGCCTGAGAACCGGTCTGCTGGAAGCGATCCGGGAATTCTGTGAATTCCGGAATCTGTTGCCCCGTGGCGTGAAACTCGGTGGCGATGACCTGTGGGAAAACTGCGCCTACGTATTATCTGCCAAGTTGGCAGACCCGCAATTCTCCGGCCAAACCAAAGAACGCCTCTCTTCCAGAGAGTGTGCCGCCTTTGTTTCTGGTGTGGCAAAAGATGCCTTTAGCCTCTGGCTGAACCAGCATACCGCTGAAGCTGAACTGCTGGCAGAACTCTGCATCAGCAATGCCCAGAAACGGATGCGCAAAGCCAAGAAGGTCGCCCGAAAAAAAGTAACCCAGGGACCAGCACTGCCCGGCAAACTGGCGGATTGTGCCAGTCAGGACCTGAGCATGACCGAACTGTTCCTGGTAGAAGGGGACTCGGCGGGCGGCTCTGCCAAGCAGGCCCGTGACCGTGAGTACCAGGCCATCATGCCGTTGCGGGGAAAAATCCTCAATAGCTGGGAAGTAGACTCCTCAGAAGTACTGGCCTCCCAGGAAATACACGACATCTCCGTAGCCCTGGGGGTTGATCCGGCATCGGATAACCTGGATGGTTTGCGCTACGGAAAAATCTGCATCCTGGCCGATGCCGACTCCGATGGCTTGCACATCGCGACCCTGCTCTGCGCCCTGTTCGTTCAACATTTCCGCCCACTGGTGGAACGCGGCCACATTTATGTTGCCATGCCTCCGCTTTACCGGATTGATGTGGCCAAAGACGTCTATTACGCCCTGGATGAAGCGGAGAAAGAAGGCATTCTTGAACGCATCCGTGCCGAGAAAAAGAAAGGCAAGATCAATGTGCAACGCTTTAAGGGACTGGGCGAGATGAACCCGCTGCAGCTTCGTGAAACCACCATGTCTGCAGACACTCGTCGTTTGGTTCAGTTGACCCTCGACGATGAACAGGAGACGACTCAGCGGATGGACATGCTGCTGGCCAAGAAGCGCAGCTCGGACCGTAAGTCCTGGTTGGAGTCCAGGGGGAATCTGGTTGAAATTGCTTAATGATCTTTTGGAATCATCAACGTCATGTGGCATGAAATCCATGAGAGTGATTTCGACAAAGAAACTGGGCGATTAGCAGATTAATCGCCAGATTTGGGGGCAGCTTTGCCCCCGGGTTATTCACTGTTGTTTCTCTTGCCTGCCTTGTTCAGGGTCTGCAAAGCTCACATCAATAATATTAATTTGACCACTGGTGCCAAATCGGTAGGGCATTTGCCATGGCCCAACGATTTTCCACCAACCTACGCCAACACCAGCGCTGACGATAGTGTGTAGCCCGTCGATAACTTTATGACCAGCGACGTTCGGGTACATTCGACGCAAGATCAGATTATAAGGAAAGAACTGGCCACCATGAGTGTGACCGGAAACCTGTAGATCGGCCTTGTTCTCAATACTTTCAGGTATAGAGACGGGATTATGGTCAAAGACAATGATCGGATCACTGGCTTGAACATTGTCGCGCTCATAAATTTCTTTCAGACTCATCCGATTGGTAACGGCAAACTTATTACCGATGTCATCGCGGCCAATTAAGTGAATGCCATCAATAGTGAGTACCTCATCGTGCAGAATCTCAATTCCTGAATTTTTGATAAAGGCAACATTACCATCCACATCGTTACCGTAGTATTCATGATTACCAAGAATCGCATAGACACCATGTTTTGCTGTTAATTCAGCAAAAACTTTTTTGTATCCCTCATTAACGTTGGTATGGCTGTCCTGAAAAATATCGCCACCAAACACAATGATGTCGGGATTTTCAGCGTTAATCTTCGCTACCATATCCACAAATAGCTGTTTGTTGGACGTTGGCATAAGATGGAGGTCGCTAATAAAGGCGATACGCAGCTGTTCTCTATCTGCGATTTTGTTAACGCTGATTTGGGTATGAACGACATCGGTATAACGATAGTTGATATAACCGATGACAGTCACTGCGCAGAGCGAAGCGGCAATAATCCATTTTCCAAGATAGACCGGCACAGGCTTTATCAGATAATGAACGATCAGCAGTACCAGTACAGTAAACAGCAAGTAGTGTGCAAGATAGACATAATTACCAAAAAACAGGCCATACAACTCGTTTTCAATAATGAGGTTCTTTCTGATATACGCCAGTGGCAAGATGCCAAAAAACAGCAACACGCTGGTCAAAAACAGCTTAAACAACCGATAACCCTCGGAGAGTGGTGAATTTTCAGTGCTAATAAAAGCAGCCAAACGCAGATAATGTCAACCGAGTAATCACCTTCTCAAGGGTTATCTCACAGTTGTGGGGTATATATTGTTATTGTGTCGTTTTTATTTATGGATGATTATCAGCAGTTACCCTTAAGGAAAGTATGCGTTTTTCTGCAAGGGCACCATGACCAACCGGAAACACATTCTTAGTGCGAATAATCAAATTACGGTCGAATGATATGGTCATTATTTCACTGAACGAGAGCTTCGAGATGACAAGAGGCTTTTTGATATTGCAGATAAACTGTTTATGTCATTCTGGTTCGAAAACCAGACAGAAATCATCAACATCACAGAATACAATGATCATAGATATGGGAGCCTCTGGCTAGCTATGGATTGCAACCGAAAGATAGTTAAATCACTGGGGCTATCTTGTCTTTTTTTGCTCGAACTCACGCTACAGCAGGCCTCCTGTTGCAACTGATAAAGGCTCTGCGCAGCCGTAAAGCCCGAGTAGCAGCAGTGAGACCTGCTCAGATTTGACCTAATGGCAGCCTCCTAGACTCGAGTGAAACAGTACTGAATTATAAATAAGCAGTTTTCAATCTAAAGTAGTTCAATAGGTAGTAAAGCAATGCAAGAGACCCATGTCAGCTTCAGCCCGACAACCAATCAGGTAGTCATCAGACAAGGCTCAACCAATGCGGATGCCCGCAGAAATAACGACCACCAGAGTTCATGGTCCAGGTTTTCAAACTGGGTTGTCAGCAATCCAAAAAAAGCGCTGGCCTCTACCCTTGGTCTGGCGGGGGCTGGTGTTGGAGCCTATTTTCTGGCAAGACAACTCACTCTCTCCGGGAATACAGGTAGTTCAGCAATAGCAAATAGTAATATATCCCCAACCAATCCAACGTTCAGCCTGTTACCCAACCAGGACTTAAGTCCCATCGCTATCGAATTTATGACAAAATCAGTCTCAGAATTGCCGACATCCGTGATAGCGCCCCCCCTGACGACGCCGGACTGGTATAAGGCCTTAACGTCGACAGCGCAACCGTCTTCAGAAAGTCTGCAGTCGTCAACCCAGGATTCTGCCATCAGCCTGCCTTACCCGCCATCACAGACCGCCACAATAGCACCTGACAGCCAGTTACCCACGGAGCTGCCAACTCTGTCAACGATCACCCCATCCAGCGTGTCGAACAGCCATCAAAAAACCACGGTAGCTGCGCCTGAAAAGAAAAAGAGCTTAAGTCCCACCGCTATCAAATTTATGACAAAATCAGTCTCAGAATTGCCGACATCCGTGATAGCGCCCCCCCTGACGACGCCGGACTGGTATAAGGCCTTAACGTCAACAGCGCAACCGTCTTCAGAAAGTCTGCAGTCGTCAACCCGGGATTCTGCCATCAGGCTGCCTTACCCGTCATCACAGACCGCCACAATGGCACCTGACAGCCAGTTACCCACGGAGCTGCCAACTCTGTCAACGATCACCCCATCCACAGTGTCGAACAGCCCTCAAAACACCACGGTAGCTACAGCTGAAGAGAAAACAACAGGATTGATCATAAAGCGACCTTATGCAGAATTTGAACCAGCGGGCTATCTGGCGTTTAGCGACACCGACTTCATGCGCAAGACTTATGGCGAATCCAGAGCAATCAAGAAAAAGATAGTGCGCAACCTTCCACGGGATGTCCACCTGATTGTTTATACCTCCGGTGACCCTGAACGAACCCGTCAAACATTCCAACCATATTTTGGCGACATGAAGCGTTTTCATGTTTTGAAAGTAACAGACACATCGTCGACCAGATACTGGGCTCGGGATGGCCTTCCCGTACCGGTTTATAGCAAAAATGGCAGTCTTGTTTTAGTTGACTCAAAATACTATAAAGATTTCGAGCCTGATCAGGCAGTTGCCAACTTTTTCAACGCTACCCTTTTGTCTCATACATTTGAATTTGAAGGTGGTAATCTGCTTGCTGACAGTAAGGGCAATTGTTTTACTGTTAATAACAAGGATATGAGATGGCAGTTAGGCTTCACTGATGAGGTATTCAAAAAATGCTATGGCTGTAAACGGCTTACCCGACTTAAAAACAAGACAAAGGTTGGTCATGTGGATGAAGTAATAAAAATCATTGATGACAAAAATATCATCACTGACCGGCGTGATTATCGGCCAATCCTTCATAAGCTTGGTTATAATGTTACCATGATGCCACGGGCAAAAGGTAAACACGCCAGTTACCTCAACAGTGTGATCATTAATGATAACGTGTTTGTCCCCGTCTATGGGGATAAAAAAAGAGACAAAAGGGCAATCGGCATATACCGAAGTTTTGGCTTGAGGGCTTATAAGTTCAGGAGCAATAGGATCTCTGCAAAATTTGCGGGATCCATTCATTGTTCGATGGTGACTTACCCTAAAATAGGCAATAACAAGCCGGAAACTTCCGGTATTACATGAAAAGTTGTGATCAAAAAATGCCGGACAAAAAAGAAAGACCTAACCTTGAATTGCCCCAAATAAATGAAAATAAAATAAACTGATTGAAGATAAAAATTCGGTGTTTTGAGTTGATTAGCTTTAATGATGTTAAATATTTGGGGGCAAGTATTAGAAAGACAACTAATATACTGGCATGATCCATGGCTCGGTTAGCCTTTGGTATCCGATCAGAAACGTGCTTTAGAATCAACAGTACTGATCTGGTAGCTGTGCATCGTGCCATGGGTACATTTGAATGGAGGAATTATCGTGCTATCCAAAAGGTTATCAAATGAACATTCAGCCCTCCTTACCCAACGCATTCAACCCTCAGACCATGCCCGCACAAACCTCCAAAAATTCAGGTGTCAGCGTTTGCCGGGGGTATATCCGGGGCGGGAATGATTTGGCGCAGAAGCCGGAGCATAGACCGATTGTTGACCGGCCAGTATTTATTTAAACCACCAAATACCTGAAAGATTGCATTGTATTTCCATGGTCTGATAAGTATTGTTACATACTAAGCTTTTGTATATGCCATACGGACAGCTTATGCGAGAGTTTGACTCCAATCAGAATGATCATCAGGGAAGCTTATCAATGTTAAAATTTCCATTCATTGCCTCTGCACTCCTGTGCGTAGCCACATCTGTAAGCGCTGCCGACAAGCCGGTTGGATCCGGCCCTAACCCATATTCAGACTGTGGTATTGGAGCCGCTCTGTTTTCCGAGGGCCCTGTGTGGGCTGCGGTAACCTCAAATGTCACCTGGGATATTGGCTCAACGGCTATTACTTCTGCAACCATGAGCCCTGAAACATGTAATGGCCGCAAAGTAAAAACTGCACAGTTCATTATTGATAATTACGACAATCTGGCCGAAGAAACGGCACTTGGACAAGGTGAGCATTTGACCGCAATGTTGACTGTGCGGGGGTGTCAGGCATCGGCTCACCCGACGATTGTTCAGTCTATCCGCAAAGACATGGTGGGTAACGTGACAGCTGTCAGCTATTCAACCCTGTCTGATGTGGAAAAAGCCACTCAATATTATCAGGCGATGGATGCAGGTGTTGCCAGTGTAGCGGATAGCTGCTCCGCCTGATCTGATGTTTGGCGTTGTCTGGAGACAGCGCCAGTCCATATCTCAGTCAAACCATAAGACCTGTAAGCAGTGACTAAACCTATTCTCTCTTTTTGCCTGTTGCTTTTATCGCTGTCATCTTTTGCTGTTGTGCCTGAAACCTACTCTGTTAATCCTGATACCCATCTTACTACCATCCAAAAGCTATCAAAAACCGATACATGGAAAAAATTGCTGGTTTATGAGCCATCCGGCTTATTGGGTACAGAAGTTGAAAGTGCAATTCAGACCAAAGAATTCTTTCTGGCTCCCGATGGTCGAACCAACCCGGAAGCTGAACTACTGGCAACACTACATGCATTCTCACAGCCAGTGGGCAGTGACCCTGACTCTCATGCACAATGTCGTTTTCCTGCAAGGTATCAGTGGCTCAAGTCGGAACTTGGTTTAACAGATGAGTCAGTGACGCCTATCCACTGCCCTGAATTTTCTGAATGGTCCGAGTACGGTGATGCAAAATCATTAAGCATTATTTTTGCCTCGGGATACCTGGGTAACCCGGCATCTTATTATGGCCACACCCTGCTGAAGCTGAACTCAAAAGACAAGGACCGTACTCAGCTATTGGATACCAGTGTCAATTTTGGAGCCATTGTAGAAGATGGTGAAGATCCGGTCAGTTACATTTTCAAGGGCTTGTTTGGCGGATATAAAGGAGGCTTTAGCCATGCTGAATACTATTTTCATAATCAGAATTACGGGGAGCTGGAACTGCGTGACCTCTGGGAGTATGAACTGGATTTAACACCTGAACAGGTCGATTTTGTCCTCGCCCATACATGGGAAGTCATGGGTAAGGAATACCAATACTTTTTCCTGAATAAAAATTGCTCATTTCGTCTTGGGGAATTGCTTGAGATTATCGACGGTGTGAAAGCCAACCCCGATAATGATTTTTGGGTGATACCACAATCTCAAATTCTGGAATTGGACAAAGCCACATTAAACGGCAAACCCCTGGTAAA
Source organism: Salinisphaera sp. G21_0 (assembly GCF_017744115.1). GTDB lineage: Bacteria > Pseudomonadota > Gammaproteobacteria > Pseudomonadales > Endozoicomonadaceae > Endozoicomonas. Next base: position 18,544 of record NZ_JAGHQW010000060.1, on the reverse strand, counting down.
AGCGATTACTTTTCAGCCATCAAGGCAGTTCCGTCTCTATAGTCGTTTTCGCACGCTTCAGGACCGACATAAAAGCATGGTTGCACAAGCCATTGCCAACCCGCACATACTCGATACGGATATTTTCCAGTCAGAACGCATGGACGACAGGTTTTCAATACTGGATACCCTGCTTGATTATTATCAGTTCCTTGGTCAGACCGCTTCAGAGGACGATAAACACGCCATTGAGCTGGCCTATCACAATGTATTGGCACACCGCTACACTCTTCCTCCCGGTGGCAGTAATCCCACCTATGAAAAGCCTGTTTCGCCCGATGAAGGGCGCGAGCCAAGCCTTATTCAACTTGGGCTACGTTACGATGACGAGCTTGGCGGTGGTATGACGGTGAATATTCGTCCTGCCTATTATGACAGTCTGGATGGAGGGGCAGAACATGCTGAGTTTGGTGAGCTGATTATGGGCCAGGTTGAACTGTCCATGTTTGACGGCAAAGTCATTGTGGATGGTGTGGACTTTGTCAGTATTCAGAGCCTCGCAACAGAAGCGACCGGGCTTCCCGGTGATGGGTACGATGCGTGGAGACTGAAAGCGGGTTTACAGCCTGCCCGACCCGACTGCTCAGAAACCTGCCTGACACTTCAGCTAGAGGGCGACAGGGGATACACGGCAATGGCTACCGATCACCTGGCCCTCTCCGGATTTGTTGGTGCCGCCGTTAGAGACAACAAACAAGGAGCCGGAAATCTGGCAGGCCGCATCACTGTCAATGCCGTAGCCAGCATCTCTGAACGGATAAATGCGCTTTTTGAATATCAGCATAAGAAGCAAATTGATGGCTCCGGATCAGATCTCAACAGTTTCCGCTTTGATACCCGATATCAGATTAGCAAAAACCGGGAGTTAAGGTTTTCCTATGAACATGACGAAAGTGATGAAGTTACCGTGCTTTTCGGACATTACTGGTAGTAACAGCTAACGGAAAGAGCGGGCTCAAGATAACCGCTGCCGATATTCAGCACTTCGCCTTTCTTCGTTTGTAAGGCAGGTAAATGGCGTATTCCTTTATAAATAGCGGTTTTTATATCATCCCTGCTGAGGATAAAAAACCGCATCATCAATAGCATTAAATCACTGCTTCGCTAATGGCCTCACGATAACAGTCTACATTGCGCAGACCTGTGTCAGCATCAAACCAGTGCCAATGATCCCGGTTGATTTCCAGTGGCAACTCATGCCCTTCATCAATCTGGGCAGATTTATCAAGGCGTACACTCAGCCTCTCGTTAGAGCCTTTTACAACACCGACCGCCAGTAACTCAGAGCCTAACCGCTCAACAAGTTCCACAGACAGTATCAGGTCCGCATCCTCTTTTGAGCACAGACGTAAATCTTCAGCACGGATGCCCAAAATAGCCGAGTCACCATCGAGTTTGCCCGACAGTGTGGCAATTTGGCTATGTCCCAATGCAATTCCGTCAGCTAACTGAGTTGCTTTCAACAAATTAATCGAGGGAGAGCCAAGAAAGCCGGCGACAAAAAGCGACGACGGATTACTATAGAGTTCGTCCGGTGTACCAATCTGTTCGGGCATGCCATTGTTCATAACAATCAATCGGTCGGCTAACGTCATGGCTTCGATCTGATCATGGGTCACATAGATGGCAGTTGTTTTAAGCCGACGCTGCAACTTCTTGATCTCAAGTCGCATCTGGCCTCTCAGCCTTGCATCCAGATTGGATAAAGGTTCATCAAAGAGAAAGACCTCAGGCTTACGCACAATTGCACGCCCCATGGCCACACGCTGACGTTGTCCACCTGAGAGCTGGCCTGGTTTCCGATCCAGCAGTTGAGAAAGCTCAAGCGTTTTTGCAGCCTCTTTCACCCGCTTTTCAATCTCAGCCTTGGCCAGCTTTCGATTTTTCAGGCCGTATGCCATGTTGTCAAACACCGTCATATGTGGGTAGAGCGCATAGTTCTGAAACACCATGGCAATATCCCTGTACGCCGGCTCCCTGTCATTCACCCGCTGATCTTTTATCCACAAGTCGCCACTGGTGATGGATTCCAGGCCAGCAATCATTCGCAGAAGCGTTGATTTACCACAACCGGACGGGCCAACGACAACCACCAGCTCGCCGTCAGCAATATCGATGCTGATGTTTTTTACGGCTTCAACACCATTGGCATAGGTCTTTCCAAGGCCGTCTATTACCACTCGAGACATATTGATATCCTGTTATTTTTCGGTTTCCACCAACCCCTTGATGAACATTCGCTGGAAGATCACCACAACCAGCACCGGGGGAATTGTCGCCAGAATGGTTAAGCCAAAGGCGATATTAAACTGAGGTAAGTCACCACCTTCGTTGATGGTTTGAAACATCTGTCGTATGCCAATTACAACCGTGTAGTAGTCAGTATCTGTTGTCATCAGTAATGGCCAGAGATACTGGTTCCAACCAACCACAAACATGATGATGAAAATTGCAGCCAGCATGGTGGACGACAAAGGCAGAAGAATATCGATAAAGAACCGTACCGGCCCGGCACCATCCATACGGGCAGCTTCCATTAATTCACCTGGTACTGAGCGATAGAACTGCCGGAAGAAAAAAGTGCCCGTCGCTGATGCGATCAAGGGAATAATCAATCCGGCATAGCTATTGAGCAGCTCCAGCTGGGCGACCACTTCATAGGAAGGAATAATCCTGACCTCCAGAGGTAGCAGCAGTGTTGCAAAAATCATCCAGAACAACGGTGTTGCCAGGGGAAACCGAAAATAAACCAGGGCATAGGCAGCAATGGTCGAGATAATGATCTTGCCAATAGCAAAGCCCAGACCCAGCACAAGACTGTTCCACAACATACGCCAGGCGGGTGTTGATAAATCATCATTACCGCCAAGAATGGCCTTGTACGTTTCCCATCCAAACCCTCCGGGAAAAAATTGCAGCCCTTCCTTAAACAATGTCTCCGGCGTATGGGTGGATGACATGAGCGCAATCCATAAAGGCAACACCATAATCAAGGTGCCCATGATTAAAATACCGTGACGTATGACGGTGCGAGTCCATGGTTTACTCATCAGTAATGCACCTTTTTATCAACATAACGGAACTGGATAATCGTCAGGCAGATGACAAACAGCATCAGAATAACCGACTGCGCGGCGCTACCTCCCAAATCAGCTCCAAGAAAACCATCCTGATAAATCTTGTACACCAACGTCGTAGTTGAGCCTGCGGGGCCACCACGGGTGGTCAGATCGATCACACCAAAGGTTTCGAAGAAGGCATAAGTCGTATTAATAACCAACAGGAAGAATGTGGTAGGTGCCAGAAGTGGAAAGGTAACTGTCCAGAATCGTTTAATAGAGCCCGGGCAATCAATTCTTGCAGCTTCCTGAACAGAAGCAGGTATCCCCTGCAAACCGGATAAGAAGAAAATAAAGTTGATGCTTAACTGCTTCCATACAGAAATCAAAACGACAACGAAGATCGCATCACTTCCATCCCGGGTATGGTTAAAGTCAAAGCCCAGTGCGTTGATACCATTGTAAAGATCCCCCATCAAAGGGCTGAACAATAAACTGCCAACCAGGCCAGCCGCTGGAGGCGCGATGGCATAGGCCCACATCAGAAAGGTTTTATAAACCCCGGCACCGGTCAACACTTCATTCACCTGAACCGCCAGTAGTAATGCCAGTGATAGAGAAAAAAAAGTAACCAGCGCTGAAAAAAACAGGGTAAACAACACCGTGCTGACATACTCCGGATCTTCCAGAACATCAGTAAAATTTCGCAACCCGACAAATTCGCTGGAAAGCCCGAAAGCATCTTCCATATATAACGACTGCTGAATGGCCTGGCCAGATGGCCAGAGGAAAAACACCAGGATGATGAGTACCTGGGGCAATATCAAGAAATACGGCAGTGCACTGTGTTGAAACTGATTTTTCTGCACAACAATTTATAACCCGCTATAACCCGAAAAATATTACCAGAAGCACCACAGCCCCTTAGTAACTGTGGTAATAAATGAACAATTAACCACTTAGTTATAAGTGTCGTTAAAGCGGGACAGCAGTTTGTTGGATTCACGCTCAATAGAATTGAAGGCGTCATCGACACTGACCTTTCCGGAGAGAATCTTTTCATAATTCTTGTAGAGGCTTTCACGAATCTGAACGTAGTAGCCCAGACGATAGCCTTTGGTCCACTCGCCACCATCAAGACTCAACTGCAGAATACCAATCTCAGCATCCGGTGCTTCCTGGTAATAGCCACTCTCTTTGGCCAGTGTATAGGCATCGTTGGTGATGGCTACATAGCCAGTTTCTTTGTGCCATAACAACTGAGTCTCAGCCTGTGTCAGGAACTTGTAGAATTCAGCAATGCCCTTGTATTCATCAGCATTGTGCCCGGTAAAACTGAACAGTGCAGCACCACCAATAAAGGTGCTTTTGGGCTCTTCGATCAGGCTGCTCCAGTAGGGCAGATAGGTTGTGCCAAATTCAAAGTCAGCCGTCTTTTGCAAGTTTCCGAAAGAACCGGATGAGCCCAGCCACATTGCCACCTGACCTTTGGTAAAGGCATCCTGATTGTCGCCCCAGGCTCTGCCGTAATAGCCATAGTAGCCGTTATCCATCCACTCTTTGACTTTGCCCCAGTGCATTTTCAGGGCATCGTTGTTATAGAGAATTTTTACATCAGTGCTGTCGTAACCGTTGTTGCCAGTTGCCATGGGCAGGTTATGGCGGGAATGGAAGTTCTCGGAAAAGATCCATGGGCTGTGAGACTGAGCCAATGCCAGATAACCAGCGGCTTTCAGTTTGGGCGCTGCCTGCTCAAACTCTTCCCAGGTTTTGGGTGGAGTTACACCGGCTTTGGCAAGGGCTTCTTTGTTGAAATAAAGAAGAGGTGTGGAACTGTTGAAGGGCATTCCGATCATTTTGCCAGCAGAGTCTGCATAAAAGTGTCGAACACCTGGGATATAATCGTTGCTATCAAAGGCAATGCCATTATCTTCCAGCAGATCCTGCACTGGATAGACGGCACCCTTCGCATTGATAATGGTTGCAGCACCGGCATCAAAAACCTGAATGATATGTGGCGCTTTTCTTGCTCTGAAAGCTGCAATACCGGCAGTCATCGTGTCTTCATAACCGCCTTTGTTTACCGCTTTCAGCCTGTATTCATCCTGACTCTGGTTAAAGCGGTCTACTAATATTTCAACCACTTCACCATTTCTTCCACCCATGGCATGCCACAGGGTTAATTCGGTTGCACCCTGTGCAATTGATGCAGCAAAAGAGGAGACACTCAAGCCAGCAAACACGATCAATTTTCTGATGTTCATTTATAACAATCCATTTCTGATTTTATTAATCAACAGAACACATCCTAAGAATTCAAAATGACAGTTTTGTTAAAATCTGAAATTCGACTCTCAGGTTTCTAATGCACGGTTGTTTGATATTCGGGTAAACAATACTTGAGTCAGACAGTTGGCATCATTCTCGTATTTCAGGGCAATGATAAGCAGTGAGATCTGCTCAGATTTGACTGAATAATCAGGTTGAAACTTCAACTCATTGACCCGTTTTCCTGAGTCGGGATAAGGTAGAGCTTTAACGCAGTTATTATCAGACGATGGCTAATCCAGGGAGGGTTAATGCCTCACAAACTTATCCTCAAGCTGTTGCTTGCCTGCTTTGTATTGCTGACCTTCTCTTCAGTTAAGGCTCAAACCCCAGCTGAGATTGATGAGCCCCTCTATAAGCCGTTCATTGAGCGCTATATTCTTGATGAACTCAAGAATCTCCGTCAGGATCAGCAGTTCATGCGGGCTGAACTGATCAATAAAGTTGCTGAGGCCCGGCTGGATGCCTCAGATCGGGCGGTACGTTATACAACGGATACCGTTAACAATATCTTCTTCATCATTACTGGCGCGGCTTCGATTCTGGTTTTGCTTGGGTGGCGTTCATTGCGAGAGGTTCGTGAAACCATTAAGGCACAGGTCGAAAGCCAGGTTTCTCAGATGACACTGGAATATGAAAAAAGGCTGAATGAGCTTGAGACGAAGCTGGTCGTTCGTTCGGAGCAGATTATTTCTGCCCAGGAAAAGATATCGCAAACCAATCAGGTTCATTCATTATGGATGCGTGCTGGGCTTGAGACGAACCTCCATGAGCAGATCAACATCTATGACCAGATTTTGGAAATCAAACCGGATGATGTTGAGGCACTGACCTATAAGGCTGACTCGTTGCTGGATCTTGGTGAGGCCCGGTGGGCGCTATCACTGACCAATCAGGCGATTGAACATGATCACGAATATGCGCTTGCCTACTGGCAAAGGGCCTGTGCTGAAGCGGCACTTGGGCAACATGATGAGGCGGTACGGGATCTTGAAACCGCCATACTGCAATCTCCCGCGTTAAAGGATGAAGTCGTCAGTGAGACCGCTTTTGAGGTTCTGCATGGCCATCTGTCGTTTAAGAAGTTGTTACAGCCAGATATGTCGGAGGTAGAAATGAGTTAGTTCTCTTTCAGAAACTCAACCTGCTGTAAACTTGCTTGGTTTTTTGCATAATGTTGGCTGAAGAGCCAAAAATCTGCTTCAGGCCTTAGTGCTGATTGCATAGCAGTCTGAAGCTTTAAAAGAGCCTTCATTTAATAGCCCTCTGAGCCATCGCAGTGAGGGCGATGCACTTCTGATGGAGTACCAGTAAAGATAGGCACTGACCGATGGCAGTTCATAGGGCAGTGGAAGAATTTGCAGTCCCATATCCTGAGACAATTGTTGAGCGTAATCCTGCGGCAGGGTGAGCAATAAGTCTGAGCAGGAAGCCACCTGACAGCCTACCTGGTAATCCCTCAAACGAAGGGCAATTGAGCGTCGTTTTTCCAGGCTGGCCAATTGCTGATCTTCATAACCAGGTCCTTCCCGGCGGGATGACACCAGAATATGTTTTTCATTCAAATATTCATCCATGGTCAGCTGTGTTGTTATACGGCTGTGATTTTTTCGGGCAACGACAACCATCGGTGTTTTCTGCAGTAAGGTATATTCGATTTGGCTGCCCACCGGCAGAAGCACGTCAATGGCAAGGTCGATATTGCCTGCTCTTAGCTCCTTTTCCACATGGTGACGATCAAGTTTCACACTATGGATCGAAATGTCAGGAGCCTGTTGCTGTATAGCCATCATTAATGGCGGCAGCACAACAGTTTCCATTGCCTTATGAATGGCCAAAGTAAATGACAACTTACTGGTGACCGGGACAAAGTCATCTCTCGGTGCCAGCACACGCTCCAGGTCGCCAAGGACGGTGCGCAATTCCGGTAAAATTTCCCGGGTATATAAAGAAGGTTGAAGGCCCCGACCCTCACGGATAAACAGTGGATCGTCCAACTGTTCTCGAAGCCGGTTTAAGGCGTGGCTGACTGCGGGTTGGGTAAGGTTGAGTCGTCCTGCGGCACCGGTAATTGAGCCGGCAACGGCAATGGCTTCGAGCACTCTCAGAAGATTAAGATCAAGTCTTGATATATGCATAATATTTATAGTTATTCATCAAAACTATTCATTTGATCGAGATTATCTTCTACAGCAGCATAGAGGGCAATAACAATAACAGCGAGGCCTTCATGGATTTTTCCCATTCCGCCAAAGCGCAGGATTTTCTCAAGCGCACTCAGGCATTCATGAACGACAAAGTACTGCCAGCAGAAGAAGCTTATCATCAGGCACTGTCCACCTCCGCAGACCACTCTGAATGGCAGCAACCGGAAATCGTTGAAGAGTTAAAAAGACAGGCTCGCAGTGCAGGGCTCTGGAATATGTTTCTGCCCTGTGATGAATGGGGCGCAGGACTTACCAATACTGAGTATGCACCTATTGCCGAGGCCACTGGCTGGAGCTTGATGGCACCGGAGATCTTTAACTGTAATGCGCCGGATACCGGCAATGCCGAAGTGCTCTGGAAATACGGCAGTGAGGAGCAAAAAGAGCAATGGCTTAAACCGTTGCTGGCCGGGGAAATTCGTTCTGCGTTCTGTATGACCGAACCAGAGGTTGCCTCCAGTGATGCAACCAATATGGGTGCCACCTGTGTCGTTGAGGGTGATGAGATAGTATTGAATGGTCGTAAGTGGTGGAGCAGTGGTATTGGCCATCCTAACTGCAAGTTCGTTATCTTTATGGGCATTTCCAACCCTGATGCCGATCGACATCACCGTCATGCTATGGTGCTGGTGCCTTTGGCTACGCCCGGTATCAAAATCGAGCGCATGTTAAGTGTTATGGGTGACTACGATGCACCATTTGGTCATGGTGAAGTGTCGTTTACTGATGTACGGTTACCTTTGTCTGCCTTTATTGGTGGCCCGGGCCGGGGGTTTGAAATTGCCCAGGGGCGTCTGGGGCCTGGTCGTATCCATCATTGCATGCGTTTGATTGGCTCTGCAGAAAAAGCACTCAAACTGTTGTGTGAGCGGGGTCTGAGCCGCAAGGCGTTTGGAAAGCCTTTGGTGAAGTTAAATGGCAATCCTGATGTGATTGCCAATGCCCGCATCGGTATTGAACAGGCCCGGTTGCTAACTCTGAAAGCGGCATGGCTCATGGATACAAAAGGCATTATGGGCGCAATGAGCGAAGTTTCCCAGATCAAGGTGGTGGCCCCCAACGTTGCCCAGCAGGTGGTTGATGCGGCTATTCAGATGCACGGTGGTGGTGGTCTTTCCGATGATTTCCCGTTAACCCGTATGCTGGCAATGGCAAGGGTGCTGCGTTTGGCGGATGGGCCAGATGAAGTGCATCGTGGGTTGATTGCCAAGTTTGAACTGATGAAGTATCGATAACACGAAAAATAATAAATAGGATCAAGGCATGTCGTCTATAAAAACAATAATTGTGACCGGCGGTGCCAGCGGCCTTGGCCGTGCAACTTGTGAGCGCTTTGCCCGTGCAGGTTATTCGGTTTGTGTCGCTGATATCAATCAGGAGCCAGGCAATAAAACTGTCGAAGCCCTGAAAGCCCTGGGTGCCGATGCCTATTTCACCCGCTGTGATGTCACCAGTGATCAGGATGTAGAAGCCATGATTGCCAGCGCCGTGCAGCGCTGGGGCAATATCGGTGTGCTGGTTAATAATGCCGGTGTGGCAGCCGGTGGTCGTATCGAAACGTCCTCCATGGAAGATTGGCAGTGGATCCTGGACATTAACCTGCTGGGTGTTGCCAGAGGTTGTAAGACCATTACGCCACTGTTTAAGCAGCAGCGCTCCGGCCATATTGTCAATATTGCTTCGCTTGCCGGTTTGGTGAATGCACCGATGATGTCCAGCTATAACGCCACCAAAAGTGCAGTGGTGGGCCTGTCAGAAACCATCAGGATCGAGTTGGAACCTTTTGGTATTCATACGTCAGTGGTTTGCCCGGGATTTTTTCAGACCAATCTTGCTGAGTCTTTTCGATCCGGTGATGCTGAAATGAAAAAGGTGGTGGATAAGCTACTGGCCAGTTCCAACATCACCGCTGAAGATGTGGCCAATGATATCTTCAATGCGGTTCAGAATAAGACATTTTATGTCTTGCCCCATCGCGAGGGGCGCACACTGTGGCGCATCAAGCGTTACCTGCCATCGCTGTTCAAAACACTGGTGAGCAAAGGGTATAAGAAGAATTTAAAAAAACAGGGCGTGAAACTATGACCACTGAAAGTGCAGGATTTGTTGATCAGCCGGGAACGGTTCGATCCGGAGAGGAGCTGGATAGGGTGGCACTGGATGCCTATCTGAATAGGATGTTTCCTGATATTGCCGGTGACCTTAAGGTTGAGCAATACCCCGGCGGTGCTTCCAATCTGACTTACCTGGTTTCCAAAGGCGAGAAAGAATGGATTCTCAGACGCCCGCCTTTTGGTGTAAAAGCGGCTTCTGCCCACGATATGAGTCGTGAATATCGTGTAATGTCTGCTTTGCAGGATCATTACCCGGTACCCAAAATGGTGGCCTTTTGTGAAGAGCAGAGTGTTCTGGGGTGTGATTTCTATTTGATGGAGCGCCTGAATGGCATTATTCCACGCAATAACCTGCCAAAAGGGATGGCACTATCGGAGCAGGAAGGTCGACAGTTGTGCATCAATGTTCTGCAAAAGTTCAGTGAATTGCACAACATCGATATTGAAAAAGCCGGTTTGACCAGTCTGGGTAAAGGTTCCGGATACGTGCAACGTCAGATCGACGGCTGGAGTGGCCGTTATCGTAAGGCGATCACCGACAATGTACCCGACTTTGAACAAGTGATGAGCTGGCTCGACAGTAAGCAACCTGAAGATGCTGGCACCTGTCTGATTCACAATGATTTCCGGTTCGACAATGTGGTCTTGAACCCGGACAACCCAACTGAAGTTATTGGTGTGCTGGACTGGGAGATGTGCACACTGGGTGACCCATTGATGGATCTGGGTAATAGCCTTGCCTACTGGATCGAAGCGGATGATGAACCACAAATGCAAATGTTCCGCCGTCAACCAACGAATATTGCGGGTATGCTGACGCGCAAACAAGTGGTCGATTGGTACTGTGAGCAGAATACTATTGAACTGAAGACGTTTGATTTCTACGAAGTTTACGGCTTATTCCGGCTGGCAGTGATTATGCAGCAGATATACTACCGCTTTCATCATGGCCAGACCAGGGATCAACGTTTTGCCATGTTTCCTATGGCGATAGCTTATCTGGAGCAACGCTGCCTGCGGTTGATCAGCCAGTCATCACTCTAGCCCCGGATAAAAAGAACAATGGCTACCATTTATTTGACTCGACACGGTCAGGCATCATTTGGGCAGCACGACTATGACTGTCTTTCCCCGCTGGGTGAACGTCAGGCTGTTATTACTGGCGAGTGGTTGGCACAAACACTGGGCAAGTCATTTCAATTGTCAGGCTCCGGCACCTTGCTGCGACAACAGCAGACGCTGGCTGGTATCCATAAAGGGATGTCGAAAAGCGGGTACCGTTCGTTGTGCGCGGATATCACCTTTCCCGGGCTGGATGAGCTGGATTCCGGTGACTTGATGCTGGCGGCGAACCCCGATTTTACCGATCAGGCACAAATGGACCTGGCTTTTGCCCGGGCGGCTAACCCTAAGCAGGCTTTTTTTGATGCCTATCGTGCGGCACTGTTTCGCTGGATGTCTGGTGATTATGACAATGAATACCAGGAGTCCTGGAATACCTTTAAATCCCGGACGATAGAGGTACTTCATCAGTCGACCCGTCAGATTGCACCAAATGATTCCGCTGTGCTGGTCAGCTCAGGTGGTGTGATCTCCGTGATTATACTGCAACTGTTGCACTGTCCGGATACTGAGATGTTTCGTATTAACCGACAGATTCACAATACATCCATTACAGCTATCTCTGAGCGCAACGGTAAACTGAGCCTGCATGGTTTCAACAATTATTCACACCTTGAAGTAAAAGGTGAAAAAGCGTTGCTCACCCGCATATAAAAACAATAAAGAGACTTCTTATGACAACCAACGAACCCCAAAAAGATCTGTTCAACCTGCAAGGAAAAATTGCATTGGTGACTGGTGCCAGTCGAGGCATTGGTGAAGCTATTGCCAGACTGCTGGCAGAACAGTGTGCCCATGTGATTGTTTCCAGCCGTAAGTTGGATAGCAGTGAAGCCGTTTGTAGCAGTATTCGTGACAGCGGCGGCTCTGCCGAAGCTATCCCCTGTCATATCGGCGATATGGATCAGATCACCTCCCTGTTTGATACGATCAAGGCAAAACATGGTGAGCTGGATATTCTGGTGAATAATGCAGCGGCCAACCCTTACTTCGGTCATATTCTTGATACTGATCTGGCGGCCTTTCAAAAGACAGTAGACGTTAATATTCGTGGCTACTTCTTTATGTGCGCAGAGGCTGGAAAAATCATGCGCAAAAATGGCGGTGGTAATATTGTTAACGTTGCTTCTGTCAATGGTGTTGTGCCCGGGCATATGCAGGGTATTTACTCGGTTACCAAAGCAGCGGTTATCTCCATGACCAAAGCCTTTGCCAAAGAGTGTGCCGGGCTGAATATCCGGGTAAATGCCTTATTACCGGGTTTGACTGAAACAAAGTTTGCCTCAGCACTGACGGGCAATCCGGCAATTCTGAAACAGGCATTGACGCATATTCCCATGAATCGCAGCGCCGCACCTGAAGAAATGGCGGGAACTGTTCTTTACCTGGTGTCTGACGCTTCCAGTTATACAACGGGTGCCTGCATAAATGTGGATGGCGGATATTTAACCGTTTAAATCTGCTTTTTTCTCTCTGGCAGGATAGTTACCTCTGAAGCTGGTTCAACTTCTAACAGAACCAGTTTGAGCTGCTTCTCTTTCCTGGGCAGGCACTTTATGATTAGCCTTTCTAACGCTGCCTGTGTAGTAAAAGAGGTATAAAGTGTTTAAAGGCAACCTGTCTGAGCTGAGTAACTATCAGCACCTGCCGGCTAAGCTGTTGAATGTCATCGAGCATGTGAAACAGCGCACTTATGATTCTGTCAAAAATGGTCATTACCCTATCGAAGGCGATAAAGTCTTTTTCTTTGTCGTTGATGACAATACCCAACTACTCAGTGACCGACGCTCTGAATGTCATCGTAAATACGTTGACGTACAAATCCTGCTTGCCGGTGAAGAGCGTTACGGTTACAGCCTGCAGCCATTCCAAAGTATTGCTGAAGACCTGCTCGACGCCAAAGATATCGCCTTTAGTGAAGATATTATTGAAGAGCAATTTACCGACCTGAACGAACAGGATTTTATCATCTTCAATGTGGCTCAACCGCACCGTCCATTGGTCGCTATCAATGAGCCAATGCCAGTGCGCAAAGCAATTATTAAAGTGGCCAACGATTGGCTGGAGGCGTAACCGTGAATACACTAAGTTGGAATGACAGCAATATTCCCCACCACATTACCCTGGAAAATAAAGGTCAACATACGCGTATCGAAATGCGTATTGTCAAAGACATTGAGCCAGAAGTGATTCATTTAAGCGTTGACTGGCCACTGGAAATACTGGCTGAAGCCTGGCAGGGTGCGGCAATGCCAGTATCAGAAGCTTATGATGATGGCAATCTTTACTCACAGGTTCGAGTGCTATTTAACCTGGAAAATGGCTGTGTGATCTGGCTGGTAAACCATATAAAAATGCCTTCTGGTGAGAAAATGTCGGCCGACCGTCTGGCATGGGTTTCGGCGATGCATGGCAAAGATGGCAAACTGATTGCGATCTGATCAATCAGGCGGTAAGTGCATAAAACCGGGCCAGGTGCCCGGTTTTGTGTTTTTGAACGACGGAAGCTAAACGATAAGAAAGCCATCGATTTATTCCCCGGCAAGTTGAGCAATTAAATATTGGATACACAGTGCAGGGCTGGTCAGCACTTTATGCTGCAATGCTTCAGATAAACGCTTGACCGCTGGTGCCATCGAAGCCTGCGCCAATACAATAGAGTCGTCCTCACGGCAATGTTGCTCGATATAGTCAGCAATCGTCTGCTGATAACGCTCTGAACAACCATCAAGATAGTGTTGCCAGGCATCGTCAATCACCCGCACCTTAGCCAGTTGCTGAATGTCTGCCTGATACTCCGCCAGCAAATTCATGGTTGGCTCAATCGTCGTTTTTAGGGCCGCAAGCACAGTAATTCCATTTGCCTGGCTGGCCGCCAATGCCATAGGTCTATCGACGCGTATCACCTGTGCACTCCCGGTTTTTGAACTTTCCGCCAGGTGACCGATACTCGAACAGGTACAGATAATCCACTCCGCCCCCTGTTCTTCAAGATTCAGTATGTGCTGTTCGACCTGTTTTGCCAGGGTATCATCCAGGCCAACGCTGCTGGCGTACTGCAATAACTCTGGGGCATTACGGTGGATAACATCAGCGATCTCAGTTAACGGGCTCTCTTGAATGCAGGCATCAAATAAGGTTTGATTGGCTGTTAAAGTATGTAAAAACGCAACTTTCACGTTTCGGGGGCTCCTTTAAAAACTGCGATAACCGGGCGAAGGGTTGAATAAAACTAACGCAAAAGACACGGAAAGTAGAGAGGCAACAGGCTTTCCCTGTCAAAGGTTCCTGATCAATGAAAAGGCCGACAATAACTGTCGGCCTTTTCAGGTCTCCCGTCGTGAAAGCTATCAACTCAGCAGTGTTAGCTTAAGCCACCAATACAGGGAATGGTGCCAGGTTGTGGGGCAGATCACCACTCGACGCTGGAACCATCGAATACACGAAAGCTGCCGGACTCTTCCAGGGTCAGGTTTTCAGTGACTTTGATAATACCGGCAACGCTCTGCTCTGCGGGGAACGTGGCATCCTTACCGCCCATATCGGTTTGTACCCAACCCGGATGAATGGCCAGGGTTTTCACCTGCTTGTTGCGCAGGTTTTGTGCCGCCGATACCAGAATCTGGTTCAAGGCTGCTTTTGATGCGCGGTAACTGTACATATTGCCGGAGCTATTATCCCCCAGACTGGCAACCCGGGTAGAGATACCGACGATGGTCTTATGTTCACTGGCCGCCACATTGTCCTGCAGTGCCTGAATAAGCAGTGCCGGAGCAACGGTGTTGATGGTGAGCACTTCCAGCCATTTCGCCTGGGTCATCTCACCCAGTGTTGCGCAGTCTGACCCCAGTACACCGGCATTGAGGATAAGGTGATCGATAGCCTGACCATTCAGGCTGGTAGCCAGGGCATTGATGTCTGCCTCTTGGGTCACATCCAGCGGTAATACCTGGACAGTGGCGTGTGCAGTTGCCAGTTCATTCAGTGCACTTGCTGACTGTGGTGAACGACAAGTTGCCAATACCTGCCAGCCTTTCGACGCATACTGACGGACAAACTCCAAGCCCAGACCACGGTTGGCACCGGTAATCAAAACAACAGACATAAGCAGTTCCTGAGATTAAATGAAACCATTAAGTGTATGCGCTGATAAGGACAAAAAGGTGGAAGTTGCCAAGAAAGTGCACAAGATTCGACATTATCAAATTAAGTGCCTCTACTATTTAGTGGTCAGAAACTGGAGGGCAAAATGCATCAGGCGAGCCCTGGTTAACTCCCCGGCACCGCCGCTGATCCCGGCAACGGCAACAAACTCCCCGTTCAGGTAGAGGGGGATGGCGAGACAGTTTAATCCGGCCTGTGCCTCTTCCAGATCCAGGGCATAGTTATGTTGTGATACCCACTGGAGCTCCTTTTCCAGCGCCCTGGAGACTTGTCCCAGCAGGCGCAAACGACGCAGTAATTCATGGTCAAACGCGAGAAACACCTTGCCGATAGCCGATGTGGTCAAACCTTCACGTTTGCCACGAGGGCTGCGAATGGTGAGTGAATGGTCGCCTTCAACCGCATCAAGGTAGAGATATTCCTGGGCACCGCTGGGCACGGCCAGATAGGCGGTGTTATCTGTGAGCTGTGCCATTTTCATCAGCAAGGCACTGAAATGCCGTCGAATGGCTTCGTCTTTTTGCTCCAGTGGTCTGGACAACTCACGAAGTCTCAGCCCCAGGGAATAACCTTGTTTGCTGCGCAAGACATACCCCAGCTCGCTCATGGTCGCCAGCAGGCCATGAACCGTGGTCTTGTTCAGCTCAACCGCCTCACTGACCTGCTGCAGAGTTAATGGCCCGGGATGCCGGGACAGCACCTCAAGAATGGCGAAACTTCGCTCAACCGACTGAATTCGTTTTGGCTCTTTGTACATCAGAGTTTCCTGATCATTTTTCAGGCATTGTCCATCGGTGACGTGGAAGGATAAAGATGGTCAGCAGTGAACTTCTTACGGGGGAATACGACAAGGTGGGGCATAATCCGCCACCTGTTCAGGCTTTGAAAACAATCCTTACATTTGTTGAAAACGCATCAGTGAGCCGCCTGCTTTTTGGTTGTGCTCGTTAATCTCATGGGCTGTCAGTCTTTTCCATGCTTTCGTCGTTAACATGTCTGGTGGTAAGGTCAGGTAGGGGCTTTCTTCATTACCTGCCTGTACCCCGGTAACATGGTGATTGGTAAATGTCCCCCACTCTTTGACGACATGCTTATAAAGCCGGGTATCAAACTGATTGCGCCCGATTAAAATGGACTTAAGGTGTTCTGGTGGAGATTTTTCATCGTAGAGCTTATTGCCGGTCACCTGAAAGCGGGCAGAAGCAACTTTTTCCTCACCGTACAGACGAGCAACCACTGACGTCACTGAGTCGACAGCTTCTGTCGGTGCTACCAGTAGAAATTCGTCGTTTATTCTTCTGATGGCTGCACAATAAGTGTCTTCTGTGCATTCACCATCCATATGATCTTTCCCGGCGATCAGCCGGGTTTGTAAATTATCAATCATGGTGGAACCGGCATAAGTTTCAACATCCTCTTTGGCAAGGTAACCCCGTTGATAATCAAAATTAATGGAGGACACGGCTCTTGCTACCGGCTCCCGAACTAATGAGATATATCGTCCCTGTAAACCACCTTCCTCTATCAGGCCTGTGGGCATATGGCCACTGATAAATCGGGGTGAATGTTGTGCTTTAAGGTTTTCAAGCGCTTCCGGAGAGGGATAACCGCCCATTCCACCAGGCTTGAAAAGATTGGGGGAAACACCCTCTTGCCGCATAACGGAGCAGCGATGATTAAATACGCTGCCTGAATCAGCACTGATGGCTTTCATCAGACAGGCAATGTTGGTCCCCCCGGTTTTCGGCGTATGGATAAAAACGATATCCTCTTGCCCTGCTTGTCGTATTTTGTCGGAGACATTCACGGGGTTAAGCAGGGTAATCGTTGATGAAGCGTAAGACATGTTGGTTTGCATTATTCATTCACCTCGTGTGGCAAGACGCTGCAACACTGCAAAAATTGGCGGTGTGGCCCTGAAGCACCGGGAAGGTAAGCGGCTGAACAGCGGATTTCAGATCATCTGGTTAGTTTGATCGTATTCACTGCAAAAATGTTCCTTAACTTTTTCAGGCTGATACCCTGTTTCATCAAACCTTTGCCTCAGCCCTGATCGATTGAGTGTTGCCAGTCAGAGTCACCACCACGGTTAAGGTTATAAATGTGCAACCGGGCAACGGTGAGTTATGATGCTGGTCAATAATAATGATGCCCGGAGTCCGGCCATGATCTCAGATACCTTTTTCCTTAACGATGAAAACACCCTTTACGGGCGCATGAAAGCAGCCTGCCAGGAGGACTGGCATAACTACTGCCATCACCCGTTTGTCAGGGGGATGGCCGACGGATCGCTGCCAATTGCCTCTTTTCGCCACTACCTTCAGCAGGATTATCTGTTCCTGATTCACTTTGCCAGGGCTTACTCACTGGCAGTTTACAAGTCGGATAACCTGGAAGATATGCGTTCTGCATCGGAGTCCGTCAGCGGTATCCTGGGCGAAATGACGCTGCATCTGGCCTATTGTCGGGAATGGGGGCTGACAGAGAAGGATGTGGTCAGCCTGCCGGAAGCCCGGGCCAATATGGCATACACCCGTTATGTGCTGGAGCGGGGAATGGCCGGTGATATTCTTGATCTTTACACGGCGTTATCGCCCTGTGCGGTGGGTTATGCGGAAATCGGGTATCGTTTAAAGAACGACCCGGATACGCTCAAAGAGGGCAACCCTTATTGGGCCTGGATAGAAACTTACGGGGGTGATGAATTTCTTGGTGGTGCCAGAAAGCAGGTCGAGCAGCTGGAGCAGCTGGCCAGGTCCCGTTATAACGCCGCCCGAATGGATGCTCTCTGCCAGACTTTCCGGGAAGCGACCCGCCTGGAAATCGGCTTCTGGCAGATGGGTATAGACTGCTCATTTTAACGTCCGTTGGCAGTTCGCCATTCTCTGCTATCCTGAGGTCTCGAACAACAACTCATAAAGGCAAACTTGTGAATCTTGAATCAAGAGTTGAGAAACTGGAGATGAAGCAGGAAGCACTGGATCACGCTTTTCGAGACTTGGTGAAAGTTGTCAGTGCAACCCATGAAGTGGTTGCCCTTGTTCTCAAAGAGCAGCAGGATACCCGCAGAGAACTGAATGAGTTCAAGGGAGAGGTCAATGCTCAGTTCAGACAGATCAATCAACGTTTTGATCAGCAGGACAAACGCTTTGACCAGCAGGACAAACGCTTTGACCAGCAAGATAAACGTTTCGACAAGATTGAAGAAATTCTGATACAGATTATTGGTCGACTTCCCGATCAGCCTGCTATTTAAATCTGATCTTGCTTCCGGAGTTTTGAGGGTGTCGCTAAAGCCCTCACCACCAAGTCATTCAGTGATCACTACGAGTGCTGGAAAAGCACCGATAGCGCTTACGCGCCATATCCGGTGCATATAGAGAAAAAGCCCAGTTGATTGCTCAACTGGGCTTTTCTGTTGGGTGCCTGGCGATGACCTACTCTCACATGGGGAGACCCCACACTACCATCGGCGATCGGTCATTTCACTGCTGAGTTCGGGATGGGATCA
>NZ_JAGHQW010000005.1 GCF_017744115.1 Salinisphaera sp. G21_0 | reverse complement strand
GGAGCGCAGGTAGCGACCAATCAGTTTCAGGAGGCGTTTGTCGCGGATCTTACGGGAGACCCTCGACATCAAAACGTCGTGATTAACCGTATCAAAGAATTTACTCAGATCGACGTCAACGGCGTAATGCAGCCCCCGGTTGATCAACTGCTTAACCTGACGGACTCCGTCGTGTGCTGACCGTCCCGGTCGGTAGCCGAAGCTGTTTGGTGAGAATCCCGGATCAAAGACAGGGGTCAGCACCTGCACAATGGCCTGCTGTATGACTCTGTCCGTCACGGTAGGGATTCCCAGCAAACGCTCACCGCCGTCCGGCTTTTCTATCACATGCCGGCGCACGGGTGACGGCTGGTAGGTTCCGTCCAATAAGGCTTGGCGCACTGAAGGCCAATGCTGTTTGGCAAAGTCTGGATAAGCTTCAATGGTGACTCCATCAATACCCGGAGCACCCTTGTTGCTTTTGACTTGTTTCCATGCACTTGCCAGATTAGCCGGTTCAAGTACGCAATTTAGTAGATCATGGTTCAAAGCTGGTTAAAGATTCTGTCGCCAAGTACGGTGAGTCGCCGGACGGCTGCATCGCCTTGAGGGAATCAGTCTCCTCTTTGTCATCGATGTTCGGCCCTTCGCTAACGACTTCCCATCCGTTAATGGCTTCTGTCGTACAGCTACTATGGCCTCTGCTGACTTCTGTCCAATCACCACGCGGAGTTACCTCTGCTGGCGCTATTGGTTGCCATCGGGTTTGCTCGAACAGGATGATGAGACCTGTTCGCCGAGCCTGTTGTAACCAGTGGCTGAGAACTGGGAATTACCAATCGCATGTTGGACAGATCTCCCCGGATAAGGACATGAACTTTCAGTGCACAACCGCCGCATTTACCGTGTCTCACGAACCTGGGGGCTTCGTAATCTTTGGCTCACTCGCCCAGAGACTCAGCCTTGTATGCGGTTTCTGTACGTCGGCTCGCACCTTTGCACTCAGACTGCCTCCGCACAGCCTCTCGCGAGACTGCACTTGCCTTAAGCTAGTGGTTGTCATCAGCAGGCGTCTTTACCGCCAGTCAAATGTAGGTTCTCCCACAGGGGACTTTCACCCCATCAGTTCATGCCCATGCCGGGCGTACCAAAGTGGCAAGGACGACACTTTTTATGAATAACCATAAAAAAATGCCAAAAAATAAAACAACAAGGGTTGCAGTTTCCCAGCAGTTCCTTCAATGTAATATTTAAGGATTCAAGCTGTATGGAAGCGACCAAGAAGGAAATGGAAGCTATGCTGGTAGGTACAGTCAAGTGGTTTAATAACCCCAAAGGGTATGGATTTATCCAGGCGCAAGAAGCGACAGAGAATCAGGATGTTCTCATTCATTACTCTGTCATTGATATGGACGGCTTTAAAACACTGAAAGCAGGCCAGGTTGTCAGCTTTGAGATTGGCCATGGCCCCAAAGGCCTCATCGCCACGAAAGTCGTACCTGATAACGGCAATGGCACTGAAAGCACTCAGAGTGCTACTCAGGAAGAGTCATTCCCGGTTTAAACAGGCGCTAGCCACCCGAATACTCTTTTGCCAGATAGTCCTGTGTCACTCTCCACAGTGCTACACATTGTGGAGAAACACCTATTATGACAAAAGAATATTTGTTGCTATTATTTCCAGTCACTCTTTTATAAAAAGAATGTCTGGCTGATCAGGACTGCTCTTTTCCGGCTACCCATGCCGGTCAAAATCCACGAGTGCACTTTCTGCATCGCCGATGATTAGTCATACATGTCTTCACGTTCTCCATTACGTTTTCATGGGGAGGCCATTGTTGACGCTTTTGAAAGAGCCACGTTTTTTTCAATCATTGACCCATAAATCCAAGACAAGGTAGTGCAGTGCTGCTGGACAGTTTTCCCCTCGTTGTTTCAGGCTCTCTGATAATTATTGCAGCGATTGCCTGGTTTCTATGGCTGACTTTCAGCCCTTTCAAAGCCAAAACCAACACCCATCTTTTCGACCAGGATAAGCGTGCTTTTTTCGGTCAGCTGGATATTGCCGTTCGCAGTCACTTAATGGTTTTGCCTTCTTTGCCCGTTGGTGACATTCTTGAAGCCGGCAGGTTCAGCCGAACCGCCATGGCACTGAATATCAAAAAAAACCGCCGGTTTGATTTTGTGCTCTATCATCGCAAAAAGATGGAAGTCTGTTGTGTGATCAACCTCATCCCCTACAACACAAAGTCCAACTCAAAAGAATTCAAGCTACTACGCCAGCTCTGTGAAGCGGCAGAACTGCCATTGCTGGAATATGATATGAAGCCCTGGCGGGATGTTACCGAATTGCGACGTACCGTTCTCGCCACCTGCGGATTTACCGAGGAAGGCACTCCTGATTACGAGCTCCCGACCCCAAGAGAAGCTATTGCCGAAGTCGAGACTATCGTTGATCCACAATGCCCCAAATGCCAAAGCCCCATGCGACTGCGAACGCTTAAAAAAGGCCCCCAGGCAGGCCTGGAGTGCTGGGTATGCAGCACCTACCCAAGCTGCAAAGGTGCCAGAATGGTTCACTCGTGATCAACAGAACTGGCTACCAGACGTAGCCAGTTCCCTGAATCCAGATCAGGAGCGCTTCTCAGGTTGGACATTAAGCTTATTATCCCTCCATTTTCATTGGGGTTTCGGATGGAACCACGAAGGACACGAAGAGCACAAAGAAGAGCTATTCTTTTCCTTCGTGCTCTTCGTGTCCTTCGTGGTTCCATCTTTAACTTGCCGAAGAGAGGAATAGTCGCTTAATGTCTACCCTAAGAGGCGCGCTTAAGGATCACGGTAGCCAAAGGCGGCAATGTCAGGGCAAGACTGCAGGGCAAATGATGCATCGGGATTTCCTCAGCTTCAAGCAGCTCACCGGCTGAAACACCACTGCCGCCAAAGCAGGCATTATCGGTGTTCAAAATTTCACAATAGCGACCAGCCTCAGGAACACCCACGCGATAACCGTCACGAACAACCGGCGTCAGGTTACAGATAACCTGTACGGACTTCCCTTCATTATCATAACGACGGAACACCAGCACACTCTGGCTACTGTCATCCCCCGTAGTCCAGGCAAAACCTTCTGCCTTGAGATCCCGCTCAAACATCGCAGGCTCTGAGCCATGCAGCTGGTTAAGGGTTTTAACCAGCTTCTGAACCCCCACACTGAAACCCTCTGGATTGTCCAGCAGGCCCCAGTCCAGCTCAGCATTCTGATTCCACTCGTTATGGGTACCCAACTCAGCGCCCATAAAGAGCAACTTTTTACCGGGGTGCGCATACATAAATGCCAGATAGGCCCGCAGGTTGGCAAAACGCTGCCAATCATCACCGGGCATACGGGTCAGAATAGTGCCCTTACCATGAACGACTTCATCGTGGGACAGGGGCAGAACAAAATTTTCACTCCAGGCATAAACCGTACTGAACGTCATCTGCCCATGATGGTGCTGGCGATAGACAGGATCGAGTTTCATATACTCAAGCGTGTCGTTCATCCATCCCATGTTCCATTTGAAGTCAAACCCAAGCCCACCGTCGGCAACCGCCGTGGACACACCAGGCCAGCTGGTTGATTCCTCCGCAATGGTCATCACATCCGGGAATGCAGCGTGCACCTTCTCATTGAACTTCTTCAGGAAAGCGACGGCTTCAAGATTCTCATTACCACCATGAATATTGGCTTCCCACTCACCATGACCTCGTGAGTAATCCAGGTAGAGCATGGAGGCAACCGCGTCGACACGAAGGCCATCAATATGGAATTCATCCAGCCAGTAAAGGGCATTACTGATCAGAAAGTCCTGAACCCAGGGCTTGCCAAAATCATAAATACAGGTTTGCCAGTCAGGGTGCCAGCCACGGCGAGGATCCGGATGCTCATAAAGTGAAGAGCCATCAAACCTGGCCAGCCCATGCTCATCATTGGGAAAGTGCGCAGGCACCCAATCCAGAATGACGCCAACCCCCTTCTGGTGACACTGATCGACAAAATAGCGGAAATCATCCGGCGAACCATAACGGCTACTGGGCGCATAAAGACCAACCGGCTGATAACCCCAGGAATCAAACAGCGGATGCTCCGACACAGGCAGCAACTCAACATGCGTAAAGCCCATGTCGATAACATAGGGAATCAGCTCATCGGCCAGTTCACGGAAGTTCAGGAAGTCTCCATTCTCTTTTCTTTTCCATGAGCCCGCATGAACCTCGTAGATAGCGAAGGGCTGCTCCTTATCTGCCTTGTCTTTTCTTTTACTCATCCACAGCTGGTCTTGCCAGGCATAGCTGTCGACGCCCTGAACGACAGAAGCCAGTCCGGGCCACTGCTCAATATGGCGCGCGAACGGATCGGTTTTCTGTGGCAGCGAATTGCCGTGGTAATCACGGATAGCGTATTTATACTGGTCGCCAGCCTGAACGCCGGGCACAAACAGCCGCCAGATACCATCATCCGCACTGGCCATTGGATGGAGCCGGTCATCCCAGCCATTAAAGCTTCCCACAATACTCACTGACCGGGCATAAGGCGCGTAAACCTTAAACAACACACCCTGTATATTCAGTTTGCTGTTGATCTTATGAGAGACCACCTGTGCCCCAAGGTGTCGATAAAGGCCTTCCGACTCAATATCTGACTGGGCAAGAATATATTCCCCAAAACAGTACGGGTCATAAACCACAAAGCGGTGACCATTCGCCCAATGGATCGTCAACTGATAAAGAAACGGCTTTTTTCTTCTGGGCAGATGCAGCTCAAAGACACCCGCCTCATTGCGAAGCATTTCGCCAAGCAGCTTGCCGGTGTGGTGGTCAAAAACCTCAACCATGGTTGCATCCGGGCGCCATACACGAATGACCAGACCTTTGCCTTCCGGATGAGGATGCAACCCCAGCTGATCAAAAGGCGTTGCACACTGACTGTTAGCCAGATCCGACACCACAGGCTCTATGGCAGCCTTTGGCATTGATGATGTTTTGGAAGATACAGCGATATTCATAGTGTTGCTTTATTTCAGTGCAAAAATTGCCTGTCGACAAAATCAGATGGACTCCTTTTAATCTGAAAGTGCTCTTTATCCAGGAGCCTGTCGGACTTAAGACTGTCCTACTGTGAATGCTTAAGTCCGACAGGCTCGCAAGAAGACAGGGAAACCTTGTGTCTGGAAGACTGAGCACCTCAGCCTTCCGCTTTTCCTTCAAGATAAGCCACCCCGGGGCTTATCGCTGACCCACTGCAGCTCGATAAACCTCAAGGTAATCCAGGGCTGACTGCTCCCAGGTAAATGACTCATTCATGGCATTAACTACCAAATGAGTCATTAACTGTCCATCCTGATAAACGGCACGGGTCTGATTGAGACAGTGCAACAAAGCATCACTGTCAGCCGAATCAAACATAAACCCGGTTGCGTCCCCGCCAGCTGAATCATAGCCTTTAACGGTGTCCACCAGCCCACCAACCGCCCGAACAATGGGCAGGGTACCGTACTTCATACTGTACATCTGGTTAAGGCCGCAGGGCTCAAACAATGAAGGCATCAGGAAGAAATCGGCACCGGCTTCTATCAGATGCGCCAGACGGTTGTCATAAGCCTCAACAAAGCGACACTTGTCGGGGAAAGCACTGACCAGCCGGCTCAGTTCAGCGGCAATCATCCGGTCACCGGAGCCCTGGAGTACAACCTGAACATCATCCTGCAAAAGCTGCCACAGGGCTGGTATCAGATAAGCAAAACCTTTCTGCCCGGCAAGGCGACTGACCAGCCCGTACAGAGGTTTATCGGCACTCACCGGTAACTGTAGTCGCTCCTGCAAAGCCTGCTTGCACACCGCCTTGCCAGACAGATCATGCAGGGAGTAATTGGCTGGCAGCAAAGCGTCCGTTTCAGGGTTCCACGCCTGATAATCACAGCCATTAAGAATACCGGAGAAATCCTGTTTTCTTCGCCCGATGATATGGGCAAGGCCATGAGACCCAAGATCCGTCTGCAGCTCTTCAGCATATCTTGGACTCACCGTAGTGATTTTATCAGCAAAGGCAATGCCGCCCTTGAGCAGATTAATATGCCCATGGTCTTCAAAGAAATCCGGAGTATACCAGTGCTGATCAATCCCCAACACACCTAATAAGGCACGGTCAGTATGTTGTTGATAGGCACCATTGTGAATGGTCAGGACCGTCCGTGTGTCGGCAAAGAAAGCATTATCAGACTCATGGGCTTTGAGGTAGAAAGGCAGCAGTGCTGACTGCCAGTCATGGCCATGAATAATATCCGGCTTAAAGCTTAACAGCTGACAGGCCTGAAGTGCCGCTTTGCAAAAAAAAGCAAACCGCTCAGTGTTATCGCCAAAACCTTCACCCTCGTGGGTGTAGAGACCACTGCGGTCAAAGTAATGGTTATGCTCTATCAGGTAAACAGGGACACCGTCAAACGTTCCCTGTCTTATGGCAAAACCCATTTTGCCATGGGAGCCGAGACAAATCTCTCCAACTCCGACAACATCCGTTGTCAACGCCTCCAGAGCCTGACGGTAGGCAGGCATAATCACCCGGACATCATTTCCGAGCTTGCGCATCCACGGCCCGAGAGCGCCGGCCACATCGGCCAGCCCTCCGGTTTTGACAATACCTGCCAGCTCTGATACCGCAAAAAGAATGTTTAAATCAGAACCCAACTTTTGCTCCTCTGGGAATAACCACCAGTCCAGAATCAGTGACCTTGAAGCGTTTAAGATCCTCTTCACGATCTACACCAATGCGGGTTCCCGGTGCAATTTCTACCCGCTTATCCACAATAACCCGGTTCAATACGACGTCTTCACCGATGGTGACATTGGGCAGAATAACCGATTCAGTAATTCGGGTACGGTCGCCTATTTTGACGTTGTAACCTACCACACTGCGATGCATATGGATGTCATAGAATACGCAACCCACACCCACCATGGAGTTGTTGATCTGACCTTTACGCTCCTCACGATCAAAAGCGATCAGGGCCGGTGGGTAGGGGGGAATATAGGTACGAATCGGCCAGTCCTGATTATGCAGGTCGATAGGCGGTTCACTGGTCAGCAGATCCATATTCGCTTCCCAGAATGAATCAATGGTACCTACATCGCGCCAGTAGCCGTTGTTTTTACCCCCGGGAACCCTATTTTTGGAAAAGTCATACACCATGACTTTTGCCCGTGGGTAAAGGGATGGAATGATGTTTTTGCCAAAGTCGTGGTCAGACCCTTCATTGGCGTGATCATCCAGCAGCTCTTGCACCAGACACTCTTTAGTGAACACATAATTACCCATTGAAGCCAGCACATAGTCCGGGTTTCCGGGAATGGTCTTGACATTATCCACAGGCTTTTCGGCAAACCCGATCATACGACCATCTTCGTCGACCTCGATAATACCAAAGTGATGGGCCTGATCCACCGGTACGGGAATCGCCGCTACGGTCAAGTCAGCACTGTGCTGCTGGTGATACTGAACCATATCCCGCACATCCATGGTGTAGATATGGTCACCACCAAAAACACACACCAGATCAGGGTTGTGCGACTCGATGTGATTCAGGTTTTGATACACCGCATCCGCTGTGCCCTGATACCAGTCACTGCCGGTATTCATCTGGGCTGGCAGCGTATCAATAAACTTGTCCGCCAGACCGGCAATACGCCAGCAACGTTGCAGGTGTTTGCTCAGCGAGTGCGATTTGAACTGAGTAATCAGATAAATCTTGTGAAGATCAGAATTCACAAAATTACTCAGAACAAAGTCGATGATTCGATACTGTCCGCCAAAAGGAACCGCTGGCTTTGCTCTTACACTCGTGAGTGGAGCAAGCCTCGATCCTACCCCCCCGGCCAGGATCATGGAAAGGACTGACGCCATGGTCGATTTTCCTGTTTTCTGCATTATGATCTGAAAGTAATTAGGTCAATCCCTGACCCATTCCGGCTAATGAATACACCCCGGAAGAATCCCCCACCTGCCTGCAGCCGACACCCCTATTGCCAGCTTCAGGCAAAGTATTCAGGTGTTTTGCTGATTCAGCTGAACACCTGTAGCGAGTACAAAGTCACACGCCATTTGCCTTAAAGACTTCGGCGACTATCTCCTGAGCTTCACTCTGCAGATGGGAAAGGTGCTCTTTCCCTTCAAAGCTCTCAGCATAAATCTTATAAACGGCTTCAGTTCCGGAAGGTCTGGCGGCAAACCAGCCCCGCTCGGTAACAACTTTCAGACCACCAATCGCGGCACCATTGCCCGGCGCGTGGGTTAAACGGGCAATGATGGGATCACCTGCCAGTTTTTCCGCTTTCACCTGCTCCGGACTCAATGCAGCAAGCACTTTCTTCTGGGCATCATTGGCAACAGCATCGAGCCGCTGATAAACCGGAGCACCGTATTTTCGGGTCAGCTCTTCATAGTGCTCTCCCGGGTCACGCCCGGTAACGGCGGTAATTTCTGCCGCCAGCAGTGCCATGGTGAAACCATCCTTATCGGTACACCAGGTATTACCATCCCGGCGCAGGAAGCAGGCTCCGGCACTCTCTTCGCCGCCAAATGCCATAGAGCCTGTGGAGAGACCGTCAACAAACCACTTAAACCCGACCGGAACTTCAGTCACTGTACGACCCAGACCATTGGCGACACGATCAATCATGGCACTGGAAACCAGCGTCTTGCCGATAGTCGCCTCTGGTGACCATTGCGGACGGTGGGTATAAAGATACTGGATGGCAACGGACAAATAGTGGTTTGGATTCAGCAACCCATGACCCCGGGTCACAATACCGTGGCGATCAAAGTCCGGGTCATTCCCGAAAGCAATGGCAAAGTCATCTTTGAGGTTGATCAGTCCGGCCATGGCGGAGGAGGATGAACAATCCATCCGAATCCGGCCATCCTTATCAAGGTGCATAAACGAAAAGGTCGGATCAATTTTTTTACTGACCAGCGTCAGGTCAAGACCATAACGATCCGCGACAGGTGCCCAATAGTGCAAACCGGAACCACCCAGGGGATCAACACCAATGCTCAGTTTAGCGTTGGCAATGGCCTCCATATCCAGCACGTTTTCCAGGTCATTCACATAAGGCGTAACGAAGTCATACTTGTGAACCTTGCCGGATCTGAGCGCCTGTTCAAAAGAGATTCTTTTAACGCCAGACAGGTTTTCAGCGATCAGCTCATTGGCCCGTTTTTCCACCCAGCCGGTAATATCACTACCTGCAGGACCACCATGGGGCGGGTTATATTTAAAACCGCCATCTTCCGGTGGATTGTGGGAAGGGGTGATGACCACCCCGTCAGCCAGCTTGCTGTGATAGCGATTATAGGAAACGATGGCATGGGAAATAACCGGCGTTGGCGTATAGCCACGCTCCTGATCGATCATGACATCCAGGCCATTGGCAACAAACACTTCCACAGCACTGATTAACGCCGGCTCAGACAGCGCATGGGTATCCATGCCAACAAAAACAGGGCCTTCTATCCCCTGCGCACGACGATATTCACAGATTGCCTGACTGATCGCCAGAATATGGTCTTCATTGAACGAACCATTGGCAGACGTGCCACGATGACCCGATGTGCCAAAAGCGACACGCTGACTGCTTTCTGCCTGATCGGGCCGTATCGTGTAATAGTCACTGACCAGCCGGGGAATATTAACCAGAAGATCATCGGTTGCGGGTTGGCCTGCGAGGGGATGCATGGCGGTTCCTCAATAGTAAAAATGGCAGAAAATGCCCTGGCTGGCCGACAGCAAATACAACCAATATTTGCTAACCATGAAAGGCAACTGCCTGATTTGCTTTCAGAAGCTAACAGAGAAAACCGCCCGCCAACACAAAAATAAAGTAGAGCATCAGTCTGTGAGTAAGTGATTATGCTCACGATACCGACTATTTTACAGAGATGCATTGCCGTTAATTACTAACTTACCCCAACCCCATTATTATGAAACAATGAAAAGTTTTCAGACCAATTCTTTCACCACCACAACACTGTGCCCCGGCACCTCGTACCACCCCTGATTAAAAATCACCTCTTCCCGGAAAGCTTCTTCATTACCCAGATCCGTGGATAAAACTCTTTGCCACCGAACGGCATTGCCAGTATCAGGCAAGTTAAAGCGCCGGGTTTCAGCCTCATTATTGATCAATAGCACCAGGCTGGGCTGGCTATCCACAGGGCAGCGATAGCGCATCTCCAATGCACGACCACGCTCATCAGGCAGCATTGCTGCACTCAGAGGTACACCTTCAGTATTAAACCATTCAAGCTCAGCGCTGTGCCACTGCCTGTCATCTGTCTGATAACGAATGCCCAGCAATGGCTCTGACTTGCGTAAATGAATAAGCATTGAGGTGAACTGTTGCAGCTCGGCACCATCAGGATTCTCATCACTATTGCCGTTTCCAGCCAACCACGACCAGTCAACCCAGCCAATGGGATTATCCTGACAGTAAACATTATTATTGCCATGCTGACTGTTACCAAACTCATCACCCGCCATCAGCATGGGGATACTGCGGGAAAACATCAGCGTCGCCAGCAGGTTTTTTCGTACACGCAGCCGCAGCTGTTGAATAGCAGGGTCACTGGACGCCCCTTCAACGCCATAATTCCAGGAGAGATTATGTTGGTCACCGTCCCGGTTACCCTCACCATTAGCGAGGTTGTGCCGGTGCTCAAACGACACCAGGTCGCGCAAGGTAAAACCATCATGGCTGCAGATATAGTTAACACTTCCAGCCGGTCTGCCTGGCCCGAAAATATCTCTGGAGCCGGTCAGACGCCAGGCGATATCCACCACCTGGTCTTTGTCACCACGCCAGAATGATCGTATACCACCGCGATAACGGTCATTCCACTCATGCCAGTCCCTTGGGAAACCTTTCAGGCGATAACCTTCAGGCCCAAGATCCCACGGCTCTGCAATCATCTGCCGGGTCGAAAGAATCGGGTCCTGAAATACGGCCTGAAAGAATGCGCTGTGAGCATCAAACTTCCGATGTCGTCTGGCCATGGTCGGTGCCAGATCAAAACGGAAACCATCGATCTGATAGTGCTCAGCCCAATACCTGAGGCTATCCATCACCAGTTTGATGGTTTGTGGGCTGTCAAAATTCAGCGTATTCCCACAACCACTGTAGTTGGTAGACACCAGGTGACCACCATGGTGATCCAGCAAATAGTAATCTTTCTCAGCCAACCCTCGCAGGCTCAGGCTTGGACCATCCGTTCCCGCTTCACAGGTATGGTTGTACACAACATCCATCACCACCCGGATACCGGCACGATGCAATTCACGAACCATTGTCTTCAGTTCATCCACCGGATCATCCATAGCATAGGATGGCTCAGGTGCCATAAAACAGAGCGGGTTATAGCCCCAATAGTTTTTCAACCCCAGCTTCCGTAATCTTGGCTCACTGAGAAAACTGGTAACCGGCAACAGCTCAACCGTATTGATGCCCAGCCCCTTCAGATAATCAATAACGACAGGATGACACATCCCCAGATAAGTCCCCCGCAGGGCTTCCGGAATATTCGGGCGCTGACGGGTAAAGCCCCTGACATGGCTCTCGTAAATAATACTGTCATCATGAGGGAGTTCAGGTCTGGTAACAGACTGCCAGTCAAACTGATCGGTCCGGACCACCGATTTGGGCAGCAAATGGCCATTGTCCTGATCATTGAACAACCACTGACTTCTTTCCTTTCCGGAGTAATCATAGACAGCAGGCTGCCAGTTAATCACCCCTTTGACCTCACGGGCATAAGGATCCAGCAGCAGTTGATGAATATTGAAGCGCAACCCCTCATCAGGTGCCCAGCGGCCATCGGCCCGATAGCCATAGGCCTGACCTTCCTGCACCCCTTTAACCAATACATGCCAGATGCCCTTTTCAGGGCCATACATGGGCATGCGCTGCTCCACCCCGGTGCTGTCAAACAGACACAGCATCATGGCTGACGCTTCCGGTGCATATACCGCAAAGTTCACCCCCACCGCTGAGTCAGGAAACTCCGGGTGCAGCTGCTGATTCAAAAAATTGGCCCCCAGATGGTGGCAACTTCCCGGGCCAAGTGATTCTAAGGTTATTTGTGGCTGATTCATGTATCCGAGACATCAACATTATTGGAATGGTTTGAATTTTAATTTGATTCACCAGCAATGACTACTGCTGTTGAAAATCCCCCCATTAACCAGGACAGCTGTTAAATAGCTTCCAGCGCTTCCGATAATTTTTTCACGGCAATCACTGTCAAACCGGGAATCGGTTTTCTGGGCTGATTGGCGGCAGGAACAATGGCCCGGCTGAAGCCATGCTTGGCAGCTTCTACCAGACGCTCCTGACCATTGGCCACCGGACGGATTTCCCCGGCCAGACCCACCTCACCAAAGGCCACCAGGTCCTGTGGCAGTGGTGTATCCCGCAGGCTGGAAACCACGGTCAGCAGGCTGGCCAGGTCAGCGCTGGTTTCTGTGATCTTTACGCCACCCACTACGTTAAGAAACACATCCTGATCACTGGTGAAAATGCCACCGTGCCGGGTAAGAATGGCCAGCAGCATGGCCAGACGGTTCTGTTCCACACCGACAGTTACACGACGAGGGTTTCCCAGTTGGGATTCCACCACCAGCCCCTGTATCTCAACCAGCAGAGGCCGGGTACCTTCCCACAATACAGAAATAATGCTGCCCGAAGTTGCCTCCTGGGTTCGGGACAGAAAAATGGCCGATGGGTTTTTCACTTCCTTCATGCCGGTTTCGGTCATGGCAAAAATACCCAGCTCATTCACCTGACCAAACCGGTTTTTGGTGGCCCGCATCATACGGAAACGGGAATCATCGGTATTGCCCAGCATGATCTGGGTATCAATGATATGGGACAGAGTCATGGGCCCGGCCAGAGAGTTGTCTTTGGTGACATGGCCGACAATCAGTAAAACCGTACCACTCTGTTTGGCATAACGGGTCAGGAAAGCGGCAGACTCTTTGACCTGGCCAACACCACCGGGGACGGAGTCCACTCCGTTCATATACATCACCTGAATGGAGTCGATGACGATAATGCCGGGCTTTTCCTGCTCGGCCACCGCGACAATATTTTCTGCGGAGGTTTCCGCCAGCATTTTCAGGTTATTGGTGGGCAGCCCTAATCGCTGGGCCCGGGCGGCAATCTGCTGCATTGACTCTTCGCCAGAGACATAAAGGGCATTCATGGACTGGGCAACGTGACAGAGCACCTGCAGCAGGATGGTACTTTTACCGGCACCCGGGTGACCACCAATCAGTACCGCACTGCCTTTAACAAAACCGCCACCGAGGACCCGGTCAAACTCCGTCATGCCGCTGGAGAAGCGGGGTGCCTCTTCCACATCCACCTCGCTGAGGGTTTTCAGCTCGGAGAGAGCACCGGCAAAACCGGCTTTGTTACTGGCGGCAATGGAGGGAGAGGCCGCCGGTCCGAGGTTGACTTCTTTATAGGTGTTCCAGGCTTTACAGTCCGGACACTGCCCCTGCCATTTGGCGGCTTCGCTGCCACATTCGGTACAGACGTATGCTTTTCGGGATTTTGCTTTTGCCATGAAGAGTCTTTGCGTAAATAGAGTCAGTCTAACTGCTCAGTATGATCCGTAACAAACATTCCGTATAGAACCACAAAGACACGAAGGCACAAAGGAAGCCTTTTTTGTTAGTTACCGCAGCTCAGGCAAGTTCGGATAAACCTTTGTGTCTTTGTGGTTCCCTTCTTTTTTCAGTGACTACCAAAGACAACAAAGTCAGACTAAATTAACGCTGATAGAACTTTGTACTGAAGGTGATTCATACTGCAGAATCATGCAGGGTTTATGATGTATAAGCCACAACCTTCACTCCTCACTTTCTTGAGGTATGCACTTATTTCAGCTTATTGTTGCCAGGGCATACTTCAAAGACACAGGCACTCACCATGAATACGAATAAAATTGGCATTATCGGCACTGGCTTTGTTGGTATGGCGGCCGCCTACTCCCTGTTCCAACAAAAGCTGGCCAATCAAATTGTTCTTGTGGATAAGAATCAGGACAGAGCCCATGGCGAAGCACTGGACCTGATGCATGGCCAGCCACTGGTGGGGCGCTGCGAGGTTACCGCCGGTGACTTTGCCAGCCTGGAGGGGGCTGGCATCATCGTTATCTGCGCCGGTGTCAGTCAATCCAGCCCCGATGAAAGTCGGCTGCATCTGCTGCAGCGGAACATCAAAGTGTTTGAAACCATCGCCAGAGAGCTTGACCAGCATGCACCCCAAGCCATGTTACTGATTGCCAGCAACCCGGTGGATATTCTTACCCATGCCATGCAAAGCCTGAGTCATCGTCCCAATAACCTGGTGATTGGCACCGGAACCCTGCTGGATACCTCCCGCTTTCG
The DNA here is from genome assembly GCF_017744115.1 of Salinisphaera sp. G21_0. Lineage (GTDB taxonomy): Bacteria > Pseudomonadota > Gammaproteobacteria > Pseudomonadales > Endozoicomonadaceae > Endozoicomonas. Next base: position 157,130 of record NZ_JAGHQW010000005.1, on the reverse strand, counting down.
AACCCTGCTGGCCAACTACTATGATGTCTCACCCCAGTCCATTCACGCTTATATTCTCGGGGAACATGGTGACTCTGAAGTACCGGTCTGGAGTTCCGCCACCATTGCCGGGCTTGGCATCAAAGGCAATACGATTAATGGTCGTGAATACGATCCCGAAGCCCTGGCAGGTATTGTCACCAGGGTCAGAAAAGCCGCTTACGAGATCATTGCCAACAAAGGCTACACCAACTGGGCGATTGGTCTGGTTATTGCCTTCATCATTCGCATGGTACTCAATAATCAGCGCAGTGTTCTTCCGGTCACGGTCCGGCTGAATGGAGAATACGGCATTAGCGATATCTGCCTGAGCCTGCCAACCGTTATTGGCAGTGACGGCGTGGAGAGCATTATTGCCCCTAAACTGGATGAGGAGGAACTGGCAGGCATTCGACACTCGGCAAACACCCTTAAAGATTCTATGGATCAGCTGGTATAAGACCCTTTTTTACGATCGGTAAAACGCAAAGATCACGCAGGGCACAACAGAAGATTTCCTCTTTGCCCGGCGTGATCCTTGTGATTCCCAAAAGCCCTGTAAAGCGTTTCAGGCTATTCGTTCATATCGAGAACGAAGACCCACAGCCACAAGTCGACTTGGCATTCGGGTTTTTAACCAGAAAGCGAGAGCCTTCCAGCCCCTCTTCATAGTCAATCTCCGCGCCCACCAGGTACTGGTAACTGAGGAAATCAACCACAATGGCCGCGCCATCTCTGGTAATCAGGGTGTCATCATCAGCAAGATTACTGTCAAACGTGAAGCCGTACTGAAAACCGGAACAGCCGCCACCGGTGACATATACCCGGAGCCTTTGATTTTCTTCGGTCTCATCTGCCAGCAATTCACTTACCCTGCGGGCAGCAGCTTCCGTAACACTGATTGGCTCCGGTATCACTGTTTCTACTACGCTCATTGACCCTCCCGTGCCACCGCCCTGGCTCATGGCCATCACTTACTGATAACCCGTTAAGGCAGCGACCCGTCATTTACTCATTAGCGGGCTATTATCGGAGTAACCAACTGTTACAGTCAACTATCCACCGCTTCAATCACTTCCGCTGCGGGCATCTCCTGGTCAGCACGCTCCAGCAGAGGCTGAGGTCCGGCTGGCACACCATTCGCGTGATGCTCAAGACTGCCATTAACCTGAGACCCTTTGGTCATCTCTATCACGTTGTAAAACACATTACCGGTAATCACGGCCCTGGAAGCAAGCTCCAGATGTTCTTCGGCAAAAACATTGCCACGAACATGGCCATCGACCACCACACGCTGGACATGAACATCACCTTCCACACTGCCATTATGGGCAATGGTCAGCATGCCCTGATCTGCTGACACATTACCTTTAACACGCCCTTCGATATGCACGGAACCGGAAAAGTGAATATCGCCGGTAATGATTGTTTCTGACGATATGAGCGTCGTACTGCCATGTTTTGCGACGTTACCCGCTGTTTTGCTCTTGCCGAACATCCGCTAACAGCTCCTTATCCCATTGATAAATTTGTTCAAAACTCTGTTTGATTCCGCTGGTGATCCGTACCATAACCTTGACCTCTGCCGGCTGAAAACCTTCCGGTATAGTGAAGTCAAAGTACTCTCTGTCACTGGGCAGAGCCTGAAAATAGCGAAACCCCAAACCTGTGATAGCCTGATCCGACACGATCAGCTCCTGCAGCGGTATGGTCTGTGCTTTGCCATCTTTCTCGCCAATCAGGGATACCGATAGCGTTCCTTTCAGAAACGGGTTGCTTCTCGCCACCTGGGAGATCACCAGCCGAAGACGGTACTGACCGGATTCATTTCCCCGAAGTAAACTGAAGCCCGCCACCCGCACACCGGTAGACATGTCTTCCGGAGCCAGGATGCTTTTGAAAAAAGTCAGCTCTTTATGCAGCAGCTCTTTCTCTTCCTCAAGCTTCTTTACTAACAGGCGGACATTATTGACCGCTTCACGATCCATTTTGCTGGCACTCTCCAGAATGCCCACTCGCTGCCGGAGCTCTCTGTTCTCTTCCTGCAATACTCTGGCCCTGTTCTCCAGAGTGGTATTCTGTTGCCGAAGCTGGTTCAGATTCTGACCTGCATGGATTCCACCATACCAATAGGCAAAACCGCCCAGCAAAGCAATAAATACCAATAGAAAAATTCGAATTAACTGATCTCGTTTCGGGTCATGGCGTATAACCCTGAGTTTGCTACTGTCGGGATGCAAAGCTATCCACCTTTTCCTGACCATGACTCAGGCCCATCAAGTAGTTAAGAGCCAATGAGCCTGCAACCTTCTTTCAACAGCACCTGATATCAAGCAACTATTAAAAGGATGCGCCTTATTCTGAAGAACTTAACAGCGGGACTATACACAAGCCGAAAACACATAACAAACAAACCGGTAAACTTTCGCCACACCCATAATTCAGTCATGGCCAAACATCTGAAGAAGCGGTTTGGCACAGAAAAAAGCCAGCGGTATGATGCCCTTTTACCGTTCATCAACACTGCCTTCTGATATTACATGATCGATAAATGGACAACCTCACTTATTCAGCCACCGTTGAGATTGGCTGCGGTGCAGTTAAAGCATCGTGGCATCACACCGGACCAGGTCACCGTTGCCGGTTTTCTCATAGGCATGCTGGCAGTCCCATTACTGGCCTTTGAGTTCTACTCACTGGCTTTAGTGATGATTGTGGGTAACCGCATACTGGATGGTCTTGATGGAGCACTGGCCAGGCTGGGCACCCCCTCAGACGCCGGCGGGTTTCTGGATATTACCCTGGATTTTATTTTTTATTCGGCCATTGTCATGGGCTTTGCCCTGGCGTCACCGGCACACAATGCGGTGGCAGCGTGCGTCCTGATTTTCTCCTTTATGGGCACCGGAGCCAGCTTTCTTGCTTATGCCATCATGGCTGAGAAACATCAGCTGTCAGACCCGCGCTTCAAACACAAATCCCTGTATTACCTGGGTGGTCTGGCCGAGGGTACAGAAACCATTGCGCTGTTTGTGCTTTTTTGTCTACTGCCCGGTTACTTTCCACAACTTGCTCTGGGTTTTGCCGCCATATGCATTTTAACTGCGGCTCTCAGGGTCTGGTCTGGTTACCAAAGTATTGAGCAGGCAGAGAAAGAAAAGCACCAAAAGCCAGCCTCCTAGCCCGGATATTTCATAAACTGCCCCGAATCTCGCGCCAGACTTTGTCGCTCTAAGGGATTTTGTGAGGGAGCGCCGTACCGGGGAGTACGGTCGACTGAACAAAACTCCCTTAGTGCGGCAAAGAACAAGCGAGAACGGGAGCATGTTTATGAAATATCCGGGCTAGGGATTGAGCCATTTTTTATAGTGTTTTTAACAAATTCAGGGAACTGCATTTGCAGCAACCCCTGATTTGGCCTTGGATACTCAAGCTAAATTTTCTTCACCAAGCGTTGCTATAAGGTTTCTTACATAATCTTCAGTGAGCTCAGCATAGCAGGTAAGCAACCTTCTTTCTACCGGACGTTTGGTAAGCTCATCTACATCTGATACGTGCATATCTTCAACTTTATGGAGTCCATTAAAGATGATGCTATCGCCAGGTTTTTTGTATTCAAATGTTTTTATGGTTTCTTCTACAGGAACGCACTTAGTATCTGATTCTTCTGCATTACTTAATGCCCCACCAGAAAAACCATTGTTTTGTTGAACATAGGGGGATAAAAGAGTTGTCATGCTTAAAGAAGAGGCATCTTTATGCCAGGGCATATTACATATCTGTTGTTGTGCCGGGGTAAATATATACCTGAGCACTCCACAATGAACCTTCACAGTAAAATTCTTCCAATTGAGTTGGTGCCCCATGGATTGTAAGGCCTCTTTACACATTTCATTTATTGACTCTGTATGTGGCGCAAAATCTTGGTCAAAGCCCTCTGTACCTGAAAGTTTACCATTTTCATCAAATGTTACTGTTGAAAATACACGGTTCACATTTTCAGCTCTAATGTTGACTCGCTGCATTTGATTTCCATTGTTAAGGAACTTCCAGGTAGGCAAACTATCAATTTCCTGATGTGCTTTTTCCATGGCTAATTTTGAAACAGAATTAGGCACTTTAACAATTATTTTTCCAGCATAATTCTTTCTTTCAGATTCTGTTACCTTTTGAGATATTAATATCTCTTCAATATAATCAGCATTAGCTATTTTAGCTGCAATTAAATCTTCTTGAAATGGTCCAGCTGAATACATATAAAAATTCCTTACTGTCTTAAAGTATCATATTTAGATTTTAAGGTAGAATGATCTGACAGTGTGTTTAATAATTTTCACTGCGAGGGGTTAAGATAACTGACACCATTGAACAAAGAAAAATTATCCAAATGGCTGTAATCTTTCAGGTCAGGAGATTAAATAAGCTGGCTAATCGTCCCACTATAAAATCAAGCAATTTTAATATAGTCTAAATTTTAAAAACTCCCAGCACGCCCTAAAAATTAATTTGCAAGCAATTAAGTTTAACTGGTTGGCACCTGACACAACTATGATTCGGACGGTAGCCAGCAGTTTAAATTAAACTGTATTCTCCGCCTGCCCATACCAGCCTTACAAAAATCCAGAAGGCTGAACCTGCAACCCCCCTTGGACTTGGCATTAAACTAAAGCTAAATTTTCTTCACCCAGCGCTACTGAAAGATATCTTACATCATCTTCAGATGGATTAGTAAAGCAAACAAGCAACAATCTTTGCACGGATCTTTCTTTAAGCTTCTTTTCATTCAATACATACATTTTTTCAACTTTATGAAGTGTGTTTATACTATCAAAGATGAAGCCGTCTCCTTGCTCTTTGTATTCAAATGTTTTTATGGTAGATTTTTCAGGAATACCAGAAGAACTTCTAGGAAGAGTACCAGAAACATTTGAATCTTTTGCAAAACTCAATGCTCCACCACAAAAACCATTATCGTTTTGATTATATGGAGATAACAGTGTTGTCATGGATAAAGTACATAGATCTCTATGCCATGGCATATTACATATCAATGCTTGTTCACTGGTGAATGGATACCTGAGCAAAGAGCACCAAGCCTCCACAGTACAATTCCTCCAGTGGAGTTTGCGCCCCATTGTTTGCAAAGCCTCTTTACACATTTTGTTTATTGAATCTGTATTCGGCTTAAAATTTTTATCAAAGGCCTCTGTATCTGAAAGCTTACCAGATGCGTCAAATGTTACTGTTGATGGAAATAGATATTTATTATGTTTTTCTGGATCAATGATTCTGATATCCTGCAATTTATTCCCGTTGTTTTGAAAATCGATTGTAGTCAATCTATCAATTTCCTGAAACGCTTTTACCATGGTTGTTTTTGAAACAGTATTTGTTACCTTAACAATCACTCTTCCAGAATTTTTCCCCGCCTTTATTGATTCCTTCTTACCAGATAAGGATGAACCTTCAAAAGAATCAGTGAAAGCCACTGTAGACTCAGCACTTAATGATGCGGTTGAATACATATTAAAAATGCCTACCTGTTTTATAACTCATATCTGAATTTTGGACTAGGTGCTCAGACTAAATTTTCTTCACCAAGTGCTTCTGAAAGAGTGATTACATCACCTATAGATGGCCAGGCAAAACAAAGAAGCAGCAGTCTTTCTACGATTTCTTCTCCATCCTTAATTTCATGCAATAGATGCATGTTTTCAACTTTATGCAATGATTTCAAACCATCAAAGATGAAGCCATCTCCCGGCTTTTTGTACTCAAGTGTTTTTATGGTACCCGCTACAGGAACTCCTGGAGAAAATAATGAATCTTGTGCAAAACTCAATTCTCCACCAGTAAAACCATTACCGTGTTGATAATATGGAGATAAAAGTGCTGTCATGGATAAATTACATCCATCTTTATGCCATGCCATATTGCATATCTGTGTTTGTTCAGGGGTAAATGGATACCTGAGCACATTACAACGAACCTCAATAGATATATTCTTCCAGTTAAGTTTTTGCCCCATTGTTTGCAAGGCCTCTTTACACATTGCCTTTATTGAGTCTGTATGTGGCGCAAATTTTTTTTCAAACTCTTCTGTATCTGAAAGTTTACCATCCGCATCAAATGTAACTTTTGTTGGACGCTGTGCATCCTTGGAATATTCTGAAGCAACAAGGTCAACCTCTCGTATTCTATTGCCTTTACTTTTAAAATCATAAGCAGGTAATTTATCAATTTCCCGATTAGCTTTTTCCAGGGTTAATTGTGAAATAGCATTTGGTGCTTTAACAATTATTCTTCCAAACTTGCTTACTTTTTCGAACGATACGTTTTCTTCATCAGATAAGGATAGATCTTCGATAGAACCAGATGAAGCCACAGTAGAATGAGTACTTAATGTTGTAGTCGAATACATTTTAAAAATTCCTTACTTTTTTATAAATCATATTTAGAAAACTCATGATAGTCTAAATTTTAAAAAACCCCTTATCACCCTGTAAATAGTCAACCAAATGATCCACTATGAAAGGCAATGAATATGCCCGGAAAAACAAATACTGCGCGATAGCTGCGGAGCTTCAGCATTTTAAGCTTCAGCATTTAAAACCTGCATCTTGAAACTGTCCGATTATATAGCCTAAAGTCATTGCTATTGAATTATAGGGAATAAAACATGGATACCGTTATCCGGCACGCCGAGCCTGCTGACTTATACGCTATTGGTGAGTTTTTTCGCGACCCGGGAGTAACCCGTCAGACCAGCCAGATCCCTTACCGACCCCAGGCGTATTGGCACAATCTGTTCAATATGGACGACAAGAACCATATACAGCTGGTAGCCGAGTCCTCAGGACAAATCCTTGGCCTTCTCGGGCTAAAAATACAGGACAACCCACGGCGCAAACACTGCGCAAGTTTTGCTATTACCGTGCATCCGGATGCCCGGGGACAAGGCATCGGCAAACAGCTCATGTCGGCCATGGTAGAACTCGCCGACAACTGGTTGAACCTGGTGCGGATCGAATTAGACGTTTATACCGACAACTCCCGGGCTATTAGCCTCTACCAGGGTTTTGGTTTTGAGATAGAAGGTGAAAGCAAATATGATGCCTTCCGCGATGGACAGCTGGTCAACAGCTACCGGATGTCCAGAATCCGATTACCCGTAACAACCCCGAAACCAGAGAACGCCCGGCGGCATAAAGCTCAGCCCGGAATGACAGTTCGCGCCTTCAAACCTGAAGATGCAGAAGCTGTTATCAGGCTATGGCAACAATGTGGTCTGACCACTTCACAGAATAATCCACAAAGTGATATCGATAGAAAAGTAGCTATCAATGACGGCCTTTTCCTGGTAGGGCTGATCGAAAATGAAATCGTCGCATCGGTTATGGGGGGTTACGAGGGCCATAGAGGTTGGGTGAACTATCTGGCCGTCGCTCCCCAATGGCAGCAATACGGACTGGGCAGAACCCTGATGGAAAAGTTGGAAACTCGTCTGGCAAAGCTGGGATGCCCAAAGATCAACCTGCAGGTACGCAGCACCAACCAACAGGTTTTGGCCTTCTATCAATCCCTGGGTTACCAGACAGACCAGGTCATCAGCCTGGGAAAACGTCTAATCCAGTGATTGAAAGTCCATCATCCTCAATACGGCCTGCAATGGCAGGCCTGCCATTTACAGGAAGTTATACCAAAAAATCTTTGCAACTCTCAGAGCAGAAAACAGTCTGATGTATGACTCCACATAATTATGAAGTACATCATGACTATTATCAGACGGCTTATCTCAATACTGGTTCTGCTCTCCTTTGCCACGGTGGGCAACACCGCCTCACAACGCCCTGTATCCAACGATTTATCGTCGGCTGCTGCCGGACCCAAGTCGAAAGAAGTGGCATTCTCCCCCCGGAAACTAAGGCTGGTTGACTATAATCCCGTGTCCGGAAACTACCTTTTCCGGGGCAACATGCCCGTTATCAAAGGCCGGTTTGCCTATCAAGCGCTTATTGACACCATGAACCGGAGAAGTATGGAAAAGCTCCAGACCCCCCTTCCCGAAGATATCTATATTTATAATATTTCGTTGATCAGCAAGCTCGGTGAACGTCATTTACTGAAACAAGAACAGATGTTTGCTCAAATCAACCCGGATCTGTTGCAGCTGATCCACCATCCGGTTTATGGTGCCGCTTCCAATCCTGATTATTACCCGAAGTCAGCCCTCCACATCATGCTCAAACTCCCCTTTATTGGTGATGTATACAAACTTGTAGATAAGCTCAGCAAATTACTTAATCAGGAGTACAGCAGGCCTGCCGCCATTTTTGTTCACTGTCAGGCTGGCAGTGACCGGACAGGCATGGTCATTGGCACTTATCAGATGCAGTTTCTGGGCAAAAGCTACCTTGAGGTGATTGAGGAAGCAGAGGAAATTGCAGAAAGACCGCTCAGGTCACTGCAAAAAAGAGCGCTGAAATGGATCGCCTATTATTTGCGGGACAGTAAAGGGATTCAGAGTGTTGGTGCCATTTACTAACTCATAACAGTTACCAGGCTCGGCTGACACAACGTTCTATTTCACGCCCCTTCTGCCCTGCAAGCGCTCTTGCCATCACTTGGCGCATAGCCACCATAACAGGTCAGCCGCTACCATTTAATCTTTTCAAATTGGTGGTTTGTGGCGTACCCGATACATAGTAAAATAATCCGTTTTCATTCAGGCAAGATAGATCCAACAATGGCAATAAACTGGTATCCCGGCCATATGCACAAGGCCAAAAAAGAGATCCGAGAAGTGATACCAAAGATGGATCTTATTATCGAGGTGCTGGACGCGCGGCTTCCCTTCAGCAGCGAGAACCCGATGGTTGCCTCCCTGCGTAAAGACACCCCCTGCATCAAGATTCTCAACAAGAGTGATCTGGCTGATCCGGCGGTCACCCAACAATGGGTAGACCATATCAACCGCACTTCCGGCATGAAGGCCATTGCCGTCAATCTGAAGCAGCCGGACAAAATTCGCAGCATTCTGGCTATGGCACCCGCCATGGTTCCTGAGCGGAATCTGGAGGTCAGCCAGCTGAAGGCCATCATCCTTGGTATCCCCAATGTGGGCAAATCCACCACCATCAATATTCTGGCCAGTCGCACAGTTGCCAAAACCGGCAATGAGCCGGCGGTCACCAGGCAGCAGCAGAGAATCAAACTGCCCAATAATATTGTCTTGCTGGACACCCCCGGCTTCCTCTGGCCCAAGCTTGAGCCGGAGGATTGCGGCTACCGTCTGGCCATCAGCGGTGCCATCAAAAACACGGTTATTGAGTTTGAAGACGTTGCCATGTACCTGGCCGAGTTTATGATGCAGCATTATCCGGACGCGCTCTTGCAGCGTTACCAGCTTAAGGACATCCCGCAAACCGGCATTGAGCTGTTTGACAGGATCGGTCAGCGGCGTGGCTGTATGCGCAGGGGCGGCATTGCCGATACCCATAAGGTTGCCGAAATTCTGATCAATGAGTTTCGGGATGGCCAGCTTGGTCGCATTACCCTGGAAACACCGGAAATGATTACAACCCAGCTGCAGGCCATGGAAGCAGCAAAAGTGGCAAGGGAAGCAGACAAGGCTGAAAAATAACCAGCATATTTATCAGACACTGAGGTTTGGACAATGATAACCTCTCGATATTCACACCATTAAACAGGACTACAGGAAAATAATACCGATGAGAAAGTTGTTATTGGTACTTATGTTTGCATTTCCGATGATGGCTTTTGCCAAAGCGACGGACAGCGCTGAAAATGCCAGCCGGTTTCAGGAAGGGACCCATTATAAAGTTGTTAAAGGGCTTGCCCCTTCTACCAGACCAACCGTGACCGAGCTGTTTTCTATTTACTGCGGAGGCTGCTATCAGTGGGAGAAAGGACCACTGATTACCCTGAAGAGCTGGCTGAGTCAGCAGGGCATTGAGTTCAAACAGGCGCATATGAACTTTATGGGTGCCTATGCCAAACAGGCCACCCTGGCAATAGCCATGACCCAGGGTACACCGCACCATAGCGCCATCAAACAGGCTCTTTTCAGTCGCCTTCATGTAGAGCGCAAGGGCGACTGGCGAAACGATGCGGACTTCTTCCAGACGCTGGAAAAGGCTGGACTGAAACAGTCTGACTTTGAGGCGAACCAGAATAACCTGATGGTGATGAAGACGGTACTGGACTGGAACCAGTATGGCGAACACGTTCATGCCGTTCCCGGCTTTATGGTGAATAACCGTTACCTGATCAATATGGGCAGCCTGAAGTCTCACGACGAGCTGAACGCGCTGATCACCTACCTGACCAAACTTCCAGCGAAAGAGACACAATAACACAGTGCTGATGGCTTTTCGGTGACCCAACCGGAAAGCCAGAAGTAACTTCAAGAGGGATCCAACCATTGGCTGCTGAACAAAACCCCAATAGCCTCTTTCAACGTTTGAAAGACAGCCCACTGCAAACCATCCACGGCTGGCAGAGTTTACGAGTCACCTGGCTTATTATGTTTGCCACCGCGCTCTTTCTGGAACTGTGCGCCCTGGGCTTTCAGTATATTCTGCATATGGATCCCTGTGAGCGCTGCGTCTATCAGCGGCTCGCTGTTCTGGTGTTGATGTTTGCGCCATTGGTTATCATCATTTCACCCTCTCATCTGGTTTTCAGGATCACAGGCTACACTCTCTGGATTGCTGGTGCACTGTATGGGTTGAAAGAAGCCATTGCCCAAATGGCAGACTACGCCGAGTTTAATCCGTTTACTTCCAGCTGCAGCTTCCGCCCGACCTTCCCTTTCGACCTGCCTCTCTATGAATGGTGGCCCGCCATGTTTATGCCCACCGGACTCTGCGGTGCCGATGACTGGACCCTGCTTACCCTGAACATGGCAGAATGGATGGTCGTGATTTTCTCAATTTATCTGCTGGCAGCAGCAACCTGCATTATTAGCTCCCTATACGCTGCGCTCTTCAAAAAGCCGTGAATAACCGCGCATCAATTTCAGAAATCAACGCATTTACACTATGCCAGGTAGAATTCACGATCTTTTACCTGGCTGTAAACTTCTGTGATACATCGCTAGGAGGCTGACCGAGAATAGACTGCCCTACTGCGGTGGCAGAAAATTGGTCTAAAAATCCGCTTTTGTTCGGCAAATAGCCCCGCTATTCACCTCACAAAACCGAATTTTTATCCTCAATTTTCTGCCATCCTCGCTACGGGGTCGCCTAGACGGGCGCTATTCTCGGTCAGCCTCCTAGCCAAAGCAATCACGGCACGTTAACGGAGACCGCCTAACCGGCCGGGGTCTTTTCTCATCGAAAATACCGCGTGCATAAACTGCACACAGTTGGTATGCCCTTCATTGGTTGAAAGACCCAGCGGGCTCAGACCATTTTTCGTCAGGAGCCTGATGTTTGCTCCGCGCTCCAGCAAGTGTTTCAGAATCTCAATATTGCCTTCTGAGGCGGCAACGTGTACTGGTGCCCAACCGTTATGATCGGTGATATTGACACTGGCTCCTTTTTCGCTCAGCAGTTGCACTGCTTCAATGTTGTTATTCCACACAGCCATGTGCAGGGACGTATCACCGTGGTCATTGGCTGCATCAATCTTCGCCCCATGCTTGATAAGGATATGCATGCAGTTGATATGTCCTTCTTCGGTCGCGAGGTGGAGCGGCGTATGACCAAATATCCCGGCTTTGTTGATATCTGCCTTAAAGTGGATCAGTTGTTCCAGAAACTCCGGGTAGCCAGAAAAGGCTGCATTACATGCGGCCGTATAGCTCATGGCGTCGCCGTTATCAACATCGGCTCCACGGGAGAGCAGGTACTGCAGGCACGCCATCTGTTTCATTAACACGGCTTTGTGCAAGGGTGCATAACCGCGATTGTTGACGGCATTGATATTGGCTCCACCAATAATTAATGGCGGCAAAGAATCAATGTGTCCGGCATCGACCGCTTTATGCAGGGGAGTATCGCCGTGTTGGTCAGTTACCATTGGATTTGCCCCTGCTGCCAGCAGAAGATCCATGCACCTGGTGTGGCCACCGTCGGCAGCCAAATGCAGCGGAGTGGCAAATTGATACCCCTCAACTCCATTGATATCGGCCTGGTAACGGATCAGCAGATTCAGTATACGGTCATCACCTTGCTCGGCGGCGATGTGCAAGAGCCCGGTGTTGCAATCAGTACGAGCAGAATAATAGTGTTGCCGGGCCATTTCCGGTTCTTGCTCCACCATGGCCTGTACGGCCTCCCAATCTCCGCTGCAACAGGCGACCAGAGCCGGGGACTCACAATAACGGGTGGTTGGAGCTAACCTTTCCCCGGCCACCTGCACCAGCGGTAGAGCCTCCTCCGGACAGACAGCACAGTTTCGAAATTTAGGAAACACCGCCTGCCCGTCCAGGTGCCGGCGTATACATTCCAGGTGGAAAGTATGGTGGCAAGCTGTTTTGACTATTGAGCGTCCGGCAGATGTTCCAACCACGCCACTACTGCTGGCAGAATCGGTTTGTTTGGCACAGAGTAAACAGGTGGTTTCAGATGTAGCGACACCATTCATCATAGACAACACACTCCTGAGTTATTCAACGGCAAGATTCAATAAACTATGGCAGCTATGAACCGGAGATCGTTTGATCGTTTTTACAGTAGCTATGATCGTTAAAAAACTTAATTCAGAAATAGCTCATCTGACCAGTATCTGCATGCCCTCACCACTTTATTAACCCAATCTAAATCTTTAACGACAAAGGCAAATAGATAAAATATGACAAATTCAAAGCCCCGAATTCATTAGTGTTGGGATAAGCAACATGTTCAAACAAATCAATAACGCAACAGCTCAGCCTGTTGTGTGGTCAACTTACACGGCAGAAGTATTGTGGGCAGATCCCCATATTGCCAGGCAAATGATGGCCTACCATCTAAACCCGGATATCAACGCCGCCTCCAGATCGTTTGATTTTATTGACGAATCGGTCAGCTGGCTTATTTCAAGCTTTGGCCTTAATCAATCTTCAACTGTCATAGACTTTGGCTGTGGCCCGGGGCTGTATACCCAGCGCCTGAAAAAACAGGGAACAGGCACTGTGGTGGGTCTTGATTTCTCTCAAAACTCCCTTGAGTACGCAAGCCAGCAGGCAGAGCGGTCGAACCTGGACATCGAATACCACCTGGGCAATTACCTGGACTACCAAGATTCACGACAGTTTGATTTGATCACATTAGTGATGTGTGACTTCTGCGCCCTGAATCCGTCACAACGTTCCGGGTTGCTGGATAAGTTTAAGTCGATACTTAAGCCGAATGGGGTTATTGCCCTGGATGTCTATACCTCTACACGGTTTGAGAAACAAACCGAGGACGTGGTACTTGCCAAAAACGCCATGAACGGTTTCTGGAGTGCACAGGACTACTGGTGTATCCAGTCTTCCTTCTTGTACAGACCTGAACTGGTCACCCTGGACAAGTATGTTATCTTTGAAGCACAACGGGAGTGGACGGTCTATAACTGGCTACAGCACTTTACCCTTGACATGCTGCGCAGTGAGCTTGAACAACACGGTTTGGAAATTCAGGCCACTTACAGTGATTTATGCGGCAGGCCCTGGATTGATGGTGATGAAATGGCGGTAGTTATCGGTCTTAAATAACCACCGTGTTTATAACAGGGGCGATGACATCGCCTCTGTTAAAAGCTCCATTGATGGATCAATTGCTCAGTTCAGCAATGGTTCTCAAGGTTTCCAATACGCCTCGGGCAGCCTCCCGGGCATGGTCATTCACCGGCTGATACCTGGGCTGATAGAGGCAATTCAATGGCCGGTCATAAACTGGCCTCATCTCATCATGAATAATGTTATGGTCCTGATAGGTCAGATAACGGGTTTCCAAAATGATGCCACTGGCCGGACCACCCAGTTTACACATCGCCCAGCCTGGCTCAAGCTGCTGAATACCCTGGGAAAAGGTATCATAGCTGAATGAACGCCTCAGTTTATTCAATCGCCAGTAAGTCGAGTCATTCACGGCATCTATTTCAACCCCGTCAACCGTCAGCTTGAACTGGCCTTCCTCATTCGACATCACATTGGGATCAATCCCGGTGCCGTAGAAATTAACCTCTTTAACCACCTCATCGTCAAGATAGTACTTCATACTTAACAACAACTTATGGTGATCATCCACGGCATTGGCCAGTGCCGACAGCAAAAGCAGAGATAGACAAATAGTTCTTGAAAACATGCTGGTTACCCCATAGGCAAAATATAACAACTGGCAGATTAGACACCTATAAAGCACTTAAGTTCTGTATTTGGGAAAATGAATATCAGGTGCAACACAAAAATTGCCAGAAAATGATACCGGCTACGATAACACCGGCTGACTGCAACAGAGGCGACCGGGATCAAAGAATCCAAAAAAAAGCCGCGTTCCAACGGAAAGCGGCTCTGGATTACTTATCGGTTCAGTGACTTCATACCCGAACTGTCTCACCCTCCTCTACGGGCTCTGATGCTGTCCCGCCACGGCGGGGAATACGAATATCATCCACCATATCCTGCACCGCTTTGGGTGGTGCTTCCGTAGCATGACAAACCACCAGGGAGACCGCAAAGTTGATCAACATACCCAGGGTACCAATGCCTTCTGGTGACACGCCGAACCACCACTGTTCCGCGGTCCCCCCCAGGAATTTGAAGTAGATAATATAAGAAGCCGTAAACAGCAGGCCTGTCACCATACCGGCAATCGCCCCTTCACGGTTCATCCGCTTGTAGAAAATACCCAGAAGAATCGCGGGGAAGAATGAAGAAGCCGCCAGGCCAAAGGCAAAAGCCACCACCGAGGCCACAAACCCTGGTGGGTAGATGCCTGCCAGACCGGCCACACCAATAGCGGCAGCGGCAGCGATACGGGCAGCCAGCAATTCCTGCTTATCGGTAATGCCCGGCATGAGATTCCGCTTCAGCAGGTCATGGGAAATGGAGGTGGAAATAACCAGCAGCAGGCCAGCTGCGGTAGAAAGAGCCGCCGCCAGACCTCCGGCCGCTACCAGTGCAATGACCCAACCGGGAAGGTTGGCGATTTCAGGGTTGGCCAGCACCATAATGTCACGATCAACATACAGTTCATTGGCGTTGCCAGTCTGGTTATTGCTGACCAGTCGCTCACCACTGTCACCCCGTGCGTCAATAAACGACGGTTTACCTTCAATGGGAGCACCCGGATGATACTGAATTTTACCATCGTCGTTTTTGTCGACCCAGGCCATCAAACCAGAGTTTTCCCAGTTGGCAAACCACTCCGGCAGCTGCTCATATTCAGCTTCAGAAACCGTCTGCAGCAGATTGATACGGGCAAAGCTGGCCACCGCTGGCGCTGTGGTGTAGAGCACAGCAATAAACAACAGCGCATAACCGGCCGATTTACGGGCGTCACGCACCGTTGGAGTGGTGAAGAAACGCACGATAACGTGGGGCAAACCCGCAGTACCGACCATCAGAGCCATGGTAATAAAGAACACGTCAATGGTGGACTTGGATCCATCGGTATACTGGGCAAAGCCTAGCTCCTGAGACAGACCGTTCAGTTTCTCCAGCACCGAGAGCCCAGTGCCTTCAACGTGACTGCCAAAGCCCAACTGGGGAATCGGGTTGCCAGTGATCATCATGGAAATAAAGATCGCGGGTACCAGATAGGCAAAAATCATCACACAGTATTGCGCAACCTGAGTGTAGGTAATGCCTTTCATGCCCCCCAGCACAGCGTAAACAAAGACGATACCCATCCCGATCATGACCCCGATATTGATATCCACCTCCAGGTAACGGGAGAAGACAATACCGACGCCGCGCATCTGTCCGGCAACATAGGTAAAGGAGATAAAGATAACGCATATAACAGCAACCACCCGGGCGGTCTGGCTGTAGTAACGTTCAGCGACAAAGTCCGGCACAGTGAACTGGCCAAATTTGCGCAGATAAGGCGCAAGGCACATGGCCAGCAATACATAACCCCCGGTCCAGCCCATCAGATACATGGCCCCGTCACGCCCCATAAAGGAGATAATACCGGCCATGGAAATAAAGGAGGCCGCTGACATCCAGTCCGCTGCGGTTGCCATACCATTGGCGACGGGATGAACGCCGCCACCGGCCACATAATAGTCTTTGGTTGAGCCAGCCCTGGACCAGATAGCAATACCGATATAGAGCGCAAACGATAACCCGACAAAAAGGAAGATCAGTGTTTGAGTCGCCATCTCACTCTTCCTCCTGAACGTTGTATTTTCGGTCCAGGCGGTTCATCAACCCGATATAGACAAAAATCAGAACCAGAAAGGTATAGATGGAACCCTGCTGGGCAAACCAGAAGCCCAATGGAAAGCCGAAAAAACTGATTTGATCCAGCTGCTCCACAAACAGTATGCCGCAACCAAATGAAACGGCGAACCAGATCACCAGTAAGGAAAGTAGTATGCGTATGTTCTCCCGCCAATAGGCGGCAGCTGCACTTTGATGATTACCACGGGAAGGATCAGCAGACATGAAAAGACGCTCCTGAAAGTATTATTGTTTTTCTTATCTTCAGTCACTGAGGACTGCCTGAGTCTCTGACAGTAACAAATGTGCGGACATGGGCATCTTAGACTTTAGGCTAATACCGGTGTCAGCACTTTGTCTCAACCCCGGCAGGCTTAAAATCTCTTAAATTGAGGCAGGTTATTGAAAGTACTATTTTTAGCCTGCTCCTTAAGATAGCTCTCAGCCTTTAGCAGAACAGAAGTATAGGATTTATCAGGGCTGTGCCCCGGCAATAGAGATGATAAATATTCATGGAGTGCCGCAAGATTAAGCCACTGCCTTTGAGCTGGGCTTATACTTTTCTCTGAACTCAGTGGGCACTGAAAATCATAGCTCCCACCTTCTCTACCCAAAAAAGAGTGGACTTTTTCAATCACCGACTTAAGCAAGTATACTCTCCCATGTGCTTCCCCTTTGAAAAAAACAGTATTTATTCTTGCACTAATCATTAAATATCCAATTGCTTTAATCTCCTTTCTGATTCTAAGCACCTTTTCCATGACACTTTCATTTTCAGAGGGTTCATAAACACTTGCTGTTGCAAACAAGGTAGGAAACTCACCTGCTATTAAATCGTAACTACTTTCTCTCACAACCCCACAACCATTTTTTCCGGTATTCCTTGCAATGAAAAGCCTTGCCCTGGTAACAATAGCCACAGGTTCAACATCAACTTCCTCGCCAGCTGCGGATAATATTTGCAAAAGATAATCAAGCGCAAAAGAAATGATCAGGGCTCTTTTATGTGTATCATGCAAGCTGGGGAGACCAAAAATATTATTGCACTGCAGGTAGCTATCAAGCTCATTTGGATGGTTGGAAATCTCACAGATATTCTCTATGGCTTCTTTGAGAACCTTTAACCTTTTACTGGCTTTCGTTTTGCTTGATACATCCATTGTCCATATACCCTGCAGCACCATGGAAAGCATCTCGATTGCAACCTTGAATTCATCCCTTTCAATTTTATTTCTGATTGAGTTAGCCCGCTCTGCCAAATTCGGTGCAGCAGTATCCAAAACAGGCTTAGAAACAGTCATCAATCGTTGTTTCTTTATGGGAGAGCCAGAAAAGCCCGTTTCCAATGCTGCTTGTTCTCTTTTCAGAAAAGGCAAAGTTTGAACTTCACTACTTTGAGCAGCCGCTTTTGCCACTATTGAAAAATAATTTTGATCGAGTGTTGATGCATAAGATGAGCTATAGTCTTGAGAAAACAGGAGTTCATCAGTGAGTTTTTCATCACATTGTAATTCAAGGTCCATTGATTTGCAGGAATCCGATATAGCCAAAGGTGAATCACAGGATATTTTCTCACCTGAATCCAGCACTGAGACAGCTTTTGTTAAAGCAGCGATAGCAGCAGTGGTTTCTGCACAGGACTCCCCTGAAGCCGATGATAATAATGATTCATCCTTGCGATCCGATGTATTTGAGCCAGCATCATCGCATGCTCTTTCATTGTCAGCAGAAGCCAAAAGTAATGGCTTCGGAAAGGTCATGACAATCCTGTTAAAACGTCCTGGCTCCCTCAAAGACTCCCTGACTTCAGTCTTGACATAGAAACATTGAGCACCTCTATCAATGGGCTCTCCCTCAAACACAGGCTCTGGCAGAGACTCTGGTTCTCTGTAGATCCTCTCACCAAAGTGAAAGGGAAAATCAGATCTCACGGTCTTTTGCAATAATTTCAACCGGGCATCAAGCCGTTCAATAAAATAGCCAACATCCCTGCGAAGCCACAACCTTCCAACATCGGAACTGGAATCAAGATAATTATTTAAAAACTGACACCAGCGCCACAGTAGTTGATTCTTATTCATAGTCGTTGTGTTTGGCCTTATCTCCTTTAGCCAAACTGTCAACTCCCTGCTTTGACTCCTCCACTTTAAAACAGCATCTTCAGGCCATGTATTTAACTCTGCCTCCATGGTGATGAATTTTTTGTATCGCTTTAACATTTTCAAATCATTAGCTTCAATTTCAATATCTGAATACATTGAATTCTTTAACCATCGATTTACCGAATCTTTTCTCAACTGATCAAAGTCAACCTTCAAAATCCTGACAAACAAAGGTGTAAAATTTCTGATCATATCTTTCCATAAGGCAAAAGACTTATTGGTTTTACAAAAGGCGGCCACATTAAAAGCCTTATCAGTTTTCGCATCATGAAATCTGTACCTTAGATAATAGTCTTCCAATGTTAATTTTCTGGCATGACTGACAATGGTTTTTTTTTGCCGATTAGAAAGAAGAGCCTGACTACCCTGATAAAACTTCAGAAGAACTGCGGGTAATAATGTTAACGGCACACTACCCACTTTGATATTTCCCGGAAGCTCCTCTACTTCCCTGCTGAATTCACCTGCACCTTCTTTATTGAATGCCTGATAATCAATCAGAGAAATTCCCGAATCAGAATCTCTCACCAGCTGGATAAAAAACGGGTCAAGCTCATTGCGTTCTTTTTCAAAGGACAGCAACACCTTAAATGCTGTTATTGAGCAGCTGTTATAGTCTTTCTGGAGACATTCAGACGCTGGCGTGGTCAAAAAATACAGGTTATTGTCTCGAATATTTTGTACAGAATCAGATATAGCGGCAATGATAAAATTTCTTATCTCCTTAGCTACATAGCTTTCCGGCTGTATTGTTTCATGCAAATAAACCACAATTTTATTACCTGCCTGGATAAATCTGACGGCAATCATATGTGCAGCAGAATCATTCATAACAAGCATACTGAAAACAGCCTTACCTCTATCATTTGCAAGATTTTCAGAAACGTATTTTTTTAACGAATTTAAAGCGCTTTTATCACTGATACGACCACAATTAAAGACCGCAGGGCAGATTCCATGTTTTCTTTTAAGCACAGAGAGTTCTTCAATCGCTCTGACCGGAAGATGGTATTGTCCATTACTCATCGCTATATCTTTATCTTTAAAGTCAAGTCTCTCCTGAAGCAGAGGGTTCATCTGAACCGTTAGATCTTTATTATGATAGGTAGCCACTATTTCCCAGTATGGTAAACCCGCATCAGAGGATTTATACTCCAATATCACACCTTCACCGGGTGATAATGTGATGAATTGCCCCTCCCTGTAATGAAGATTCGTCTTGTTATGATTTGCTAAACAGGGATGATAAACCCCAAGATAGCTGCCCTTCTTCAGTTTCTGGCTGGTTAAGCATCGTACCTCGTTTACATTGGAATGAGCAGACACTCCATCAAGCACAGTGACAACAGAAGAAGCATCCAGACACTCTGACTCTCCATTAACTTCCGTTGTTGGTAAATCAACATTATCAGCCATCATTGGTTCAAGATAACATTTAAATTCAGCATTATCATTTTGATCCAGAAGCAAGGTCATTACTCGATCAATAGATAACGAATGGTGTTTAGGATTATCGGTATACGTTATTCGCCCTACACTGTGCCGTTGTTCTAACTTTAATAAAGGCAAAGGGGGCAACAGTGGATCCCGAATTCTATTGGGGAGTCGCAAAACAACATGCGACAAACCATCAATCACATAGCGTGATTTGGATCTTTTAATATCACGAATTAATAAGGTGTCATTCGCCAGAACCGACTTTTCCAACACCGTCATTGGCTTAATAGTTGAATCAACAGGCAAAACACTAAGGCTCCTGAAATTTTATCAGTAAGAACATATTTTAGATAAACTATTTTTCTATTAGTTCACTTTGAAATTATTGATACTGCATTCCTGATAGCTATTTTGGACGTTTGATCAAGATAGAATGAGGAGCCATACCATTTGGGAATTAAAAATTTCGCTTGTTATAATAGCAGGACTATTCTGAGTCATCGGGTATTGCGGAGCATTCCAATGAAAATCCTGCTGCTCAAAATGGCTGCGCAGTTTACCTGCAGAAGGTAAAATGTTGATGACTGGCAGCTCCCGCACTGCTGGCTACCAGTGGCGATACCATGGCAACCAGAATCCCTATCAAGAACCATAACCATACTGTCTCAGTATACCTGACTAAGACTTACCGGAAAAAAAGGCCGCCATTACCTGTCGGGCTTCTTCGGACACCATTCGCTCAGCAAAGATGATCGCTTCATCATCAATGCGTTGTTGAACATCGCTGCGACGGTTCCGGGTAATCAGCTGTTTGGTCAGCAACAGTGCTTCACGGGGCTTTGCTGCCAGTTCTTTAGCTTTTGCCAGGGCAAATTCAAAGACTTCTTCATTGGCTATTACCGCATTGGCAATGCCATATTCATGGGCACGCCGGGCATCAAAGAAATCACCCAGCATCAGCAATTCTGAAGCCCGCTGTCGTCCCATAATATCCGGCAACAGCAAACTGGAGGCAGCTTCCGGCACCACAGCGAGATTCACAAAAGGCAAACGCAGCCGGGTGTTTTCCCCCACATAAACCAAATCACAATGGAGCAATAACGTCACGCCGATACCCACCGCAATACCGCTGACTGCTGCCACTATCGGCTTTTTCTGTACCGCGAGCTGGCGCAGCATTTTTATGGCTGCCGGTTGTTCAGAGGTGTCCCGGGTCAGAAAGTCCTTAAGGTCATTGCCAGCAGTAAACATATCAGGCTGGGCAGCAAAGAGAATCACTTTAACACTGTCATCCTGATCAGCACCGATCAGTGCGTCAAGAATGGCTGCGTACATCGCAGAGGTCAGCGCATTCTTTTTCTCAGTGCGGTTGAAGCGTATCGTCAGGATACCCTCCTGCTGTTCGATCAGTATATGTTTCTGCTGATCTGACATGGCTCATACTCCCTAACACTTTATTGTCATTATTCTGTCGTTCATATTCTATTACAGCTGTTTGCCAATTGGCAGTAGAGAAAATAGCCATCTGTTGTGTGGTTAGCGGGGAATGGATTATAAGTGTTTATATAGGCTCCTTGCCTCTGCATCAGGGAGCATTCTGGTAGCGTTCTCTCTTATGCTCCCTTTCGCGCTTTACACAGGCAGGATCCTGATGGAGTATCCTTTTGCGCTCCCTCCGGCGCTCTAAACAATCGGAATCTTTACGAGGCTTCTTTTTTTGTGGAACTTATCGGTATCTGGCCGGTCGTAAATAAGGCATTGCCATGAATGCGAATATACCTACACACCAATTTACACAATAAATTCAAGGAGCACCTGCGATGATTCCACAATCCACCCAAATCCCCGCAAGCCCAATTCCACCCGAGCTCAGCACCGCAAGCGACGTTCAAACTTCACACCCCCCCGTCCCCCCGGAACTAAAACAGCTTCAGGACTCTTTTGCCGATCGGTTAAGCCTGGCAAAAAGTGAGTTATCCAAGAACCCTGAGGCGCAACAGGCACTCACCGAAAGGCTGGTGGACCGTTTTGGCATTTTTCGCGACAGTGAAAGCGACAGGGAGAATAATATGAAAAAATCTGTTTATACCCGGAATCATGAGAGTTAATGGAGAACAACAGACGCCGGGTATGTATTCCCACGGGGACCATGGGAACGAGGTGCCTGTGTATGCATAACAACGCCTGGCTGCACTTTATATAATGGCGATGTAAAAAGCTATGAAAGCCAGCGCCTTAAGGATGAGGAAGATGGTGGTGTCCGTGTTTCCGGCTGCCCCTTGTTTTTCACTCGCTATTTCCAGATGCAACTATGATTTCTGGAATTTTTTGCTAACTTTGTGGTCATAATTTATTTCAATAACCTATTAACAGAAAGCGTATTATTACAGAGTTGTCAGCAAATGAATATTTCAGGGAGCCCATCTCCCACTATTGATCAAAACCCGAAAGAAACTCGGGAACATCAACCCCAGCTGATGGATCGATTCGGGGATTCATCAGGTCAACTCTGGCGCAAACACATTGTTAGAGAGGCTTCAGGGGCTTGTGTACAGAGCGACTTATCCGTCGAAAATACGCCTTATCCTTCTGCCAATACAGCCCCCCCTATGGCATGGTCCCGTGTGCAAGCCTGCCGCGGTGCCACCCATGACCTGCCACAAGGCAATCTTGGTGATGAATTAAAAGCGTTGCTGCAAACAGTCGCCGAATGCACGGACAAACAGCAGCCATTGCCCGTCAGTGACTATAAAACATTTATCAAATACTTCGGGGAGTTACCGCCCGGGGCCAGGCCGGATCAGCTTGATAGTGAAGATTACTTTTTAAAAATCAAAAAGGATCCTGGTTATTTTAGTGAAGTACCCCTGGAAAAGTTAACACCAGAAATGTGTATACAGGCATTTGTAAAAGCGCCTTATTCGAATATACAGCACATACCCGACAGTATGAAAACCAACGAGTTGTGTCGAGCTTTGGTCATTAATGTGTTTGATGCCATTAGTAATGTACCTGGTGAGATAATCAAACAATGGCTGAACGATGGTTTTTTTGACTTCCTCCTTGAAAAATATAAAGGAGCCATTAAATACATTCCCGAAACAGCAAGAACTGATGCACACTTTGAAATTGCCTGCAGAAAATCCCACGTTGCGCTGAATTATTACCCGGAGAACAAGCCCGTTAGTGACCGATTATTAACCATTGCCATCGAACACACCGGGGCCCTGAAATTTTACCCGGACCATAAAAAAACAGCAGAACTTTGTGAGGTAGCCTGTCGACGTAATGGATTAGCATTAGAGTATGTTCCTGAACAACTGAAGACCGCCGAATTATGCCAACTGGCTGTTGATAATAATGCCAGAGCCCTCGAATTCATTCCGGAAGCCGTCAAAACATTCGATATGTATCTGGCAGCTGCTAAAGGTGGAAAATTATCCAAGACGCTTCCCAAATTTCTAACGGAAACACAACGAACGGAAATATACCGTACTGCCTGTACCAGTGGATACTCAGTATTGGATGCTATTCCAGAACAATATATTACTGATCATTTCCTCAAATCAGTCATTACCAGCAAAGAGCACAGGGCCAACCCTCTTAAGTTCGCTGCAGCTGACAATCTTTCAAAGTGGGTAGGTGATGATAAGGCGTCTGAGCTGTATGCCCTGGCCGTTAGCCTGTCTCCCGAAGCGCTGCGATATGTACCCATCGACATTAGAAAGGGAGCAATCCTTGATGCGGCGTTAAAAAATAACCTGTCGGCATTCCAACATGTTTCCCAGGAACACCTGAGTTTCAATGAGCGTTGTCTCATGGCAGCCGTTACCAAAGAGATCGTTAAACAACCTTCATATTCGAAGGAGAAAACCCTGTTATTCAGATTGATCAAGCTTAATAAATTACCCTATGTACCAACGGATGTTCAGTTGCAGTTTTTAACCTGTCCCGAGATTTCACTGGAAGACAAAATAAGCTTCATTGAATCATTAGATGCCCCGACTTATACCTTTCCAGACAGGGTCCTGGCGGCACCACTGATCAGCCAGCAGTCTCCTTTACCGATCTCATGTACCAATCTATTTTTGATACCCCTGATTTCAACCGCTCACCAGGTTACCGGATTTGCGCTGCCCAATGCCGTTGATGGGGAGCACGTCAACCGGTATATCGCCGAAAATATGCCGTCATCGTTCGGGCTGAAGGATGTCCCCGAAGAACTTGGCCAGGCAAACAAATCAGCAATCCGGATGGTCGGTGGGCGGACGATGCAATGTCTGCAAGCCGGTGGCCAGGCCACCTATTTTAAATTCCAGAGAGCCGGGGAACCCCTTGAGACGCTGGCCAGGGAAGGCCTGCTTTATCAAGTCATCGCCAATACTTCCGAGCTGGCAGGTAAATTTAACAGTGTGCTACCAAAATACCGCGACTTTATGCAGCTCCCCCTGGGCAAAGACCTGGAGTACCTGATTAACCAGTTTGATGACCCGGTGGAGATCACCGAAAGCCATGGCCAGCGATACATCAATGTCTTTTGCTACACAGCACCCGTCGCCTATGCCCGGTATGCCCATTCGCCAGACACAGCAGAAGACTGCCCCTGGAAGCGCCCGGAGCAGGGCATCCTCAGGGCCTGTCACGATGCGGGTTACATGACCAGCATGGGATTGGTGCCGACCAGTATGCTGCAGTGCCTGCACAACACTGAGGCCGGCCGTGGCTGGGTCGCCTTGCATTCGGCCATGAATCTGATCACTGACAACGTACACGCTGGCAAATTAACAGCATGGAACACTCAGGCCACCGAAAAGATTGATTTTGGTCACTGTGGCATGCGTGACCTGGGTGATTATGAAACCTTTGGCCATATCCACAGCTGTTTACGACAGAAAGACACGCTTGAAACCTGTTATATGCCCAAGGTCTCACAACGCATTGCCCTGGCCAACAGTATCTGCGAAATCATTGTGTCGGCGGTACTGGTAAGGTCACGCTTACGTCAGGGCTTTGCCGGCTATCACTACAAAAACCCTCAGGCACTTAACGAAACAGCCGCATTTGTTGAATTGGCCTGCAACCAGTTTTTGTTGGGGCTTATGCCCGCAGCAGATACGCCGATCAACCTACGGTTTCTCCTTGGACGGGACGATGACGAGTATCAGGCCTGGCTTGTCCGGGTCGCGCAGGAAATACTCTACTGGACCGCATTGCAGCCGGATGCTCCCGGCTTTGCCCGGCCCCCTCTGGGGGAGTATGACCCGACTGACTGCTATATGAACCACATAAATGATCAGCACCTCAGCGAAGCGCTCTACCCTGATGACGCTTATACCTGCACACTTAACGCGAATTTTTATGATATTTATGGCCGGTTAATCCTTGGAGCCGATTTCTCAACATTTCCACTGATATCGTTAATGAATGGGCTGACCAAAATGTGCACTGATATACTGAAACAGCTGAATCATTCAGGCAGGCGATAAAATGTTAAACATTCATGACTTCCTCACTTTTGCAGGTATTACCACCTGCAGCACTGCATTTTTTGTACGGAAGTTTTTAGAGCGATCATGCTGAATGCCGTTAAGCCACATGACCTCCCCATTAACGATATCTGCCAGGTGAGTGTTCAGGACAATTTTCTCCAGCCCCCTGTAACCGGTGTTGAGTTCCAGAAAATCCTCCTCTGTCGATTCGATCAGGTTGACCAGCTGCCTGAGGTTTCTGACTTTTTCCGAGCCAACACTGTCAACCCTTCTCAGAAAGATATTGTGATAACCCCGGTTGGCCTCATGGGGCAAGACTTTCAGAATGACAACCACTTCATCTTCATTGGCAAACCGGAAATTATTGAGCAATACCGGCGTCAGGCCTGCATAGGAAATCAGGTCATGTCCAGCCCCCATCAGCAGCTCCCGGGTCACTTTGGTAAACACCAGTCCCTGATAGATAAAGTATGAAGGAGCAGACTGACCATCAAAGCCGAGCAACAAATCATTATTGACCGGCTGAGAAAGCGTAACCGTCAGATCCAGCACCTGTTTGTCACGAATAACCCGAACGCCAAGCTCCTCTCCAACCTGCCGTGAGTGCACCACATAATCCATGGAAACCCGCTCACTGCCCCGGAACACAATGGTTTTATCATGGCCAACGGCATACCCGTCCAGCTCCAGGATAACATCATCCGGCTGCAGCACACCGTCAGCCGCAGAACCCGGTATGACATGGCGAACCAGAACGCCGTTGTTTTCTTTTACCCCATAGACTGTTTTAAAAAAGCCATTTTCAAGCTCTTCCGTTTCAATCCCAAGGCTGGGAATCCCACTGTAATGCCCGTCAGCAATGTCCTGTAAAAAGTGTCTTATGATATTTACCGGCACAATATGGGCGATATTACTGGCTTCGAAAGGACTGTACCCCTGCATTAACACTCCAATGATCTCGCCATTAACCACGGCAGGGCCGCCACTGTTGCCCGGGTTACTGGCGGCATCAATTTGCCCGGCCAGAAATGAGAAGCCGGAATTACTGTAAGGTTGATATTCCAGACGGGACAGAACCCCCTTGGTTGCACTGATCGTATCGCCACCAATGGGATAGCCAAGCAGCATCAAATCCGTTTGCAGAGGGGGCAGCTTACCCAGGGGAATAGGGGTGGTACCGCTGAAAAACAGCGCATTCTCATGGTCATGGAAGGGGACCAGCAAGGCCAGGTCCAACTCGTGGGAAACCCACAGGGGCCTGAGTTTATAACGGTCCGTCTGACCATTTTTCCTGCCTTCAATATAGGTATGGGCACTGACTACATGGCTGTTGGTCAGAACAACCCTCTGGTCACTGTCTGGCAGCTGGATAATGGCACCGGAACCATACTTCTGCCTTGGGCCAACGTTGCTCCATGGATTCTGGTGGTCATATTGGTTGAATGAGGTATAGATTTTGATGATCGAATCCCTGACGCCCTGATCTTCTGAATATACCGGCAAAGACTGCGTCATTAGCGGACCGGCCGTATTGCCATATATCGAGACGGCAAGCAACAGAAAACAAAGGGCTTTAACAATGCAATTCAGCCTCACAACCAAACACCTCAAGGGCTAAAGAAAGAACATTTCAAATTAGCACAAAAAAAATATCCTGCTTGTATGGAAGGCTTTATAGATATTTGCCTGTCGGACATCTGATATAATCAGGTGCATTGAATGACGTTCATTTTCAGCATCAGGCAACGCTCTATGATTGTTCTTTCTCCCGACTCTTTGAACGAGATATACGCCCGTCATCCTGACTGGTATCCAGCCATTGCCAACCCGCAGTCTGCCCCGGTGTTTATTGATGGACTGGCAGATATCATGGCGCAATTTGACCTGATCCTGCTGGACTCCTACGGTGTCCTCTGCCGGGGTAGCACGCCCATTGAAGGTGCCGCTGAGGCAATTCAGCAGCTAAGGGCAAACAATATCCCATTCTGCGTTGTTTCCAACGACACCCTGACCAACCGATCCGTTGCCGCAGAAAAGTATCAATCCCGGGGGTTTGATTTCACCGCAGATGAAGTACTGACCAGTCTGGATATCACTGAACAGTACCTGCAAGGGCTCACGAACCGTAACCGTATTGGCGTTATTGCACCATTGGAGCACCCTTCCAACCATCTGCTGGAAGGCATGGTCCGGCTGAATGGCTGTAATGGCGAGATTCCGGAAAATATTGATACCCTGCTGTTTCTGACCGGTGCAGGCTGGACGGCAAAAATGCAGGAAAACATGGTCACTACGGCCAATGGGCGTCAGTTTGAACTGCTGGTCGGCAACCCGGATATCGGCGCACCCCATGGTGACCATGTCACCGCAACACCGGGTTACTTTATCGCTGACCTGGTAGAGCAAACCATTCAAAAGGCAAAACCTGTGCTGTTCGGCAAGCCCGATCCTGTCATTTTTTCAATGGCTATCAAGCAACATCAGATTACCAACCCATCCAGAGTCCTGATGGTCGGGGATACCCTTTATACCGATATTCTGGGAGGCAATGCCATGGGATTCAAAACATTGTTACTGCAGTGCGGGGTTTACCAGAATGAGGATATTATGGAAGTCATTGCCAGCACGGGAATAAGTCCTCACTTTGTAGCGCCGGGCCTGTAACGTACTGAACATCAGGGAATGGTTTGACCAGCGAACCATCCCTGATAACGATCAGCAGACGACACAACATCACGATGATGGCTTCTTTCACCCCATAAGGTAGTGATAAATTATTCATCGCCATCGTTGCCGGATTGTTTTTCATTATTAAAACCCAATTGAATGGTATCCAATCTTTTTAACGCCTGACCAAGTGCAGCATGCTTGCTTTTCAAATCAGCAGACTGGGATTCAAGTTCAGCCGACTGAATTTCAAAATTATCCATTTCATTCTGAATACCCTCCAGATCACCGCCTTTGCTTGTGGCTTTATCAAGCTTTTCCTGACACTTTTTAATGGATTTTTGAACAGAAGCATGCTGCTTATCCATAGCGGTATATTGCACCTTCATGTCGGCACACTGCCTTTTGGGATCTGAATATTGGTTAACCAGCTTAATATCCATATCGAATTGAATTTTATAATACATGTTTAACGCTTTATTAAAATCCATATACTCCTGTTTTAGTGCATCAGATTGCCTGGCAATGTCAGCAGACTCTCTTTTCAGGTCATTCATTTTATTCTGAACATCCTCAAGAGGTTTGCTTTTATTTTTACTTTTGCCTTTATTTTTACTTTCAGCTTTATCAAGCTTTTTCTGACATTCCTGAATCGATTTCTGAACAGAGGCATGTTGCTTATCCAGGTCGTTACACTGCTTCTGCAGATAGGCACATTGCATCTCCGGATCTTCATAACTGGTGACCAGCTTGATCTGATCATGTACCGGCTTCATCGATTCTTTGAGCGCTTCGGCCCTGGCTAACACTTTTCTGTGTTTGAGTATATCAACACCATCGCTACCATTTTCCTCGTAAGCTTCCATCACTTTATTTAAATGTTTTCTGTTATCCCTTAAATCTTTACACTGCTGTTCATAATGCTTTGCCAAATTTTTAAGCTTGTTACCAACATTCTGTTCCCGGGCATTGAGCGTATCCAGCAAGCCCTTCATATTTGTTTTGAAGTTCGGATGCCCTATCGTTGCATTTGAATAACGTCGAAATGTTTGTGAGAGATGTTTTGCCAGCCATTCAAGCCTTAATTCTTTACGGAAACCACGCACAAACTGCGGATCTTTCAGGTATTTCAGCGTTTGCAGATACTCCCTGTCATTGAGATGCTCCATATCATCCAGCTTGTCCAGATATTCTGAAGAATCCCGATCTTCCTGATAACCCACTTTTTCCAGATGTTTTTGCAGTGCCGGGTGTTTTTCCAGGTGTTCCTGTGCTGCAGAAGACCCCATACCTATTGTTTCAACGGCTGCTTCAAGCGCAGAAACATACGCACTGTCGTTAATGTATGGATCAACCATTGGCTCACTGCCGTTATGTCCCAGAATACTCAGTTCCTCAAATAAAGTGGCCTTTAATGTCTGGATCTGCTTCTGTAAAGCATGGGTTTCCTCCATTGCCTCCTTTGCCCACTGGGCCCTTTCCAGTTCTTCCACAAACAATTTTTTTGCGGCAGCATATTGGCTGGCGGTGGATAACGACACTTCAGACTTAAGGCTTTTCACCAGCTCATCAGTACCGTTGAAATCTCCTTCAACCTTTACCATGACAGAATCCATTACAACATCTTTTACAGGTTCCGTTTCCGGTGATTTTTGCTTTCGTCGTACCGGGTGAAGCGGTCTTTTCTGGTGAATAGCCCGGTCTACCATTTCCTGAATAATCTTACCCGCTCCCAGCTTTACCGACTCCACGCCTTCTTTCCAGGGTTTCTCTTTCAGTTCCTGTTGCAGTCTCTTTTTTCCCTTTGAAATCCCCATGGCGGCCTTGCCACTCACCAGATAATGTGCAATTTTACGGTCATCATCATAGTTATTTTCGGCATACACCGCCTCAAGCCTGTCAAGCTCTTCTAAATGCTCACTTTCCCTTCTGCCTTTATCTTCATCCAGTTTTTTTACTGATTTAGCCAGGCGCTGACAGCCAGCAAGCAACTCATCATGATTTGGCAGCCTGGAGGTTTGCACACCAGGGTCAGAGTTCGACCGTTGATTGGCACCGCCTTTATCAATGCCCGTTTTTTGCCTTTGTCGTTTCCTTTTTTTAGATACCTTTTTCAGGGGGCTGGTACTTTCAGGTCGTGCCGGTAGTGGGCGCTCTTGTTGCAGATCTGGAGCATGCGCCCCGGTTTCGGCTTTGGGACCAGGCTCTATCGCTTGAATGGCCCGGCCAGTCAACGAGCTTGCGTCATCCTCAATACCGCTATCGTACTCTCGCTCCCGATTGCTGGCTTTGGGAGAGTGAGGCGGGCTATCAATACTTTCATCCTCACTGATACCCGAATCCTCAGCAACATCGGGGAGTTCTTGGCTTATCTTCCTGTCTTGATGTTTGCTATCCGAAGCAGAGAGAGATTTTTTCATACCCTCTTCTGCCTCACGTTGCTTTGCCCGTCTGCGCATTCTGGCAGAACTATAAGGACCTGACGTGCCAGTGCTGCTATTTTGTTTTTTGATATCTCTATTTTCAATCAGTGTGTCATTTTTTTCACTCAAATCATCTTGAGATACCTGACTCTTTTTAGCGACTTTACTAACCTTGGAAACCCGTGTCCCCCGGTATGTGGCGTTACTGCTTTCTTCCGTTGGCTTTACTGCACCACCTTCACTGCTTGAGGTATTACCCCCAACCGGTCTTTGGCCTTCAATCCCTGGTGGCATGTTTATATCCTGTGATTTTTGATTCCTGTATTTCATCATCGGCTGAAATCAACTGGAGTTCATATCCAGGAGCCTGCCCACATTGGTATGGCACGGTTTTCCCGCCGGTCAAACCAAAGTCTCGTCAATGGCCTCTCTATAGGTTGGGAGCCCCCGGGTTGCCTGCTGGTAGGTAGGTGGCTCAGATGCCTGCTGGAAGGTAGATAACTCAATTGCCTGCTGGTAGGTAGGTAGCTCAGCTGCCTGCATGAAGGCAGATAACTCAGTTGCCTGCTGGTAGGTAGGCAGTTCAGTTGCCTGTTGGTAGGTAGGCAGTTCAGTTGCCTGCTGGTTGAAGGTGGGCAAATGCATTGCCTGCGGGTGGACGGCCCGCTGAGCCTCCGGCCGTTGTTCAGGGCGCTCTGGGGCTGATGGCGTAATATCATCCTGGCGTGTATCAATCGGAACAGGCTGGTGGGGATATCTGAAATAATGCGGCTGTCTTATAGCCATTTGTATAAGCTGACGGGTTGAGGCTTCAGGGTTGGTAGACCGCATAGCCTTAACGCTTCGATAAACGGAAATACAGTAATAAGTAGCTGCGGATGCGCAGCATAAACCAAGCACCACGAATAAGGGAGAAGCGTGCAAGTATCTATCGTACGCTGGTAACGATGTGTCCCCAGTACTGCTTTCAGGTGTCAGCACAGTGGGTGGTGAGGTTTCAGTTGCCTGCGGGGTGTGCTTATCCCCACACCTCCAGTAGTATTCATCCGACCAATCGCCGCAATCGTTAACTGAGTCACACATCTTATTAGAGGGGACACATTTCATACGGCTTGGGCAAAGAAAGTCATCCCTCACTTCACATTGGCTTAACTTGGTACAATCAGCTTCATCATATGAGGGATTACAATCTTCGATGCCGTCACACCTCTTACCACGATGACAAGCCTCAGTAGAAGCGCACCACACTTTTCCATCTTCACATTCCTTCAGAGGATAACCCGAGACCAGCGTCGGCAATGCCAACAGCACCACCAGGCTCTCTTTTAATCCCGGACAGACGAGACCAATCTCCGGTGAATCCATTATTTGCTGAAAGGCAAAACCTGCCAGATTGCGTATCAGGCTATTGCCGAGCTGAATGGCTCCTTGAGTGAACTGGCAGATCCGGTAATCAGACAGGGTGCATCCCCGGGTCTTGTTACCCGGGTATACCACTGGACTGGCCGGTACCGTCGAGACGGTTCTGCCATCAGCGGTTCTGTTCATGTAACTGCCACAACTGCAACAAACAGTATCCCGGGCAACAGTCTGTGGGTTGGTCGGGGATGATGGAAGCTGGGATATCGGCTGCATAAGTGTGAGGACCTGGATAGGGTGGATTTTTGAGTGATCTTTTGACCATCCGATAACAGCCAGGTTCACATGGTTTTTATGGCTCCACGGGCATGGCACAGGCTGTCCGGGTGGCAAGGCACAGCTCCTGTCAGCCGTTCAGACCCACAGCGATTTTTGCCTTTCCAGGGTGGTGGCTGTTGACTCCTGAGGTTGGCCAGCCCGCGGTTCGGTCGACGCTTGCTCCTGAAACTGTCGGGTTCTCTGTACGGTCATAGCTGGCAGTTCAATTTGAGGCACCCTGTGGTCAACGGCCTGCTGGTATTGTCGAAAATACCCTGGCTTTTTCAGTGCCATAGTCAGTAGCTGACAGGTTGTTGCCTCACTGTTGCCATCTCTGAGCGCCTTGAAACTTTTATAGACACAGGTACCGTAAACAACGGTGAACCCAACGGCCACTGTTGCAGTAGTGATTGCTGCAATTATTTCCGGCGACAGACCACAGGCGTCCTCATCGGATTGATCATGGCAGAAGATGGTGCCATCGCATACCCAGTGGGCTGGAATGCATGTACTGTTGTCACAAAGAAAGGGACGCCCTAATTGTTCGCACCTGGTCGTATTGCAGGATTTTTCATCCGTCCCGTCACGGCAAACGCGTTCACCGGTACATTCCATATCTTTAGGAAAACAGGTAGGCAAGGAGGAGTTCAGGTCACAGGGCGAAGAGTCCATTGAGCAATTGAGGTTCCTGGCAGCCATAGTGGGTAACGCTGACAAAAGTACCAGACTCTCTTTTAAGCCAGGCCATAGCCTGACAACGTCGGGGGCACCGAGTATCTGGCGCAAGGCAAAGCCTGCGGCATTACGCATCAGGCCAGCACCGGCCTGCAGCGCTTCCCCGGCTAATGAGCACACCCGGTAGTCAACCAGTGATTTGATCACGGAACGGTGATCCGCACCTATATGCAGGCCAGGCTGTGTCGCGGAAACTTCTCGATCATTAAAGCTTGTTGTGCGGCAACAGTCGGTGCTATTAGCAACGATCTGTGTACAGGATGAAAGTAATGGTGACGCAGAGCCAGAGGTCAGCATAGATAGTAATTTCGGTTGTTCATTACCCACTATCAGACAACCAGTCTGTGGTTAAGTTCCCGGTTTTTACCATCGATATGCCCCGGAGCCTCAAGGTGTTCGATAGAGGCGCTTTAGTGAGAACCAGCCCCGGTTGAGGGAGGCAATATTTTCACTTCCGGGATACAACAGCCTGAACGTGCTGAAAACATGCCCGAGGCTTCTGGCCTGACAGACAATACCGAACAACCATTCAGTGATCTCAATGGGGGACAGGCTCGTGGTGACCTGTTCCGCAATGTTCAATACATCCACCTCAAAGTTTTCCGGATCCGGTAGCTGCTGGTATTGAATACCTGTTTTTCGGATGATGCTCTGCAGCAGCAAATCCCTTGCCTGGTTCAGGTGCGCAGCGCACGTCTTGACCGTACTTTCCTGCCCATGCCCAACATCCTGAAACAGAGGCTGCTCTGCTGCATTAATATGTTCCCATGCCAGGTGTTCCATCAAGACTTCGCTGCCCTGCTTTCTGCGGATTTTGTCCAGCTTTGGGCTGAGCCAGGCGATCTGCTCTTCATGGGTGTGAATCAATTGTTTTTTCCGGTTGAAAAACTGCTGTAACAGGCTGTGTACCGAACGATCCCATTGACTTGTCAGTCGCTTCCTGACAAAACCGGGCAGGTCTGCCCTGCGCTCTTCATTGGCAACAGGGTTAACAGTTTTCCGGAGCGGTTGTTGGATCGTGTCCTGCTGAACCGCCGGTTGTCTCAAGGCACCAGGGCTGCCCGGGGTTTGATTGGCTGCTGGTGCAGCAGTGTTGCTGTCAGCATCGCTGGTATCATTATCCATGCCCTTATCCTGAAACAGCGCACTTCCATCCGGTGGCTGAAGGTGTCCAGGCTGGCACTGCGGTTGACTGCTGACAGGTTCACGGCGCTGGTGGTCGGCCGGGGCATTTGTCCGTTGACGTGTTCCTTGACGGGTATCTTTATCTCCGTTGATGTATTGCTGAATCTCCTCTGGTGTCAGGCGGCGCAGGTAGCGCGTATCTTTTGCCTTGATTCGGACATATTCAATTTTTGACCGCAAATAATCCTGAAATGACGGGCTGAGATAACCGCTGTCCTCTGTTGCCGCATCCTCGTCGGAGGAATCCACCAGCGTTTGCAGTTGCTGATGCATCTGCTCATAACATCGACAGGCATTGCTGTAATCGCCGATTTCTGCAAACAGGTCACCGGCCCGGAGGTTTAATGGAATAAATTTTCCCCGGCTGGCGGCTTGTTCATACAATGCTGCCGCCTTCTCCGGTGATGGATGGTTAATTAATTGCTGCTCATGGAGCCAGCCCATGAGAAAACAGGCGTAACCATGGAGATTATCCGGTAAGGGCGGTTCGCTGCCCACGGCCTGTTTCAGCAATTGAAAAGCCTCCATCATTTTCTCGTGATGCCGGGGCATATTGTAAATGCGGGTTTTGTCATCAGGTTTGGGGTAGGTCATGACGTTGAAAATATAAGCGAATGCCGTCACCAGGTCCTCAGGTTCCGGAAATGGTATCTGGCCCTTCAGCCAGGTAGCAGACGAAGCGGCCTGCCCCGCTTTTTTGGTTCTGACAAATACTGCATGGCTTTGGCTGGTTGACATATTCTCAGCCGCACCCTGATAGCTCCAGACGTCGAGCCTTTGGGTAACAGCCCTGGTTAATTCCCTGGCCGGTATGGAGCTTAGCTGGTTGGTAAATGAGTTCTCTGAATAGCATTCGTTTATTGTTGCCAACTGATGAACTCTGCGAGCCTGGTCAGCAAAAATGGCAATATGTAATGCCCTGTACAGCACTTCGTGTTCATCGTCTGGCTCGGGAAGATAGCAGGGCTTTTCGCGCAGGGTCTTTAGCAGGAGTTCATATCTGGAAAACAGTAAAACCTGGGAATCAAAGGCTGAATATGGATAATAATTATTTACCGTTGTAAATTGACTGGCTATATCGGCCAGCTGTTGCGTTATGGCAATGGGGGACGCCAGAGGTTCGGTGTTGGGATACAGACCACTGTCAATGAGTAGTTTGAACCAATGATCCGACAGCCGTTTCTGCTGGCCAGAGCGAAATTGTTTTATTTTCTCTACATCACTGGCCTGGCTGATTGTACCGTTGTTCAATGCGTACTGAATAAACCAGGATCTTAGCTGGCTCCGGGCTTTCTCAGCATTCAACAGGTTGGCTGCTGCCCACTGCTTATAAGCTTCCTTACGTTTGCTGCTGGCCTTTTCCAGAAATATGGATGATGCCTCAGCAGGTGCCTTTTTCAGTTGCTGCTCGTGCATCTTCAGAAACCTTTCCGACTCAATCAGGTGACATGCACCCAGTGCCATCATTGCGCCGGGATCCAGGCTAACGAACGAATTCGGTGGGCCAACGATTACAACCCTGCGCTCATTTTCAGTCAGGATGCCTCCGACCTTCTGTTTCGGAAATACTTGATGTACTACCTTGCAGGTGCAGCCGTATGGCAGTTTTATATTCTCTGCCGGACATATGTCACCCCAGAACCACCGGTTAAACTTCTTTATGCCGGACTTATCATCAAGCGCTGGCGAGAAGTTGCTGTTAATGGCAACGTCCAACAGTGTTTTGACCTGCTCAGTGAAAGACCACTGTTGGTTTGCTATGCACATTGACCGAACGACATTATGATCAATACTGACTTTCCTGCCCGCAAAAAAATGCTCTTCGGCAATGGCGTTTGCTTTATCGTCGTGGGCACTGAGGACACTGTCCACAAGTTGGTTATAACTCAGTCTCTCCACAATCTGGTTCCGTACGTAACAGCCATGAGCAAATAAAACTGCTCTTCTGAAAATTGAAAAGCTAATTGAACACACTCTTGGACAGGATAAATAACCGATCGTTCTGTGGATGAAGAAAAATTCCCCACAAAGTTTTTACCATTGATATGACGCGGAGCCTCAGGGTGTTCGGTAGAGACGTTTTAATGAGAACCAGCCCCGGTTGAGGGAGGCAATATTTTCACTTCCGGGATACAACAGCCTGAACGTGCTGAAAACATGCCCGAGGCTTCTGGCCTGACAGACAATACCGAACAGCCATTCGGTGATCTCAATGGGGGTCAGGCTCGGGGTGACCCGTTCCGCAATGTTCAATACATCCACCTCAAAGTTTTCCGGATCCGGTAGCTGCTGGTATTGAATACCTGTTTTTCGGATGATGCTCTGCAACAGCAGATCACGAGCCTGGTTCAGATGCGCAGTGCACGAGTTAAAAGCATTTTTTTGCCCATGCCCAACATCCTCAAACAATGGCTGCTCTGCTGCATTAATATGTTCCCATGCCAGGTGTTCCATCAAGACTTCGCTGCCCTGCTTTGTGCGGATTTTATTCAGCTTTGGGCTGAGCCAGGCGATCTGTTCTTCATGGGTGTGAATCAATTGTTTTTTCCGGTTGAAAAACTGCTGTAACAGGCTGTGTACCGAACGATCCCATTGACTTGTCAGTCGCTTCCTGACAAAACCAGGCAGGTCTGCCCTGCGCTCTTTATTGGCAACAGGATCAGCGTCTTTCAGGAGCGGTTGTTGGGTCCAGTCCTGTTGAACCGCTGGTTGCCTCGCTGGGGCACCGGGGCTGTCCGGAGTTTGACCGGCTGCTGGTGCAGCAATGTTGCAGTCGGCATTGCTGGTATCGTTATCCACGCCCTTATCCTGAAACAGCGCACTTTCATTTGGTGGCTGAAGGTGTCCAGGCTGGCTCTGCGGTTGACTGCAGACAGGTTCACGGCGCTGGTGGTCGGCCGGGGCATTTGTCCGTTGACGTGTTCCTTGACGGGTATCTTTATCTCCGTTGATGTATTGCTGAATCTCCTCTGGTGTCAGGCGGCGCAGGTAGCGCGTATCTTTTGCCTTGATTCGGACATATTCAATTTTTGACCGCAAATAATCCTGAAATGACGGGCTGAGATAACCGCTGTCCTCTGTTGCCGCATCCTCGTCGGAGGAATCCACCAGCGTTTGCAGTTGCTGATGCATCTGCTCATAACATCGACAGGCATTGCTGTAATCGCCGATTTCTGCAAACAGGTCACCGGCCCGGAGGTTTAATGGAATAAATTTTCCCCGGCTGGCGGCTTGTTCATACAATGCTGCCGCCTTCTCCGGTGATGGATGGTTAATTAATTGCTGCTCATGGAGCCAGCCCATGAGAAAACAGGCGTAACCATGGAGATTATCCGGTAAGGGCGGTTCGCTGCCCACGGCCTGTTTCAGCAATTGAAAAGCCTCCATCATTTTCTCGCGATGCCGGGGCATATTGTAAATGCGGGTTTTGTCATCAGGTTTGGGGTAGGTCATAACGTTGAAAATATGAGCGAATGCCGTCACCAGGTCCTCAGGTTCCGGAAACGGTTTTGGAAGCGGTGTCTGGCCCTTAACCCAGGTAGCAGACGAAGCAGCCTGGCCCTCTTTTTCGTTTCTGACAAAAACTGCCTGAGTGGTTTGAGTGGTCATTGACACGTCCTTAAACCATGCGACATCCGCTCTCTGGGTAACGATACTGGCTGCTTTACTGGCCGGGGTGGAGGTTGGCTGGTTGGCAAATGAATCGTCTGACGCACCCAGATTTATTGCTGTTAACTGATGAGTCATGCGAGCGTAGTCATAAGAAATAGCAATATGTAATGCCCTGTACAGCACTGCGTGTTCATCGCCTGGTTCAGGAAGATAACCGGGTTTGTCACTTAGGTGCCAAAGCAGAAATTCATATCTGGAAAACAGCAAAACCGGGGAATCACAGGCTGAGTAAGGGTAAAAATTATTGATTATTGTGAATTGTCGGGCTATGTCAGCCAGCCGTTGCGCCATGGCAAAGGGAGATGCCAAAGGTTCAGTGTTGGGATACAGGCCACTGTCGATGAGTAGTTTGAACCATTGATCCGACAGCCGTTCCTGCTGGCCAGAACGAAATTGTTTTATTTTCTCTACATCACTGGCCCGGCTGATTGCGCTGTTGTTTAAAGCGTACTGTATCAACCAGGATCTTAACTGGTTCCGGGTTTGCCCGGCATCCAGTATGCTGGCAGCCAGCCACTGCTCATAAGCCTTCTTGCGTTTGCTGCTGGCCTTTTCCAGCAGTAATAATGAGGTATCAGCCGGTGCCTTTTTCAGGTGCTGCTCATGCATCTTCAGCAACCTTTCCGACTCAATCAGGTGGCATGCGCCCAGTGCCAGCAGTACCCTGGGATTAAGGCTGGCGGGCGCATCCGTCGGACCGGCTTTAACAATCCTGCGCTCGTTTTCAATCAGGGTACCTCCCACCTTTTGCTTCGGATATTGTTGGTGCACTTTCCAGCAGGTACAGGCGTATGGTGGTGTTATATCCTCTATCGGACAGCATTCACCCCAGAACCACCGGTTAAACCTTCTTATTCCGGGTTTATCATCAAGCGCTGGCGAGAAGTTGCTGTTAACAGCAACGTCCAGCAGTGTTTTGGCCTGTTCATTAAACGACCAGTGTTGGTTTGCTATGCACATTGACCGGACGACATCATGATCAACACTGACTTTCCTGCCCGCAAAAAAATGCGCTTCGGCAGCCGCGCTTACCGTATCGCTCCGGGCGATAAGTATCCTGTCCATGAGTTGGTTATAACTCAGTCTCTGCACAGTTCGGTCCCGTACAAAACAGCCTGGAGTATAAAAAGCTGCTCATCTGAAAATAAGAAAGCTATCTGGATTAACAATCATGTAGACAGGATAAAGAAAGGATCGTTCGATGAATAAAGAAAAACGCCTCCGCAAGGGAGGCGTGTTGCTATGTTATGGGGTCATTGGCAAGCTTATGGCAACGGTAGTACTGGAATCCCCTGGATCAATGTATAGACTTCAGCGAACCGGGCTGTATCGGTGATACGCTCAACCTTGAGCTTATAGCCCGGCATGACCAGACCGTCCTCTACAGGTTCGCCGTTGGTACCAATAACCGAGAGTTCAAACCGGCCACTTGGTGTGTCCAATGACTCTTTTAAATCACTAACATCAGTACTAATACTGCGAAGGGTGATTTTTTTCCTGGCATAGTTAATGTCCACCTGATTACTGTTACTGGCAATCATTCCACCATGGACTGTTATTTCGTCGAAAAATGCCAGCTCGACGGTGTGCCCCATACTGGGATGGGTAATCTTCTTACTGGATTCGGAAATAGTAATCCGGACATATTTTGCCTCCACGGGCTTTTTGTCCTTGTGTACCTTGAATGATTGGCTTAGTTTGTTCCAATCCTTTTCCTTTACATGATCTTGATGATCAACGGCCAGAATGTTGGTACCAATCTCAAAATTTATTTTTCCAGGATACCCAATACCCATTAAGCCTTGGCTCAACTCTACCTCATCAACATAAAAGCTATGTTGCAAATCAATTTCGGCAAAGGTGTTGCCATCCATGGT
Source organism: Salinisphaera sp. G21_0 (assembly GCF_017744115.1). Taxonomy (GTDB): domain Bacteria; phylum Pseudomonadota; class Gammaproteobacteria; order Pseudomonadales; family Endozoicomonadaceae; genus Endozoicomonas. The sequence goes on along the minus strand of NZ_JAGHQW010000005.1, from coordinate 117,410 downwards.
AAAACCAACCCAGGGAGTCCGCTTCTTGCCATCCACCAGATTAAGGGTGTCTTCCCATGCCGACATATTGTCAGGATAAAACCCTTTCACGGCATTGTCGCTCACAGGTCGGCCATAAGAGAGACTTTCTGCCTGTTCCTGCTTATAGACACGGGAATCGCCAGATTCTGCGGTAACTTTGATTTCATCGGATGGCTCAATAACCAGGTTGTCATCGTCGCCCTTGCCGACAATCTCCATGGTCGCACCGGGCGGTAACAGAACCAGCTCTTTCAAAGCACCAAGCGTCAGATCCACAGGCATCTGGGTCAGTACACCGGCGTCCTCACCGCTGGACATGACACTGATAAACGAGGATGTCAGCTCATTTGATTCATTCTCTACCCGATTAATTTCAAATGTGTCAAAAACCAAAGTACCATTATCGTTCCCTTCCACCCTGATTGTGTGTGTACCAACAGTCAGCTCAGGCAGATTTTTCCATTCAAAAACCACACGCCTGGTATTATCTTCCTTATTCAGGGTACTGATCTCCTGACCGTTGATGGACAGGGTCAGGGCATCCAGATTGGAGTAAGCCTTAATGTTGGACAGGCTGGTTTCCTTCTGTTTTTTAGAGGCAATGTATACCGCTGCCTGAGTGGTTTTCCGGTAGGCATCGCCATCAAGGCTCTTGGTATGTTGACATCCTCCCACAGCTAAAGCAGTGGGATTCCTCCAGCGAGACGCTCATGCCCGAGCGCAAGAATGTTTCTGGCAGCGTTAACGTCACGCTGATGTTCAGCTCCGCACTCTGAACAGACCCATTCTCTTATTCCAAGACTAGCCCTACCTTTCGGACTGCTGTCGGGAATTACCCCACAACACGAACAAGTCTGGGTGGAGTAGGCTTCGTTGACGATTTCAAAAACCACGCCTGCGTGATCGCACTTATAAGACAGCATGGTTTTCAGTAATCCCCATCCGGCATCCAAAACCGATTTGGCTTTTTTGGTTTTCACCATAGCCTGACTGGATACATTGCCAACGAAGATGGCTGCATTCTCATTTACCAGTTTGCGGCTGTATTTGTGTAAGGCGTCTTGCCGCCTGTTTTTGATTTTGGCGTGAATCGCTTTGGCTCTTTGCTTGTTATTGGCTCTTTGGGCGATACCTAATTTTTGCTCCAGCATTCGGTATTCACGGCCTGTAACACCATTACCGTTGGAATCGGTGGCCGACTCTTTGCAGCCAAGGTCTATACCGACGGACTGTGCTCCTCCCGATGTTACAGGCTCTACATCAACAACAACATTGAAATACCAACGGCCTCTTGAGTCTTCGCTAAAACTGGCAGAACGGAATTTGTAGTCACCAAGACCAAAAGAGTCCCGCACTGAAAAATAGTGGCCGTTGTGGAAGACCTGACCGTTTTTCCATTGGGCAGCACTCGTATTCACCGGAATCCAGCCAAGAGATCGTCGCACACCACGGGATTTTCGCCAGTTAAGCCTTGCTTTTTTGAACTGTTTCCTGCGAGTCACATATTCGGCAGCAATGCACTGCAAAGTATGGCTATGCAATCCGAGTTCTTTCCCTGCGCCTTTGGTGTAAGGGTGTATGTCATAGGCAGACAAAAACATACCCCGTTCTTTGATCGAACGGAAGCTCAGTTCGTTGATATAGTTCCAGACGAAGTTGACCGAACGTGCCATTTTACTGAGTAATTTGGCGTGTTTGTCTTTTACCCGAACTTTTAGTGTTTTCGTTTTTGCCATATTTTTTTGTCCTGAAAAACTGCAAAAAGTTCCTGTTTTTACTGTAATTTGGCATTCCGGTGATTTTGCCAGTTCTAGCGAACTGGTCGCTATCCTTCCCAGCACTGAAAGTACTGGGTTTGACGCGATTTATGATCAACCTGTACGGTTAATTGGTTATTACCGGCCTGCAAATAGTCAGTGACGTCAAAACGGAAGATGGAGAAGCCACCGTTATGTTCACCCACTTCCTGACCGTTGACATAGACTGTGGAGATCAGTGCAGCCCCTTCAAATTCGAGGTAGTAACGCTGGTCCGGGACCAGTTGGTCTATGAACAGATTTTTGCGAGTAGGAGGATTGCCCATAAAAATAACTACCCCCGCCCTGGCCATTATCAATATCCCAGACATGAGGAATGTTGACCTGCTCCCAGCTACTGTCATCATAACCGCTGATGACAGACTCCGGGGAAATGTAGTCCATCCGGAATTGCCAGTCATTATTGATCAGGTCACTCTCCCTGGGTTGGGAGGTAAACCCGGGCTCGGGATTGATTACTGGAGGGGAAGTATCGTCGTTATCGTCGTTGTTACACCCGGCTATCAGGGCCAGCGACAGAGCCGGGATCAACAAATGATGCTTCTTCACTCAATTATTCCTTTATTGTTTCCGGAATGAGACGTTGAAGGCGCATCATGGGGCATTTGGCCTGACATCATACTGACTTATGTCAAGCATGGTGTCAGACCAATTCAAAAGATAACACACAAGTTCAGAGAGTGATCAATAACTTGCCGTATCGACTAAGTAGTTGATCTTGAATATCAGGTGCTGGTCAACTCAATTGAAGCCCGAATGACGGTGTGTGACTTTTTATCTCACGGCTTTTTATAATGTAGCCTGAAGGGGCGGTATTTTTTGTCCGTGTCAGAGTGGATTAACTTTGCAACAATGGTGCTGCCTGTCGTGAACAGATTGCACTTTCTCCACCAATAATAATGTTATGGAGCAACAGTAATGAAGTATTTGATTACCTGTGGTATCTCGGTTTTGTTAGCCTGGACTACTCTGGCTCTGGCCGAAGAGAAAAGCGAGCACTTCGAATGGCAACTGGTAAAAGACGACAGTGATTCAGGCATTAAAGTTTTTACCCGAAACGTTGCCGGTTCAGAGCTGCGGGAGTTTCGTGGTGAAATGACCATTTCATCCACGCTGACAGCGCCGGTAGCGTTAATCGAAGATGTTGCCGTCGCAACAGAGTGGATGCATAACTGCGGTGGCATCGATGCTATCGAATACCACCAGGACCGGGGTGAAGCCATTACTTATATGATCACCAAAGCCCCCTGGCCAGTATCGGATCGTGACACCGTTGTACACTCCCGTACCCGTCAGGATGCAACCAGCAAAGTTGTTCGTGTTGACCTGACGGCCAAAAATGATCAAATGCCTGCAAATAACGATTATGTACGTATTACCAGAATGAATGGCTTCTGGTTGTTTACGCCAGCAGCAGACGGCCAGATTGATGTTGTTTATCAGGTGCATGCAGAGCCGGGCGGCGCTCTCCCTGCCTGGTTATCCAACAGTATTGTGGTTGATACACCGTATCACACACTGAAAAACATGCAGATAATTATTCAGGCCCGGCGTTACCAGAAAGCGCAACGTAACTATATTCAAAACGACGTATAACGTCCTTTGCCGCTGTGACAGCAACAGCGCATAAGTCATTGCCATGTCACAGACGGTTTATCTGGCTGGTAAACAAGGAGCTCACCCGTCGTGATTAATGGCTTTAAGCAGTTGGCGAAATGGCATCGTAAATTTCATTTGGTTACCGAGGGAACTATTGGCGGATTAAACAGACTAAACGACAGCATAAGCTCTTTGTCTGTGCAGAGTGATTAAGTTATTCAGCTCATCTGAACAACAACATCTACGTCTCAACAAAAAGGTCTTTTTATGCTTGATCCAACAGGAAATAATGACACTGTTTATACCACACCATTGACCGGTCCTACCTCTTACAATACCGCTCCTCCCTCTTACAATGCTGTCATGGCAGAAATGGCACAGGAAAGTGCGACATTTAATCAGTCATTAACAACCGTTAACCAGAAAGTTGATGCTCTTGTTTTAACGGCAGCTGCGGAGAACAACTGTCAGGCACACCAGATTGTCAGGCCACTGATTGATCATCTTATAGAACGTTTTCAACTGACTGTAACGCAACTTCAGCAGGTCAGTACCGCTGCACGAAACCCCAATGAACCCGATAATTGGAACTGGGACCAATGGCAAAAGAAACATTATGTACCCTCCTGGTCGGGGAAAGACTGCTTCAGCCCAAAATCAAAGGAGAAAGTAAATAGGGTTATACTTGCACTTCACGATCAAATAAGCTCCGATGGTTCATTTAAAACCTGTCAAAATCTACCTTATGTAAAGGAACAATTTGGTCTTGGCGCAGCTCAGGAGAGCAAGGATTTTCTGGATCTTTCACAGCTATTTAGCCAAACTTTAAAACCACTGACACCATTTATTCGCCAATGCATTGCGGCAGGTTTGTTCACAAAAAACTTTATTAATAAATTGTATGCGATGTGAAGGCCCTGGTCTCAGGTCTGGAATAACCTCAATACCTCCTTCTCCGGTCGTCAATATACTGCCCGGAGAAATCAGGAAACACTGACTGCCGCTATGGCCATGATGAATTAGCCCTGCTCCCTTCCTGACCACACCTTATTTTTAGAATCTCGAGCAGGCTGCTACACTTGCCTGAAATTGCAAGGCTGTTAATACAATGCAGAAAAAAATTCCTGCCAATTTGATCACCGGCTTCCTGGGCTCCGGTAAAACCACCGCCATTTTGCATTTACTCAGGCAGAAACCGGAAAACGAAACCTGGGCTGTGCTGGTCAATGAGTTTGGCGAAGTCGGTATTGATGGTGCCCTGTTACAAGGCTCTTCGGCACGTAATGATGTATTCGTGCGAGAAGTGCCCGGGGGCTGTATGTGCTGCGTGGCCGGACTACCCATGCAGATTGGCCTTAATATGCTGATCGCCCGCAGCAAACCGGACCGGCTGCTGATTGAGCCCACCGGGCTGGGCCATCCCCAGGAAATTATTAACACACTGCAAGGAGAGTATTACCGTGAGGTTCTGAGCCCGGAAGCGAGTATCTGCCTTGTGGATCCGCGCAACCTTGAAGATACCCGATACCTTGAGAATGACAATTTTCGGGATCAGATTCATCTGGCCGATGTTCTGGTAGCCAACAAAACTGACTTATCCTGCGAAACTGACCGCAGACGTTTTGAGCAGTTTGCAGACCAGCTGCCGGAGCCAAAACCAGAAACGGCCTGGGTAAAGCAAGGTGCATTATCCGTAGAGTTGCTGGATCTTCCTCACCGTGATCGTGTGGCGGTTAACCCCAAAGCACACCATGCACATCAGAAAAGCCCTGATCAGCTGCAGACCACCGAAGCCATGGGCCTCAAGCTACCTGAAGGCCAGCTTTTCCTCCGTAAGGAGAACACAGGCCAGCATCATTTCAGCTGTGGCTGGCTGTTTTCTGAAAGCGCTTCGTTTTCATTTGACCGGCTGTTCTCACTGATTCATGCGCAAACTGCCCAGCGATTAAAAGCAGTGGCAAAAACAGACCAGGGGGTGAAAGGTTTTAATATGCAGGATGGCATTGTCAGTGTGATAGAGATTGAAGAAACGTCAGATAGCCGCCTGGAAATCATCAGCAGCGCACCTATGGACTGGGATGACTTTGAAACCAGGCTACAGGAAACCATTATCTGAAAACTTCATTCATGCATCGGGACTCCAACCAGGAAAAAGGAATATCCCGATAAAGCTGTTTACCGCCGACCACTTCTGCAAGAAAAGCTTTTCCCTCTCCTGCCTGCCAGAAAATGACTCTTTATCTTATGTCCAACATTTATTAGACCCAGAGTGTGAACTTTCCTACCCAACATCTTGTCCAATCAAGTAAGATCAAGTTTCATCAACATTTAATGATTTAATCACCCTGTTATTTAATCTCTTGTAATATGTTACTAGACAAAATTAAATCAACAACATATTTATTTCAGAATGATAATAAATTTTCAGGATAGCTGTAATGAATTTTGATAAAATCAACCTCCCTCCTGATTCGTGTAATCGTTTCAGAGCACATTCTCAAGACACTGAAAGCGGGCAAGTCGATTTTGGCCCTTTTCGTGTAGATATATCCCCAACCCGGGCTGTCACTCATTTCTCTCAAGTAGATGGAGCTTCAACTGAAGCTGATAAGAATGATTACACCTCCAGATTTGAAAACGTTGGTACTGTTTCATCTAATGAGGCTGCCAGCCCCCCGAAGGTTACCCCTGCATTGATTGCAAACACTGGCAAAGTTTTTGAACAAAACGAAAAATTCCCTGTTGAGTTTATTAATGAAATTATCGAACTATTAGAAAACAACCATACTTTTGCAGAATTATCCGAATTGAAAAAAGATAAAAATGCACTGATGTTATTACTGAAGCCCCAAGAGGCAAAGGACGAGGACAATATAAGCTGCAATGAATACGTGGATTTAAAAAATATTGATATTAAGGGTATCCCGTTACCAAATATTATGAAAGAGCATAATATGAAGGAGCATAAACTGAAGCCAGGCACTACGCCAGAGGTAGAAACAGTTTACTCATATTGTGATAGTGACTGGTATATTCATGACTATGATGATACGCGGATTGCCTTTGGAATTCTGAAAAGCGGTGACCCATTCCAGTTCAAATATTTTTTCAATGTCAGTAGTCAGAGTTTCGATTTAGATAGCCCTGACCTCATTATTGCACCTGACTGGAACATTCTGATTGATAATTTAGCAGATGACGATCTGAAAATATTTGTAACAAATATGAGTAAATCCAATTCCGCCTTGTTACACGATTGGCTTAAAATCCACCCATCAGTCAGCCTTACTGATACACGTGAAAAATTAAAAATTGTTTTAAATCCCGATTTATTGGATAAGTTTTGTCAACAGGTGATCAATAATTGAGTCACCTGCTCAAAACGGGCTGTTTCACACCCTAAGTAGTTGGCCAAATGGAATCGTATATTTCTGGCTAAGTGGACAGTTACTATGCAAGGCGCAACGTAGGAAGCATAGCCGTAGCTATGTGACCGGAGTTGCAACGCCGCAGAGTGACTGTCCACTTAGTCAGAAAAATATGATTTCATTTGGTTAACTACTTATTCACAGGCCAGGTATTAATGGGGGGGCGGCCGGTATCGGACAGCACAACCCTGCCCCTGGATGTCAGTTTCTTTGCCAGGGAATTTCCCATCGTGGATCTTCCTGCTCAATGCGTCCCTTCAATCACAACCAGTGGCATTCTGCTACCTTGTATGCACCACTTCAGAGAGTAAAGCTGATCATGAACTACACTCAGCTATTTATCTTCCTACTGGCAGCCGGTATGGTTAGTAATTGCAAAGCATCCAATTCAGTGTCCGACCATGATAACGGGATATCAATAGCAATGGACGAGATTAACTGGCAGTCTCATTGGCAGAACAATAACATTGGCTTCCATCTTGATCAGGCCAACCCTATGCTGGTTAAACACTGGCCCAAAATACGCGCAGTACCAAAGGATATGGTGTTCGTTCCGCTGTGTGGCAAAAGCCTTGATATGGTTGAGCTCCATAAGCAGGGACACTTTGTTATTGGCTCCGAATTGAGCGAGATTGCCGTGGATGCTTTTTTTTCCGAGCAAAACCTCAATTACACAAGGCAGACCGCCGGTGAACATGAGTACTGGTCCAGCGAACGGTTAGCCCTGATTCAGGGGGATTTTTTCACCCTGACAGAAGAGAGTATTCCGGCCAGATTTGTTTATGACCGGGCAGCACTGGTTGCACTCCCTCCCGGCAAGCAGGAAGCCTACATAGAACAACTTCTGCGCATCGCAACGGATATTGAGCAAATTCTGTTGATCACGGTTGAATATGATGATACTGCCGCAGCAGCGCCACCATTCAGTATCCCACCCAATCGGGTAAAAGCACTCTACGGTGACCACTTCGAGATCGATCTGATTGAGACACGGGACACCAAACCCTCACCACGAAAACAGGCCCAGGGTTTGCAAGTAATTACAGAGCATGTTTTCAAACTTGACCGGAAGTAGTTTCTAACCACTTTTTACCGGGACCAGCAGTGTCAATTCCTTCTCCTGCCTGATATCACCAGGCAGGCTATCTATGTCGTCTAAACTCTACTTTTTTATCTGCCATCCACACTTCTTTTGTGATTGATTGGGCTGTATCAGGGAGGAACTTTTTAAAGAAGGGACAGTCTCAAGCGGTAATTCAGTATTTCTATAATTCAATGAACACATCTAACGCAGGCTCAAATTTCGGTTTTGTTTATCCGTGTTTTCGGGATTTGTCAGGAACACCTTTAGCAAACCCTTATGCTATCAGCACACATCGAGGTATGGCTGGCAATTATGTACAGATAGTTCATTCACCCCATGCCAGATACATAAATAATTACGTAACCAATCAGGGCATGCCGACTTCTACCAGACGCTCCCTTAATGATTTTTCCATTTCTTATTTACTATCCACTGAAAACAAACCACCGTTTCCCGGATTCTATGTACAGGCAGACCTTGTTGCCATTGTCCCTTGTGATGTAACCAGGAAAGCCGCTGATAATTTTACAAAAAAGGATTTAACCCCAAGAAGCTCTCAACAAATAGCTCAGCAATTACCCTCGAAAAATGCATCAGTCAGTTTTTCTCAGTCATCATGGAGTCCAGCGGCTGTAGTCGATCCATGGAATACAGCAACACAACAACAAGCGTGCAAAGAAACTGGCTGGTTGAAAGTAACTGAACCATACGATTCTGGTGAACCTCTGCTTGTTTCGCGCAAAGGTGTATGTACTTTTGAAAGACGCAGGCCAAACCAGGCAAAAAGTAAAGCCAAATATGCCACATCCGAAAAACGCAGGGAGGCCCATGCCAGAAGTGCAGCCAAACACGCCAAAACCGATAAAGGCAAGGCTAGCAGGGCCAAATACGCCAAATCCCAAAAAGGCAGAGCCAATAATAACAGATGTGTAGCCAAATACGTCCAAACCGCTAAAGGCAAGGCAATAAAAGCCATATGTAATGCAAGATCAAACGCCTATAGAGCAGCCTTAAAAAAAGGCTTTAGTGAAAAAGTAGCGAGGGAAAAAGGAGAGCTGGCAGCGAATGCAAAAAAAGCAGAATTATCCATCACTTCCCTCTCTTCCTACGCCTTCACCCCCCCTGACTGAAGGAATATTAATATCCCTGATGAAGCTCTCCTCACCCTGACTGGTAAGCAATCGACGCTAAAAAACAGTTACCAGACCAGAAAAGTCCGTGGGTCCAGCAGACAAGTTTACGTTTACGTAAGGGGAAGCTATACTCAAGTCGTGATTAGAAAGAAGCGTCTTTAACACGCTGCCAATAATGAGCACAGAACCATGTCCGAGAGCACGTTCACTATTTCAGAACTCGCCAGGGAGTTTGACCTCACTCCCAGGGCGATACGCTTTTATGAGGATCAGGGGCTACTCAGCCCAAAGCGTAATGGTCTGCAGCGCGTATATAGCAAGAAGGACCGCGTTCATCTTAAGCTTATTGTCCGGGGCAAGCGTCTTGGTTTAAGCCTGGCTGAATCCAGAGATTTGATTGCGCTGTATGACCCGACGTCCCGAAATAAAAAGCAACTCCGGGCAATGCTTGATGCCATTGATACGTCCAGTATGCGTCTTGAGCAACAGCTTCAGGATATTCACATAATGCAGGATGAACTTACCAAAGCCAGAAAGCGCTGTGTTAAAGCCCTGAAGGAAAGCGAACAGTAAACCGTTAGATAAAACGCCCACAGCAATAACAATAAAAAGTGAGGAAGCCCCAATGAGCCAATACTCAGAGCTGAATTTCAACCTTGGAGAAACCAACGACATGCTCAGGGAGCAGGTCAGGCAGTTTGCGGCAAAAGAGATTGCGCCAAGGGCCACGGAGATCGACCAGACCAACCAGTTCCCCATGGATCTCTGGCAGAAAATGGGGGATATGGGTTTGCTGGGTATCACCGTATCTGAACCGTATGGCGGCTCAGCCATGGGGTATCTTGCCCATGTTATCGCCATGGAAGAGATCAGCAGGGCTTCTGCTGCCGTTGGGCTCAGCTATGGTGCCCACTCCAACCTCTGTGTCAACCAGATTTTCCGGATGGGTAGCGATGCGCAAAAAGAACAATATCTGCCTGACTTGATCAGTGGCCAGGCCGTTGGAGCGCTGGCCATGAGTGAACCGGAAGCCGGTTCCGATGTGGTCAGTATGAAGCTTAAGGCCGAAAAGAAAGGTGACCGCTTTATCCTGAACGGTAACAAAATGTGGATCACTAATGGTCCTGATGCCTCCACCTACGTGATCTATGCCAAGACAGAACCGGAAAAGAGATCCCGTGGCATCACCGCCTTTATTGTCGAAAGGGACTTCCCGGGATTCTCCAGGGCCCAGAAACTGGACAAACTGGGCATGCGGGGTTCAAACACCTGCGAACTGGTCTTTGAGGACTGTGAAGTGCCCGCACAGAACATTCTGGGCAACCTCAATGGCGGTGTTGAAGTGCTGATGAGCGGACTGGACTACGAGCGGGTGGTTCTGTCAGGAGGCCCCACCGGCATCATGCAGGCCTGCCTGGATGTGGTTCTGCCTTACATTCATGACCGTAAACAGTTTGGCCAGTCCATCGGTGAATTTCAGCTGATTCAGGGCAAGGTTGCCGATATGTACACACAGATGAATGCCTGCAAAGCATACCTCTATGCTGTCGCTGCCGCCTGTGACCGTGGCGAAACAACCCGCAAGGATGCGGCTGGCGTTATTCTCTACTGTGCCGAAAGAGCCACCGCACTGGCACTGGAGGCCATCCAGATACTCGGTGGCAATGGCTATATCAATGACTACCCCACCGGACGCCTTTTGAGGGATGCAAAACTGTATGAGATCGGTGCCGGCACATCAGAAATCCGTCGTATGCTGATCGGCCGGGAGCTGTTTCAGGAAACGGGACATTAAAACGGAGGGGGGATTGTCATGGTGGCACTTACCACAACAATAGCTATTGACAGCGCAGAATTTAATGACAACCGTCGTCAAATGCAGGCACTGGTTGATGAACTGCAGCAGAAGTCTGATCACCTGAAACAGGGAGGTTCTGCAAAAGCCCGGGAAAAACACATCAGCAAAGGCAAACTGCTGCCAAGGGATAGAATCGCCCTGTTGCTGGACCCTGGCTCCCCTTTTATGGAAGTAGGACTTTTTGCGGCCGACAAGGTCTACAACGAAGCAGTACCCTGTGCCGGCGTGGTGGCCGGTATTGGCCAGGTTTCAGGCCGTGAGTGCATGATTGTCGCTAACGATGCCACCGTCAAAGGCGGCAGCTACTTTCCACTCACCGTTAAAAAGCATTTAAGAGCCCAGGCCATCGCCGAGCAGAATCACCTGCCCTGTATCTATCTGGTGGATTCCGGTGGTGCCAACCTGCCCAGACAGGATGAAGTGTTCCCTGACCGGGAACACTTTGGCCGGATTTTCTTTAATCAGGCCAATATGTCGGCCAGGGGGATTCCACAGATTGCCGCGGTGATGGGCTCCTGCACCGCCGGCGGCGCTTATGTTCCTGCCATGGCAGATGAAAGCATTATTGTCCGCGGTCAGGGCACCATTTTCCTTGCTGGCCCTCCCCTGGTGAAAGCTGCCACCGGCGAAGAGATTAGCGCTGAAGCGCTGGGTGGTGCAGACGTTCATTGTCGTCAATCCGGCGTGGCCGACCATTACGCCAATGATGATGCCCATGCCATCCGCCTGATCCGACAATCGGTATCCCGCCTGAACCTGGTAAAAAAAAGTTATTACGACCTCCAGCCGAGTATCGAACCACTGTATGACATCAAAGAGCTCTACGGGGTTGTCCCTTCGGACCTGAGACAACCCTATGACGTCAGGGAAGTCATCGCCCGTATTGTTGATGGCTCCGATTTTGATGAGTTCAAGGCGCTGTTCGGGGAAACGCTGGTGTGTGGCTTTGCCCGAATCCATGGGCATCCGGTGGGGATTGTTGCCAACAACGGCATACTCTTTTCCGAATCCGCCCAGAAAGGTGCGCACTTTATCGAACTGTGCTGTCAGCGCAAAATGCCACTGGTGTTTCTCCAGAATACCACCGGTTATATGGTGGGATCTCAGGCGGAGTCCGGGGGTATTGCCCGCCATGGCGCGAAAATGGTCAACGCTGTTGCCTGTGCCAGAGTCCCAAAGTTTACGGTGATTATCGGTGGCAGTTTTGGTGCGGGAAATTATGGCATGTGTGGCAGAGCCTACGACCCCCGATTTCTCTGGAGCTGGCCCAATGCCCGTATTTCGGTGATGGGCGCAGAACAGGCCGCCAATGTCCTGGTCCAGGTCAAACGTGATGCCATGGAGAAACAGGGGCAGGCATTAAGTGAAGAGGAAGCCCGGGCCATTCGTCAGCCCATTCTTGAGAACTACAATCACCAGGGCAATCCATACTACGCCAGTGCACGACTCTGGGATGACGGGGTGATTGATCCGGCGGATACCCGTACCGTCCTTGGGCTGGGCCTTTCTGCGGCAATGAATGCCCCTATTGAAGAGACCCGCTTTGGCATATTCAGGATGTAAGGTGCGCATCACAATGAACTATAAGAACCTGACCCTCGATATAAGTGACCGTCAGATCGTTACGCTCTGTCTCAACCGGCCTGAAACCGGCAACGCCCTGAATAAAGAGCTGATTGCCGAAATGCACCAGGCTCTTGATCAGATTGAGCAGACGCCCACCCGCCTTCTGATACTCAAAGCCAATGGTAAACATTTCTGTACCGGTGCTGACCTCAACTGGATGAAACAGTCGAAAGCACTGAGCAAAGAAGAAAATCATCAGGATGCCCGGCAACTGGCCAGCCTGATTCAACGGCTGGACCAGTTCCCTGCCCCTACTATAGCGGCGGTCCAGGGTGCAGCATTTGGTGGTGCCCTGGGGCTGATCACCGCCTGCGATATCGCCATCGCCAGTAAATCCGCAAAGTTCTGCCTGAGCGAAGTCAAACTTGGGCTTATTCCTGCGGTCATCAGTCCTTACGTTGTTCGAGCCATGGGAGCACGCCAGGCACGACGCTATTTTATCAGTGCAGAAACCATCTCAGCCAAACAGGCTCTGCGCCTGAACCTGATTCATGAACGGTGTAAAGAGCAGGATTTATCGTCGACAGTCAAAGCACTTTGTGACCAAATCATTCAAAACGCCCCCGTTGCCATGGCTGAAGCGAAAAGATTAATTGATGACATCAGTCATCAGCTGATTGATGAAGACCTCATTAATCTGACCTGTGAACGAATTGCCAGTCTTCGTATTTCACCGGAAGGTCAGGAGGGATTGAGTGCTTTTCTGGAAAAGCGGGCTCCGGGCTGGGGAGAGCCTTCAGCCAATAAAAAGCCATCAGCCAATAAAAAGCCATCAGCAGAGGAGCAACACCATGATTAAACGCCTGCTGATTGCCAACCGTGGGGAAATCGCCTGCCGAATTATAAAAACAGCCCATGCCATGGGTATGGAAACCATTGCCCTCTATTCCGATGCCGACCATCGGGCACTCCATACGACCATGGCCACTAAAGCAGTCTATGCTGGCCCCAGCCCTGCTCTTGAGAGTTACCTGGATATTGAGAAAATATTATCTATAGCAGAGCAGGAAAAGGCGGATGCCATTCACCCCGGTTATGGTTTCCTGTCGGAAAATGCCGACTTTGCCCTGGCCTGCCAGCAAAAAGGCATTATCTTCGTAGGCCCTCCAGCTTCGGCTATCGATGCCATGGGCTCGAAAAGTGAAGCCAAGAAAATCATGGCAGAGGCCGGAGTCCCTCTGGTTCCCGGTTACCACGGCGAGCACCAGAGTAACCAGCAGCTGATGGCTGAAGCCGAACTCATTGGTTACCCCCTGCTGATCAAGGCTGCTTTTGGCGGTGGTGGTAAAGGGATGCGTGTTGTTGAACATTCAGAGCACCTGGAGCAGCAGCTGGAATCAGCAAGGCGTGAAGCAGAAAAAGCCTTTGGCAATGACCAATTGCTCCTTGAACGTTTTGTCACAAAAGCGCGGCATGTTGAAGTTCAGATCTTCTTTGACCAACAGGGAAATGGTGTTTTTCTGTTTGACCGGGACTGCTCTTTGCAGCGCCGACATCAAAAAGTGATTGAAGAAGCGCCTGCCCCCGGCCTGACTCCCGAACTGCGCGAAGCCATGGGCAATGCCGCCGTCGCCGCCGGAAAAGCCATCGGCTATCAAGGGGCGGGTACCGTGGAGTTTCTGCTTGATGGTGATCAATTCTACTTTATGGAGATGAATACCCGCCTCCAGGTGGAGCATCCGGTAACGGAAATGGTCACCGATCTGGATCTGGTTGAGTGGCAGTTAACCGTGGCATCCGGCAAGCCTCTGCCATTGGATCAGGCGTCATTACACTGCCATGGCCATGCCATTGAAGCCCGGTTGTATGCAGAAAACCCAAGTCTGGATTTTCTACCCACCTCCGGACGCATTTTGACCCTGGAATGGCCAGAGACCCATGGCAACCTGCGTATTGATACCGGCATTCAGGCCGGTGACAGCATCACCGCCTGGTATGACCCCATGATGGCAAAAATCATTGCCAGAGGCCCCAGCCGACAAGCTGCAATAGCACAGCTTCAGACGGCGCTGGCCCAGTATTATCAGGCAGGGATCTGCGATAATCGGGACTTTCTCGCCCACCTGCTGGCAACGCCGGAATTTATTGATGCCAAACTCAGTACTGACTTTATTGATCATCACCCTTTTCCCGCTTTATCCCCGGAGCAAAGAGAGCAGCTGTTAGCGGTTGCGGCTATTTATCAGTTTGAATGTGGCAACCTCGCCAGACCGGATAAGTTACTGCCAACCTTATGTGGCTCCACTTTCAGCACAGAATCCCTGGTTCAGCTTTATCTGGATGAACAGCGCTGGCTGGTCAGGATCGATAAACATTCCAACCGTTATCGACTCCGTATCGAAGATAAATCACTGACTATAACCGCCAATGTTAACCACAAAACCTGCGGCGCATCAGTGAGCCTCCGTTTTGACACGACAGACGCAGAGAAATTACAGCCAATCATTTGCCGTATAATTCCCCAGCCCGGGGAATTATTGAAAGTCATTCTTCCGGAAATCAGCTATGAAGTTGCACTCCCCGGCCACCCCATGGAACAGGAAGACCATCAGGATAATGTACCTCTTGCTCCGATGAGTGGCTCCATCACCTGCGTGATGGTCAATGAGGGCCAGTCTGTGGTGCAGGGAACCCCGCTGCTGATGATGGAAGCAATGAAGATGGAGCACTGCATCACCGCCAAAGAGTCCGGAACCATTGAGCGGATACTTTATCAGGCCGGAGACCAGGTTGGGGCAGGTTCGCCATTACTGACGTTCATCGAATAAGCAACACTAAAAACATGGAGCAAAGGGATGGCCAGTGATACAGCCAATTCACAGCAACTGCCTGACAGGGTAACGCTGGTTGAGATGGGTGCCAGAGACGGGCTGCAGAATCAGCCGGAGATACTCTCTGCCGGGATTCGCTCTGAGCTGATCAACCGTCTTGCCAGAACAGGACTGAAGCGTATTGAAGCTGGCAGCTTTGTGTCACCAAAAGCCGTTCCGCAAATGGCAGACTCCCACAAAGTTTTTGATCTTCTTCATCGACAACCGGGAATCACCTATGGTGCCCTGACCCCAAACCTCAAAGGTTTTGAGGCAGCCCTGGTCGCTGGCGCTGATGAAGTGGCGGTATTTGCTTCAGCCTCAGAAGGGTTCAGCCAAAAAAATATCAACTGTTCCATTGCCCAAAGCCTGCAGCGTTTTGAACCGGTTATGGCAGCGGCAAAAAAATACGGTTTAAACGTCAGAGGCTATGTTTCCTGTGTGATGGGATGCCCCTATGATGGCGATATCCGCCCTTCTGCCGTTGCCGGAGTGGCCGAACAACTCTGGCAGATGGGCTGCTATGAAATATCCCTGGGTGACACCACTGGCGTTGGCACGCCCCTCAACGCCAAAAAAGTTCTGGAGCACACTTCCCGACATATTCCCGTCTCAGCCCTGGCGGCACACTTTCACAATACCTATGGACAGGCACTGGCCAATGTTTTAGCACTGCTCGAAGAAGGGCTTTCGGTGATTGACAGTTCGGTTGCCGGCCTGGGAGGTTGTCCTTATGCCCCCGGGGCATCGGGCAATCTGGCGACGGAAGATGTGGTCTATATGCTGCACGGCATGGGCATAAAAACCGGGATAAATATGGAGGAACTGCTCAAAGCGGCTACATTCATTTGTGACCAGCTGGGCATACCCTCAAGATCAAATGCCGGGTTGGCATTGAGCCGGTCGATTCAGCCTTCCGGGTGAATTACCACTCGCGAATCCAGAAAAGAACCCAGAAAAGAATCCAAAAGAGAAAGCCAATGACAGCACTGTGGATACCGGATCAAAACACAATAACATCATCCAATCTTCAGGCGTTTATCAACCGCGTAAAAGAAGTCACAGGTTTGCCACTGGAGGATTATTCTGATCTATACCGATGGAGCATTGAAGACCGCCCGGCCTTCTGGCAACAGCTGGCGGAATTCTACCGCGTACAATTTCATACCCAACCCACCGCTCCCTTAATAAACGACAGTATGCCAGGCGCTCAATGGTTTCCTGACTCAACACTGAACTATGCAGAACACCTTCTGCAACGAAGAGATAATAAAACAGCCCTGGTATTCAAAGGTGAGAATGGCCGTCGCCGAAACCTGAGCTACCGGGAGCTCTATCAGTCAGTAGCCGCAGCCCAACAGGGGTTGATTGAAGCCGGTGTCAAAAAAGGGGATCGTATTGCGGCCTTTATGCCCAACTGCCCGGAAACCATTATTCTGATGCTGGCCACCACAGCGCTCGGGGCAATCTGGTCATCCTGTTCGCCAGATTTTGGTATTCAGGGCGTGCTGGACCGTTTCGGACAGATTGAGCCCCGGCTCCTGCTCACGGTTGACGGTTACTTTTATGGCGGTAAAACCATCGACTGTATGGCAAAAACAGCACAGATTCAGCAATACATCCCATCGCTGGAAACCACCGTCGTTGTGCCTTTTGCCAATCCGGAGCCGGATATCGGGCAACTCAACAATGCGGTGCTCTGGGCTGATTTCTGCCAGCCATCCAATGAATCGGTGAGTATCGTACCTGTCGAGTTTAATCATCCACTGTTCATTATGTACTCTTCAGGTACCACTGGTGCCCCCAAGTGCATTGTTCATGGTCATGGAGGAACGCTGCTACAGCATTTGAAAGAGCTGGGCCTTCATACCGATCTGAAAGCCCGGGATACGATTTTCTACTTTACCACCTGTGGCTGGATGATGTGGAACTGGCTGGTTTCCTCGCTAGCCCTTGGGGCCACTGTCGTTTTGTACGATGGCTCCCCCTTTTATCCCGAACCTGCAACTCTGATGGATATGGCAGAGGCGGAGAACGTTGCCATTTTTGGTACCAGTGCCAAGTACATTGCCGCCCTGCAAAAAGCCGGCGTCAAACCTGCCAGCAGTCATAACCTTCAACATCTCAAAGCCATTCTGTCGACAGGCTCTCCCTTGCTGCACGAAAGCTATGACTATGTCTTTCAGGCGGTAAAAGCGGATGTCCGGCTTTCTTCCATATCCGGTGGCACGGACATCATCTCCTGCTTTGCCCTGGGCTGCCCGATACTGCCGGTCTATCGTGGTGAACTGCAGTGTCGGGGGCTGGGTATGGATGTTCACTTTGTGGATACGGCAGGGACTCCTGTGACTGAAGAAAAGGGAGAGCTGGTCTGTCAGTCCAGCTTCCCGTCCATGCCCATTGGCTTCTGGAATGATCGTGATGGCAGCAAATACCACAACGCCTACTTCAACGAGTTTGCAGGGGTTTGGGCTCATGGCGATTACGGCGAGCTGACCCGGCACGGTGGCGTTATTATCCATGGCCGGGCCGATGCCGTATTGAATCCGGGAGGTGTCCGCATTGGTACTGCCGAGATTTATCGCCAGGTTGAAAAGGTAGAGGAAGTGCTAGAAAGCATTGCGGTAGGACAGGAATGGGAAGACGACACACGCATTGTGTTGTTTGTGCAGCTTCGTGATGGCGTGACACTCAATGATCAATTGATCCGAAAAATCATCCAGACCATTCGCAGCAACACTACGCCTCGTCACGTTCCCGCCAAGGTTCTTCAGGTAACCGACATTCCAAGAACCATCAGCGGTAAAATCGTTGAGCTGGCGGTGCGTGAAGTTATCCATAATCGGCCGGTAAAAAATACCGATGCCCTGGCCAACCCGGATGCCCTGGATCAGTTCAGACACCGTCAGGAGCTTTTTTCCTGAGCTTTTCGAAGTACTGAAGGGCTCACGCATTTCAGGCTGGCCCGTTTTATACGCTTCTCGGGAATTTTCACGGCAAAGTAACGCATCCGGGGCTATTCTACCCTGCGGGTTGTTTGCTCTTTGCCGTGAGAATCCCCGAGTCAGGCACGAATAGGCCTTCACTACCCGTGTGGCATTTTCATTATGCTGGATGACCGAACAATCAAATTACAAAGTCTCATGACTGTCTGTGGCGGTCTTGGGAATTTGAGCGGTAGGAAACCAGCGCAATAATTAACGCCATCATGAGGGAGTGATTTTGATACAGCCACCAACCATGCCCGGCAGCGTTACTGCCAGCGCCTCACGACCTGCAACAACCCAGTCTGTCGGGCCACAGGGACGGTGGGGGCGACTGGGTGTGTGCACAGAATCTGACGCCGTACCGTTGTTACAGGACAATACCCGGGAGGAAAACCCGGTAAACGACCACAGTACAATAAAAAACAGACAGCAAGACGTACCGCCGCAGCACCGTAAACCGGCCAGCACAACGCCCCGGACTCGTCAGCTGCCGAACCTGACCATGGTACCATGTGCTCCGTCCGGCCTCACTGCTGCCAATGCGACAGCCACAGCCAACGATCACAGTGACCGGTGGATAGCGGTGCCGGACGCTGCAACCCTGGGCAAGATCGGCCATGACCCTGACTATCCACTCAATGGTACTTACCGACAGACCGGGGATATTGATGGTAGCCAGTTGGGCCAGCCCATTGGTAATGATACTCATCCATTTACCGGCACCCTCCGTGGCGAAAACGGCACCATTTGTAATCTAAGCCATTGTCTGGTGCAAACGCTGGGCGATGAAGGCCGGATCGATGGCCTGAGCTTTAACGGTGCCAATATAAGAGACAAAGGCCCGGTCGCGGTAGTGGCCTGTATCATTGCAGACGAGGCCATGGTCAGTAATGTCAGCGTTGACAATGCCCGTGTAGTAGCCCTGGGTGACAGTGCGGGAATTACCGGGGGGGATGTCCGGGGAACGGTGTTCAACACCACCGCAGTCAACTGTTCAGTGGCAACCTCCGCTGGCGGTAAAGAGACCGGGAACGCAGGTATTGGTGCCGGGCTAATTAGTGGTAATGGTAATGTTGTCGATACCACCGCGGTGAACTGTCACGTGACAGCTTCCCTCAGGGATGGAAGTGCAGGCATCGGCGTGGGTACGGCTTTTGGTAATGGCACGCTTGCTGACACCACGGCGGTGAACTGCAAAGTCGAAAACTCCGGAGATTATGGCTACGCAGGTATTGGCGCGGGCAGAGCTGCTCTTTTTGGCATGGTTGCCGACACCACAGCGGTGAACTGTAACGTGACAGCTTCCGGCTTGGATGGAAGTGCAGGCATCGGCGTGGGTGGGGGCGTTTTTAGTTTGGCAACTGTTGCCAACACCACAGCGGTAAACTGCAATGTGACAACCTCCGGCACTGGCGGGGGTGCCGGCATCGGGGCGGGCACGCTTTTAACTGGATTTGATTCTACAAAGATTGCTGACACCACCGCGCTGAACTGTACCGTGGCATCCTCCGGAAAGGACGCATCTGCTGGCATCGGAGCGGGAATATTAGATTCTAAAGCCATCATTGCCAGCACCACTGCGATAAATTGCGAAATCGACAGTGAATATGCAGTGGCTTCTATCAAGGGTGGTTCTGACCCTGATATCTGTAATGTTCGTATTAATGGACGCTGGCAAAACAATACCGTTCCTGGTTGTCAGCCCTGGCTGGATAATTTATGTGCAGGTATTGACTATGGTCTGCTGACGCCAGATTGTTGGCCTGGTGAGGCACTGGCAAACAATCCTGTTCGTCAGTGTGGGTTCTTCCCTGTCGTCCCGACAACAACCCCAACCACTTCCAGCAATAGCAGCTCAAGGGCTTTGGACCTGAGTCAAGCTGCTATAGCCGGTATTGCCCTGGGCGGTGTGCTTTTTGTGCTGGTGGGGGTTTTGTGCATCTACCGTTACTATCGCAACCTGGCATCGTCTGCGGCTCCGGCTGGCTATAGCCCCATATTGGCCGGGGGCATAGGGGACGACAATCCCGTGACCAGATCCCCCGAGCGCTCCGTGAACCCACTACCCGATCTTGCAGAAGACAACGATGATGGTGAATTAGTGCCGTTACTCCGGTTGGTATAGCATCCGAAACTTAGAAAGCACGCATGGTATCAATTAAGGACTGTTTCCAAGCTCAAAAATAAACTCACTTGCAGCCTTTACAACAGGCACAGAAAAATTACTGCCAATTATTTGCCGTATAATTCCCCAGCCGGGGGAATTATTGAAAGTCATTCTTCCGGATATCAGCTATGAAGTTGCACTTCCCGTCCATGCCCGTTGGCTTATGGAATGACCCTGATGGCAGCAAGTACCACAACGCCTACTTCAACGAGTTTGCAGGGGGCTGGGCTCATGGCGATTACGGCGAGCTGACCCGGCATGGCGGCGTTATTATCCATGGCCGGGCCGATGCCGTATTAAATCCGGGAGACGTCCGCATTGGTACTGCCGAGATTTATCGTCAGGTTGAAAAGGTAGAAGAAGTACTTGAAAGCATTGCGGTAGGACAGGAGTGGGAAGACGACACACGCATTGTGTTGTTTGTGCAGCTTCGTGATGGCGTGACACTTAATGATCAGTTGATCCGGAAAATCATCCAGACCATTCGCAGCAACACTACGCCTCGTCACGTTCCCGCCAAGGTTCTGCAGGTCACCGACATTCCAAGAACCATCAGCGGTAAAATCGTTGAGCTGCCGGTGCGTGAAGTTATTCATAATCGGCCGGTAAAAAATACCGATGCCCAGGCCAACCCGGATGCCCTGGATCAGTTCAGAAATCGTCAGGAACTTTTTTCCTGAGCTTTTCGAAGTACTGAAGGCCTCACGCATTTCAGGCTGGCCCGTTTTATGCTCTTCTCGGGAATTTTCACAGCAAAGTAACGCATCCGGGGCTATTCTACCCTGCGGGTTGTTTGCTCTTTTGCCGTGAGAATCCCCGAGTCAGGCACGAATAGGCCTTCTCTCCACGTGTGGCATTTTCATTATGCTGGATGACCGAACAATCAAATTGCAAAGACCTATGACTGCCTGTGGCGGTCCCGGGAATTTGAGCGGTAGGAAACCAGCACAATAATTAACGCCATCATGAGGGAGTGATTTTGATACAGCCACCAACCATGCCCGGCAGCGTTACTGCCAGTGCCTCGCAACCATCAACAAGCCAGTCTGTCGAGCCACAGGGACGGTGGGGACGACTGGGTGTGTGTTCAGAATCTGACGCCGTACCGTTGTTACAGGAAAATACCCGTGAGGAAAACCCGGTAAACGACCACAGTGCAATAAAAAACAGACAGCAAGACATACCGCCGCAGCATCGTAAACCGGCCAGCACAACGCCCCGGACCCATCAGCTGCTGAACCCGACCATGGTGCCAAGTGCTCCGTCCGGCCTAACTGCTGCCAATGCGACAGCCACAGCCGACGATAACAGTGACCGGTGGATAGCGGTGCCGGATGCTGCAACCCTGGGTAAGATCGGCCATGACCCTGACTATCCACTCAATGGTACTTACCGACAGACCGGGGATATTGATGGTAGCCAGTTGGGCCAGCCCATTGGTAATGATACTCATCCATTTACCGGCACCCTCCGTGGCGAAAACGGCACCATTTGTAATCTTAGCCATTGTCTGGTGCAAACCCTTGGAGGTACAGGCCAGATCGATGGCCTGAACTTTAACGGTGCCAATATAAGAGACAAAGGCCCGGTCGCGGTAGTGGCCTGTATCATTGCAGACGATGCCATGGTCACTAATGCCAGCGTTAAGAATGCCCATGTATTAGCCCTGGGTGACAGTGCGGGGATTGCCGGGGGGAATGTCCGGGGAACGGTGCTCAACACCACCGCAGTGAACTGCACTGTGGCAGCCTCCGCTGGCGTGGAAGACGCTGGAGCAGCAGGTATTGGTGCCGGGTTTCTTCGTGATAATGGCAGGGTTGTCGGCACCACTGCGGTGAATTGCACATCGGCCAGCTCTGAATATTCAGGAGCAGCAGGCATTGGTGCGGGGAGGCTAATGGCAGGTTTTAAAGCAGAGGGGCGTCGTGATGGTCATGGCATGGTTGCCAACACCACGGCGGTGAACTGCAAAGTTGAAAATTCCGCTAAATATGGAGGTGCAGGCATTGGCGTGGGTACGGCTTTTAATGATGGCACGATTGCTCACACCACGGCGGTGGACTGTTTAGTCGAAAACACCGGTGATTATGGCGACGCAGGTATTGGCCTGGGCAAAGCTGTTTTTTTTGACATGGTTGCCAACACCACAGCGGTGAACTGTACCGTGGCCGCTTCCGGTTTGCGTGGCAATGCAGGCATCGGCGCAGGGGGAGGCAGCTTTTCTGTGGCAAATGTTGCTAACACCACAGCAGCAAACTGCACTGTGACGACCTCCGGCCCCGGCGGGAACGCCGGTATCGGGGTGGGCATGGTTGGTGGCGGATTTGAATCTGTAAAGATAGTTGGCACCACCGCATTGAACTGTACAGTGACAACCTCCGGCAAGAGCGCAGATGCTGGCATCGGAGAGGGAGGATTTTCATCTTATAGCAATCTTGCCTGCACCACGGCGATCAATTGCGAAGTCGACAGTGAATATGGAGATGCTGGTGTCATGGGTGGTCCTGAAGCGGGCATCTGTAATGTCCGTATCAATGGACACTGGCAAAACAATACCGACCCTGGTTGTCATCCCTGGCTGGATAATTCAGGTGCAGGTATTGACCCTGGTCTGCTGCCGCCGAATTATCGGCCCGATGTTTATAATTTTACGGCACTGGCAAACAATCAAATTCATCAGTGTGGGTTCTTCCCGGCCACAATCCCGACAACCATCCCGACAACAACCCCAACCACTTCGGGTAAAAGCAGCTCAAGGGATCTGAACCTGAATCAAGCCGCTTTAGCCGCTATAGCCCTGGGCGGTGTACTCTTGGTGCTGGTGGTTGGCTTGTGTATCTTCCGCTACTATCGCAACCGGGCATCGCCTGCGGCTGGTTATAGCCCCATATTGGCCGGGAGCACAGGGGACAATCCCGTGAACAGATCCCCCGAACGCTCCGTGAACTCACTGCCCGATATTGCAGAAGACAGCGATGATGGTGAATTGGTGCCGTTACTTCGGTTGGTATAGAAACCGAAAGTTAGAAAGCACGACTGTTATTAATTAAGGACTGTTCCCAAGAGGCTGACCGAGAATAGACTGCTATCCTCGCTAATGGGTCGCCTGGACGGGCGCTATCCTCGCTCAGCCTCCTAAGCTGAAAAACAACTCACTTGCAGCCTTCACGTTCTGGAAAAACGCTTTTCAGAGTGCAGTGGTAGCAATCCGGCCAAGGTGGTTCTCGCTCTCTCACTGGTTTTGCACTGACAGTGTTTCTGTATATCTGATCAGTCCTTTGACAACAGATTTCAGGAAAATACCAATGGAGGTGAAAGGCAGCTGCTCGCTTTTAACGGAGATCTGTTATGAATAATGTTACAAATTCGATAAACAATTTAAGTAATTTTCCAACTTGTGCTCTCTGTAAAGAGCAAACAAACAGCTTATTTGGTGGGCGATCGGTGGTCACCGCGTCGTGCCCTGAGTCCCACCAATTCCATCTTGACTGCATTCTTCAACCATTGCTTGATCAAGCCAGGGCTGAGGCCAGGCGGAGTGAACTGCATTGCATTGTCTGTTCGGAGCAACCTATCCTGCCGTTGCTTCGTTGCTCTCAGCCTTTAGCTGCACATGCCTGTCGTTATGGGGATCTGGAAGCACTGGGAAAGGTGTTGGATCTTGATATCGACAATATAGGCTGGCAACAACAATCTGGAGGAGCCGTTTATGCTGACAATCTGGAGAGCATAATTGATGCCCTGGGAAAGATTGCCGCTAAACACGGTCAGGTTGAGTGCTTGCAATTATTGTGGGAAAAATCAAAAGAGCCACACCCCAATCCTAACTCTGTATTGTATACAGCAGCTGCAAATGGCCGGATTGAGTGTCTGGAGTGGGTATTAAACACCTGGTTCAAGGGGCACCATAGAGATTACATTACCGAACAACTTAATATGGCAATGGGTTCTGCTGCTGGAGAAGCTCAGGTAGAGTCTATGCGGTATTTGATGAAAAAGGGGGCGAACGAAGCTGCTGGAGCCCTGCGTATTGCCTCGGAAAGTGGCCAAACTGATTCAATCCGATTTCTGATGAAATCATGGTACTGTTTTGAGGATCTCAACAGTGGACGACGTACTGAGATTTTAAATGAGTCTCTGATGATCGCCACCGCGAAAAATCTCCCCGTGAGCGTACATGTTCTGCTCAACGAGGGGGGGCTCGCTCTTAGTCTTGATCTCAATCATGCATTGTTCAATGCAGTTGGGTCAGGCAGCACCGAGTGCATGCAACCTCTGATTGACGCAGGTGCGGACATTAATGGCAGAGTTGAAAAAGGCAGCGTTCTCACGAACGGTTTCACGCCTCTTACCTGTGCGGTCAGTCGTCAAGACAAAAAGCTCATGAACGCAGTCATGCTCGCCGGGGCAAATGTGGATGTTAAAAACCGGTTTGGCGACTGTGCACTTCATATCGCCGCTGGACTTGATGATATTACCTTTCTTCAAAAACTCCTTGAGTCTGGGGCGGATCGCAATGCCAGAGATCAACAGGGCCGTACGGCCCTCCACCTGGGCAACCGGACTGACAATGTAGAATGTGCCAAAACTCTGATTAGGGCTGGGGCAGATATTAATGCCAGAGACTACTCCGGTGAAACTGCACTCTTTGCGGCTGCCAGAGAAAACAATATCGGATACCTTATGACCCTTATTGATGCCAATGCAGATATTAACGTCAAAAACAACAGGAACCAGACGGCGCTGGATTTTGCAAGTGACGTACAATGCGAGCGAGCGCTTATCGGAGCCGGAGCCAAGTACAGCTGGCAGTTAGAGCTATTGGATGTTGCAGAAGCTTTTGAAGATCTAAATGATCTGCAGTGCACTTTATCCTGATCCTTATTCGCTGCTACTTTGGTTTGGGATGAAAACAAGAGAAAAAACGGTTCTTTTCTTGCTATTCCATAGCCATGACTCTGGTGAGGCAGATCATGGCTTGGAGTCTTAAGTCAGTGCCATTGGTCTTCGATCTTGGGCATACGGGTATTCAGTCCCCCATAACCGCACCTTCCCGCCGTGGATCAGCAGCCCCTTCCAGGCCTGACTTCTTTATAACAATGGCATGCAGACCGCTGTTCAGATCACGGACTGATACCTTATACCCCATTGCTTTTAGCGGTATTACCAGCTTTTCCGCATCCGTTCCGGACTCAAGTTCATAAGATCCCTGCATATTGATTCGGTGAGATAGACTAACGGCTTCATCCACGGGTAATTGCCAGTCCAGATGAGCAATAACTGTTTTGACAACATGAACAATTATACGACTGCCACCCGCAGAGCCAAGAACCATATAGGGCTTGCCATCACGTAACACGATAGTGGGCGTCATAGAAGACATTGGTCGTTTTCCTGGTGCTATGCGATTGGCTACCGGTTTGCCATCAATAAATGGACGGAAGGAAAAATCCGTCATGGAGTTATTCAACAGAAAACCACCAACCATCAGGCGTGAGCCAAAAGCATTCTCTACGCTGGAGGTCATCGCCACCGCATTGCCATCACCATCAACAATGCTGATATGCGTCGTTGCCGGGAGTTCCAGCGCTTCAACGGAAGCCTGACGTATTTCGTCTATGCCCGGCGGCAAGCCCGGAGCAACCCCTTGCAACGGCTTTCCAGTTTTAAGCAGCCGACTTCGCTCAAGAAGATAGGACTTATCCAGCAACCCCTCCGGCACATTAATAAAGTCCTGATCCGCCATATACATTCCACGGTCGGCAAAAGCCAGACGCGTTGCATCACCAATCAGTTGCCAGCTAATGGGGTTGTCCTTGCCCAGTTCAGGCAGGTTGTAGTGATCCAGCATCCCGAGAATCTGCCCCATGGTCAGCCCACCCGAACTCGGTGGTCCCATACTGCACACCCGATACCTCCGATAGTCCATACAGGCAGGGTCACGTTCCTGAACCTGATAACGGTTCAGGTCACTCATAGTCAGTAAGCCAGGATTATCGGTTACTGAGTTCACCGTTGTGACGATATCGCGACCAATCTCTCCCTGATAGAACGGATCAATCCCACGACTGGCAATAAGAGACAGAGTATTGGCAAATGGCAGGTTTTTCAGCAGATCGCCTTCCTGCACAGGACGGCCTTCAGGATAAAAGTAGTTTCTCGTGTTTTCATAACGCCCCAGACGTGTCTGATCCATGGCAACAAGGCTGGCCAGTCTTGGCGACACAATAAACCCTTCCCGGGCCAGTTTTATCGCTGGCTTGAACAAGGTTTTCCAAGCCAGTTTTCCATGCTTTTGATGCACTTCATACATCAACTTGAGCAGACCGGGAGTTGCTACCGATCGCCCACCCACAACCGCATCATAAAACGCCCTGGGTTCTCCTGTTTCATCAAGAAAGTGATCCGGCTTTACCTGCCCCGGTGCAGTCTCACGACCTTCCCAGGTGGATAACTGTCCGACCTTATTATCAAAATAAACGACTAATCCCGACCCACCAATACCTGAAGATTGCGGTTCCACCAGGTTCAGTACCAGCTGCGTGGTGATGACAGCATCAATAGCAGAACCGCCCTGTTTGAGAATTTCGTAACCAGCTCTCGCTGCATAGGGGTTTGCAGTAGCTACCATATAGTCAGAGGCCCTGACCAGTTCCTGTTCCGTATTGCCTGTACCCGGCTCGGGCGCAATCTCTCCGGGGGGAATGGCATCAGCAAGAACGAAATGAGCCTGCATCCAGAAAATGCCTGCAACAATCCATGTTATTGGTTTACCCACGCTCCATCCTCTCTTTCGATAGCGAAATAAAAAACTGCCCTATACAATTATCACTTTATGAATATCAGTGCTATTACATTGCAGACTGGGTGAAGAAGATAAAGGCGAAGGGACAAGCCGCAAACTGAGTTACGGTCTGGACAGAACTCCCAGCAAATTCTTAACATGCAATTTGCTGGAGAGTAAAGGTTATGAGTAGAGCTGAATATCAAATAACCGGCTCAACCCCGTTTTCCCGCTCAGTAACATACTGGTACAGATTTTGGTATACCTCCCATAAATGAGAACCAAAAAGTGGATCAGACATCTGTTTAAGATCATTATCAACCAGTACCAGATCATCAACACTCAATAAGGACTGCATCGCCGGAATCATATACTGGTTTTCCAGTTCCATATGTTCCCGCTGCAATTCACTGTAGAGCGTGTATTCAGCCAGTAGCAGATTAATCGGGATAACCTGGTCAGAAGCAACGGTATTGAAAGCCTCCACGAGCCTCTGGGTCATTGCCGTAATCTGCCGGTGTTGATCCTCAATCATATCAAACTGAACCCGTTCTTCTTTACTGGCCAACCGGGGACGAAGCCGGGCCATCAACCTGGACTCAAGAGGATGGTGAAATGCATCTGGATAGTTATGCATATAATCCAGCGCTTCAATAATAATGTTCAGCTGAGGATTGTGCTCACTGCCTTCCCGGTAACCAGAGACCTCGTAATCCAGGTAGTCCAGCAAGCGTGCCATATGCTGATGGTCTTTGATGATTCGGTCAATCACTGTCGTCATATAGCATCCCCCTTAGATATTTCTTCTAATAATCTTTTTTATAGGCCCAGCCTTTTTCAAGCATTGATGTAAGTCAATTTTTTCTATGTTAGCGAGCACGATGCAATATTTTTCATGAAATTGACAGACAACAAGCTTCATCAGTGGTTTACATAGGCTTTCAACAAACTTTCATGACAAGGCACTCTTTTTATGCCCTGCATCAACAAACGGAGTCATGGCGAAAGGTAAGCTACCGCGCACATTATAACTGGCTCGGAGGTTATCATGCCGAACCCCCTGTACATGCTTGAATACCTGGCATACGCTGGAGTGGATACCAAGCCTCTCGTTGATGAGAAAGCCATTAAGGAAGAGTATTTAAGGCAGATATACCGTGTGGATTCCAGGGATAAAATTCTCGATAACACGGGCAAGGTTGTTGGTAAATCCAGTAACCCACGACATCTGCATTGATGAGACTCATCTTTAAACCCCAATCCGGCATTGTATTGCGCAACACTTCACTCACTGCTCTCTTTATCAGCAGGCATAATCAATTTAAAATGCCCCGATGGATGCTTTACTCTGGCTGTCCGGCCAGAGACTCCTGACGCTGGAACTTGACTATCCAGGTCAAACAGTACAGACCAGAGCAATCATCACTCCAACCGTATTTATCTGCATACCAGCTATTCCGAGGAATCCAATGCCTTACGCTCGAGAACTGAAAAAAGGCCAGATTGTAGACATTGAAGGCCAGTATTATCAGGTTCGTCAGGTTGAGGCGAAAAGCCCATCTGCCCGCGGTGCCCAGACCCTGTATAAGGTTCGTTTCAGTTCTGTTCCCGGCGGCCAGAAACTTGAGCAGACACTGACCGGCGACATTCTTCTCACTGATGTGGACCTGCAGAGAAGAGCCGTCACGCTTCTCTATCGTGAAGACAATGAGTGTACGTTTATGGATTCTGAGGATTATTCCCAGTATCTCGTCAATGCCAGCACGATTGAGGACCAGCTTCTCTATATCGCTGACAATATGGCAGGCCTGACCGCCCTGCTGGTTGATGGCCAGCTACTGGCGATTGACCTGCCAGCATCCGTTGCCCTGGAAATCGTTGATACAGCCCCTGGCATAAAAGGAGCCTCGGCCGCGGCAAGAACAAAACCGGCCCGGGTCAGCACTGGCCTGGAAGTCCAGGTTCCAGAGTATCTCAGTAACGGGGAAATCATTAAAATCAATACAGAAACCGGGAAGTTCATGTCCCGCGCCTGATGGCCATTGGTTTCCGGGGATGTTCTCTGGAAGCCATATTCGAAATATAAAAAGATATTTTTATTCTCTAAAACAATTAAAACACTCAAAACCATAGATCAAATAGAAATATGATACCTTTGTTCAAGTTATTTTCACTCTTTAGGTGTCTAATGTGATGGTATGCATTTAAACAATATGTTTTAAGCAATTGGTTTTTGATTATCTAAATAGAATTAAAAATATTCTCTTCCTATCGAAAACCCAAAAATCTCTTTTGGAGAAAAAGAACAAACAGACATAAATCAACTCAAGGATTAAAGCTATGAAAATAACTAATATTGCCCAAAACATTTTTCGAACGATTTACTTATCTATGGCAATGGGCTTTATATCCTATTCATCAGCTGATCATTCCCTGCTGATGGAATCAAATGATAGAACTCCGTTTTTAAACGATGTTTCATCCATGAATGATTTTCTGGCACCGACCTATCAAACAGACCACAAACAAGCAGAATTTATTTTCAAACAGACAATAGAGATCAATGAAGAGCGCATTGGCTCATTCATTTACAAAACCATTGACGACCCGGATAAGGTCCGGGACCGGGTTGCAGGCTCAGCCATTCTTTACGGACTGGAGAGCATCGGTCTTGGAGAAAGCGTTAAAGAAAGTATCTACTTTATCAGGCAGAACACCCGATATTCTTTCAGTGATTGTGGGGAAGTCCAGCTCAGGACCAATCGAATTACTGCCGGCAGCTGCTTACCGGATGGTGGTGCTGTTGAGTTAAATTCCAATTATAATTTCAACTCTGTACGACTGCAGTTTACCTGGCCCCTGTAAATTTAAAGTAGTGATGTCGCTGTTAACAAGAAATGCTAAAATGCCAGCGGCATCAACCCTAATGGTAATCATCATTGAACACCCGCACACTATACGCTCAATATTCCCGCCAAATTGAATTACTCGCTCCCTGGCAACTGGCCACACTGGCTACGGCTGTCACTGAGAGAGCATGGCCCAACTTTGCACTGTTTTCAGAGCTGGCAGAATTTGGCCATGCTGCCGATGTGAGGCACTGTCTGAACATGCTCTGGGACTACACCGCCGGACTTCAATCGGCAAAAAACTTCGAACGTCTGCTTGAACGACTGGATGAAAATACGCCAGCCCCTGAAGATTTTGATATGTTTGGTGTTGAACCGGCGCTGGATTTTTCGGCTGGTCTTAACTGTGCCATCAACTGTGCCATGAAAGCATCCATTGATGAAACAGCCAGTGCATTAACGGTGTCACTCAGCACCATCGGTAAATTCATAAAATACACTGAAGCACAAGAGCTCAGAGGGACAGAGCTCGCGCAGTATACTGAAGAGCATGAATTGTTTGAGGTTCAACGTCGGTTTATCAGTGAGTTGATCCGCATGGTCTGTCAGCAAAAGAAACCATCAAAAGAATTTACCAAAGAGCTTCGGCTTCTTTCTGCCAACGATGGCGTCAGTCAACTGGGGATCAGTCTTGATTAAGTCAAGTGGACCGGCATTCGCTGCTGCACAGTTATTGCCGGTTGCCCCGGATTACTTCACATTAGAAATGATATCCCTGAGCAGGGAGTAGATCTTCTGCTGGGCGTTGGACATGGCCTCAAAGTTTTGATTATACGTCTGCATCGCCCTTTGCAGCTGAACGGTCTGAATCTGACTGTTGCCATTGAGATTATCACGGGCATTAATCAGGCTCTTCTTTAACGTGACCCACTCTTCAGGGGTCAGCTTGCCACTGCCGCTGGCATCGGGATAGGTAATCCTCAATATATTACTCAGGAGTTCTTTCTCCTTCTGGGTCATAAACGGCGTGGTACCGCTAAACTCATCATTGACTGACTGGCTGAACGCCAGCTTCCTGCCAAAAAAACCGGATACCTGATTGCTGGAATCATTGGGATTCGCTTTACTGATGGCCTGGGTACCCCGGCCATCATACTCCCACTGGTGCATGCCTCCGGCTTCAAACAGGATGTGACCATCATGATTGTTGACATCCAGGCTATGGCGGTTTTTCGGACGAGCAGCATTTTCTTCAGCCTGTGGAAGTGGTGCATACTGATCATAGGAGAATCCGGGTATAGTACTGGAGGCAGACATTGATTTTATGTTAATTGCGCCCTCATCCATATGGTAGTTTATCCATGATCTGAGCTTTGCTGCTGAATGATCCATCACGCGTTCAAAGAAATCATCCACAGACTCTCCGGGGACCAATTTGTAGCTATAATTTCTGCCATACGAGTTATCGTCCCCATCAGTATCCTCCAGCGTCAAGTTAATGGAATAGCCATTGGTCTGTAATTCTTTTTCAAGCCCTTTCATCTGTTCATCGCTGAGATCTCTTTTCGTCAGGTCACTTCTCAATTTTAATAAATAATCATCAGTGAATGCCTTGATACTCCCATAATTCTCAGAGTCATAAAAATCCCGGCTTACGTTAATAGCGCTGGATGAAGCTTGTTTGGTTGTTTTACTGGTCCCTGGTATCACTTCCTGATAACTATAAGCGGGAAAGTGAATGTCGGTTTGGATATACTCTATTTCTATATCACCTTCCTCTGCATGGACATAGTTTCGGAAATCCGTTTTAGAGCTATTAACGGCACGTCCAATAAATTGGGAGAGCGTTTCACTGGCGTAGGGCTCATAATCAAATGTTTTACGATAAATCTCATTAGTATTATCCGCGTCACCCAGTTCCCAGTAAATAGATATCCCGCCATCCGACTTTATCTTGGACAGTATGGCGGCCTGTTCCGCTGGAGATTTATTCTGAATAACCCCTTGCCACTGGGAGGATACTCTTTCCCCATGGACGGCATCAATGGTGTCGTAATTTTCGTTCTCATCGTAGTGCTCATACACCGGCAGAGTGTTAGCAGGAACACTTACCGTTTGCGTTTTTGAGGTCGGCTGGGATACTCCCACGTCAGTTGGGGTCTCAACGGTAGGGGAGCCGATGGTCATTGATCCGGCAACATTAACATCACTGATTTTCATTCCCTGATTATCTCGGGTAATGATAATCGAAGTTATATCCGCCATTCCTCCGGAAAAGTCCGAGGAGTTGAATGTTTTATCCGGGGCTCCGGCCTTAAAGGTAATCTCAGTGCCATCATTCAGTATATAGGTCATGTCGTTCATCACGGGAATGCCAACTTCCAGTGCATCCACCGTAGCACCGGCAGGCACAGGTATCAGAGTCTGGTTCTGGTAGATTAACTGATTACCATCCCCGTCAAGGAGAGTGAAGGTATTCCCACCCTTACCATCTGGCTGGAAATTCAACCCGTAACCATTATCAAGCACAACATTTTTGCCTTTAACCTGCCATGTGGTGGAGGAATAATGGGTTGATCCATACTCGGCGACATTAGCCTTGCCAATCAACTTATTAATGGTATCTATATACTGGTTACTTTTATCAATTTCACCAATAATTCGTCGAACTTCTGAGTCCAGCATTTCTCCACGCTCAAGATAGACAGCAGCAATGAAGTCCTGCTGACTCATATCTGCCGGATTTAGAGTTTTTATATCATTCGTCGTGGAAACGCCGTTAACGTTATTCATGCTGAACTCATCCCTGAAAAGCATTTATTTTTTGTATTGATCTGTTTACGCCCTATACATATCCAGAGCGCTTTTTAACGGTACTTGCTTTCTTCACTTTACGTTGCGTGAGCAGACGGCTGGCACTATTCAGCTCTTTGCGCTTAGCCGCTGCTTCATTGGCCATATTGCTTTTAAACTCATTATGAAAATTGAGCAGTTCTTCCCTGGCTTTCTGCTTTTGGCGAGATGTCCAATAGTCACTATTGATAAAAGCACGTAGCTTTTGCCGGTCCATTCCACCATTTTTCATAAACTCTTCCTGCTTATCCAGCAACGCTTTTGCCTCCCGGACGGCAGCCTTTGATGCCTCCGAAGTCAGATAGTTGGTTTTTTGTAATTTGGTGACATCTACCAGCCTGAGTTTGAGCGCCATACCTACCCCCGGATAGCCTTTGACCAGATCATTTTGAAACTCTCTGGATACCTATATCGGTCTGGGGACAAATCTGTGTAGGGTCTGTTGAAGGTTGAGGGTTGCAGCACCTGGCAATAACGCATCAACTGATGGGAGCTGTACTATGTTTATATGCGATATTGGCGACTCAGCAGAAAATGCCTAAAATACCGGCATAAGAAAGTTGGCGAAAAAAGTCGGCAAAATTTCTGGAGGTTCTATGGATGTTGCTGAATTCGAATCCATCATGTTGCAGGTCTTAATCAGCGGGCTGGTTTTATTTATGGCTTTTATCGTTTATGACCTGGCCAAAAAATCCAATGCGGGAAAATGGGGTACATTTGTACTCTTTGGAGCTCTCGGCCTGGGTGTCCTGGGTTTCCTGATCAAAACGTTTCTTGTTGAGGTGATTGTTTAGGCCACAACACACTGTGGCAAATGGCCGGATCAGTTACAACTTATTGGCTATAACCTGGCTATAAATAGCCTAACCAGGACAACCAGACACTACCCAACCCCAGCCACACCAGCAAATAGAGCGAACTCATGATCAACCCGACTTTCCACCAGGTGGAAAGAGAGAGATAACCGGCCCCATAAAGAATTGGTGCCGGTCCATTTCCATAGTGGGTAATAACAGCACAAATATTACTCATATAAGCCAGCATCAGTGCACCTCCCAGTGGCGGAACACCAGCTCCGAGCATAATCAGCAGAAAACCGGCATACATGGCACTGATCTGTGCTGTGGATGCGGCAAAGAAATAATGGAAAAAGTAGTAAAGTCCACAAACGGTGATCATTGCCAGCCAGGCGGGCAGACCGTCAAACAGAACGCCAACCTGATCACTGACATAGCTCACTACGCCATAGGCACTGAGGTAATGAGCCATGGTAATAAATGCCCCGAACCAGATCATGGTGTCCCAGGCCCCCTTATTACCACGGAGATCATCCCAGTTCAGAACACCGCTTGACAGCAGAATGCACACCCCCACCATGGCAACCAGCGTCGCTGAAAAGCCCAGCTGCTGGCCAAATATCCAGAGCACAAGCAGCGCCAGGAATGTACCGGCCATAATCCATTCATCCCTGGTCAGGGAGCCCAGGCGGTGAAGTTCATCCTGTGCCACCTTGACGGCCATGGGGGTTTCTTTCAATTCCGGCGGGATAATGCGATACAGGCAAAGTGGCATCAAGATAAGACAGACAATACCGGGTAACAATGCCCCCAGGGCCCACGTCGCCCAGCTCAACTCAATACCCTGATTGCCAGCAAGCTTGACCACCAGTGGATTACCCGCCATGGCGGTCAGAAACATGGTGCTGGTGATGGCATTGGCATGGAAGACGATCATCAACAGAAAAGCCCCCATCCTTTTGGCAGTGGCTCCCGGTTTACTGTCATAGACAGTGGCGATGGATTGCATAATGGGGTATACCACAGCACCTGCGCGAGCCGTGGTACTGGGCATTGCCGGGGCAAGCAGCATATCCGTCAGGGTAAGTCCGTAACCCAGCGTCAGGGTTTTCTTCCCCATGATACGCATGAAGCAGTAGGCAATTCTGAGCCCAAGCCCGGTTTTTATAAACCCGTGAGAGATGAAAAACGCCAGCACCACCAGCCAGGTTACGGGATCACCATAACCCGCCAGTGCCTGCTTGAGGGTCAGCGTTTTGGTCAGTCCCAGAGCTGTCACCCCCATCAGTGTGATTGCCGACATGGGCATGGGGGTGACCATCACCCCCAACAGGGTGCTGATAAAAATAATCAGCATATGCCACCCCTGCAGATCCAGACCTTCCGGAGCGGGTAGCACCCAAAGACTCCCCCCCAATAGCAATGGAGCTAAATAACTGATAACTGATTTCAAATCAGTTGCCCGCTGCTGAGGGTGATCACAGCTTGCTGGTGGTGTACTCACACAAACCCCTTTTAAATGGTTAAGGCCATAGTCTAGTCCACAGGTTCTCCTGCATTTATAATTCTGACTTTTCTCATCAGTGATTACCCATGCAGGCTTCTGTTATACGCCCTTCCAAAAAAAGCCGATTATTGCTTTTTAATAAACCTTACGGTGTCCTGACCCAGTTTACGGACCAGGAAGGACGGCAAACCCTGAAGGATTTCATTAACATTCCCGGCATCTATCCAGCGGGCAGGCTGGATCGAGACAGCGAAGGGTTGTTACTGCTGACGGATAATGGCCAGTTGCAAAACCTGATTGCCTCACCTGAGCACAAGATGCCCAAAACATACTGGGTTCAGGTGGAAGGAATCCCGGACTCTCAACCCTTAGACCATCTTCGTACCGGAATAGTTCTGAACGACGGCCCTACTCTCCCGGCCCGGGCAGAAATCATTGACCCTCCTGATGTCTGGGACAGAGTGCCGCCCATACGGGAAAGAAAGTCGATTCCGGATTGCTGGATTCAATTAACTATAAAGGAGGGTAGAAACCGTCAGGTAAGAAGAATGACCGCTGCTATCGGCCATCCAACACTCAGGCTGATTCGCTGCCAGATAGGATCATGGAAAATTGACGACCTGCAGCCGGGTCATTGGCGTGAGCTGGAAATTCCTGCTTCACTGAAAGACAAACTCAATACAAACAGATCCAAACGTGTAAAGTGGAAAACCTCAGGAAATCCCCGTCACTGGAAGACGTAATTCTTCAGCACTATTTACCGGTCAGCAGAGCGGCATTAGCCATCACCCTGACAGCCATCACTATTTTGTCTCTATTGCCTATAGATAACTTCAGAGGTGTTGACCTGACATTCTGGAGGCTACCGGTGGCTGCTGACAAAATAGCCCATTGCCTTGCTTTTCTGGTTATTTCCGGCCTGCTTGATGGCTGTTGTTACCAGGACAATTTCAACCTGAAAAAAGCGGCTATCGCGGCTTTATACGGTATCTGGATTGAAGGCCTGCAATCCCTTACCGACTATCGCCACCCATCGTTCTGGGATATCGTCGCAAACTGCTTTGGCATCCTTATGTACTGGTTATTGATTCCAGCATTTAAAAGAACGCCTGTATTAAGGGTTCGCTGGGCGTTTAAGGAAACACACCCAGGAGATAACAACGGATAATTACATCTAACCGATCCGACGTTATAGCCTTTCGGATATGGACCAGGAGAAAGGATAGAGTGATCAAAGAGCACAGCTGAAATACTCCCCCCCCCCCGGAATCCATAAAGAGCCAGCTGTTTTACTGACCAAAGATTTCGTCAAATTACCTGACTTAAGAAAACCCGCAAACGTTCATTCTCCGGTGCCTGAAAAAAAACCTCCGGCTCACTATCCACCAGTAACTCACCGCCGTCCATAAACAGGACCCGATCAGCCACCTCCCGGGCAAACCCCATTTCATGGGTAACCACCACCATGGTCATCCCCTCTGCAGCCAGCTGTTTCATCACATCCAGCACTTCACCAACCATTTCCGGGTCAAGGGCACTGGTGGGTTCATCAAACAGCATAATCCGTGGCTGCATGGCCAGTGCCCTGGCGATGGCAACCCGCTGTTGCTGTCCACCCGACAGTTGCGGAGGAAAACTGGCGGCCTTATCCGACAGCCCTACTTTCAGCAGAAGGGCTTTTGCCCGCTCCTCTGCTTCAGTGCGGCTGATGCCACGAACCTTCATGGGTGCCAGGCAGATATTGTCCAATACTGACAGGTGGGGGAACAGATTAAACGACTGAAAAACCATCCCCACTTCTTCCCGGAGTTTATTCACATCCCCGGGCGTGGTCAGGGATATACCATCAATAACAATTTCACCCGCATTAATGGTTTCCAGCTGATTCAGGGTTCGCAGAAATGTCGACTTACCGGAGCCGCTGGGGCCAATGACCACAACGACCTCACCCTCCTGAATATTCTGATGAACATTTTTCAGAGCATGCACCCCGTTGGGATAGACCTTCTCAACCCCGGTGGCCCGGATAATGCCCGCTGCGGACAAAGAACCTTCAGTCTCTGACGGCATATCTCACCTCCAAACGACGGACCAGCCAGGAAAGCATGGCGGTCAGAACCAGGTACAACAGGGCAACACTGAACCATACTTCAAACGGGCTGAATGTCACACTTACCACTTCCCGTCCAGCCTTGGTAAGGTCTGTCAGCGAGATAACGGAAACCAGCGAAGAATCCTTGATCAGGTTGATAAACTGGCCAGCCAGTGGTGGCAACACCCTTTTGAACGCCTGCGGTAGAATGATATAGCGCATGGTCATGCCACGGCTCATCCCCAGACTTCGTCCGGCCTCCATCTGCCCCCGGCTGATAGATTCGATACCGGCCCGGATGATTTCTGCCACATAGGCTCCGGTGAATACTGACAGCGCCACCACACCGGCGGTGAATCGCTCCAGATCCATAACAGTGCCAATAAAGAAGTAGACAATGAAGATTTGCACCAGCAGGGGCGTCCCCCTCACCAGCTCAACATAAACAGTCGCAAGGTGACGCAGTGCCGGATTGGGTGATATGCGCGCCAGACCAGCCAGAGCCCCAAGAACAATGGCAAAAACAATAGACACCAGGGAGAGCTTGATGGTCATCCAGAGTCCATTGGCCATCGGTCCCGGCTGCCAGTGATAGTTGACCGCCAACAGGTCACCTGCAAAGATCAGGTCACCGTCACTGACAGCAATTTCCTGATAACCGACAACAGTCATACGCTCACTGTCGTCAGCATCATTAATGAGGTTTAGCTCTCCTGCTTCATTACTTTGTATGGTGCCATCAAACTCCGCACGAAGTTCATCGCGGGCCTGATAAACAATGTACTGGGGAATTCGATCCCAGCGCCAGATATAGTCAATCGCTTGACTGGACTTGTAGATACCCAGACCCAACAGCAGCAATATTGCCGCAAAAACCAGATTCCACAGAACCTGGTTTGGCGGCTTTTCCATTTGCAGAGGCTGGCCTTTCACGGGTTTACCCTGCAGCATCAACCGTTACTTCAGGGTCTTTTGCCATGCGGAACTTTCGAACCACTTGGCATAAATTTTATCGTAAGTACCATCGCCCTGAATCTGGGTCAGGAAGTTATTTAACCAGTTAACAAAGTCCGGGTCCCCCTTGCGAACGCCCCAGGCCAGCGGCTCATAAGTGAAAGGAGTGTCCAGGTGAACCAGTTTGCCCGGATTCTGGCTGGAGTAGACCGCATTAAACGGGAGGTCATAAATAAAGGCATCTGCCTTGCCATTCACCACTTCAATGGCACCTTCAGATTCGGTTTCGAACAATCTCAGCTTAGCCTTGCTCAGGTAGCGCCTGGCGGCCAGATCGCCAGTGGTGCCCAGCTTGGAAACCACCGTATATTTTGGATTATTCAGATCTTTGTAAGACTTGATTTCATCTTCCAGGCCATTACGCAGCAATACACTCTGGCCAATGACAATATAGGGGTTGGCAAAGTTAATCTGCAGGTTACGCTGGGAAGTCAGAGTCATACCGGACATGATAATGTCAAACTTATCCGTCACCAGTGCCGGAATAATGCCATCCCATGCGGTATTGACAATTTCCAGCTCTACGCCCATGGACTTGGCCATCTGCCGGGCAACGTCCACATCAAAACCAACGATCTTACCCTGCTTGTTGGTCATTTCAAATGGCATATAGCCTGCATCCAGACCAACACGAAGCACCTTGCGCTCCATAATCTTGTTCAGCGTGGACTCTTCCCATATCTGGTTATAAGAGGCAAAAAGCGAGGAACTGAACGCCAGCAGAAATGCCAGCATGGCGGTAATTTTTTTCATTATAACTCCTTTCCGCAACCAGATATCCTGTACCACTGGTGCCAGAACTTTTTTATCATTATGTACGGCGAATCCCTGACCGCTTTAGCCTCGTAGTTATCTGGTTATACGAGGAGAACATTCTGCATTGTACATATACTGTCGTTTTTTACCAACAATACCAACCCAACCTGTCAACATCCGTAACCCCCTATCGCCAGTCTTGCTGCAAATACCCATGCAACCTGCTTTTTGCCTGATCATGAAAACAGAGAGAGGGTGGATTAGATAAGGTTGGCTGCCTATTGCGCTGTATACCGATAAAAAGATCCTGCCCTTCCTTTATCATTTGGGAGAACTCGGCAGATGACTTCGCAGTAATGGCGTCAGCATCCAGAATAATTGACGGAGGCTGACCATTTCTGAGCAGCTCGCGATTGATCAGGTAAATAATGGTTCTGCCATTTCCGTCAAGAAAATAGTGCAAAAGCATTAATCGCTTTGCCAGCCGGGCAGTAGATAAGCGAACATCTTCCGGAGTCGGGGTGCTATGCAGCGCCTTTCTATGGTCAACCAGCACGTTTATCAATACATTTTTCTTGCGAATATTACCTTTGTCAGGCTCATCACAATAGGCTCTGACCGTAACTTTACCCGGTCTCTCATCATTTGGCGCATGGTAGCCACAAATATGAAAAATTGCGTGATTTTCAGGAGAGAGTTTATCTATACCCCGGTATTTTTTATCGCAGTTCTGCACGAATAACATCATTTCCAGGTAACCAGACTGCGTGAATTTTTCTTTCGGAATATCAAATACATGTGATACAGCACAGTCATAAGTTGGAGATATAGGTTCACCATACCAGGACTTGACATCCTTAGTCAGACGTTGATGAATCTGATTCAATATCAACAAATTCACAGGTTCAAGATCGCCACGACGGGACTGCTCCAACAAACCTGCAAAGGCCTGACAAAGATTATGAACCGTATTGGCATCATAATTTTGGGCATCTACCCCCAGATAATAGTCTTCCTTCGAGCCAAACAGCATTGGAAAATAGCATGCTGGAAATCCCCGGGTAAGCCGATTTCTGTCCATTGCAACCTGTAATTCCGGAAGGGATTTTCTATGACTGATGATTCCATCGACTATTGCGTCATAACACCCATCCGGATATTTTTTATAAGCCTTAAGAAGATGATCAGCTGTAGTTTTCCTGGAACTATCCAGCCCGGAAAAAGTGGCTCTTATCAGCTGGAAAAAAACAGCTTTCACCTCACTGTCTTTTAAGACATCACCTGCCAGCTCATAATCGCTGTCTGTGGCAGATTCTCCTTTTGCAACAAGAGCATCGATCAAAATCCCTGACACAACAGGAAAAAATCTGATAAATCGAGGGGTAAAACTTTTATCACAGTCAGGATATGCTGGCTGCACAAATTGCCTGCAAAGCTCAATGTCATGTTTCAGGAATGCCTGCAAAGCACACTGAACCCTGGTTTTCACTTCTATCTTTTGCGCAGAGACTGGTTGAGTAACAGTACCGATAGCTGAAAACCTCTCAGCCAAACGCTGCATCCTGCCGTCTTCCTGCAAATTTGAGCCAGAATCAGCGCCTGAAAGGTCATCATGTTCACAGGGGGTAACATGGTAAGAGCCCATCCTGCCACCCGCACGTTCTTGCTGATAAGAATGGTAAGTTTGAACAATGCAAGAGTCAGGCAAGCCTGAAATTTTATCGCTATCCATATAACACCGACTGCTCTTTTCAACATAGCCAGTGTTGATATTAAAAAAACCAAAAAGTTCAAACTAAATCAAAGATATTCAGGGGATAATGGGCGAAGACATATCTGAAAATATCCGGGTTAAAAAAGTACTGCCGGCATCGCCGGCAGACTTGGACAGGACGTGTTATACAACAGCCATCAGGCAGCTAAAGCACCCATGGCGTAATGGCTGCGAAGCTCCTGAATACGGTGCATGTAGTTGTTGTATTCAGGTGATCCGTGATGTGCATAGTGCATGTTCTTGAACAGGCCGGTCAGCTTGATAAAGTAATCACGCACCTCTTCTTTCTCGCTGAAGTTGTACTGCTGACGAATCAGGCTCACCACCAGGTCAAAGTTTTCCTGCTGACGATGGATTGGGCAGGAAGCGTCCACATCGTCAAAAGCGTCCTGCTGCAGATAGACCATGTCCAGCATGTAAGACTTCTGGAAAGTCACGTAGTCTTCCAGAGTAATACCCTCTTCACCAGTTACCTGCATCATCTGGTTGATGCTGTCACCACGCACCAGCAGTTCCTGCATCTCCCGGACATTGCTGACCCACTCTGGTGACAGGTTTTTCGAGTACCAGTCTTCCAGCTGATCCAGATAACGGGACCAGGAGATCAGAGGATCAATCGCCGGGTAGAAACGCTTGTAAGCACGATCATAAGACAGACCAAGGAACGCCTTTACGGTACTCAGGGTGGCCTGGGTCACCGGCTCTTCAAAGTTACCACCAGCCGGTGATACAGAGCCAATCATGGTCAGGGAACCTTCGTCGCCGTCTTCGTTGCGAACCACACCACAACGCTCGTAAACCCCCTTGATGGCAGAGTCCATATAGGCCGGGAAGCCTTCTTCACCGGGAATTTCTTCCAGACGGTTAGAGGTTTCACGCATGGCCTGGGCCCAGCGGGAAGTAGAGTCAGCCAGGGCCAGCACGTTGTAACCCATCTGGCGATAGTACTCACCCAGTGTCAGACCGGTATAGATAGAGGCTTCACGGGCAGCCACCGGCATAGACGACGTATTACAGATAATGACCGTACGATCGATAAGGGCACCACCGGTCTTGGGGTCCTGCAGGTGCGGGAACTCTTCGATGGTTTCAACCACCTCACCGGCACGCTCACCGCAGGCAGTGACAATAACGATATCCGCGTCGCAGTAACGGGAAAAACCGTGCTGCAATACTGTCTTACCGGAACCGAAAGGTCCGGGGATACAGCCGGTACCACCACGGGCAATCGGGAAGAAGGTATCAACGATACGGGTGGTGGTGATCAGCGGCTGGTTAGGGTAAAGACGCTCGGTCTTGCCTTTTGCGGCCAGCGTTTCAGCGATTGACTTACGCACCGGCCAGCGCTGGTACATGGTCAAGGGAATTTCTTCACCCTTATGGTTTTTCACCCGAGCCACGATAGTGTCAACAGAGAAGTTGCCTTCCTGAATCCAGACCACTTCCACTTCACCCACGGTATCAAACGGAATCATGATTTTGTGGGTAAAGCGACCTTCCGGAACGGTACCAAAGGTTTCACCGGCACGGAGTTTATCGCCGATTTTAGCCACGGCAGTAAACGCCCAGTTATGGGTACGATCCAGGGACTCAACCTGAACACCACGCTGCAGGAAGCGACCATGCAGATTCGCCAGACGCTCCAGCGGGTTCTGCAGACCGTCGTAGATCATGCTGAGAATACCAGGCCCCAGATCCACAGACAGCATGTGCCCGGTCTGAATGATCAGGTCACCGACAGCAACACCACGGGTTTCCTCAAACACCTGAATATCCGCCGTGTTGCCACGAACACGGAGAATCTCGGCCATCAGCTGCTCTTCCACCGCTTCATTGGCGCGACGGCTTGGCAGTACATAGACCACCTCGTTCTTAACCAGCGGCTTTTTCGCACCATCTTTGCCACTGATGCTTTCGATGGTGATGATATCACCCATCACCGCTACCACCCGGGCAGAGGTCTGTTGCATCAGATCTGTTTTTGTCTGTTCAGTCATGTGTATAACCGTTGTCGTTTAATCCGGGGAACCCGGCAATTGGTGGGCAAATTCCCCTAATGCCTGCTGGGTCAGCTCATTAAACCGAACCACTGCCTGTTCACCATTGTAGGAGGTCCAGCGTGCCACCAGGTTCCAGCGCAGCAGATAGATCACCACGGCTTCAAAATCGAAACGGTGTCTGGCACCAAGCTCGTTCAGCTTGTTCCACACCGCTTCCATCACTGTTTTTTCCAGCGTCAGGTAGTCTTTTTTACTCAGGCATTCAACCGCCACCGGAATCCAGGGGAATGCATGCTGCAAACCGAGGGTGGGATGATTCCAGTTATGGCGGATGTAGGCATAGCGGCTACCGTAACTCCATTTCGCGGACGTCGGAGCCTGAATACCATTGGCCTTTCGTCGCAAGGCGGCAGCAATGGTTCGCATATCCAGACGCCAGTTCACCAGCTCTTTCAGATCAGGACTGTCCAGCTCCTGCAACAGGCGCTCTGCCAGATTGATCAAATACGCTTCTTTGATCTCTTCGCCCAGATGGCTCCAGTGCACCAGCTGTTCCACCTTAACCAGTGTTTCACGATCTGCCGTGGACAACATGGCCAGACGGCGGTCCAGCTGAATGCGTGAGATAGGCGTAATCTTGCTGTTAAACAGTGAGTCAATATGCGGCAGCGATGTCAGCAGGGTATAGTAGGCATTTTCAGCCATTGTATTCTCCTTGGGGAGAGTAATCCGGGTTTTGCCATTTTTTTGCCACGGAATCACGGAGACACAGAGAAAAGAAAACCTGATAAAAAAGCTCTTTCTCCGTGTCTCCGTGTCTCTGTGGCAAATGGCATTTTGAATTCCCCCCCCTTATACGAACGGGTAGCGGGGGTTTCCCTGCCACCAGAACTGACACCAATTATTTAATAATGCCTTCAAGCAGGGCACGGAAACGTGGCTGCAGGTGCTTCAGCAGAACCGCAGCAACGGCTTCATCGGTCAGCTCGACCTGGATATCCTTGTCTTTCAGACGAAAGGCAATGCCACTCTGGCCAGCACCACCAACGGTGAACGTTACGCCATCCTGAAGCATCTCACTGGCCCGCTTCATGGCGAACTCCAGCAAACCACCGGCCTTGAGCAGCTCAGGTTTGTCACGCAGTTCATCCACACCAATGACTTTTCTGGGCAGGATCACTTCGATGTTGTTTTCGCCGCGCAGATTGTTCTGGCCAGCCACTTCCAGAATCATCCCTTCCAGCAGTTTGTCGCCTTCCATGGAGTGGCTGACCACCGCACGGATCTGGTCTGAGAATTTTTCCAGCAGATAGTCTTTCAGCTCAAGGACGGCATTTCGCTCAGCCAGCTGCAGCGCTTCTTTGCCTGCCCTGGTAATAAAATCTGCTTCCTCACGGGCCTTGCCAACAATGGCACTGGCGCGTTTTTCGGCATCCGCGATCAGCTCGGCGGCTTTGGCTTCAGCGTCAGAAATAATCTTGCCCGCTTCCTGGCGACCGCTGTCGACGCCCTGGTTACGCAGCTT
The DNA here is from genome assembly GCF_017744115.1 of Salinisphaera sp. G21_0. GTDB lineage: Bacteria > Pseudomonadota > Gammaproteobacteria > Pseudomonadales > Endozoicomonadaceae > Endozoicomonas. The sequence goes on along the minus strand of NZ_JAGHQW010000005.1, from coordinate 72,929 downwards.
TTCGATCAGTTCCTGAACACCGACGGAAACGGTCTTCCCGGTTTGTTTTTCAGGAGTTGCTGTACTCATTATCTAATCCTGTATTTGCTTATGGGCCAATTTTTTGAACCACAAAGCTCACCAAGTTCACAAAGGAAAGAAATAAGAAAAGCTTTTCTCCGTGTTCTTCGTGTCCTTTGTGGTTCCAAATCTTTTACCCATCATCAGGCGGCGATGCCCTGGCCCATAACCAGTGCGAATACGAAAGCAAATACCGCAAAGCCTTCTACGATCGCAGCAGGCGCAATCGAAAGGCCAAACACTTCCGGCTTGTTCTTGGAAGCATTGATGGCCGCCGCAACCGCCTGTCCCTGGTAGACGGCAGAGTACATCAGGGCAACACCGGTCAGCAGACCAATACCAAACAGACCAGGAGCGCTGGCCAGAGTGACGCCGATGCCACTCAGGGTAAACATGATGACAATGCCGTAAATAACCTGGGAAGATGGCATGGCCGAGAGACCGACGAACTTGCCGTAGCCGCTCTCCACATCCAGCATCGCACCACAGGCAGACTGTCCGGCGACGGAACAGCCGATTGCAGAACCCACTGCACCCAGAGCAACCGGTGCGAAAACACCTACCCAACCCAGTGCGATAATCAGTGCATCCATTGTTAATCCTCTTTACTAAAAGTTGTTTGCTGGTTAAAGGTCGTTCTTTGGTTAAAGACTTTAAATGGGTAGCCTTCGTCAGACAGTCCCCAGTTGACAAATTCAATGACGTTAAGACGCATGCCGTGAACCACACCGCTCATGATGCACAGGGCAAAATTCAGCAGGTGACCCAGCAGCAGAATGATTCCCGCAAACAGCACACCGGTGACGGGGCTGGAATTAAGAACGTCCATGGCCAGAGAGTTAAACGTCATGGCCAGGGATGCACCGGACAGGCCGAGGGCAAACAGGCGCATGTAACTGAGTACATCACCAAAAGCACTGGTAATGTTGTAGACGGCTTTCAGGCCATCCAGCATTCTCAGAATAAGGTCCTTGAAGGATGTCACTTCGCGGCTGCTGGAGAACAGGAATACCAGCAGGGCACCGGCAATCATCAGCCCCGGGCCAATGGTGGATTGAAACGCCGCTGGCAGCGTACCGGTCATCCCCAGCCACAGTGTCAGACCACCACCCATCAACCCCGCCCAGCCCAATGGTGCCAGGGCATAACTTGAGCCACGATTGACAATCGCCGTCATGACGTTGGCAACGATCAGGTGCGCAACACCGATCACCACCGACAATTTCATCATGGCGTTGTAATCGTTGAGGTCGATAAAGGCCAGACGGCCAAATAAGCTGCCACTGTCCGGTGCCGCACCGAAGTAACTGCCGATAAAGACACCCCAGACAATACCCACACCGGACATAAAGTACGCCAGATTCATCAGACGACGACCGGTTTCACTCTGCCGGAGCTTGCCCCTGAACAGGAAAACGATCAGTCCGAAAATCAGACAGTACATGGCATCACTCATGATCATCGCGAAGAACAGCGAGAATGAGTAAAACACCACATTGCCCGGATCCCAGGCGCGGTAGTTGGGTGTCTGGAAGAAGCCAAGGGCATCCGCACCACCACCGGTTCCAGCCGGTTTGTCCAGTAACGTCGGAGGATTGTCGTCTGCCGTCGGGTCTTCAAATATTGCCGCAACACCGTGGGCAGCCGTGAAGGCTTCAACATTGGCCTGCTCAGCCACCGGTACCCAGCCCTGCACCAGGAAGAAGCTGTCTTCATCCATAGTGCCACTGGTGGCCTGCTGCAGATCTGCACTGTCCAGACGGGCGGCAAGCACCTGATCCAGAAGGTAGTGCCAGCGTGTCAGCGCTTCTCGCTCAGCCAGCAGATCTTCGATGGCATCCTCTGCTTCATCGAGCATCTCTTCCAGGCGGGAAAGGGGAATCTTACCCACATGAGAACGATGCACAGGAAGCAGAAAGTCCTCGGGCTCCTTGTCAGAAAGAACGATGACGTAACTGTCTTTCTGGCTCTGATGGATCAGCTCCCAGGGCAGCTCGCACTGTTTAAGGGAGTCCCTGAGCGTCGGCAGTTCACCATTGGGCAGAACATAGAACCAGAACCGTTGACCATTCAGGTCAGACAGGGCAGGAAAAGTAAACTCGCCCCAGGGACGCACTTCCCGAATCCGTTCCTGCAGCTTGTCGCGAATATCGGACTGCTCACGGAATTTGGACTTGTTGTCCAAAATCTTATGAACGATGTCGTCTACTCGGGCAGCATCCTTATGTTCACGAAAATTGCGAATCTGCCTTCTCTGTTTTGGGCTGCGCTCCAGCCACGCTTTCGCTTCACTGGCCTCCGCCGGCTGCACCTGAACCTCAACCGGTTTATCGGTTAATGGAATCAGATGCAGACAGCCCAGGGATTGCAGCTCTTTCAGGATGCCGCTCTTCTCCTGGCTCGGCCCGTAAAGGGTGATCTTTTTCAGTCGTTTAATAGCCATAATCAATGCTTTCGCAGGTTATACCACCCGGATATCAGCCCACCTGCGAATGACCTCCTTTGGCTTCCTGGGCCAGAACCTTGCCCTTGGAGAGCTTGGCGTTCATTACGCTGGCCCGGTCCTGGTCAGACATATAGATCTGGATTTTCTGTATGTTCTTTCTGGTCTGGGGAATCAGCACCTTGGAGAACAGGTTGACCCGCTGGGAGGTGGTACGTGTCGCCTTGTCCAGCTCCCTGTGGCGCAGCTGACGAACCTGTAGTTCTATTCTCAGGCGAATCATCTGCTGCAGGAGCTCAACCAGGTAATCAACCCAGTGGGGTTTGGCCAGATCACTGTAGGGTGTCAGCGCAATTTCAATGTGCTCGACCAGAGGAACCGATGTACCGACAATATTTTCCTGGGTCAGGCGCACATCCGTCACCTTCACCAGGTTATCCACCGGAACATCCTGTCTTGCCAGCATCGGCAGCTGCTGTCTGACCAGCTCCTCCACCTCCGCCAGATTTTCCCGCGTCTGTGCCAGCGCCTCTTCGGCCTTTTTACGTTCCATCATCAGCTGCTGACGCTTGAGTTCAAGGGCCGGCAGATAACGGTTGTACGTCTTTAAACTGCGCTTCTCTTTGTTTAATGAACTTTTGTTGAGAGCTACCTTGGCCATGATAATTACGCCTCAGCTGCAGCTTCAGAAGCTTCCTCAGCTCTCTGTGAATCACTTTCTGATGAAAGCTGCTCCGGGTTGGGCCAGTATTTTTCCAGCAGACTCTGTTTCATCAGGGTCTCTTCCGGTCCAAAGCATTCAGCCATGGTCTGCCAGCACTTATCCAGCGCTTCTTCCAGGGACATGGCAGCGTCCAGAGACATAAAGCGTCTTTTGAACAGCTTGCCGAACTTGATGGTTTTCAAGTCATAGCTGGACAGTTCAAAGGCCATGGCCTGTTTCTGGGCGGCATTCACCGAGTCCGAGTAGAAACGAATCATGGTATTCATGATGGCGGGATGGTCTTCGCGGGTTTCTTTACCCTGAACCATCTGCTTCAAACGGGACAGAGAACCAAATGGATCCAGGTGCCCTTCGTGCAGGTAGAACTGACCTTCGGTGATATAACCGGTGTTGTCCGGAACCGGGTGGGTCACGTCATTGCCCGGCATGGTGGTCACCGCCAGAATGGTGACAGAACCGGCACCTTTGTAGTCACAGGCTTTTTCATAACGACGCGCCAGCTGGGAGTACAGATCCCCCATATAACCACGGTTGGCAGGGATCTTGTCCATGGCCACACCAATCTCTTTCATGGCGTCGGCGTAAGAGGTCATGTCGGTCAGCAGAACCAGCACCTTTTTGGACTCTTCGACGGCGAAGTGTTCTGCCACCGCCAGCGCCATATCCGGCGTCAGCAGACGTTCAACCGTCGGGTCAGACGCCAGGTTGGTGAACATAACGGTACGGGCAGAGACACCAGCTTCTTCAAAGGTGGTGCGGAAGAAGTGGTAATCATCGAAGATCAGACCCATGCCGCCAAACACTACGACATCCGCCTCTGCCTGAATGGCGATACGGGCCAGGAAGCGGTTGTAGGGTTCACCGGCGACGGAGAAGATAGGAATTTTCTGGGACTCAACCAGGGTGTTGAAGACATCGATCATGGGCACATTGGTACGCACCATGCGGGAAGCCAGTACACGACGAACCGGGTTTACCGAAGGCCCGTCGATCTCCACCCTGGGATCCTGTTCCAGGGCAGGGCCGCCATCAATGGGCTCACCGGCACCGTTGAAGATTCGCCCAAGAATATTGGGGGAGTAGGTGGTCTTCATGGGCTGGCCCAGGAAGCAGACTGACGCACCGGTGGAGAGGCCCTTGGTGCCGGCAAAAACCTGGAGAGAAACCTCTTCATGGTCAATCTTGATGATCTGCGCCATGGAGTAAGTCTGTCCATCCTGCTCAATCAACGCCAGATCACCATAGTTGGCCTGGGCATTACCCTCAGCCAGGTTAGGAACGTGGACGCGAATGAGGTCACCAACGATGCTGAGAATATTGGTGTATCGCAATAGGCTCTGGGGCATTACTGCTCCTCTATACTGCTGGGAAAAAAGAGAATGGACATAGGCCCAGGAGATCATCAGTCATGCAGGTAACGCTGAGTAAGTGTGATACGCCTCATTGCACACAACATAAGCCAATTGTCGTATGTTTAAGCTAATAAGCCCAAACACTGATCTGTACTGCTGGCTCTATCCAAGCCTCCTGTAAAACAACTTTTTCGTCTCATTAATACAGTCACCTCAGTACTTTACAGGGAAAGTGCTGAGGAACCATTTCGGGTAACGAATGGAAATCAACAGATTAAACATCTAATAGAGTAGACAATTCCACGGGTTTCGCAGAGTTCTACCTAAGCAGCAGGTCAGACTTATTGCTTCGTGTCATTCTGGAAGGTAGCCATCGTTGACACGCACTACTGACACTCTAAGGGCTAACGACTGTTACCCAATGTTTCCACCATCACCGCCTTGATGGTATGCATCCGGTTTTCTGCCTGATCAAAGACAATAGAGGCGTCAGACTCGAACACATCCTCAGTGACTTCCAGGCCGTTCATACCAAATTTGTCAGCGACTTCTTTTCCAATCACCGTGTCATCGTTGTGAAAGGCTGGCAGGCAGTGCAGGAAACGGACATTGGCATTGCCTGTTTTCTGCATCACTGTCTGATTCACCTGATAAGGTTTCATCAGGTTGACCCTTTCATCCCAGGCTTCCATCGGCTCACCCATGGAAACCCAGACATCGGTGTAGAGGAAATCACAACCCGCCACCGCTTCATCCACCGATTCGCTAATGGTGATTTTGGCACCGGTTTCCCGGGCAATTTCCCGACATTGCTCGATAAGCGCAGGGTCAGGGAAGAATTCTGCCGGGGCAGCAATTCTGAAATCCACCCCCATTTTCGCAGAGCCCACCATCAGCGAATTAGCCACGTTGTTGCGCCCATCTCCGAGATAGCAGAGTTTCATCTCACTCAGTGAACGACCATTGCCGTATTCCTGCATGGTCAGAAAATCCGCCAGCACCTGGGTTGGGTGCCAGTCATCGGTCAGACCGTTCCATACTGGCACCCCTGAATAAGCCGCCAGATCTTCAACGTGCTGCTGCAGGTGGCCACGAAATTCAATGCCGTCGTACATACGCCCCAGTACCCGGGCAGTATCTTTCACCGTTTCTTTGGCCCCCATCTGCGAGCCACCACCGATATAGGTGACATTGGCCCCCTGATCAAAACAGGCCACCTCAAAGGCACATCGGGTTCGGGTCGAGGCCTTTTCAAAAATCAGGGCAATATTTCGCCCGGTTAAATGCTGCGCCTCAGTACCGGATCGCTTTGCTGCTTTCAGCTGTGCGGCACGCTCCAGCAAGTGGCTGATCTCCATTGGAGAGAAGTCCAGTAGCTTGAGAAAATGACGGTTCTGCAAATTCTTCTCGATATCAACAGTCACAACAGTCATATACAGTTTCCTGTGTCAGGTCATTTCTTATTCTTTCTTACACTTTTCGTGTCAGGCCAGCGGTCCTTACGTAGACAGTAACGATACCATTACTGCTTGCGGTCAGGATTCAGGGAGTAACATCATCCCCAGACCGGTTATTGCTGTCCAGCTCCAAATCGAACTTCATTCGGGCATAGACTAGCGCCGGACGATACGGAAGACATTACGTAAAAATACGTTTCCAGACTTTATCCCGATTATTGGGCTTCTTATTTACTGCAACTTTACCTATGAAAACAGCTTCCCTGACAAATGCATGCCTACCGGAGGCTATTCAGAGGGATTTTCCCGGGTTTGAGTTGGGACAAAAGAGGTAATATGTGCCTTATGAACTTGGTAGCCGCTCATGAACACCTTACAAAAGTCACAAATATCAGCAATGCTGGACGAGCACTGGGTGGAAACCGACCTGTCTTTCATATTCACCAGGTACAGTCTGTCGGTATCACAGACCAGCATCAGAATCTTTTGCGGATCAACAGATAAACCTGACTCGAAATCCATCAGAATGTAGTCCGTTTGGTTAGTGGCCCGTGCTTCATACATCTCTGTCAGGGCATTAACTACCTGATGCTGCAAGCGGCTCATTTGTACACCTAACTCAGCCTCGCTCATGGGCAGACCCGGCATCTGACCAACTCTGGTCCTCAAAAAGAGAATTTTCTCTTGCTCCTGGCAATAACCAAGCTCGGACATTCGGGCAATCACATGCTTGACGGTCAGTTGAGAATTCCGCAGACCGCCCTCAATCATGTTACTCAGCAGGACAACCTTTTCAGCATCCTCTTTACGGATGCGCTGCAGACCAAGACTCCGGGCAGCAGCAAGAAGAATCCCCCGGTCATTTTTTGACGGTATCCCTTCTCCGAAATCCCTCGGAGGGTACTGCTGAACAAACGCCTTGACATCGATGCTATCCAGAGCTTCGGCATCAGACTCCCCATCCAGGGTCGGACGAACAAAGATAGCCTGGGTTGCACCATTGGTCAGCATAAGGAACTGGAGGTATTTCACCAACTGGGTACCACTGGCAAAACTCCCGAAACCCAGCCGCCCAAGGAAACGGCTCGATAACTGCTCACTGAAGGTAAATAGAAATATCAGGCCAGGCTTTGTCGATTTAGTCGGTTCAGGCTGATGACGAAAGATTCGCACCACTGGCGAAACCGGTTCCGGGTAACCCGTTACCGGATTCTGTCGCAGGCAGGCGAAGGTAACAAAAAACGGGTGATCCGGCTCCAGCTGATCGAGATGTTGCTGCATAGCAGTAAAGAACACATGGGCACCTTCGGGCTTGTCAATATCCATCTGCCTGCCGCAAAGACAGCCTTCTTTCTGACATATTTTCTGCCATTTCGGTACCACCCCGCGAGCCATCATCTCCCTCAGAAACTTATAATCACTGCCACTTGCGCTTGCCAGAGCGAGCAGCTCTTCTGGCTTGAATATTTGTGCCAGGAGCCGCTCAAATCCCATTCTCATACGGACTACATCGATCTCCTGTGAGGGACGAACGATGCTTTGCCGGGCAGCTGCCGACAGGAGAGGATAAGGAGCCTCTGATGAAGTCAGCTCCTGAGGGCCCAACGGGGAACGGTATATTTGAGAATGTGCACTTTCACCGCCACCCTCCGCCCCAACAACAGGCTGATTTTCGGTCACTGATAGCCCGGACACCCCTGAAACGGCAGCAATTGAGCCAGCCTGTTCACTGGCAGGTCCACTATCGGAGGCACGATTCGGTTCACGGCCACCCTGAGCCAGTACTGGTTCAAAAAAGGACCAATCGTACTTCTTTACTTCTTCGCCAAAATCAACATTCCTGACAAATTCAACGGGCATTATTATATTGCAGGTTGAACACGGAGTGATCTCTCTGGTCATCACAACAGTACAGCCATAGTGGTAGTTGTGTCCGCAACAACGGGAAGCCATAAAGGGAGGACGCTCGATATACTCTGTACAAAACCGACAAAACCGACGATCGATAATCTCCTCAGTTAACGGTTGTAACTCTCTGGCCTGACTGCCGACACCAGAGCCCTGGGCCGGAGTATTTGGTAACAGGGCTCGGCCTGGATCCACAAAGGCTCTCCTCAGTAAATGTTATTAAGTCAAATCCAACCCAACGGCGTAATTCTGTCCTCAATCACTTCCCCGTCAACTGCATTTACCACCATCTTATGTCTTATATGATTGTCATCCAGAAAAATGATTTCCCTGACATTCATATTGTTTTTGACACTGCTTCGGGTTCTCAGCACAACCATCCCACGGTACTTTTTCCGTGCATTTTTGATAATCTGCTCAAGGGATATCTGCTTGCCATCCGGTTTCAGGTCATACGTTACGTCTGTGATCACCCTGCCGGTATAAGCGTCCATCGTTAACTGACGACGCTTTACCTTAAACTGTTTATCAGCCAACTCTATAGCATAGACCATATTGCCACCCTGCCTCTCCAGCCAGGTTCGAATTCTATTTGCTCCAGGGTACTTCCTTTCCACCTTTGACAAGATCTCTTCCATTGGCATGGGTACCTGCATAGGGGCATGATCTATCTGCTTGCCACTGAAAGCACCATAAACAACGCGCTCCAACTGGTTATTGGCATCAATAAAGTCGATGACAAACACCTTCTGCTGCTCCTCTTCCTGCAACCGGGCTGAGTATACGACTACGTCAGAAGCCTTATTCCCGAATGTATGTCGGGTTCTGGCTATCAGCTGGTCAAGGGGCACCATGGATCTCAACTTACCAGGCTGTTCAAGGTACGCAGGTGTTGCAGGCACAGTACTGCCCGCAGCAAAAACCGCAGATATAGACAAAGCTGCGCCCGCCAATACGCCGAACACCATCTGCACAGGGAAACTGAACACATTCATCGAGTCTCACCTCTTTTCAGACAACTGTAGAATTGTTTTGCCATAACGCAAGCAGCAATACCTGACGGGAAAACGGCAGGTTACAGGTTAAAGAAGGAGTAGAAGCTTTTTAATTTTTGTCCTGCTGCCTGAAAAGATATCGGCTGAAAACGTATCGGGGTTCCGGGCATTGCCTGTGCCAGCCTGTTCAAATCCAACTGGGCAACACAGCCGAACTTGGGGTAGCCACCCAGTGTCTGATGGTCGCGCATCAGAATAATTGGCTGCCCATTTTCAGGTATCTGAACAGCCCCCAGGGCGATGCCTTCAGAAATCACGCCGCTGAAGGGAGGCGTAATTTTAGCCCCTGCCAATCGATACCCCATACGGTCGCTATTGGGAGAAAGCGTGAATTGGGTCTGATAGAGACTTTTCCGGCTCTGTGCAGAAAAAGCCCGGGCCTGATACGACTCCATCAGATTAAGGCTCAGTGGCCCGGCATATTCCGGGATATACCGGGCAGGCACCATGCGGTTTATGCCGGGTTTAAATACCTCTTTGGAAACGGTCTTGAGAGAATCCCCCTGCCTTATGAGGCAACCACTGTCTTCCTTCGTAACTCTGGCCCCTAACCCACCAATACCATCCCTTACCACGGTCGCCACACTGCCGAAGACTGTGGGTGCAGCAAAGCCGCCGGGAATGGCCAGATAGGCTCTCAGCCCTTTTTTGGGAAACTGAAATGATAACGTATCGCCTTTATCCAGATGCAGGGTCCGCCACCCTTCAACAGGCTGACCATTGACTCTGGTTGCCAGATCAGCCCCTGTTAACGCCAGCGTGATGGCTTGATGCGCTAAAAATCTTGCCTGTCCACCGGTTATCTCCAGCTGGGAACAAAACATACGGTTTCCCAGAAGATAATTTGCCCAGCAATAAGCATGCAGATCCATGGGGCCACCCTGGGCCAGGCCCTGGTAACCCATTCCCGTTCGACCAGTATCCTGAAGCTGCGTCATCATCCCCGGATCCAGGATTTCCAGTGCGACCACAAAGTACCTCCAAGCGCAAAAAACTCATCCCGTGATATAGGCTGGAACTGCACAGATAAACCCACAGAGAAAGGTGACATGGGCGCTTTATCAAAATCAATCAGAGAAACCGGACAATTCCCAATAATCTGCCAACCGCCCGGGGAGTCTGATGGATAGACGGCGGTTTGCTGGTCAGCAATCCCGACACTGCCAGCTGGCAGCATTTTTCGGGGCTCAGACTTTCTTGGCGTGGCAATAGCGGAGTCAACTGACCCCAGGAAAGCAAAACCAGGGCTGAAGCCGATAGCACAAACGACATAAGTCGACTGACTGTGAATCTGGATAACATCTGCCACTGTGCGGTTATGAAACTGTGCTACCTCCGGTAAATCCGGCCCCGTCTCCAGGCTGTAATAAACGGGTAAGGTGATTATCTTACTGACCTTCCGGTCACGATCATCTTTATCATCAGACAGGAAAAAAGCATCGACCAGCACCTGCAGCCTGCTTTTTAATTCGATAAAATCCGTTTTCAGCGGGTGGTACTGAATATAGATGGTCGTATAAGAAGGGATAACTTCAATAAGCTCTGACGGATAGCTACGTCTGATATGGTCAGCCATATCGCCTGTTTTTACCGCCAGCTGAGTATCAATATGATCACCCAGCCGTATGATCAACGCTGTTTCTGAGACAGGCTGGATATCCATCATGACGTAGTGTCTGCCGACTTTACAATCTGATGAATCTGCTGGATTAGCGCTATGGCGTCAGGATTATCCCCATGAACACACAGACTATCGGCGTTCAGCTTCAGCCGCTTTCCGCTGATGGTGCTCACTTCCCCCGAGAGCAGGCTTCTCACCTGCTGAAGAATCGTGGCTGAATCCCGGTGAACAGCCCCTGGCAAGGTTCTTGATACCAGCAAGCCATGATCGTCATAAGCCCTGTCTGCATAGGCTTCATAAATCAGTGGCACTGAATACCTGTCAGCTGTCTTTTTTTGCAACGCATTATTGCTCAGAGCCTGAATCATAAGCGCTGGTTTGATATCCATGTTTGCAGCAGCAATCACAATGGCTTCAAACACATCAGGGTTATTCATCATCCCATGATAAAGGGCTCCATGGGGTTTAATGTACTTTACCCGGGAGCCATACTGCTGACAGATAGCATCCAGTGCGCCCACCTGGTAAGCCACAAGGGCGGTGATGCTTTCAGGGCTGTGGGGAATGGGACGTCGACCAAACCCGGCCTTGTCCTGATATCCGGGGTGAGCCCCAATCGTGACACCGCAGTCTACCGCCTGTTGCACGGTGTCACTCATGGTATCGGGGTCAGAAGCGTGAAAGCCACAGGCAATATTGGCCATATCAATCCATGGCATCACCGCCTGATCATTGCCCATTTGCCAGGGGCCAAAACTCTCCCCCATATCACAATTCAGCCGCACGGGTTTACCTGTAAAGTTTGTGTACTTCTTCCGCCAGAATAGTCAGCCCCTGTTCAACGTCCTGATGATCACGGGTATACGTCAGCCTGAGGCATTCATGCTTATGGGGCCAGTCGTCGTCTATGCCCGGGAAGAAGTAATGCCCGGAAACCACCAGCACATTCCTTGCCTTCAGTCGTTCATACAGTTCCAGACTGGAAACAGGCAGTCCTTCAAACCATAGCCAGAGGAACATTGCCCCTTCTGGTTTATGAACATGCCAGGGAATATCACCCAGTTTCTCTTTGAGGCAGTTCACGGCAAACTGAGCCTTCTCTTGATAGTAAGGACGAATCACATTCTCACAAAGAGCGTTAATACTGTCATCCCGGATCATATCCAGTGCCAGCAGGCTGCCAGTACTGTTTGGAGCCAGATTCATAATGGCATTAATACCCGACAGTGCTCTGATAACCTGCTCATTGGCAACAACAATACCGGTTCTGACCGCCGGAAGCCCCAGTTTGGAAAGGCTCAGGCAAAGAATGGTGTGTTCGTTCCAGCGGGGAGTCGCTTCGGTAAAGATCAACTTTGGAAACGGCGTGCCGTAGGCACCATCAATGATCATGGGAATATCATGTTGCAGGGCCAGGCTATCGAGCCGCTCAATTTCACTATCTGTCAGTACATTACCGGTTGGATTGGTGGGGCGTGACACACAAATGGCACCAATACTGTCATCAATCACCAGCTCCTGAAAATCCACCCGGTATTTGAACGTATGCTGATCCAGATGCTCAATTTCAGGCTTATTGGCCGCAAAAAAATCATCACTCAGCCCGGCATCGGCATAGCCGATGTATTCCGGTGCCAGCGGTAACTGGATACGCTTGTGCCCGCCATCCCCATAGCGTCCGGCAAACATATTGAACAGCATAAAAAAAGCGGCCTGGCTGCCATTAGACAAGGCAATATTGTTTGCCGTCAGCTGCCAGCCAAACTGACGATTAAGAAAAGCCGCCATCTCACGGACAAAGTCTTTTTCTCCCTGAGGAGGATCATAGGTACCCACCAGTCGGGTAAACTCCGCCTGACTCTCGGTAATTTGCCGCAGTCGCTGCCTGAATACGGCTTCCACTTCAGGGATATGGGCCGGATTACCGCCGCCCATCATAATCATATCTTTACCATCAGCAAGGGCATTACCCAGATCATCCATTAATGAAAGGATGCCGGAATGGCTGGTGAATTTTTCGCCAAAGGCAGAAAGCTTCATGCTTACCCCTGATTTATTCTGGTCATAGGATAGTAGAGGTGCTGTTATATAATGATGAACAGAAGCTGTCCACCGTCTAACCAGTCACGGGCCGGATATAGAGGCAGACTTATTACCAGAAAAGGATTATTTTGCACGCATATCGTGAATGGACGGTAAGCCACCCGCGGATGTTGCCGCATAAACGGCACGATGTATCGCCTGTTCCACAGCCTCCGCCCCGACAATGCCCAAAACATTTACATCAGCATCCACTTCTCCGGTTGCTGCGCTGAAAATGGTATCACCATCGTACATGGAATGTGCAGGGCGAATGGCACGCGACAAACCATCATGCCCCATTTGTGCCATTTTTAAAGTCTGGGCTTTGGTTAATTTCCCGTTAGTCACCACCACGCCGATGGTGGTATTTGCCCCGGGCAGTGCTTGAACGGCCTGGTCATTCATTAAGAGATCCATACCAGAAACAAACCGCTGTCCATCTTCGCTCCTGGTGCCGGCAATAAGCTTCTCACCGTTAACAACATCTCCCCAGGCATTAACAGCCATCACGGCACCAACGACCAGCCCTCCTCTCAGACTGATGGCATAACAACCGATGCCACTTTTTGTAGCGCGGTCAAACCCGGCAATTTTACCGATTGATGCTCCGGTACCTGCGCCAACATTACCTTCTCCAATGTCGCAACGACTGGCCAACCTGGTGGCTTCATACCCCATTTGCTCACCGGGTCGGGCAGAGGCATCACCGACCGACTGGTCAAATAGCACTGCACCGGTGACAACCGGAATCCTGATGAAGCCTGTGGGTAAACCAATGCCCTGCTCCTCCAGATAACGACTGACCCCATTCATACTTTCCAGACCCAGCGCACTGCCACCACAAAGCACAATGGCATGGACAGAATCCACCAGGTTTTCAGGCCTTAGCAACTCCGTCTCCCGGGTTCCGGGAGCGGCACCGCGCACATCCACACCCGCCGTTACGCCCTGGTCAAAGCGCAGCACCGTCACTCCGGTCAACCTTTCGAGATCTGATGCATGACCAATGGCCAGGCCGCTAATTGAAAACAGCTCATGCCGCTGAGTAGTCATCTGCAGAACCTGTGACACGGATAATAAGTGGCTGGTCATCTGGAGTTTTTCGTTCTTCTCCGCTTGACCGTTTTTTCATTCGGCAACCGGTAAGATAGTCAAACAGGCCAAAGCTTGCCCTGGTTTTGAAGAGCAGCGTGGAAGATATCGTTGAATACGATACTGAACAGAAGGATGCTGAAGAAAATTGAAATCTTGATCAAAAATGGCAGGTACAAGGGAGTTTCAGGCAGGAAATTGGCGTCCCCTAGGGGACTCGAACCCCTGTTACCGCCGTGAAAGGGCGGTGTCCTAGGCCACTAGACGAAGGGGACGCAAACCTTCGTGCATTGCTGCAGCGGACGGGTATACTAATCTTCACCTGCCACAGAGTCAACCCCTCTTCATTTTTTCATCAATGGTTCTTGAAAAAGAGCTATTTTAACGATTAGATGGGTCACTTATCGCCCGGGAAAGGCAGAGAAATATGAGGTTCAGGGACAGACTCTCTTATAAGCAAGTCAAATACACAGTCAGCGTTGCATTTATTCTGGGACTGATTTTCAGTGTCTTTCAGGTAACTCACGATTATAAGGCTCAGGACAAGAGCATCGATAGTGCCATTCAGGCTTATCTGGACATCAGCAAGGCACCCGCATCACGTATCGCCTACAACCTGGATGAAGAGCTGGCCATAGAGCTGGTGAATGGACTCATTGAATCGCCGTTAATTCTCAGTGCAGCAATTATTGACACCGACAACCTGGTTCTGGCCAAAGCCGGAACCGCAAAAAATTCCGACGAACAGAGACTATTTACCGACCTATTCTTTGGCACCACGCGGACTTATCAGCAACAATTGTCAGTGCCTTACGACCTTGAAGAAGAGCTTGGCACTCTGACCATTACCGCTGACACGCGCCCTTCCGGCCAGGAGTTTCTGGATCGCTCAGTACTCACTCTGGTGTTTGGGCTGGCCCGGACCCTGCTGCTGGCGCTGGCTCTGCAAGGCATGTTTTATCTGATGCTGACCAAACCACTCTTGAAACTGGCCCGTCACGTAAAACAGGTTCGAACAGGCAGCAAACATAAAACACTGGCAATCTCCGGAGACCATCAAAAGGATGAAATAGGGCTACTGACCAGTGCATTTAATGAGTTTCAGGATGATATTGAAAAACAGCTATATCATCTAAGTCTTGCCGAAAATGAGCTTAGACAACATAGCCATGATCTTGAACTTCGCATTGTAAAAAGGACGCAGGAACTGCAGGAAAACAATAACGCGCTGTTCAAGGCCAATGCGGAGCTTGAGAAAGCCCGGCAGGCCGCACTTCGTTCTGCCAGAATTCGTGAAGAACAGCTTTCATACCTGAGCCATGAGATTCGCACGCCACTGAATGGCATTTTAGGCATGCTGGAGCTGACTATTAATGAAGAACTGACCGGCAAACAATATGAGCGCCTCGATCTGGCTCGTCAGTCAGGCGTTCGACTGGTCAGACTGCTCAATAGCATGTTGGACCTGGCCAGGCTGGAGTCCGGCAAAGTTGCCATTGAACATACTCATTTTAATTTGCGTGAAATCATTGAAGAATCGGTCGTATTGTTGAGTCAGAAGAGCTACGAAAAAGATATTCCACTGACCTGTGATATTGACCCAACGCTGCCAACCACTCTGCTTGGCGACCCTACCCGCATCAGTCAGGTCATTAATAACCTTCTGGGTAATGCCATTAAATTCACCCATCAGGGTGAGATCAAACTTTCACTGGACTCAAAACCGCTTGGCCAAAACCGTCTTGAAGTGATCATTCACATTATCGATACCGGTATTGGCATCCCCGGAAGCGCCCTTGAGGCAATTTTCACCCCTTTTACCCAGGCCAGCAATGCAATCTATGACAGCTACGGGGGCTCCGGTATGGGGCTGGCACTGACCAAAGAGCTGGTGGAAGCAATGAATGGATCCATCAGCGTCATGTCCCGGGAACAACAGGGCAGCACCTTTTCGATAAAGCTGCCCTTAACAAAACCTGAACAGATAACCAGTGAAGCCACCATTCTGCTAAAAAGCGATCAGGTAATACTGGCCTGTGAAGGATCCACACAGCAAATCTGTCACCGGTTACTCCGCTACTGGAAGGTACCCTGTCGTATTGTTGAGCCTGACGACAGCAGTCTGGACATTGATTGCTACTCAACTGAATCGCTCGTTATTACTGATCAAAAATCCCTGGCCCTGAATATGGCTCGAGACTGGCCTCAGTGTAAAACGATCTTTATCAGCTATGAACAGCCCACTGAAATGCCTGATAATCTGTTATGGCTCTCACTGCCGGTAACTCAGCAAAAGCTCTATCAGAAGTGTGCAGAAGCCGTTGGTATCCCCGACAACCCGTCACCAGAAAGCATCAATCACCCACCCAATGCAACAGACCATCAACAGCCAGCCTTCAGGAAGAAAAGGATCCTGGTAGTAGAAGACAATGCGATCAACCAGCTGGTGACTGAGGGCATGCTTGAACAGCTGGGGTACAATATAAACCTTGTCAACAACGGTCAGGATTGCATCACAGCATGCACCACTGAAAAGTTTGACCTGATCCTGATGGACTGCAATATGCCCGTGATGGATGGCTACGATGCAACAAAACAGCTGCGAAAAATGACGAATACCAGACAGACGCCCATCATCGCACTAACAGCAAACACACTGGAAGAGCACAAAGAACGATGCCGGGACGCAGGGATGAATGGTCACATTGCCAAACCTTTCAATAAAAAAGCGTTAGATACATTACTGAACCGATGGCTTGAGTAATTACTTTACCAGGGTCTGGACAATTGTTTTTCGTCCCGGCTTTGCCGGGCTCAACAGATCATCTTTCAGTAACTTCTGTGTTGCCTCATCTAACGTCTGAATGATCTTTTTACGCTCGAACTCATCAATACTGTTGGTATCCAGGCTGAAGGAAAAGCCTTTGCTATCGAGTTCAAAGTAACTTTTCTGCTGACCAAGATTGCGGCGCAGATCGATCACTTTATAAATAGGTATCGAACGACTGAAGCCTTTTACCTGTACCTCTCCCTTGGACTGACAAAGTACCACATCCTTAACCAGCGACCATGTTTCATGGGACAGCAGAATCTGGTTGGGTTTTGCTGCGCTTTCCAGCCGACTGGCTAAATTCACCTCACGCCCCAGGAGCGTGTAATCCATACGTGACTCGGCACCGAAATTACCAACCGTACAGTAACCGGTATTGATGCCAATCCTGATTTGAAGTGGGTTCTCGACCCCTTTGGCGATCCATTGCTTACGCAGTACTTGCATGTGTTTCTGCATTTCAATGGCCATTGAAACAGCGGCCAGGGCATCTTTTTGGTAGCCCCGGGTTTTAGGGTCACCAAAGAAAATCATAATACTGTCACCGATAAATTTATCGATGGTCCCACCGTATTTCAGAGCAATACGGGACATGTCGTTCAGGTAAGTGTTCAGCAACTCTGTCAGCACCTCTGGCTCAAGTGCTTCGGCCAGATCCGTAAAGCCTTTGATATCGGAAAAGAAGACCGTCAGCTTTTTCCGCTGACTCTCCAGTTTGGTATTGCGCTTACCGGAAAAAATAGATTCCCATACCTGGGGAGAAAGGTATTTGGCCAGACTGCTGGCAAGCCTGCTGTAACGTTGCCGCTGTTGCTGGGCACTGAGCTGAATAGCCTGAAAATGCTGCTCTCTGAGCCTGAGGGCATAGGCACAATAAGATATGAAAATAAGCATTCCGAGCAGGCTGATAAACACTGCATCTTGCCCGGCTGAAATAGTGAAATCAGGTTCAATAAAGTGATGAATAGATATGGCAGCTGCTGCCGGGGGAATAATGATCATCAGCCCCCTGAGCCCTTGAAGGTAAATCGCCCAGCCTGTCAGCAGAGCCACCAGCAGCATGCCACTGACCATTGGGAAACCGGCAAGGGTGATTAAGGCTCCAACATTCAAAGAATCCAGTAAAAGGGTAACCAGAGGCTTTTTGTTGCCCACTGTCTTTTGATTGCTGGCGCGAAATACCCGATTGATCGCCAGGTTTGAAAGCCAGGGAAAAACCGATAAATAAGCGACAGCGCCCAGGAAAACGGAAGGAAGGTACTGATTGGCCAGCCCGTAAACCATCACTGAGGCAGCGAGCCAATAGACCAAAAACCTTGGAGAGAGCCGGGAGGCACGACTCAGGGGCGGAGATACAGTATTCTTATTGGGTTGCATTAAAATTGGTTCATAGCCAGACCTGATAATACCGTCAGCAATTTGCTGTGGGCAGCTAATTCTAACATGCAAGAACGCTCAAATCTGTAATTGGTGGGAGTGAGTTATTGATGAATGGTATAGAGCTTTTACTGGAAAGGGTATCGACACCCATCCTGGAGGAACCAGCACCCAGCGATCAGCAACTGGATGTCATGTTCCGGGCAGCCCTGAGAGCCCCTGACCATGGCCGTATTCGCCCCTGGCGATTTCTAAAAGTCAGTGGCCAGGCACGGGAAGCCCTGGGTGAGCTGATGGCGCAGGCAGTCCTTGAGGATCAGCCAGATCTTTCAGAAGATGCGCTGAGACGTTTCAAAGGGATGCCGCTCCGGGCCCCTATGCTGGTACTGGCTATTTGCCCGGTTAAACAGCATCCAAAGGTGCCGGAGATTGAACAGAAGATGTCACTGGCGGCGGCAGTTCACTCTCTGCTGCTGGCGGCCCATGCCCAGGGGGTCGGGGCAATGTGGCGAACCGGGGAACTTTGTTACCACCCACGACTGGCAAAAGGGCTGGGTCTTGCCGACAACGAGCAGCTGATGGGTTTTATCTACCTTGGCAAGCCTGCTGGCGCTAAAAAGAAAGTGCCTGTATTGGATGTTAATGACTTTGTCTCTGAGTGGGTGACCAGTGCCTGATTGGACAATAAAAAGCACCGTTTTCAATGAAGTCTGACGCTGCTCAGGAGTCTGTCGGACTGAGAAGCTGGCAGTCGGTGTTTTTTTTATAATTTTCATAAGCGCATATTATTCCGCTCACCCCTCCTGCCGAGGTAAGAACCAGCAATAGTATGGGACATGCGTACCCAGTGATAAAGGAAGCCGCTGAGGATGTCATGGCAAACTTTGATAAGTGCGACAGGAAGTCCGCCAGCAGGGTTGCGCTGGCACCAGAAAGAGAGCCATAGATATAGGCTTTTCTGATACATTGGCAAAACGTTTCAGGTAACAGGTTCATGACTGGCCTGATGCATTTGTACGTACCATAACCAAGTATCCGCAGTACATTGTCAGGCTGTTGCCGATGCTCATGAAGATGCTTTCCACAGGAATAAAGACCATCAACGATGCCAATAGCCACCATGGCAGAGATAATACCTGCAGCGCCTTTTGCCTGGCTTATATAGTCCAGTGCATCCGCAGAAATAGTGCCTGCTGCCCCGTTACACAATACTTTGGCGGCAAACTTTTTCAGTGTGTCATCATGCTGGACGACATATCGGGAATATACTTTTTGGGGATTGAGTGTTTGCAGGACTTCAGAAAAAATATCACTGGCAAAACCGTGTTCATTTAACTGACTGATGAACGCAGAGTCACCTTCAATAGCACTAATGGTTTCATTGGCTGTACTGCCTCTGTTCTCTTCTGCAAGCAGGAGCGGTGATTTATTGCTGCTACCTTCGATGTCAATAATACAAAAATCGTTTTTTTTACCGGGCTTTTGCAGTGCTGAAGGCTTCCCATACGTGGGAGGCTCTCTATGTGCTGAGGGCTCTCTATGTACAGAGGGCTCTTCATGCCCCAGCAGAGTATCACCTTCCTGGCCTACCTTGGATTCGCTGTTTTCTTTGCAGTAATCTTTGCGACAACATGATGCTGACAAGGTATCATCTGCCACCTCAATGGCAAGCATAAGCGGTGGCTGTGCAGGCTTGCCTTCTACATGTCTGGCTGTAAGCCCACAATTTTTCAGTGAATGTTCTGTGCCAGGGCTGGCGTTTTCAAAACTTTGCCTTTTCGGCCCATCAACCATGCTGATACAACGGCCTGACACGGTGGCAACAGTGCCACACTGGGCACGTACTGACGTAAATGCCGGTGAGGTCATTACTGCTGTTGTTTGAGCATGGCTAACTGAGCAAAACATAAATAACGTCCTGTCATTTGATCAAAATTTCAGGGAGGTTACCGGACTGATTCATTATATGAATGTTGGATGAAGGTCGTATTAAATGCTGTTGATTCTTCAGCCAATCATGTTGTGGGGAATGATATAGTCCTCAAGATCATCTTGTGCAATATCATTTTCTGAATGTACCCATCCTTTTACCGAGATTCCGGCTTGATGGATAGATTCACAGGAGCCGGATACCAGTGGATGCCAGTCAAACAGCGGTTTCTTTTCGCTGATCAGCCGATAGGCGCAGGTTGCGGGCAGCCAGTGGAACAGCTCAACATCTTTCAGCGTCAGTACCGTACATTCCGGCACGATGTCTTTACGGCTCGGGTAGTTTTGGCATTGGCAGCTGCCGGTGTCCAGCAGTTTGCAGGCTACTGACGTGTAATAAACCGTATCCGTATCTTCATCTTCCAGTTTGTGCAGGCAGCAGCGACCACAGCGATCACAGAGGCTTTCCCACTCATCGGCGGTCATTTCTGCCAGGGTTTTGGTTTCCCAGAAAGGTTTTTCGGTCATGTCGGGTCGTTAAATGAAAGAAACTCATCCGGCAGTTTGATCAGGTAATCATCCTGCTCTTTGGGGGGCATTTGCAGATAGAAGCCATGGTCGGAAATTCCCTGAAGGACGCTGGCAGTCTCTACTCGCGCCAGCTTTTTCTCCGGCGTCAGCAACAGGTCAAAAACATGCACCGGTTTACCAAAGGCTTGCAATAATGCCTCTGGCAGGGTCTTTTCCAATATGGCCCCCTTGTTCAGGTACAGGTACATACCTTCCCTTTTCGGGCTTTTATAGATGGTCACCAGAGACTTCATTCAATGGCCTTTTTCCTGTTGACTTAATTGATTAAGTTGCTGAATCAGCGGGGTGCCGATAATATCACGACGCCAGCCCGTGAGGGTATCCGGGAGCATAAAACGGCCATGATCCAGCCAGCTGCGCAGCAGTGGTGTGGTTAATTTGCCCGGCATCAGCAGCTCCATAGGCAACTGCAATTCAACAGCCAGTTGCGACATCAGTGTTTTGATCTGCTTACCCCAATCCCTGACATTTTTTGGCAGTGGCAGAGGCAGCTTTTCAGGCCTTTGTGCTTCCGGAACCTGACTGGCCGATCTGATAATATCCAGTATCTGCTCACCATGGTTGCGGATAATACTGGCACGCATTTCTGGTATTTCCCGCAGGGCATTCATGGCTTTAGGCTGAAACCTCGCCAGTGGCCAGAGGCTCCCTTTGGGAATAACCCGGTTGCGAGGAACATCCAGACTGCGGGAGGCAACTTCCCGAAAGTGGCAGAGTGCCTTTAGTACAGCCAATTGCTGGGGGCGCAGCTGCCAGCCTCGTTTTACCTCTTTCCAGGCATTTTCCGGATCAAAAGGCAACACATTCAACGTCATGGCCAGGCACTCATCCTCCAGCCAGGCCTTTTTCGGAGTTGGCGTCAGTAGCTGGTCCAGGTGCTGATAAATCTCCAGTAAATGGGCAACATCCAGGCTGGCATAGCGAATCTGGGCATCCGTCAATGGTCGCTGGCACCAGTTAGACCTTGTCTCATCCTTGGGTAGATCAATATTCAGTACTTGCCTGAGCAGGGCCTGATAACCAAGGGAAAACCCCAGGTTTGCAAACGCTGCGGCCAGCTGGGTATCAAACAGTGGACTGGGAACGCTGTCGGTTAACAGTTTGAACACTTCCAGGTCTTCACTGCAGGCGTGTAGTACTTTAACCACCGAGCTGTCTTCAAACAATCTGGCCAGTGGTTGCCACTGATCAATGGCCAGTGGATCGATCAGAAAAACATCCGCGCCTGTGCCCACCTGAATCAGCCCTGGCTGTGGGTAAAAAGTGTCGGTACGAATAAACTCAGTATCCAGAGCGATGGCATCAAGCCCGGACCATCGCTGGCAATAGTCTTCAAGTGACTGATTGTTATTGATCCAGACTGGCTCTGGCGACAAAAGTTGCATATCGAAAGGTTCTAACGAAAAACCCCATTATAAACAGTCAATAGCAGCTGTTGATAGACCGAAGCAGTTTTTCTCAGTCCTGTCTTTCTATCTGTCCGCCGTTGGTTGACATTTAAAGATCACAAACGGTACGGAGGAAAGCTTTTATTTGCCGTAAAAGAAAAATTGCCACGGAGACACAGAGGCACGGAGACAAGATAAAGTTTTACCTCTGTGTCTCCGTGCCTCCGTGGCAAATCTTTCATACCAGAGGGTGACGAACAATCGTCATGAGTATTTGTGTGTTAAGTGGTTAAAAAAAGGCCGGGGGTTACCGGCCTTAAGGGGGAACTTAATGGTGAGCGCGTAGCGCTTCAATGCGCTGGTCTAACGGCGGGTGACTGGTAAACAGAGCTGCCAGTCCACTGCGATCACCGCTGCGGATACCAAAGGCAGTCATGGTCGCAGGCATGGCACTCGGCGCTTCATACTCGGCACGCAGGCGTTCCAGTGCGGCAATCATATCTCTGCGGCTTGCCAGTTCGGCACCGGCTTCGTCTGCCCTGAATTCCCGCTGACGGGAGAACCACATAACGATGGCACTGGCCAGAAAACCAAGAATAATCTCGGCGATAAAGCTGGTTATGTAGAAGCCGATACCGACGCCACCTTCGTCTTCATCACCACGACGCAGGAAGGAATCAACGGCATAACCGATAATCCTGGCAAAGAACATGACAAAAGTGTTCACAACCCCCTGGATCAGGCTCAGGGTAACCATATCGCCGTTGGCAACATGGCCGATTTCGTGACCAATAACTGCACGGGCTTCGTTCGGGCTGAAGCGATCCAGCAGTCCTTCGCTAACAGCAACCAGCGCGGCATTTTTGTTCCATCCGGTGGCAAAGGCATTGGCTTCCGGGGAGTGGAAGATACCCACTTCCGGCATGCCGATGCCGGCCTTTTCAGAGAGTTCCCTGACCGTCTCAACCAGCCACTGTTCCCGGGCTGTTTGCGGTTGTTCAATAATCTGCGTCCCGGTGCTCATTTTGGCCATGGTTTTGGAGAGCAGCAGGGAGACAAAAGAGCCGGCAAAACCGAATACGGCACAGAATACCAGCAGGGAACCCATATTCAGCCCCTGGTACCCCAGATAACTGCCGACGCCGAGAATATTCAGTGTGATACTGGCCAGCAAAAGGACTGCCATGTTTGTGACCAGAAACAACAGGATTCTCTTCATGAGTTAAGGTGACCTCATCGTCATCATTGTCATTAAGGAGTTATATAAAGGCGTCTACTTCTTCTTTCAAGAGCGACTAAAAAATGCGCTTTATTTTTACATGGCACTGACAGAAAAAAGGCCGGGTGTCTGACCCCATTCCGATCAGCACCCGGTAAAAAACTGCAGCGCAGCCTGTGCAATCACTTCACTGCCTTTATTGTTAAGTGCCTGTCGGCAATGCCAGGCCATTGTAGCCTGTTTGCGGGCAACAGACGGCGGCAGGTCGTTCTTTTTATTATCCGGATTATCCGGGGCAGTAGTGGGCAGACTTAAGCGTAAAAAGCTTTTTTCCGTGAGTACCACCTGATCCAGCGCGTCTTGCCGGATCGTATCCTGATAACGAATATAGCCTTCTGAAGCCAGCCAGAGCATAGCATCAAAACAGGCTTTGTGGCGCCGGTTAGGGATGCCGTACTCGTCGGTGCCGGCATTGGTAATCAGATCGTCAACGTAAAGTGTTGTCAGGCGGGGGAAGCTATTATAAAGCTGAACCAGCGTTTTTACGCAGTCCTGGTAAAATTCGTCAATGTGTATGTCGTTCATAGATCATCCATAAAAACGCTGAAAGGCTGACACTTTCAGAGGTTAATGTCCAAGTCAACAGCAGCTTTTCCATTAACATAATTCGCAATTACATAATCAGATACAGTCGTCTTCCCGGTAATGTCTTCGAAGGTCTGAGCCATCCTTCCCAAAGCTGCTCCGACCACTACTACTGCGGGTATGACAACAGGGGCTCTCGTCGACATGGATCTGATGAATGGTTGGCCGGTTGCTTTCGCCATCTGTTTCGCGATGTAAACGGCATTTCTTTCTAAAACAAAAGTCCCTACGCCAACCTTCAATCCTAAGTATGCCCCAACTTTGGTTAATGTGTCCGTCTCAAATTTAGTGCCACGGCAGGTGATACACGCAAGCTGTGCAAGCTTCTTACTGGTTTCAGTTGTGCCTTTCATGAGCAATGGGATCCTGTGAATTTTATATTTACTGCGTCATAATCCCGGGACATTATAGAGTAAATCTCCGCCTGTTGTGCGAGCTTCAAGGCTCTTGAAAATTGCCGGTTACACCTTTTTTTGTTGGCAACAGCATGATTAACGTCCTTGGCTCCAGCGCTGCTGCTGATTTTGTCGCATCAGGGCCTGGCGGGTATCCTGGCCTTCTTCGTAAACCGGTTTTTGATAGCCCGGCTGAAGCCGGGTCTTCGCTTCAAAGAAAAATCGGGCGCTGTCTGAGTGTTGTTTCTGCCTCGGAAATATTTCTGCCAGAAAGCCATGAATATGTCCGGCCGTACTGCCCAGGGCGCAGCGCATAAAAAATTCCATCTCTTTTTTTGCTTCGGGATCTTTCAGGAGCTGCAACCATTGGACGACGGTTTCGACCAGTTCCTTGTCCGATACCTGCTCAGGCAAGGGGCTGTTCCTGCGCATGGCAAGGCAGACGGATTGCTTCAGGGATTGCCAGGATATATCCAGCAACTCGCCTTTTTCTCTGTCCGTCAGGCCAACTGCCCCGTACTCTTCATTAACATAGCGCATAATGGTCCAGGACAACTCCAGTGTCAGGCGATAAATGCCAATGGTCCCCTTTCGGGTCGGATCGGCAAGGACTCTCTGGTAGCAGGACAGCTCGCTGATGATATCACCATGGGCCCGATGGGCATTGACCTCCGTGAGCAATTGCCGAATGCCACAGTTCCAGTGATCTTTTCGCATGGTTTCCGTTGCTGACAGCGTTTTTCCATAAGGCCCCATCACCTGGTATGAGTCATCCGGTAGCAGCGGTTCTGGTCGGTTACGGCCCTGCCAGACCCTGATCCCGGCCCTCAGTTTTTTGCACAGCTCCTTTACCAGGGTTTCCCGGCTCCGGGGCAGTGCTGGCATGACATCATCTGCCTCTGTGTTGAGAGTATCGGGCTCTTCGGGGGGGGCTTCGACGGTTCCGGTGCTTGCCGGTGTCACCGATTCAGTAACAGTTGGCGCGTACTGCGGCAACAGTGCCGCCAATTCCTCTCGAAGTTGCTGAAGCAAGGTATGCTCGTGCTGCGTCCAGAAGGCCCCGGGATGACTAATCAGATTGTCGGCCTGTGCTTTCATGGTCTTAAGCTGTTCCAAGCTTAACCCGGGGAGTCCTGTGGCCAGCGGCTGACTGCGCAGCTTTATGCGCAGGATTTCCAGTTGCAGGCGGACATCCGGCTGCTTCTGCCCGGGCATCAGCCGACAACCGCTCTCCGCCTGGATAATGGCTTCATAGGCACGATGGTGTTCACCCTGTTTGTTCAGGATAAATGCCTTGAGCCACAGCACCGGGTAGTAGTCAGGGGCTGTGGCTTCGGGTATCTGCCCATGGTTGCCTGTGAACAGGGCATCCAGCATCGTTTTGGCCTGGGGGTGATATTGCGCCAGCCTTTGTGAAAGTCTTTCACGCCGCGGATCCGATAACGCTTCGGACGGACAATGGGCCAGGGCGTACAGGAGCGCAAACCAGTTGTGGTCAACCTTATCAACGACCAGTGTGAGGATAAACTCAATATACAGGTCGCCCTCAGGAAAAAAGGGTCTCAGGGCATTCAAGTGGCTCACAAACTTGTCTTTCTTGTGCAATTCCACCCGGTACGGTTCGCCATCCCGTGCTTTTGAATCAATGATGTTGTTCAGATCTTTCAACTGCGCAACACATGCTTCAATGACATGTCCTGCAAATATCTCTTTACCAGTAAACGACGTTTGCGGATCAAGGATACCTTTCTTATTAAGCTGGTTAAGGACTGCCAGTAAATGCAATGAATTATCCTGACCATAAGTGCGTTTACCAAACGCCGCCATGATTGTCTTTACTGAGCACAACATCTCAGAATCCAGTTCCCGGTCATGGTCGAGTACCCTGGCTAGTAACCTGGCAAACAACTCACACCATTTGGAATATAGTTTCTGTTCGGGTTGCTCGTTTTTTTTCAGTGATTTTGCTGTTGGATCAACAAAAAGTGAAAAGCATTTAAGAACTCTCTTCAGCAGAGTGACAGATTCAGTTTTATCCGCCTGATCGATATTATCCGGTAATTTTATGACAAGATCATCTGTCGTATTTTTGCTGGCTGTTTCACCATCATCATCTCGATCACTGGGCACACGGTATAATTCTTGCGCGATCTGACGGTTTACATCGTCGCTCATTTCATTTATTTTTTTATAAAAATTTTCCCGGAACTCCTTATAAAAATCTGCAGCTTTCATCAGGCGTTCAAAAGTTGCCATATGTGTACAGGTCGGCATTGCCTTGAGGCACTCCTGTTGCAAATCCTTACACCTGTTCATATGCTTTGACAGTTGTTCCGTATCAATATCGTGCAGTAACTCACCTTGTTCCAATGAAGCGTCTGGATTATACGTGTGAAAACTATGTTTCATGAAGTTACTCAGTGCACCCATTTCAGCAATCATGCTTTTCAAAATAAGCTGGTGCTTTTGGGCAGGTGTTGTAGATTGAACTTGCCGTCTGCCCAGTTTCCCGGTTTTACGTGATGATGCCCCGGTTTTTCTGCAACCATTATTGGGTGGATCCGCAGAGAGTGCTGTATTGGATGTTGTGGGAGGCAAGTTATCCACAATGATAATCCCATTGTAATTACTTTCGTTTCTTCCCTGACAAGCTCCGTTATTAAATAGGACACTGGTTTTTTGACAAAAATAAAGAATAAAGGTTCAACCCCATCACTCTTTTCCTGGTCTCGAAGATAAACCCTGACAACTTCTTCATCCAAACCAACGGTTGATAGTGACTATTTTGCAGGGATACTTAAATGACCTCTCGATAAATACGCTTTTAAGCTGTTATGTTGAACCTATTACATGGTTTCAATGAGTTTGACGTGTACAATTTCCGTTCACCCTGAGCGGAGTCGAAGGGTGCTTGGCACGATCTATCAGAGTCCGGAGTTTCCGCCTTTAGGCCCTATGGGTCCTTCGACAAGTTCAGCACGAACGGAGTGCGGAGGCACGACAACCCGTTAAACTCATTGAAACCATGTACTATGCGAGTCGCCCCGGCATAGCCGGGGGGGGTACCGTTGTTAATTACTGCCGGTACCGACCAAGGAACCGTTCAAGTTTGGTCATTACGGTTTCCAGGTCTTCTGTCCTGGGGAGCGAAATGATGCGCAGATGGTCAGGCTCAGGCCAGTTGAAGGCAGTGCCCTGGACCAGCAGTACTTTTTCCTGAAGGAGAAAATCCAGTACCAGCTGTTCATCATCATGGATCTTGTGATGTTTAGGGTCGAGCCTGGGGAACAGGTAGAGGGCACCTTTGGGCTTGGTACAGCTGACGCCCGGTATCTGGTCCAGCATTTCCCAGGCCCGGTTACGCTGCTCAAGCAGTCTGCCGCCGGGCAATATCAGGTCATTAATACTCTGGTAACCACCCAACGCGGTCTGAATGGCGTGTTGCGCAGGTACGTTGGCACAGAGGCGCATTGAAGCCAGCATTTCCAGGCCTTCGAGGTAGCTTCTGGCATTTTGCTTCGGGCCGGAAACCACCAGCCAGCCAGCCCGGAAGCCGGCAACCCGGTAAGATTTGGACAGGCCGTTAAAACTGATACAAAGCACGTCGTCTGCCAGTGAGGCCAAGGCTGTGTGCTCAACCCCGTCATAGAGGATTTTATCGTATATTTCGTCAGCGAATATGATCAGATCGTGCTCTCTGGCCAGCTGTACGATCTCTTTCAGAAGGTCGTCCGGATAAACCGCGCCAGTAGGGTTGTTTGGATTGATAACCACAATTCCCCGGGTTTTGGCGGTAATTTTACTGCGGATATCGTTAATATCTGGACACCAGTCTGACTGCTCATCCTTACGATAATGAACGGCACGACCACCGGACAGATGCACAGCGGCGGTCCACAAAGGGTAGTCCGGAGCCGGGATCAGCATCTCATCGCCATTGTTCAGCAATGCCTGCATGGTCATAACCACCAGCTCACTGACACCGTTACCGATAATAATGTCTTCAACAGAAATGGGCGGGAAGTTCTTCTGTTGACAGTGCTGCATAATGGCCTTGCGGGCTGAAAACAGGCCTTTGGAATCACAGTAGCCCTGCGACAACGGCAAATTACGGATCACATCCTGGGTGATTTCATCGGGGGCATCAAAGCCAAACGCCGCGGGATTGCCCGTGTTCAATTTAATGACACGATGTCCCTCTTCTTCCAGCCGTTTGGCTTCACGAAGAACGGGGCCGCGAATGTCGTAACAGACATTGTCGAGTTTGGTGGATTTTTCAATATCCTTCATGGATGTCTTACCGATGGTTTCAGGTTCTTTGGGCTTGCCGTGTGGCATTATGAATTGATCTTGCAAGAGTTGCACTAGTGTAGATAGTTTTTAACCGGGCGGTTATCCTTATCCGAGACGATTCAGGAAAGTCTCTGTTGACTGATAAAAGTGGATTAAGAGGGCAGTATTTGATGACCGAAAAAAAATCAGATGAACAGTGGCGGGCAACGCTTACCGATGAACAGTACTATGTATGCCGTGAAAAGGGGACTGAGCAGCCTTTTACCGGCGAATATAACTTCTTTGAGAAAGATGGTGTTTTTCACTGTGTCTGCTGCCAGCAAAAGCTGTTTGACTCATCGGTGAAATTTGATGCCGGGTGTGGTTGGCCCAGTTTCTACCAAACCATCGACAGCGATGCGATCACCATGCAGGAAGACAACAGCCTTGGCATGGAGCGCACAGAAGTCCTTTGTTCTAATTGCGGTGCTCACCTGGGCCACGTATTTCCGGACGGGCCGGAGCCTACCGGCCTGCGATATTGTATCAACTCGGTGGCGATGAAGTTTAAAGACCGATAGTCCTGCCGGCTACTCATGAAATATATCAGGGAATAATTTCAGCACTCTTTCGTATGGAGTTTTTTCACGGAACTTCTGGTTGATAGACAAGTCTGTACAAGTTATGAACAGTGTCAGTCAATCTTGTGCAATCTGCTGGGATGAAATCAAGGAAAGTCCTGGTACAAGGTGTTCTCGAACTGCAGCGGCCCTTGCTCGAAAGATCCGAATCAAAGACGCGGCTACGGTCGTAAGGCTACAGCCGTGCACTCATGAATACCACCACGCATGTATAAGCGACTGGGTAAAAATAACCCCACGATGTCCAATTGACCGCCGCCTGATAACGGGCAGTACTCCCTCAATGACCTGGCCCATAGATCTGCGGAAGGAGCTGTTCAAGTCAATTGAGGGCAACCGGATCAAGGATGTGGAGGATATTCTGTCAACCGGGTTCAACCCTGATCAGCGCTCGCTCCTGGATAGGAAAAACCCTCTAACCCTGTCGTTAAAGCAACAACGCTGGGAAATAGCAGCACTGCTGATAAGAGCGGGATTGACCACCAACAATAAAGTAGCGCAAAACAACCTGGGCTTGATGTACCTGTACGGTCTGGGGGTGGAGCAGAACCACGCCGAGGCCCTGACCTGGTTCTACAAGGCCGCCGACCACGGGAATGCCAAATCACAAAACAACCTGGGCTTGATGTACCTGAATGGTCTTTGGGTTGAGCAGAACTACGCCGAGGCCCTGAACTGGTTCCACAAGGCCGCCAAGCGTGGGGACCCCGACGCACAAAACAACCTGGGCTCTATGTACTTAAAAGGCCTGGGAGTGGAGCAGAACGACGCCAGGGCTTTCACCTGGTTCCGCAAAGCCGCCTGCCAAGGATACAGTTCCGCGCAAAACAACCTGGGCTTGATGTATGCAAAGGGCCTGGGGGTAAGAAAGAACTACGCCGAAGCCCTGACCTGGTTTTGTAAGAGTGTCAACCAGGGAAGTGCCGCCGCGCATAACAATCTGAGCTGGATCCTCGGTGAGTTGCCTTTGGAGACGGAGCAAAACTGCGTCGAGGCCTTTATCTGGTTCCGCAAGGCCGCCAAAAAGGGAGACGTCAGCGCGCAAAACATACTGGGCTGGATGTACTTTAAAGGACTGGGGGTGGAGCAAAACTACGGTGAGGCTCTGACCTGGTTCCGCAAGGCCGCTGACCAGGGACACGCTGCCGCACAAAGCAACCTGGGCTGGATGTACTATCAGGGGCTGGGGACGGAGCAGAACCACACCGAAGCCCTGACCTGGTACGAGAAGGCTGCCAACCAGGGAGACGCCGCGTCGCAATATCAGCTTGCCTGGATGCACTTTAAGGGGCTGGGGACGGAGCAGAACTGCGCCAAAGCCCTGACCTGGCTCGGCAAGGCTGCTGACCAGGGACACGCCGCTGCGCAATATCATCTGGGCTGTACGCTCCAGAACGGTCTGGGGACAGAGCAGAGCGACGTCGAGGCCTTGATCTGGTTCCGCAAGTCTGCCGACCAGGGAAACGCCGCTGCACAGTATCAGCTGGGCCTGATATTTCTGAAGGGGCTTGGAACAGAGCAGAATTATGCCGAAGCCCTGATCTGGTTCCGCAAGGCCGCCGACCAGGAACACGCCGGTGCACAACACAGTCTGGGTTGGATGCACCAACACGGTCTGGGGGTGGAGCAGAGCTATGCCGAGGCCCTGGCCTGGTACCGCATGTCTGCTGATCAGGAACACG
This sequence comes from Salinisphaera sp. G21_0, assembly GCF_017744115.1. Classification (GTDB taxonomy): domain Bacteria; phylum Pseudomonadota; class Gammaproteobacteria; order Pseudomonadales; family Endozoicomonadaceae; genus Endozoicomonas. Next base: position 42,166 of record NZ_JAGHQW010000005.1, on the reverse strand, counting down.
CCGCTGCACAAAACAACCTGGGCTATTTTTACCTGATGGGTCTGGGGGTGGAGCAGAACTACGCCGAAGCACTGTTCTGGTTTTGCAAGTCTGCCGACCAGGGTGTTGCCGCTGCACAATATCAGCTGGCCTGTATGCACCTGAAGGGTCTGGGGACGGAGCAGAACTTCGCCGTGGCCCTGACCTGGCTTGACAAGGCCGCCAGGCAGGGGCACACCGCTGCGCAAAAAAATCTGAAGCGGCTGCACCGCAATAGTCCGGGGTTGGAGCAATCAAGCTGCTGACAGCGAACTTTACCCATAACCTTTTGTCCAACTCCCGTTTCCCGGCTACTTCCATAAAATATCATTTCCTCAGGGATTCCAGTGATCAGAACACAGCAGTGGGGATTGGCAATGCCCTTATTAGTACTTACGTACCTCAACGTTTGCAACAGTATACCAACAGTGCACCGAAGTCCTCTCTGGTGATTGGTACTATTGTCAGCGAAGGTTGATGCAGCGGTGTTACTGTTCGCGGCTGCGCCACAACACCACGCCCGGTAGCGGAAATGCCGGCCGGTGCTATTCTGTTTGCCGATTATGCCGGCGACCTGGAGGCTAACAACAATGATAGTATCAGCCCGGCATCATGACACACGGTCAAACAGGAAACCCTGAATAACGCTCCGGGTATGGAAAACAGAAGATTAATCCGGTACTTTTGTTGGACTGCTGCAACTAATTGCTTTTTTTATTGTCTGATTGAGTACCAGCAAAACAAAAGCCTTAGTGAGTTACTCAATTATGCAACCTGCAAAGCTCCCACCATCGTTGCCACAGCCCAACTCAAACAGCCAGGAACCCTCTGCAAAGTCAATAGAAAAACCAGAAAAGTCTGAAAGCAGCTGGTTTGGTGCCTTCGTTACCGGTCTTCGACATGCTATTGGCTACTCAGAAACCGGTTCAGGCACAGATACTGCCCTTGCCGACAGAAAAATTTCTTCCTCTGACCCGGGCGGCCCTGCAGGTAAAGGCACACTATCCGCAACCAGTATAACAACCGGTCCGCAGGCCGGAATTCTGATGGATCCGGAAGAGGCTCTGACTGCTCTTAAAGAAGCTGTAGAAGCAAAAGATGCCGCCCGGGTTCAATCATTATTGGCATCGCTGAAACTGTCATCCCCGGATCAGGCTGCGCAAAAAGCCGGGGATATCCTGAAAACCGTCTTGCAGGATAACTTACCATCTATCCGAAGCTTGCCCCCAGAAGAGTACAATAAGCTTAAAGCGCTTATCGACTGTTTGCTGGCAGGATGTGACCATGATGATAGTACACTGGCGAATTCAGCTCTTGAGTTGTTCTTCGACCGGAAAGATTTCGACCATGCCGCTCATATTAAAGATACCTGCAAAACAACTGCAAATCTTGACGCAGACCGTCTCAAGGTAGCTCTCGATGAACTGGTCCGGGAATTCTCACCCTACACTGAACCTGCCAGAGAAATCGAAGCACTGTTCCAGCAATTCAAATCAGAAGCTGATCGTAGCTATGTTCGCGATATACTGATCAAGAAATACGCATCAGACGCAGATAGTAGCGAAGCTCTCGATAGACTGATCCTGAAATACGGAAAAGAAGCTGAACCTGGCAAACACCCCCTTTATGACCATGGCAAAGCAATACTGAAACTGGCAAATCTGCAAGATGCCCAATCCCTGGAGTTTGCCAAAAATACTCTGGCTATCGGGCTGGAAAAATGTTTGCAAAACCCTAGATGGCTACTAAAACTGGGCGAAGAAAAGTATGAAGACATAGTGGAATTTTTTAAGGAATTTTTCGAACAAGGCATCAAGGATACCAAGCTGGCATACTCCCTCATGAATCTCTGCTTTACCAGGCGTAATTATGATAGAGCCATAGCTATTTCAGACAATCTCAGTGTTCACCTTACCGACAAGCACCTTATCAAAGCCCTCATGGATACATCTCGCCAACCCTCTCACGATGTCGATAAACTGCTGAAACTGGCAGCTCCCGGGGCGGCTGGCAAACAAACAATTAAAGACACCATTCAGGATATTTTGACAAAAAAGCAACGTGAAATCAGGTTCTTGGAACACCACGATATTTCAAATTTCAAGGATTTTATCGCATCTTATGCCTGGCACCTTCCCGGAGAGGTCAGTGACAAATTATTCCTGCTCAATCCGCTCATTGAGTTTTGTGTCCGCGGAAATGAAATTGACATGGCAAAAAGACTGAAAAGTCGTTTTGAGGGGTGTTTCCTTGAGCAGAAGGCTTACCAGGATGCTTGTCAAAAAGTCACTCAGTCTTCAATCGATGAGACAAAGAAATCAGAGATATTAGACAAATTACGGGATTTGACGGAGCATACCAAGAGCAAGACCGATTAAGGACCGGCCTTCCCCTCTTATTGTGCCTGATGAGAAATCATTGAGAAGACTTATTGTCTAATCAACCGCAGAGCCCCTGGTTTGCTATCTGATGTACTGCGCCAGGGGTTAATATCCAGCCCACCCCGCCGCAGGTATTGGGCATATACCGTCAGCTCTTTAAACCTGTAGTGTTTTTGCAGATCAACAAACGCTCGCTCAACACACTGTTCATGGAACTCCTGATGATCCCTGAATGAACAGACATATTTCAGTAGCGATGCATGATCAATCTGCTCGCCACAATAACTGACCACCAGCGTTCCCCAGTCAGGCTGGCCGGTAACCGGGCAGTTGGATTTCAGCAGATGGGTATTCAACGTCTCACTGACCAATCCATCATCAGCCGCTGATTTATTGCCCGTTGAACTTCTGGCCAGCAGCGTTGGATCATACCGGTAACAATCAACAATAACATCGGCTTCATCAATATTGATCCCCGGTGCTGGCTCAAAAGCACGGGCCTCGAATTCATCGATGGTATATAGCCGCACTGCCACCGGTGCTTTGGCTGCTGCAGAAAGATCCCGGGCAATACAGTCTGCAACCTGTTCAGCACTGGCAAACCGGGATTGATTAAATGAGTTGAGGTACAGTTTGAACGACTTGGATTCAATCAGGCAGGGGGAGCTACAGGGCAGCTCAAACCGGGCAACGCGTACAACGGGCTTTCCGGAAAGGTTTAACCAGGAAAGCTCATAGCCATACCAGAGATCACGACCGTAAAACGGCAAATTATCCGGATCAATCCCCAGCTCTTTACGCTTGTCTCGCCGCTCAATGGGAAACAGCAACGAAGGATCGTATTCCGATTTGTAGTCGCTGTTTTTACCCAGCGGTGAAGCATGAAGAACATCACTCATTGCCAACAACCATCAACTTCTCAGGCCTCGACCGGTTTTCAGCAGGTGCAAGCTGTAGGCACCCAGTAACAATATCGCCAGCAACATTACCGCAAAAGCAAAGCGAGTATCAACACCACCTGCCTCCCCCAGCAGTCCATAGCGAAAGGTATTCACCTGATAGAGAATCGGATTCAGCATAGAGACTTTCTGCCAGAATTCGGGCAGGATTTCGATGGAGTAAAAGACACCACCAAGGTAGGTCATGGGCGTCAATACAAAGGTCGGAATAATGGATACATCGTCAAACTTTCTGGCAAAAATGCCATTGATAAACCCTCCCAGGGCAAACAGGGTGGCGGTCATGACCACGGCCAGTAAAGTAGCAAACACATCGTAGATATCCAGCTCAACAAAGAACATGCCCAGCCCCATGACGATAGCCCCGGTAATCACACCCCGGGCCACCCCTCCCAGCACATAGCCCGCCAGAATGATCCAGTTGGGCACGGGAGATATCAGCACCTCTTCAATACTCCGTTGAAATTTATTGCTGAAGAAACTCGAGGCTACGTTACTGAAGCTGTTGGTAATCACCGACATCATGATCAACCCGGGCAATACGTAAGTCATATAACTGAAGCCGCTCATGGTACCAATGCGAGAACCAATCACCGCCCCAAAAATAACAAAATAGAGCACCATGGAAATCGCCGGCGGTAACAGAGTTTGCGGCCAGATTCGCATAAAGCGCCGCACTTCCTTGGCAAAGATGGTGACAAAGGCAACCCAGTGATAATGAAATTCACTGTGTTGCGGCCTTTCTGGCAGGCCTCGGCTTCCCCCATGTTCCAAGCCTGACATCACGCTTCGCCTCCCGTTGCACTTTCACCTTTCAAGGCACCGTTGGTCATATTGACAAAAAGCTCTTCCAGTCGGTTGTTTTTATTTCTCATGCTGGCGACTTCTATTTTAAGTTCACTCAGCTGCCGGAACAGATCGTTCACGCCCGTATTCTTATCCACTTCAACTTCCAGCGAGTTGTTGTCAATTTTGTTCACCTTATAGCCTGAAAACACCGGTATCTGTTCAATAGGCTGGCGCAAATCCAGGACAAAACTTTCCTTCTGCAACAGGCTGAGCAGCCGTTTCATGCTGGTGTTTTCCACGATTTCCCCCTGATCGATGATGGCAATATTACGACAGAGTTGCTCTGCCTCTTCCAGATAGTGGGTGGTCAGAATAATCGTGGTGCCCTGGTCGTTGATCTCTTTGATAAACTCCCACAGACTTCTACGAAGCTCTATATCCACGCCTGCGGTGGGCTCATCAAGAATCAGCAACTCAGGTTCATGGATCAACGCCCTGGCAATCATCAAGCGTCGCTTCATACCGCCCGACAGCATTCGGGACTGGGTAAACCGTTTATCCCACAAGCCGAGTTTTTTCAGGTAGTGCTCAATACGGGGTCTGGCCTGCCTTGCAGAAAGACCATAATAGCCAGCCTGACTGACCAGAATGTCTTCAACTTTTTCAAACTGATTAAAGTTAAATTCCTGGGGCACTACCCCCAGGGAACGCTTGGCCCGAACCAGATCACGCTCAATATCATGGCCGAAGACAGAGACACTCCCGGCAGACTTTCGGACCATTGATGAAATCACGCCGATGGTGGTTGATTTGCCGGCACCATTGGGACCCAGCAAGGCAAAAAAATCGCCTTTCGCGACCTCCAGATCAACCCCTTTCAGAGCAACAAAACCGTCGTCGTATACTTTTTTTAAATTCTTGATGGCCAATGCCTGAGTCATGGTTCTCAGCCTTGAGATATCTATAATCAGTTATGAAATCTTATAATAAAAAAATCTTTGAGACCGTTAATTTATTTACACAGTCTGCAATGATCAGGATAAGAAACGCCCCCGGCCAGTGAGGAGCGTTTATCGCAAGTAAGCGAGCAGTGATGCCAAAGCCTTTCTGGCATTGGGGTAAGCGAAGGTAAAGCCTGCTTCCTGAAGTCGCCTGGGCGTCACCGCCTGCCCTTCCGTTAGCAACTGCGCAGACTCTCCAAGCATCAACGCAAGAACACTTTCAGGTGTGGTAAAGATCGCCGGTCGACGAACCGCACGCCCAAGCTCTTTGGCAAATGCCTTGTTGGTCAGAATCTCCGGGGAAACGGCATTGAAGACCCCTTTTGTTTCCGGATGGTTTACCAGATAGAGCAATGCATTGAGCATATCATCCATATGTATCCAGGACATGATCTGTCGGCCATTGCCAATTGGCCCCCCCAACCCCAGACGGAAAACAGGTAACATCTTCTGCAACGCTCCGCCACTGGGATGCAACACCACACCGATTCTGACGATACAGGTGCGAACCCCCAACGTCTCAACGCGCCTGGCCACCTGTTCCCAGCGATCACAAAGGGTTGCCGCGAAGTTACTGCCCACTTCCGCAGACTCATCCAGCTCCTCACCAGGACGGGAGAAACCATAATACCCGATCGCAGAAGCACTGATGAAACAGCCCGGTTTAGTTTCCATTCGCTCAATCAGGTCCACCAGCTCTGACGTTACCCCAATTCGGCTATCCAGCAGGGTCTTTTTGCGAGCCTGGCTCCATCTTTTATCGAGAATGCCCTCCCCGGCGAGATTAATCACCGCATCAAAATACGAGGCTGGATTAACAGCGGATAGCGAGGAAACAGGCTTTACCCGGGTAGAGAGTTGCAGACGAACTTCTTTAGCCGGTTGACGACTCAACACGACCACCTGATGCCCTTCATTAAGCAGACGATGAACCAGTCGGCGCCCAATAAACCCGGTACCACCGGTAATCAGATATTGCATGAATCCATCAGCTCCATTGCTCAGCCCCAATTGTGCCCTGACTTATTGCCAGCAGAGGCAGGGAAACTACATTTGATTAATAATACTCACATCCGTTAATAATCGTAACATTTTCTGGAAAGATAAAAAAAAGCCCAAGTCCCCTCAAACCTGAGCTTTATTGACTGCCACCCTGATGCTCCCGCTTCTATTCTAATTTCCATGCTGTGGTTTTGACTGCCCAGACCCGGAGCAGGGCATTTCTTGTTGTTTGACCTGCTCTCGTTGATCCAGTGCACACTTCGAATTGTACGTAAAAGCCGCACACGACCACTTGATCCAGATCAAATTATTTCGACATATACCTATCGGAATATTATTAACTCCACCTACTAACCAACAGAATCTGACAAGCTCCTCAGTAAAGCATCCAGTTGGTCTATTCTTATGGACTATTGTTTTTCTCCTCCAACACACTAACCGAGACTGACTCAATCTGATCGCAGCAGGGTATCTGTACTCCGTCGCCATTCATAACGGGCAGGAGTTGCAGTTGACCGGTTACTATTCAAGAGGCGGTCTGACCGGTTAATCCCTTTCCGGAGCCACCCTCATGATCAAAAGTACTTTCGGTACGCTGCAAAAAATTGGTAAAGCATTAATGCTGCCAGTTGCCGTACTGCCTGTAGCCGGGATTCTTCTGGGCGTGGGCAGTGCAGGGTTTTCGTTCATACCGGACCTTATTTCCAGCATTATGGCCCAGGCTGGCGGTGCCGTCTTCAGCAATCTGCCGCTGATTTTTGCCATTGGTACCGCCATAGGACTGGCGGAAAACGACGGTGTTTCTTCAGTGGCAGCTGTCGTTGGCTTTGTCATTATGCTCGGCACCATGGGTATCATGGCCAATCAACTGGGCTTTGAACCCTCATCGGTGATGGGCATCAGTACCATTGATACCGGCGTCTTTGGCGGCATCATTGTCGGGATACTGGCTTCAGTGATGTTTAACCGGTACTACAAAATTCAGTTACCGGAGTATCTTGGTTTCTTTGCCGGTAAACGGTTTGTCCCCATTGCCACCGGCATCAGTGCCATTTTGCTCGGTATTCTGCTGAGTTTTATCTGGCCTCCTATCCAATCCATGATCAATAACTTTTCCCATTGGTCAGTGAATGAAAACCCGGAGATGGCAGGGTTTGTTTACGGCTTTGTCGAAAGGCTACTTATCCCTTTTGGCCTGCACCATATCTGGAACGTGCCTTTCCATATGGAAATGGGTGAATTTATTGATGAGTCCGGTACAGTATTTAATGGCGATATTGCCCGCTTCTTTGCCGGAGACCCAACCGCCGGTTTTCTGGCCGGCGGCTACCTGTTCAAAATGTTTGGTTTGCCGGCAGCAGCCATTGCCATGTGGCATTGTGCAAAACCGGAAAACAGGGCAAAAGCTGGCGGTATCATGATCTCTGCAGCGCTTACCTCGGTACTGACGGGCATCACAGAGCCCATTGAATTTTCTTTCCTGTTTGTTGCCCCGCTGCTCTATGGTATGCACGCGTTGCTGGCTGGCATGGCTTTCGCCATCACCAACTATCTGGACATCAAGATGGCCATGTCTTTTTCTAATGGCCTGATCGACTACGTACTCTATTTCGGCATTGCCACCAAACCTGTCTGGATCATTATGCTCGGGGCACTCTATGCCGTACTTTACTATGTTATTTTCCGGGTACTGATTCTGGCACTTAACTTGAAAACGCCCGGGCGCGAAGATGAAAGTGAGAGCGAAGTCAATGCCGGGTCATCCAGCGAGCTGGCCGTTAATCTGATTAATGCGTTTGGTGGTAAAGGCAATATTAAAAATCTGGACGCCTGCATTACCCGCCTCAGAGTTACCGTTAACAATACAGAGAATGTCGATGTTGACCGTATCAAACAGCTGGGCGCAACCGCAGTGGTGGTGGTTGGCCATAATATGCAGGCAATCTTCGGGCCCAGGTCTGACAATATCCGTACCGAAATGCAGGAGGCCATGAAAACCCTGTGATAAGGGAGTCACGCCAGAAGCATTCCAGGGCTTCTGGCGGTGCTTATGAATGACAGGAATCAGCCGATAGAAAAATTTTCATAATTATTGCGGAGATAAGAGCATGCATGGAGTAAGAGGCACTCAGCAGACCGTCAATCTGGCACAAGCAAACGACAGAACTGCACAGAATATCCAAACTGACAAAGGTTTTTTTAGCCAGCTCAAAGTCACCGTCGTTGAAAGTGTAAGAAATATTCTCTCTGCAAATTACTCATCAATCCCCGACAACACCAAGCTTGCATCACGAAATATCGCCGTGCTCACCACTGCCATGCAACCCCGGGTTAATGAGAGGGATAACGACGGAGCCAAAGGCATCAGCCCGGATTTTGAGCAGGCTTTGAAAGAGGCAAGTAATAATCCAAAATCCCTGAATTTTTTTTCTCGAATCAACCAGGAATTGGAGAAAATACAACAGTTGCAAGAAGAACTTTCAGAACTTTATATCACTAACCACGCGCTTCTGAAGAAGCCCGGGGGAATGAATACCGCGCGATTCAAGGAAGTCAATAAAAAGATCACTGAATGTCAAAATATCATGACTGGTGCCAAACAAAAGTGCACCCGTGCCCAGGAAAATTTCAATAAAACGGTGGACCCTCAACTGAAAATTGATATTGACGCGTTACAGGTGCCAGAGGAAAAACGCTCGCCCGAATCTGCTAAAGACTTAGCCAAGTTTGAAAAAATGAAAACTGATCTACTTAAGCGCTAGCCAACACGGGATTTGAAACATCCTTTATGGGAACATTCATTCCCGTCAAAGATACCTTCTGGCTTGCACTCATTCATTAGCCATACAGGCCGACAAATAGACTATATTTCACTATCTTCTTAATTGTGCTGGGGAGACACTGCGATGCATGGAGTCGGCGGCGGCCATCAACCTGTCAACCTGACACCGATAACCAACGACGTTAAAGCTCCGGAAACCAATAAATCAGAAGGAGACTTTCGCGGGTTTAAGGTCACAACACCAAAAACATTCAAGTCATTCCTGTCATCCCTGTCATCCCTTTTTTCGTCAAAACCCAAACAAACCAGTATTCGGGCCAGACACGCCCAGTTGTACAAGCCAGCACAGCAACACGGCCCAACCATCAGTGACCAACAAGCAACAGAAAAGAGTGTTGAGCAGCCAGCAAAACAGGCCAATCCAGCGGCCATCAAAAGGAGATTTGACAAGCTTTGCTCCAATCTGGAACGGATGCAAACTTTTAAAAATGATTTACAAAACCTGGAGCGTGGTACTGACGAGTTCAGAATGTGTAGTCTTGGACTTCAGCGGGCTAAAGCAAAGTTTAATGCGGCAGTTGACAGCTTCAATAACTCCGTCAGTGCTGATAAACAAATTGACGCTTCAGACCTTGAGATGACAATGGCGAATAAACATTCACCAGAATTTGCTGAAGACGCCGCAAAATATAAACAAATGAACATCCCTGCCTTTGTAGAGAATACAGAGAATGTTGAGCAACCAATAGATCTGGCCCTCAAAAATCCAGACACTGAGAAAAAATTTACCAACCTTTGCGATACCCTGAAACAGATGCAAGATTGTAAAAATGAGTTACAGGACCTGGGTCATAGAAGTAATGCTCACATAGAGTCTGAATCTGACATTAATGTGGCTAAAGCAAACTTTAAACAGGCAGTAGAAAGCTTCAACAGTGTCGTTGGTGATGATCTGAAAGTTGACGCTTTCGACCTTGAGATGGCAATGGCTAATAAGGACGCGCCAGAATTTGCCGAAAACATAGCCAGGTTTCAACAAATGAAAATCCCTTCATTTATGCCAAAAAACTGATATGCCAAAAAACTGACTTTGTCGTGTTTCTGCACGACACTTTTCCTGCCTGAACAGTTTTTGCATAAGCGAACTTTCGTCAATGGCCAAACCAGCCTGGCTGGCCATCATTGAAAGCGACTCACTTCATATATACAGTCAACAGCGTATCAGCCCCAGCCTGCACATGCCCGCGGGATTTCTCAAGATGACTGACATCGTCCATATTGGAGATCACAATGGGCGTTACCACACTTCTCGCCTTGTCCTTCAGCAAACCAAGATCCACTTCAACCACAGGATCACCCGCTTTAATCCGCTGCCCTTCTGTCGCAATCCGTTTAAAGCCCTCCCCTTTCAGCTCCACGGTGTCAATGCCAAAATGGACAAACAGCTCAACACCCGAGGGGGTTTCCATACTGAAAGCATGGTTGGTTTCAAAAATCTTGCCAATCACACCATCACAGGGCGCGACCATAATATGCCCGGTTGGATCAATGGCCAGACCATCTCCCACCACCTTGTCGGCAAACACCGGATCCGGAACGTCCTCTATGGGAACAATCTTGCCCGTCAAAGGTGCCTTCAGGACTGTTCCCTCATTCGAGCCAAAGCCCAGACTTTTTTTGAGAGAGTCAAAGATAGCCATAACTGTTACCTGCGGCTGTTACAACAATCTTCTGTGAAGCTTGCCCATGGCATGAGACCGCTTCACAGATGCGGGACCGGACTAACCGGCTGGGAGGAAAGCAAAAAGCCTCTTGTTCAGAGGCTTTTCCGACTTAAAGAACTTTAGTCATCTGCTGATCAGCATTCAACCATTGGGCTCCAGAGAATCAAACCGAAACGATTTCAGCCACTTTCATCAGGTGATTGTCAATCTGGTTGTGCTTACTGATTGCTCTTTCCAGCGGGGTTTTCACCACCTGCTGGTCACGGACGCCGACCATAATACCACTGTCGCCATTGCGCAGCGCTTCTACAGCAGCAACACCAAGGCGGCTGGCCAGAACACGGTCAAAGCAGCTAGGCTTGCCACCACGCTGGATATGCCCCAGCACGGTAACCTTCACTTCATATTCAGGAAAGTTTTCTTCCACAGCACGGGACAGTTCAAAAACACCACCACTGCGATCACCTTCAGCAACCACAATAATACTGGAGGTTTTGCCCGCACGGCCGCTCTTCTGCAAAGATTCCATGAACAGTTCAACCGTCTTTTCCTGCTCAGGAATCAGGATATCCTCTGCACCGGAAGCAATACCCGTGTTCAGAGCAATAAAGCCGGCATCACGGCCCATCACTTCAATGAAGAACAGGCGGTTATGAGAAGTTGCGGTATCACGAATCTTATCGATGGCTTCAACAACGGTATTCAGGGCTGTGTCATAACCAATGGTGAAGTCAGTCCCGTAAATGTCATTATCGATGGTACCGGGAACCCCAATACAAGGCAGACCATGCTCTTCTTCCAGCAGCATGGCACCGGTGAATGAACCATCACCACCGATCACCACCAGACCATCCAGCTCCGCAGCCCGGGCATTTTCGTAGGCCTTTACACGGCCTTCTTTGGTGCGAAACTCCTGACAGCGGGCAGATTTCAGGAAGGTCCCCCCCTGATTAATGATATTGGCAACCGTCCGGGCATCCGCCACGTCCATACGGTTTTCAATCAACCCTTTGTAGCCTTCCTGAATTACTACGGGAACAATACCGTAGTAAATACAGGCACGAACAGCGGCACGGATGGCCGCATTCATACCGGGAGCGTCGCCCCCGGAAGTCAAAACTCCGACTCTCTTTAATTCGGTCATGCCAGGCTCTTCTCCTTCCAAGTGCCTAACTGCTGGTAAAGCAATTAGAAATAAACAGGTTCTGTTGACTCAGCTTACGCTGATAATCTGCATGGTGTTGGTACCACCTTCGATTTCCTGACTTTCGCCTTTGGTCAGAATAATCTTGTCACCTACTTCCAGAAGACCACGCTCTTTAAGGACATTAATTGCACGTCCATTGACTTCCGGGCCGTACTCAGTACCACTGTCAAACGCCACCGCTTCCACGCCACGATACAGGGCAACCCGGCGCTCGGTAGTCTGGTAACGCGTCAGGGCAAAAATAGGAAGGCGGGTATTGATTCTGGACATCCACAAGGGTGTGGCACCACTTTTCGTCAGACAGACGATGGCCTTAACGTCACTCTGATGGTTAGCCGCAAACAGGGTTGCCTGAGCGATGGCCTCATCAATATTGGTAAACTGACCAATGCGGCGCTCTGTCATGTACTCAACGGACTGTTTTTCAGCACCGAGACAAATGCGACTCATGGCCTTGACCACTTCATCCGGGCGCTTACCGGTGGCGGTTTCGCCGGACAACATCACGGCATCAGTGCCATCCAGTACCGCATTGGCGACGTCAAACACTTCTGCCCGGGTTGGTTGCGTGTTGTGAATCATGGACTCCATCATCTGAGTGGCGGTAATGACCGGCTTATTCAAACGACGGGCTTCATTAATCAAGTGCTTCTGGGCACCAATCAGCTCAGGATCACCAATTTCGACCCCCAGGTCACCACGGGCAACCATCACGGCATCGGATGCAGAAATAACTTCAGCCAGTAGATCATGGTCGTTCACCACCTCAGCCCGCTCGATCTTGGACAGTATAGCGGCGGTTCCGCCAGCTTCGCGAAGTAAACGACGGGCTTCTTCAACATCACTGGCGTGACGAACAAAAGATACGGCCAGATAGTCCACTTCCAGCTCAGCCGCCAGAAGGATGTCCTGCTTATCTTTTTCCGTTAATGCCGCCGCAGAAAGACCACCACCCTGAAGGTTAATGCCCTTGTTGTTGGACAGCTCGCCACCATTGATCGCTTTGGTTTTAATGCACGGACCATCAATCGCCATGACTTTCAGGCTGATCCGTCCGTCATCAAGCAGCAGTATGTCACCAACCTTGCAGTCGTTTGGCAGATCTTTATAACCGAGCCCCACCTGGGTTTCATCGCCATCATCAATGGGAAGGCTGGCATCCAGGTGAAAGGTTGCGCCATCCGGAAGGTGAATCTTGCCATTCTGGAAACGGCCAATGCGAATCTTTGGCCCCTGCAGATCACCCAGGATAGCAACCGGACGGTTCAGCCTTTCAGCAATTTCACGAATGGTTTTGGCACGGGCTTTGTGATCTTCCGGATCACCGTGGGAGAAGTTGAGGCGAACAACGTTGACGCCAGCTTCAATCAGCTTTTGCAGTTGTTCTTCAGATTCTGTTGCAGGCCCCAGGGTTGCCACAATTTTTGTGCGTCTGAGCATAATAATCCTCTCGCTTGTGAACCCGCCGCTGTCGTGGGAGCCTTCAGCCTCCACCGGAGTCATTACAGCAAGCGACAGGCCTTAAGTAGTTAACCAAATGAAATTTGGCCAACTACTTAATGGATTAATGATGTGCACGGCAGCCGTTCACAACCTGTACACCTCTGCTCTGCAGGACGAATGTATTGAACGGAGTGCAAACAAAAGAAGAAAGTGCCGTTAGAGTATAGGAGCCATCTTGCCCCGTAGCACTGTCTTCTCTTTGTTTACCAACAGCCTGAAACTACTTATCTCATTTATCGTAACCAGCACAGGCCCGTTAAACGAGCCTGTGTTGAGTTCACTGTGTGAATGCCTTACGCGTTCATCAATGCCTTGGCCGTATCCAGCATACGGTTGGAGAAGCCCCACTCGTTGTCGTACCAGGACATAACCTTAACCAGGTTGCCCAGAACACGAGTCTGAGTAGCATCGAAGTTGGAAGAGAACGGACTGTGATTGAAGTCCATGGAAACCAGCTCTTCGTTGTTCACAGACAGAACAGTTGCCATGGCCGGGTTGGACTTGGCAGCAATAGCAATGATTTCGTTCACTTCTTCAACTGTGGTTTCACGTGCAGCAACGAAGCTCAGGTCAACCAGAGAAACGTTGATGGTCGGTACGCGAACCGCCATGCCGTCGAACTTGCCTTTCAGTTCAGGAACAACTTCACCAACAGCAGCAGCAGCACCGGTAGCTGTTGGAATCATATTCATGGCAGCGGCACGGGCACGGTACAGGTCAGAGTGGTATACATCGCTCAGACGCTGGTCGTTAGTGTAAGCGTGGATAGTGGTCATCAGACCCTTATCAATGCCCAGAGCGTCGTTCAGAGGCTTGGCGATAGGAGCCAGACAGTTAGTGGTGCAGGATGCGTTAGAAATAACGGTCATATCTGCAGTCAGAGTGTCGTGGTTCACACCGTAAACGATGGTAGCGTCAACGTTTGAGCCAGGCGCAGAAATGATAACTTTCTTGGCACCAGCATCCAGGTGTGGCTTGCAGGAATCTTTGGAACGGAAAACACCAGTACATTCAAAGACAACGTCAACACCCAGCTCGCCCCATGGCAGCTTTGATGGGTCACGCTCAGAGAAAGTCTTGATTTCGTCACCGTTTACGAACAGAGCACCTTCGCCTTCTTCAACCTGTGCGTTGAAACGGCCATGAACGGTGTCGTACTTAGTCAGGTGAGTATTGATTTTGGTGTCACCCAGATCATTAATGGCAACAATCTGGTATTCATCGCGACGGCCAGCTTCGTAAAGTGCGCGCAGTACGTTGCGACCGATACGGCCGTAGCCATTAATAGCAATCTTGATCATGATGTCTCCAATACCGTTAATCAAAGCGGAATTACCGCCCTGCCTCTAGTAAAAAGGATTTCGACAGCGAATGCAGCACAGTAAATACACCTATCGAAAAACCCGAACACTTAACTACAGGGTTTAACGGCAGATCACAGCTTTTACATAGCTACAGCAACACTAAAAACAAACGACAACACTGGTTAGCTGCCGCATTTCGAAACCCACTCCACAGGACTTGTATCCCTGAAGCACATAAACTTACGGACAAGGGTTGACTTCTTGGTGGTACGGAGTTACAAATATGCAAAAGAAAACAACACATAACACATAATTTCACACCGCTTCCCATCCGGGATCAACCGATTGTCGAAGCCACTGGTTAGCTTCATAGGTCACCAGTGTGATATAGAGTTTGATCGAAAAACCGGAATTCAGCAAAGCCGTTACAGTTTTGATTGATTCCGAATCCTTATATGTACTCCCAACGAACCACACTACTACGCTGTCTTAACCAGTCAGCAAGATCCGTTTTCATCATACATTCAGATCAGCACCTTTACCTATAGGGATAATGCGGACTGTAATCCCGCTAGTCAAGCCCATTACAGACCCACTCACCGCTACACCAACGCAAGATCTTATTTATCGACATTATCAAATATGAACATGAATCAGTGACCACAGAGTTCTAATCACAAGACTCTGACGAACTATTCAATAATAGAAAAACGACAGAAATCACCTACGTATCTGAAGAGATAAGCTTAAAATATCCCAAAGCTGCCGTAACTCAGGGTTGAAAACAAAAAAATCCAAATTTAAGCAATATGATCCATTAACAAGCACACCAACAGAGACAAATGTTCCATCCCATCAAAAAACAACAACCAAAAAAACATATTTACAAGACAGAAAGCAGAAAATCAGTAAATCTATGACCCTTTCACCACCAAAAAAATGTAATTTTTTTGTAATCAGTCATTTTTAAACGTCAGGCAATCTGACTGGTTATGAGTAGATTCATCAAATACTTCATTTTTTATAAATAAAAAATATAACCACAGAAACAGACACAAAAAAATTAAACACTTAATAACATCACAAAACACAACAAATCAATTTTTCTGCTGATACCCAGACCCTCAACATCAAGTAAACTGGTAATATCATTCTTCTTACCGTTTATTAATATTGGTCTTTTATGAAACAGCTATTTATTGCCGGGATGCTGATTTTTTCTTCCACGATAACCGCCGAAGTGCTGAATTGTGAGCAAAAGCAATCGGTTTGTGAAGCCAAATGCAAGGCATCGAGCCTTATCAATGAGCAGGACAGCAGCACTTGCAAAGCTCAATGCCTGGGAGAGCGAACAGCCTGTGAACTGGAACAAGGCAAGGAGTCAGCGGGAAAACTTGCCACACAGGCAAAAGATGCAGGCCAGTCTCTGATGGACAAAATGAAAGCCTTCTGGGATGGACTAACCCACAGCCAATAACAACTGCACCATAAAAAAATGCCTCTAACCAAGCTCTGATTAGAGGCATACGACCTGTTTCAGTCGAAGGTTATTTGCCGTAATAAGCCTTGGTGAGCAGCTCTTCCAGCTCAGAAATCAATGGCAAACGAGGATTCGCCGTTGTGGTCTGATCTTCAAAGGCGTGGTTAGCCAGCATGCTGATTTTACTCTTGAACAGAGACTCATCCACACCAATCTCCTGAAGAGAAGCAGGCATATCCAGGCGCTTCATCAAATCACGAACCGCATTGGCCAGGGATTTAACCCCCTCTTCCGGCGTTTTGGCAGGCAGGCCGAGCATTTTGGCAATCTCAGCATACTTTTCGTGGGCAATGTAATACTGATATTTCGGGAATGACGCCACCTTGGTGGGATTAGGGCAGCCGTTATACTCAATCACGTGAGGCAATAACACCGCATTGGCCTGGCCGTGAGAAATATGCAATTCATTACCCAGCTTATGGGCAATCGCATGGTTGACGCCCAGGAAGGCGTTGGCAAATGCCATGCCGGCAATACAGGACGCATTGTGCATTTTCTCCCGAGCTTTTCGGTCAGCGGTTTCATAAGACTGCGGCAGATAATCGAAGACCAGCTGAATCGCTTTCATCGCCAGAGCATCGGTGTAGTCTGAAGCCATGATGGACACATAAGCTTCCATGGCGTGAGTGAGCACATCCAGGCCGGTATCTGCTGTCACTTTCTTCGGAACAGTCAGTACCAGGTTAGGGTCAATAATCGCCACATCCGGAGTCAGCTCATAGTCAGCCAGTGGGTACTTGGCACCTTTTTCCTTATCGGTAATAACGGCGAAGGACGTTACCTCAGAACCGGTACCGGAAGTGGTCGGAATCGCAACCAGCTTCGCCTTCTTACCCAGATGCGGGAATTTATAGACTCGCTTGCGGATATCCAGGAATTTCTGGGCCATACCGGCAAAGTCAGCATCCGGCTGTTCATAGAAAAGCCACATTCCCTTGGCCGCATCAATCGGTGAACCACCGCCCAGGGCAATGATCACATCCGGGTTAAACCGTGCCATTTCCCGGGCACCATTGCGAACGGTCTCCAGACTTGGATCAGGCTCAACCTGATTGAAAATTTCAACCTGAACCGGCACGGTACGCTTTCTCAGGTGGTAGAGGATTTTATCCACATAACCCAGGGACTGAATAATCTCATCAGTAACAATAAATACACGAGAGATGTCTTGCATCTTTTCAAGGTACTGAAGAGAGTTGGCCTCGAAGTAAATCTTTTCGGGAAGTTTAAACCATTGCATATTGACCCGGCGCTTGGCGACACGCTTGACATTGATCAGGTTTACCGCAGATACGTTGGAGGTGGTACTGTTACCACCGTAGGTACCACAACCCAGAGTCAGGGAAGGCATATTGGTGTTGTAAATATCACCAATGGCACCGTGGGTACTTGGTGAGTTGATAATGATACGACCGGCTTTCATGGCCAGAGAGAACTCATCAATCACCTGGTTATCCTGGGCATGCAACACAGCAGAATGTCCAAGACCGCCAAAGTTCAACATCTGATCCGCCAGCTCAACAGCATGATGGGCATCTTTAGCCTTAAGCACTCCCAAAACCGGAGAGAGCTTTTCCCGGGACAGCGGGAACTCAGGACCGACACCCTCAATTTCTGCGGCCAGAATACGGGTATTCTCAGGCACCTTGATACCGGCGAGTCCGGCAATATAAGAAGGCTTCATGCCAACAATCTTACTGTTTACATGACCGTCATGAATGACCACTTCAGCCAGTCGCCCGGTTTCCTCCGGCGTAGTGAAGTACACATTCTGGGACTTCAGCTCTTTGACCACCTCTTTATAAACCGACTGATGAACAATCGCGGCCTGCTCGGATGCGCAGATCATGCCATTATCAAAGCTCTTGGACATAACCAGGTCATTACAGGCCTGTTTGATATCTGCTGACTGGTCAATAATGCAAGGCACGTTACCAGAACCTACGCCCAGGGCAGGCTTGCCGGAAGAGTAAGCTGCGCGCACCATGCCGGAGCCACCGGTCGCCAGAATAACGGCAACTTCAGGGTGGGTCATCAGCTTCTGAGTCGCTTCAATGGAAGGGTACTCGACCCACAGCACACAATCTTCAGGAGCACCGGCCGCAACCGCCGCATCACGAACAATCCGGGCAGCTTCACTGGAACACTTCTGTGCCGAAGGGTGGAAGGCAAAAATAATCGGGTTACGGGTTTTGGTAGAAATAATGGACTTGAACATGGTGGTGGAGGTCGGGTTAGTCACCGGAGTAACCCCACACACAATACCTACAGGCTCAGCAACCAGCATGAAATCTTCTTCAGCGTTGTCTTCAATAACGCCTACGGTCTTATCGTACTTGATGGAGTGGTAAACGTACTCGGTGGCAAAGATGTTTTT
This sequence comes from Salinisphaera sp. G21_0, assembly GCF_017744115.1. GTDB lineage: Bacteria > Pseudomonadota > Gammaproteobacteria > Pseudomonadales > Endozoicomonadaceae > Endozoicomonas. Next base: position 23,579 of record NZ_JAGHQW010000005.1, on the reverse strand, counting down.
GGTCACCTTATCTTCCAGGATACCACGACCGGTCTCCTCAACAGCCATTCGAGCCAGCTCCATATGAGCTGCCTGACCCGCCAGAGCCATAGCCCTGGTGACCCTGTCGACATCTTCCTGAGTCAGCTTGAGAAACTTCTCCCTTGCCACCATTGCCCGCTCAATTAACGCATTAATCTGAGCATCAACATCCTGAACAACTGCATCTTTATTTACAGTTTTTCCAGCCTGCTTTTTCCCGGCCATGATTATCGCCCTCTACTCTAGTAGTTAACCAAGATAACCTTTAAAAAAACTATCTATTATTCCGAGGCTATTTTTTTTATATCTTTGCCCAGAATAGAAATGCTGTTTAATAAGCTGGCAATCATCAGGTCTCCGTCTTCTATTTCAACCTCCTCAAGATAGTGCATCCTGAGTATTAATGCCTGACCATTGCCATTTATTGGTAAACTCTCAACTTCGATAAAATTGCCTGCGTCAGCCTTTGCAAGTTCACCGGGTATCACAAAACTTTTATTCCAAATAATTATTTAAAAATATTTTTTATTTGACTTAAGGTATATATCGCTCTCTGTTTTCAGCATTACAACACAAGAAAACCTCAAAAAAACTGATTCAAATCAAGAAACCACTATTGATTTTTTTGCCAAATAGAGTATCAAAATAGATCAACAGCATTCATACATTGACATGCTTTTTCCCAGACTAAATCTTCGGAAAAACGGCTAAAAAACGGCATTCTCAATAAAAACCAATAAACTGAAACAACATTTTCAAAATCCAGCCGCTGAAAAAAACACAACCACATTGAAAAAAAACAGAAACAGACAACAATAAACAACAGTTATAAAATCCCCCCGCCATAGTTTTTTATTAATCAGGAAAAAAGGCTTTACCTGTTGTAACCTTTCCGTATCATTAGCAAGAATTTGAAGTGTCTATTCCGGAATTTTTCAGCCCTGATGATAGATCGATGAACGATTCGGTCCCGTCGTTGAGCCTTGGTCGCAAGAAAAGACATCCTGACCAGACACAGCACTCAAACTGAAACACACCGTTAACCCTTGATCGAGGAAGAATCAGTCACATGTCCCAAAAAATCCTGGACCTGGTAAAGCCAGGCGTCGTTACCGGCGATGACGTTCAGAAAATCTTTGAAGCTGCCAAGGCCGGTGAATTTGCACTTCCAGCAGTGAACGTTGTTGGCACCGATTCAATCAATGCAGTTCTTGAAGCTGCGGCTAAAGTAAAGTCTCCTGTTATCATTCAGTTCTCCAACGGTGGCGCGTCCTTCTTCTCAGGTAAAGGCCTGAAGACTGACCCTGCCGGTGCCCTGGGTGCCATTGCCGGGGCAAAATACGTCCACGCGGTTGCTGAAGCTTATGGCATTCCTGTACTCCTGCACACTGACCACGCTGCACGCAAACTGCTGCCATGGATTGATGCTCTGCTGACTGCGGGTGAAGAATTTTACGAGCAGCACGGCAAGCCACTGTTCTCTTCCCACATGATCGACCTGTCTGAAGAGTCTCTGGAAGAAAACATTGCCACTTGCGCCGAATACCTGACGCGTATGGCCAAGATGGACATGACACTGGAGTTCGAACTGGGCTGCACAGGCGGCGAAGAAGACGGCGTTGACAACTCTCACATGGACAGCTCCATGCTGTACACCCAGCCAGAAGACGTAGCCTACGCTTACGAAATTCTGAGCAAGATCAGCCATCGCTTCACCATCGCCGCTTCTTTCGGCAACGTTCACGGCGTATACAAGCCAGGTAATGTTCAGCTGACACCGAAGATTCTCGACAACTCCCAGAAGTACTGCTCTGAGAAGTTCGGCATTCCAGCCAAGTCACTGAACTTCGTATTCCACGGCGGCTCTGGCTCTACCCTGGAAGAGATCCGTGAATCCGTCTCTTATGGCGTAGTAAAGATGAACATCGACACAGACACCCAGTGGGCATGCTGGGAAGGTGTTCTGAACTACTACAAGAAGAACGAAGCTTACCTGCAGGGCCAGCTGGGCAACCCTGAAGGTGCCGACAAGCCAAACAAAAAGTTCTACGACCCACGGGTTTGGCTGCGAGCTGGTCAGGAGTCCATGATCTCCCGTCTTGAGCAAGCCCATAATGACCTGAACAGCATCGACGTGCTGTAATCAGAGCCAGGCACCGGCATCTGCCGGTGTCTATTACCTTTCGCCAGAACCTCTCAAGCCAAACCCCACCCTCTCAAAACATCAAAAGCAGCGAAATCCCCTGTTTCTTCTAAACTCTTTAGTACTTTTGACGATATATCCACACAACTCTAAACAAAAATGAATGGGGGAAGACCATGCCCAGACAGAAAGCACAACCCAAAAGCACCACCACAAAAAATAAGCAGCAAGCCAAATCATCCAATGATGAATGGGTCGGGCTCAGCTTCCGAGTATCCCCTGAGTTTTCCAGGGAATTTAAGGTGTATGCGGCCAAGAATGACTTTAAGCTGGTTGATTTACTGAAAGAAGGCTTTAAAGCTCTGAAAAAGCAGAGACGTCAGTCCCAGACTCGTTAAGACCCACTTTAGCCAGAGACCGATCCGAAATCAGAGTAAGACAGAGGATTGATGGGTAAAGGGGAACAAGAAAATTCACGCAAAAAAAATCAGCCTGATGGCTGATTTTTTTTATTGGATGGTAAAACGAGAATGACTCTTGTAACAAGTAAGCTCTACCTCAACGCTGGCAAGCATTGTATTCTGCCAACTGAGCTATTCAGGCTGAGAAGGTGATTTTAAGAATTTATCAGCCCCGACTCTCTGAAAGAGAATAAGTGGCGTCCCCTAGGGGACTCGAACCCCTGTTACCGCCGTGAAAGGGCGGTGTCCTAGGCCACTAGACGAAGGGGACGCAAAACCTTCTGACTTAAATGATGCAATCATCGCTTAAGCTCTAGATTTGGAACAAAGCATGCAATAACTCTTGTCACAAGAAAGTGTGACACTACCCTGGAAATAGAGTGGTCTAACAACCGAGTAATTACCGCAATAGAAATGGTGGAGCTAAGCGGGATCGAACCGCTGACCTCAACACTGCCAGTGTTGCGCTCTCCCAGCTGAGCTATAGCCCCATATCAACCTGTCGCATTATGCCATTCTGGATAGCAAATACAACATTTTGATAATAGTGGCGTCCCCTAGGGGACTCGAACCCCTGTTACCGCCGTGAAAGGGCGGTGTCCTAGGCCACTAGACGAAGGGGACGCAATCCTTCTGATCCAAGCAACATCAAGCCACTTGAACTCTAGATTTGGAGCGGGAAACGAGGTTCGAACTCGCGACCTCAACCTTGGCAAGGTTGCGCTCTACCAACTGAGCTATTCCCGCAGTGAAGACATATTAAGGATTCTTCAAATCCTGCTCTCTGGTCAGAGAATAAGTGGCGTCCCCTAGGGGACTCGAACCCCTGTTACCGCCGTGAAAGGGCGGTGTCCTAGGCCACTAGACGAAGGGGACGCAAAACCTTCTGACTTAAATGACACATCATCACTTAAGCTCTAGATTTGGAGCGGGAAACGAGGTTCGAACTCGCGACCTCAACCTTGGCAAGGTTGCGCTCTACCAACTGAGCTATTCCCGCAGTGAAACCTTTTAAAGACAGCTTCAGGTCTGAATCTGGAGCGGGAAACGAGGTTCGAACTCGCGACCTCAACCTTGGCAAGGTTGCGCTCTACCAACTGAGCTATTCCCGCAATGAAGACATATTAAGGATTCTTCAAACCCTGCTCTCAAGTCAAGAGAATAAGTGGCGTCCCCTAGGGGACTCGAACCCCTGTTACCGCCGTGAAAGGGCGGTGTCCTAGGCCACTAGACGAAGGGGACGCAAACATCGAACGATGTTTGGTGGAGCTAAGCGGGATCGAACCGCTGACCTCAACACTGCCAGTGTTGCGCTCTCCCAGCTGAGCTATAGCCCCAAAACCTTCGCAGCAACAATACTTAGCGTATTCAACAACTGCTTTTGCTTTAGCACCTTTCGATGGACGCTTTGTTTTGCCACCCCCGAAACGCAGGGCGAATGATATGGATGCCCCCCTATCCTGTCAAGCGTCGCTTATAAAAATTATGATCAAATAATAGTGCAGTTATATATGCATCTATAGAAAAGGCCGGTAGACAACCGGCCTTAGCCCAAAGAAGCCGCCGGGTTAAAGCGCTGCAAATTCTTTTTCCAGACGCTTCGCTTCTTTTTTGGAAACGCCACCCAACACCTCAACAGCATGACGCAGGCGTGCACGCGTCATATCCGGGCCCAGGATCTCCATAGACTCCATAACAGACCAGGAGTTTGGCGTACCGGCAATAGCAACAAAGACAGGATGATTAAAATCACCCAGTTTAATGTCCATCGCTTTGGAAAGCCCTTTAATTTCCGCGAAAATCTGATCACGCTGCCACTGGCGCAGCTGTTCAAGCTTCCAGAGCGTGAACTGCAACACCTTCTTAACATCACCCGCTTCCAGCTTTTTATGGGCAAAGTCTTCAGGCGACAGATTCAACATACCTGAGAACATAAAGGCAGCAATGGGGGCGAAATCGCTGAGACGCTCAACACGCTCTTTCGCCATTGGCAGAAACTTCATCAGGTAGTCACGGTTCAGTAACCAGTGATGCAGGCGATCGGCAAATTGCTCCGTGGTCAGGTTTTCGCGAATCCAGCTGGCATTCAACCAGGACAGTTTTTCCTGGTCAAAAATCGGGCCGCCCAGAGAGACCCTTTTGAGATCAAAATCCGCCAGCATCTCTTCCAGGCTGAACTTCTCCCGTTCGTCTGGCATGGACCAGCCCATACGACCGAGGTAGTTCAACAGCGCTTCCGGCAGATACCCCATATCACGATAGTAAGTAATACAGGTTGGGTTCTTGCGCTTGGATAACTTGCTCTTATCAGGGTTTCGCAACAGCGGCATATGGCAGAGCACAGGCATCTGCCAACCAAAGTATTCGTACAACAACTGATGCTTGGGCGCAGAGTTGATCCACTCCTCACCACGAATAACATGCGTGATTTCCATCAGGTGGTCATCAACAACATTGGCCAGATGATAGGTTGGCATGCCATCGGCTTTCACCAGAACCTGCATATCCACCTGGGACCAGTCAATCTCGATGGTACCACGGAGCATATCATCCACCGTGCAGACGCCACTGTCAGGCACTTTCATCCGGACAACGTGAGGCTCGCCCGCATTCAGCCTGGCCTGAACGTCGTCCTCAGAAAGATGCAGGCAGTGACCATCGTACCCGGGTGTCTGCTTGTTAGCCATTTGTTCTGCACGCAGGGCATCAAGACGCACTGATGAGCAGAAGCAACGGAATGCATGCCCTTTATCCAGCAGGATTTGAGCATGATCAGCGTAGATTTCCCGACGCTCACTCTGTCGATAAGGGCCGTGTGGGCCGCCAACATCAGGACCCTCATCCCAATTCAATCCAAGCCAGCGCAGCGAGTCGAGAATCTGTTGCTCGGATTCAGGGGTACTTCTCGTTTGATCCGTATCTTCTATACGAAGCAGGAACTGGCCGCCCTGACTCTTGGCAAACGCCAGATTAAAAAGGGCGATATAAGCAGTACCGACATGAGGATCGCCGGTAGGGGAAGGTGCAATACGGGTGCGTACAGTCATGGAATTGCTTTCTCAATAACGCCCGAGCCCCGGGAGGCTGACCGAGAATAGACAGCCCTACTGCGGTGGCAGCAAATTGGTCTAAAAATCCGCTTTTGTTCGGCAAATAGCCCCGCTATTCACCTCACAAAACCGAATTTTTATCCTCAATTTTCTGCCATCCTCGCTATGGGTGCCATTCTCGGTCAGCCTCTCGGTGGGCGCAGGCTGACAGAATGCCAAAACAGGTATTATAAGGCTGAGAGCCAACAGCACCCAAATATTGATTGAATTCAGTGGCGTCAGGCTTCCCTTTTTATCCCCAAACGGGACATCAACCAGCCAATGGTTGTACCCTGAATCAACAGTGAGAAAAGAATAACGGCAAGCGTCATTTCTATGATCATGCGCTTTTCAGGCATGGAGTCCGGGATCGATAGCATCAGGGCAACAGGCACAACCCCTCTCAATCCGCCCCAGAACATCACCTTCATTGAATGGCTGTCCACTTGATTACTCAATGGCATCAGGTTGCTGACGGGCAGCAACAGATATACCACCAGAAAGCGCGCCATAAGAACGGCGACAATGGCAACGATTAACGTGGGGTAGATCGTACCGAGCCGCTCAATATTCCGCAGCAGGAAGTCCTCACTTAACCCTAACAGCAGGAAAATAAAGCTATTGGCTACAAATGCCATAAACTCCCAGTAAGGATCCAGGTGACGCAATGTCATAAAGTCAGCCATGGCCCGACGGCCATAGCTGCGAGTGACAATCCCGGCAGCGATAACCGACATGACACCGGACGTTTCAAAGACATGGTCAGCAATAATAAAGCTGGTAAAAGCCAGGATAGTTGTCAGAGCAATATGCACATAAGGCATCCCCCGGGACAACCTGAGTAGTACCAGCATGGCTGCCCCCATGGCCGCACCCACAAAAATCCCGCCAAAGAAAACCCTGAAGAACTCGATAAAGGCAGCAAAAGCCGTGCTACCGGACAGCCCTGTACCCGATTGGATAATCGAAAGCACAATGCCAAACATAACGATCGCGGTTGCATCGTTAAACAAACTCTCTGCATCCATCAGCAGAGACATCCGTTCAGGCGCTTTCACCTCTTTAAAAAGCGCAATCACGGCCACTGGATCCGTTGCCGAAATCAGCGCACCAAACAGCAGCGCGCCCGCCAGCGTCAGAGACGTCAACTCACCCAGAACCACACCGAGAACCAGGGTAGACAAAATCACTCCCACAATGGCCAGCATCAATACAGGCACCAGCTCTTTCATCAGGGCGGAAAACTTTATATTAATGGCCGCCTCAAACACCAGTACGGGGAGCAAAACGTACATAATCAGGTCATGAGTCAGGGAAAGACGGAGCAAAGGTGCCAGTATTTCAGAATATTCAGCCGCTATCCCCAGGGCCATACCGATCACAACCAGCCCAATAGTATAGGGAAAACGCAGCTTTTTAAGCAGGATTGCCGAAATAGCCGCCAATAAAAACAGGCCGCAAAAGATCAGCATAGGGATGGCGAGACCAGCGTCAGAGTGTGTTACCGACATTTCCTGTTCCGTTAATAAATAAATGCCGAAATGAAGAGGGATCATAAGCTCGGCATTTCAGGCCATGGGTACAATTTACCCATGGCCATATTGACCGGTCAGTCCATATCTCGACATACATCAGGGATGGCGAGGTGAGAAGTAATACCAGAGATAGCGGAGGGCAACATAAAGTACGATCACCGTCGCCACCAAAAGTTCAAAACCGGCCAGACTGTTAATAACATCACAAACTTTTTGATAGCCCTGTTGATGAAGTATATCTGCCAGCTTAAACAACGCTGTAGCCCCAATTACCATCGGAAATGTGAAAGCAGCATATCCTGGCGAAAACGGCAGACGCAGTAAGCGAACAAACGCAACATAGACCAGACTCGTCATAAAAATAGCCAATGGCAGCAGGACCGCAACCAGTAAGTAATTCGGCTGGTCAGTTATCGACAGGTAGCCCGCCAGAGAAAGGCTCGCCGGTGCCGCCATAATGGCAAACGTGGGCAGTGCAGCATCAGGAATTTTCTCTCTGAAAATCAAACGATACAACATCAATGGCAGCTTTATAAAGTAGCAGCATAGTCCAAAAACAAACAACGTAAAGACAAGTTCCTCATGCCCCATACCCTTGCTGGTCACTGCCGCGACAATAATGCCAACGGGCGGCACAAACCAGCTTGGAACCATTTGGTGCAAATGAAAATCAATGAATCTGTGAGCCGTAAAACTGATAAACAAAAGCAGATGAGCAATAACAGCCAACAGCCAGAGTCCTCTGGCAAAAGCAGGCGCTACCATCAACAAAGATTGCGCAATGACCATGCTGGCCATGGCACAGGTTGGCATCACGCTGCTCACTACAGGGTGAGCCAGATCCTCCCGAAACAAATCGGGATTGCTCACAAATTTCAGAATAATGGCCAAAACCAGCAGGCTGGCCACCAGCGCCGAAGACAACTTGAACCACCCGGCGAAGTCAGGCAACACCAGAGCCCAGACAGCTCCCAGACTGGCAATACCCAAAGCCAGACCTCCCAGCGGAGTCGGTACATTCCTGAAACGGACACTCAAAGCCATTTTACGCATTGGCAAGCCATCCTTTAACTGACTAACAACTGCCACTTGCACTCATCTCCAGAAACCAGTTGGAATAAAGATATAACCCAACAAAAAATAAGGAAAGTCAAACTTATGGATAGTGAGATTAACCCGGATATGCCATAAACTGCCCCGAATCTCGCGCGGGACTTTGTCGCTCTGAGGGATTTTGTGAAGGAGCGCCGTACCGGGGAGTACGGTCGACTGAGCAAAACTCCCTTAGAGCGGCAAAGGACAAGCGAGAGCGGGGGCATGTTTATGAAATATCCGGGTTAAGTTTTACTTATACTTTTTTGCAGTAGCACCACCCTGGCAAAACACAAAATGGTAAACATTAAGAGCCTTGAGCAGACTGAATGGATATTACGGGAGCCCCGATCAGGCACCCCTATGCTTTTTGAGCTTCATATTGGTCAGTATTTTCGACAAAGACATCTGAAGATGGAGCTTAACCAGACTGGGGCGATCAGGCGCATGGTGAGCTCCATTGGCATCAGCTGCCTTTCGGAACCCTGCATTGCAAACGAGCTGGTACAGGGCGATTTGGTACAACTTACCGAGAATCCCTGACATACCCGACGCCATGAGAAAAGCCTGCCTACAGAGCTTCGATAGGCTGATGTATCTGATATTGAGTTTAAATTCAGTGCGCAACCTCTCCGGAATATTATTCTGTAGGAAGAGTTCCAAGTCGGCGAGCAACTGCTGCCTTTGGCTGCAATCGTAATCAGCTATAACAACGAACTGAAGTTGCCCCCTGTTGTTGCCAGACATTGACAACCCGCACACACGTGTATTCAAAGAAAGCAGAGGTCTAACAAAACCCATTAATTCTCTCTTCATGTCATTTATATTTGTCCTTTCTGAGTTTATGGGTAACATACCCTGTGATTGCGATGGCGTGGTTCCAGAATTGATATTTTGCATAATTAATTCCTTTAACGTGAACTTGATGTTAGGATTCTTGGAAATTCGATATCGGAACACAAACCCTTTAACCTCTGAGAATCAAACATCAACTGCTTAACGCTTGATGGCCAATTGTAAAATTGGATAAATGATGGCGACCCCATTAAACTGTAGTCATTTAATTGCACCTGAAAGAACTCTCCATTCTTTCTCCTTAACTCTTTAATCCCGTCCCTGAGAATGTCCGGATTATCTTCATACCCTTCATGCATACTACAAAACAAACCACCCTCAACAGTGGTGCAGAGCATTTCCCCTCCACGTCGAATAAATTCCGCGAGCACAGGGCCTAAATACCCTTGGGGATATGCTGAAACCAATAAACAACTACTGCAATCCTCAGGCAGGCACTTGTTAATATCTTTTGGGAACTCAGCTTGTTCAACAGGTAAAAATCGAGTTAATGGTTCACGATCATAGCATTTAACATTAACTCCACCCATCAAACCAAAACATTTTTCAAGGAATGCTTGCCCCGAACCAATACTGATAACTGTTTTTGGAAAAGCGTCTTGATAAGCACTTTCGCATAAACAGAGCATAACATTTAGAAATCTTACTGGATTTAAACGACCGCAACCGGGAACAGCTACATAAGGAAATATTATATTGAAACCCTCAACATTATTCTGAACAAGTTCACATAAAGCCAATTTTGACATATTTTTCTGTTCTTCCGAATCATCAGAATGAGATACGGAATACAAATCTAAAGGTCTAGCCGCAGCACCGTGAGTCTGCGGATCACCAGGGCAATACCCTCTTTTGGCACTGTTTGCAATATTGGCACTGTTTGCAATAAAAGTAGATGCCGCTGTTTTTAACGCTTCCCGGGAGGGAGGCTCGAGGACTGAGTTATCGGTGGATGGCCTTTTCAGGGATTTGAGTGAATTTGCACTATTGATTGCAACGGCACTGACTTTATGCGTGTCAACATTTGCATTTGCCTTTTGGGAAGTTTCCGACAGAATCGGAACTGTAGTTTGAAATTTTAAACTTACCGTTGCATCAGAAGAAGCAGATTGAACATCGTGACTCCCTGATACAGCCTTTTGTGCCATTGTTTCTTCATAAGACGGTGGTTGATCAGCAGCAGTAACAGGAGAAGATACTGGAGAAGAGGAGGATGAAATCATAAGCATAACCTTATACTTCTCAAACTTGGACAGTTAAAGACAACAAAAAAATCAGATATGTTCATGCTTAATTTCAGATTTTAAGAAGCTGTGGTTTTTCAAGTTTTTCAGCATTATCAGCGTGAGCCTCCCGACATCTGTAGGCTGTTCGGGAATTTGAAATTTAAAACCGGACGGGCCATGAGGCTTCTGTGTAAGTCAAATTGTTATAAACTGGCCGTAGCCTGTTAATTCAGAAGCCCCCGCTTTAGTTGGAAGAGCATGCTACTTTAGCCAGATCGACGTAATGACGTTTTCATGTAGATTCCAGGTCACATCCATGATCAGGCGTACCATCACAGGAGGACTAAGCACATTGATTCCCAAAAATGTTGCCCAAACTGTCAGCCAAAGATTGAAATATCCAAATCCTGTTCTATTTTTATCACTCCAATTCATCAAAAATCAGCCTGCTCGATAAAAACATGGAACTTTCTAATGCCCTAAAAGCATTGACCCTCAGTACTCTTGTATTTGTTTTGACTGGCTGCACTCACGGCGAGAGGTTTAAAAAAGTGATTCCCCCCCTTCAGGCCAATCTGCAAGCCAGATTTAAAGACCAACATCGCGCTTACGAGCCATTGTCCGATTCAGATAAGAATGACCAGACAATCAAGTCAGAGATATTAAAGCGCTTTCAAGAGATTTCAAAAGCTAAAGTAATCCAACTTTCAGATAATGACAAAAAATTACGCCCCATTGGCGTAGGCATGCAAACCATTTTCGAACAGACACTCTTAAAGCTAATGGAAGAAAGATCTGTCACCAGGGTGATGGTATTATTTCATACGAAAACCCCTGCAACCCCGCTGGTTACTCCCGAGAATACAGCCCCCCCTGAAGCCATGTCCAAACAAATGCAAGGTGACAGTGCACGGGCGAAAACCATTAGCGACAGAACTGTCACCGTCAGGAACCTGGCCAAATCCGACCCTGAAAAAGTGACCCTGTATATAGCCTACCCTAAGAGCGGTATGCAGATCAGAGACACCAATCAGCAGGCAACTTATCATAAAGAACTGGCCAAAGAACAGAACAAATGCCTGAAAGATCTCCCATTGTCACATGGAAGTATGCCCGATAATTTAGTAGGAGCTTCTTACATCATGACCGGCACTGATGCAGACAAGGATAGCCAACCGCTCTATTTTGGTCTCAGAGCAGTCCAGGCTATAGATGGTAGTGCAAAAAAACTGACCTGGACATTCTGGCTGGGAGAACTCAACAGCGCGGAGATTCAGCCCCACTATCAAGAGGTAAAATCCTATTTGCAAAGTGGTACAGCAACGGATCTGAAGCTGCCGTAATTCAAAGGGATAGTTCAAAGGTATATTAAAAAGAACCCGGCGAAACAATACGAAGTGTATTGATGCCGGGGTATGTTTTGTTGTCGGTTTACCAATAAGGTAACTACATACCTTCACGTTGCCCAGAATCCCCAGAACATAAACCATTAAATGACAATCTGGAAAGATACAATAAGTTGGCAATTAGTTATCCATAAGGATACGAAGTTTGGACACCGTTCAAAAAGCATTTGGAAATCGTCAACGGGAACTCAGACAGGAGCAATGCCTCACGCAGGAGAAGCTATCTCACCGTGCAAGGGCTCAATCGTACCTATATTGGCGATATTGAACGAGGCGAGAAGAATCTGACTCTGGCCAGTATAGAAAAACTGGCCAGGGTATTGGGGGTAAAAATAAGGGACTTTTTTGACTGGGATTATCTGTTTTCCTATCCCGGATATTTCATAAACTGCCCCGAATCTCGCGCACGACCACATGGATGTGGGAGGTAGGGCGACGCAGGATGCCAAAGCCGAGGACTTTGTCGCTCTAAGGGATTTTGTGAGGGAGCGCCGTACCGGGGAGTACGGTCGACTGAACAAAACTCCCTTAGAGCGGCAAAGGACAAGCGAGAACGGGAGCATGTTTATGAAATATCCGGGCTATATTCTCACCACCAATATCCAAACTGAATCACACCAAAATCCAGTGCTTCATTCTGGTCGTGGAGGTTGGCATTGGAGTAGTGGAACCACCCGGCAGATACCTCGTACTGCATCTGACCGCCAAAGCGGGAACCAATCATGGTACGGATTTCAAACTGGGTATGGCCGCCCATATTGATGGGAGACTTCAGTTTTTTCTCGATATCTTTTTTTGATTGGTAACTGAGGCCCACACCGGCATCCACAAACAGGCGCATTGAGTCTGATGTGTTATGTTCCAGGCGAAAGACCGGAGAAAAGCTGATGGCATAAACATTAGCCGCCCCATCCGGGCTGGGCTGATCTTCCGGCCCGAGGCGACTGATCCAGAAATTGATGGCCAGATCAGAGTAACCGGTTAAACGCCAGGTATCAGAATCTTCCAGCCAGGCCTTGTTCCAGTCCCAGCGCACGCTGGCCCGGTAATCATCCAGTTCGGCTTTGTTTTCGAGGTAGTGACCGTAACCAACAGAGGCACCATCAGGGGTGAGGTCATAGGCGGGGGATAAAGCGGGGGTGATTGCCATCGCCAGGACAATGCCGCGGAGAGCTCCTTTCTCCATTGATGCAACTCCTTACTGATAAATTCAAGGGTATCGCTGTACGGCACTGCTCATGCGATATTCATCAGTATTGACGGAGTTTTAAATCCAAATGGCGATATTAATAGATCGTTTTGAAGTCTTTCAGGTAATTAAAATTCTTAAAGAGAATAAAAAGCGGCTAGGCAACCGCTAGCTCTTCATTTGCCACCACTTGCACCAGTTCTGCCACATTAACGATCTCTGCCGCAGAGACTGACGCAAACTTCTGTTCATAAAAAAGCCGGGTATTCTGGCAGGTCAGAGGCAGCTCATTAAAGAAGCTGCCATTAATCTGGCTCTCCCGGAAAATCAGTGAATGCAAACGGTTAAACAACTCCGAATGCACCGGCTCCGGAGCCTTCCAGAACTGATCCAGAGAACATTGCGAAGTCAGATGGCGAATATCATAAAACGCCCGGCCGGTTACTTTTACCGGCAGGTCATGGAGTAATGCTGAGATCCCCACCGTACTGTTAACCGTAACCACTCCCAGAGCATGGTGATACAACACAGGCAATGGAACATCATGGCAATAGATGATTCGCCCAACCGCACCATAGCGCAGTGCCAGCTGTTGAATCAGCTGTTGGTAATCAGTGTATCCCCGGTCCATCGGATGATGCTTTAACACCAGAAAGTCCCTGTGGTCGGCATGGCCTGCAAAGAGGCGATCACCTCTTCGATAAAGGACTCAACAGAGGGATAATCCGAGTGGTAAAGCATCTGAGAGTCATCATGAACCTGTAGGGCCACCAAAAAGAAACGGCCACTCAGCTTTCCGGTTAACGTCTGGTGAATTCGCTGGTCACGCCACTTGCTCAGACATTTACGACCAAACCCTCGAATCCATTTCGCACCTTCCACAACCGGAGAAAAAGCCCGGTGATGCTGGTAGTTAACAAACCGCTGACGCTGGAACCAGGCAGCCCAGTAATAGAATGCTGCATACCTCACCCGCTGCCCCATGGATGGTGGCATGGCTATTTCAGCATTCAGTCGTTGGCTGGAAGCCGAAGCCAGGCCCATTAGGGAAAAATCCAGGCTCGACAGGTCATTAACCCCGCCACGTTCCAGGGTAATGGTGTCTGGCCGAAGGTATCCTTCCTCAAAGACCATAAACCGCACATTCATACGTTCGCAGACTGGTTTGGCCAGCCGGTGGTACAGGCGGCAATCCCCCATCAGAAAAACAGTCTGAATCTGATGTTCCAGCAGATAGCTTTCCAGAAACTCTGGCCACTGTTCTAAAGTGTCGATGTAATCAACACAGTGGTCAGCACCGCTGTATAAACGGTCGCCACCATTAAAATTAATCTTGTGTGTGATATACCCATGGTCAGAAAACTCCCGGGCCAGCTCACGGAAAAATGGCCCCAGAGGCCCCTGAAGAAAGAGTACCGATGCTATTTGCATTAACATCCCTCAGCTACGGATCGCTTCCAGCAAAAACTGCACTTTTCGGCATTTTCGCCCAAGCCAGCCCTTATCCATCACTTGTTTACCAGCCAGAACCCGTTGTCGAGCCAGCGCCTTTACCACCCGCTCCGGCGTTGTGAACCGTCGGGTCTGCCAGTGCACATAACGTGGATATTCACACAAGGCCAGATACACCAGTTCCGCCAGATTGCGGGAATGCTGCCGACGACGATCAATCGTACTCCCCGCCATATGATCATGGGTCAACCCCCAGCCGGCATAAAACGGCATGCCCCAGCAATGCACGGTTTTATTCTGAAGCAGCGCCTCAAAACCGGCCTGGGAAGTCATCACATGGAGTTCATCACACTGGCTGATGCAATCAAAAATATCACAGTCCGTCACCACCCGATCCACCAACTTCCGGTAAAGGCTTTCGCCCCCAAACCAGCAGGCCGCTGTTTCCGGTATCCTTCGCTAACCGCTTTTGTAACGCCCGATGATGACGCACAAACACCACTTCACCCGCCAGCCCGGCAGCAAACTCTTTAACAAAGGCTCGCTTCCAAAGGCTAAAGCCCAATGCGTAGAGCCGATCAACTTGAGGATTTTGATACTGACGTTGAAGCGCAATCAGCTCGACAACATCTTCCAGTTCACAGGGCTCACCGGTTTCCGGGTCAATATACCGGGTATATAGCAGACAGGCCGCCGCAAACAGACTGGCCAGTGAATGCTTCTGAACGCGACGCTCACACCCTCCCCGGTCATCAGTCAGCCCCCAACCACTGTAGAAAGGCACACCAAAACAGACCACCGGCTTGTTATGCAGTAACGCTTCAAACCCGAGCTGGGAGGTCACCACATATACCTTGTCAAAGTGCGGGAACAGTGATTGGGCATTCACCTTATCCGCCAGCACCTTAACCCTTGTATCCGTCACGCCCTTTATATGGCCATGCTCAAACGGGAAGTAGCCCTGCTTGGTACCCAGCACCACATCCGGATGAACCTTAACCCACACTTCCGCTTCCGGGTTCTCCTGCAAGGCAGCAACCAACATTGCAGTAAAAGTTTCTGCATTGGCCATCCCACAAGAAACAGAACAATCACCAAAGGTCTGGTCAACCACCAGAACTTTGGGCTTGCCAGTACTATCAGCAGGCACCTGCCACTGACCAACCAGCTCATGGTTGTACTTGCTGATATGGTGAGTGCAAATGGTATCAATCAGCTTTACGCTACGGGCTTCCAGCTCCGGCGTTAGCCATTGCGGGTTATTAAGCAGATTTTCCAGATCAGAAGGCTGCCGGGCATCATAATAAATACCGGTTTTATCCACGATCAGGGAAAAACGACGATCCCCCAAAGCCGGATGACCAAGATAACTGATAAAACCATCTTCCAGCCGCCAGAAGGGTAATTGCAGCCGTTCGGCCAATGCGCTGGTTTTGCCAGTATTGGCTTTCATACCCCAACCAAGCACAGCATCCGGTTCACGAAGACCAGGCCATCGGTTCCATGGCCGATGCAGGCAAACACTTCCCTGAAGCAAAGGCTTCAATTCAGGGGCTCGAACAATACCAGCAGAAAGACACAGAAAATGGCTCAAGGTTATCTCTACTCACCTTCGATCAGGGCTAAAAGCAAACGACTGTATCAGCCTTTATCCCCGGGCCCAATCCGCAGATTCCCGCAGACAACCAGAAAGAAATAAAGAGCAATGATGCGAGGGCAAGAATGAAACGGGTCATCTTGTTTAGCACCCGTTCGGTAAAACCCTAAATACACACCGGAGAATGCACTGTACAGTGCACGCTAACGTCTATCTCACCGACACAAAGCGAATCTCACCCTGATGAAAAAATCGATCAGCTTATCCTTGCTGTTACTTTCCAGCACACTCACCCAGGCAGACATTGCCGGCGCAAAGGCCGGACTGGATTACTGGCACACCAACGATCACGGCAAAGGAGGCTCCGCGTATGTCCAGATCGAGCACCCGGTGCCTCTGGTACCCAACGCTGCCCTGCGTGCCACTACGCTTGAGGGTGAAGCGGATGGTATGAACAATGTAGACGCGTACGGCTACTACGAAATCCTGGATAACGACCTGGTCTCCATCGACCTGGGCGCAGGCCTGCACCATATCAATGGCAGTCGTTACTACGACGAAACCCTGCCCATGGCGGTTGCCGATGCCGAATGGTTCCCGGGCAGTCAGGTTTCTTACTACAGCAAACTGAACTACGCCAGAAACTCCGATGCCACCGTAACCGACATCAGTGCCGGTGCCCGCTTCCAGTTGCTGCCCGCCATTTATCTCCAGGCCGGTTATCGCCATTATGAGATGGAGACGGATAATGCTGGAGGGCATTCAGACACCATTAAAGGATTCACCGCAGGGCTCCATATCGATATGTAATATTTGCCAGCAAAAATGCTAGCGACATGCTAGCATTTTGGATTAAACACTCGTTTAAGGAGGCAATATCCATGGCAACCCTGACCATCCGAAACCTGCCAGACGAACTGATCGAACGATTGAAAGCCAGCGCCAAAGCGGGCAACCGTTCCATGGAGCAAGAAGTGCGGGAACTGCTTGAAGCCCGCTATCAACAAAAGTCTGACCTGATTAACGCCATTAAAAACAGCTGGAAAGAACTGCCGGAAACCCCGGCCAAAGACATGGACACCTGGCGACAGGAAGGCCGACCATGACCCGCGCCGTTATCGACACCATGGTCTTTGCCTATGCACTGTTTAATGAGCCTTTGCACCGGCAGGACGCCCTGGCCGTACTGGCAAAAACCGAATACATTCATGTGCCTGATCTGTTCCGGGCTGAGTTCTGTAATGTTGCCTGGCAATGGATAACCCATCAGCAGTTAAGCCTGCATCAGGCCATACAGGCAACCGAACGAGCTGAAGCCCTGATCACATCGGTAACCAGCAGTGAGCGGTTATGGTTCAAAGCACTGGAACTGGCCACTTACACAAAACATCCGGCTTACGATGCGTTATTTGTGGTATTGGCAGAAACATTAGATTGCCCGTTAGTCACCTGGGATAAAAAACTGCTGCGCAATTTTCCAGACATTGCCATGACTCCTGAAAGGCTGTTAAAGCCTTGAAAAGCTAAAACCCCCTTTAAGGATAACCATGAATATTCGTCCGGCTCGAATCATAAAAATGATTGGAGAACGTGGTACAGCGTTTTTTCGTCGTAAGCTGTTGGTGCCCCCCCCATCTCCCCCCTACTTCCACCAGTTCGCTATTTTTACATCATCCGATGTGAGGTTCATAGGCAACAGGTGTTCAACATTGGCACCTTCCCCCTGTGTCAGCATAGTTGTCGATATCCAGTAATCCGCTATCGAGGTAACGGACCAGATACTTCCATTGATTCTGCGCGCAGGTCAGCGCCTTGCCCGGCAGGCTTTTCGGGGGTATTTTCGGTGCTGCCTGTCCAGCCACTGTTTCAGTTTATCCATGATGTGACGGCTGGATCGGCAAGATTTTTCCTTGACATTATTCCCCCCCGGTTTTCTCTTTCTTTTTTCCAGCAATATTATGGACGAATTTCACTATCTGACGTACTATTTTAAAAAAAGATACGCCAAGGTAATCATCATGCACAAACTCACGCTTCGGGTAGAAAACGAACTGGTCAACAATGCGAAAAAATACGCGGCACAACATGGCAAATCGTTGTCGCAACTGGTGGCTGACTACTTTGCAGACCTAACCCGTCATGGGACGGAAGACGAACCATTACCACCATTAACCCAAAGCCTGAAAGGGTTGCTGGCCGATGGCCCGACGGATGATGCAGAAAAGGACTACAAAAAACATCTGGAAGACAAATATCTATGAAAATCCTGGTGGATACCAACGTTATTCTTGATGTCCTGTTCGAACGGGAACCCTTTGTGGCTCACTCATCATCCATTATGGGCAAAGTGGAGCGCAGAACACTCAATGGCATACTCTGCGCCACAACCCTGACCACCATTCACTACCTCACCTGCAAAACCATCGGCAAAGCCAAAGGCAATGCCGCCATTAAAAAATTGTTACAGATTTATCAGGTAGCACCGGTGGATCACACCATATTAATGCATGCCCTTGACAGTGGATTTAACGATTTTGAAGATGCCGTACTGTATGCTGCCGCGATACAAGCCGGAGCCGAAGCCATCATCACCCGCAACGCCAAAGACTTTCGGTTAGCCGAAATCCCGGTATTCACACCGGAAGAATTTATGGTTAATAAGGTGGCAATGTTGAAAAGTTAAAGCGTTACAACGCTTTTTTTAACGTTTAAACCTTCAACGCTGTAACAGAATCGCACCAGCGATTTTTAATCTGATCCAAAAAGGTCGCGGGTAAAGACTTTATCCAACACATCAGCCAGTTCATCCACCAGCCGGTTGGAGACAATCACATCGGCGGACTGTTTGAACCCATCCAGGTCGCTAATCACCCGTGAATTAAAAAACTCCGCTTCATCCAGCACCGGTTCATACACCACCACCTCAACACCCTTGGCCTTGATGCGATTCATAATGCCCTGGATGGACGATGCCCGGAAGTTATCAGAACCGGCCTTCACAGAGAAAAAACTGAACCAGGCCTTGGCTTCAATTGCCGTATCGGGAAGATTTTTCCTTGACTTCATTCAAGAATCAAAACCTGCCACCGGTTTTCTGGTTTTCTTTTGGTTTGGGAGGCTTGGCAGTGAGGAGAGTCATTCATGCTGTCCCTTTACTCTGGAGTGCTGGCTTGGAAGAGCGGTTCATAATGATAATCAGTATCCTCTTTTCCAGAGGCTTTTCCTGCGGCTTTTCCTGCGGCTGTTCTGGGTTAACCGAGACATACTCACCATCAGCATGTCGAAGAACCATATTACCCTCGATATTTGAGAAAACATAACCACTGTTTGGCTCCAAGACGTGTTTTTCAGTAGTCCCCTCAACAGCAAGTATCCCTTTTCCCAAGGATTGTCCCGCAAACTTCGCTGTTTCTAATATTCCTCCCGTGTAATAAGGAGCATTATTTTTAATAACTGAATCGTCATTCATCAACATCACAAGGCTATAGTCCCCCTTATGACGATGCCATAACCCTCCCTTTAAACCCTTATTGGAAATATAATGCCGACCTATGCTCAAATGGAGCACTTCCATAGACTGCTTCTCGGATGAGAACTGCCTGGCCAAAAACTCAACACCTTTTATTGCCAGCTCAATCAAAGCTTCATTACTGGTAACTAATTGATGTACAAAGTTTTCCCGATCAATAATTTGACAGTGTTGGTCAAACTTTACATTTACTTTCCCTGGAACAGGAATCAAATTAACAACATATTGTGAACCAAAATATCCTAATGACCCTTTTGGGGAGACCCGGTGTAACCAAGATAGATTACAAGATGATCGATCCACAAAATAACGACTGTCTTTATCAATAGTCTTGTTGGCATCTTGCAAAATATTCTGAGCAAAAACTTCGCGTACAGCTCGGAATGTATTCCCGAATTTAATATCCACCGTTGCAGTTGAAGCAAGCTCCTCACTCGTTAAGGGAGCGACCATTGTTTGCTGTGAATAATTAGGCGAAATCATTTTAAGTAAACCTTACAACCTGGCGTGAAAAAAATGGCTACTAATCAGTTTACAAACTTTGATCATATTATCGGCAATTTGATCATATTATCGGCAAATAGTTCCGTTATAGTCGAGTGGCCTGTTATACCAATGCCACCTTATAACTTACAATCGTACCAATACGATTAAGTGAATCAAAAGGGGCTGGCGGGGTAGTTTCGCGGTCAACTCCATAAAGTTCTTTTTGTCTTTCCATCATCGGAATGAATCGGTCAGAATCCGCTGGATTACCTTCCTCGATAACCAGATCCGGGATCAATCGACTTTTTCCCTGAACCAGGCTCAGTTTAGGGCCATACTGCACTTGCCGCCGGTCTTTTACGATGATATCTGTATGGGGTTCATACAGGCTAACCACTTTCTCCCGGGCTGGCACCTTTTCACCCTTCAAGACCCTGCGCTCTGTCTGAGAGACTATTGCATCCACCAGGGGCAACAGGTGATCCACATCAGCCTGCCATTTTTCGGCATCATCCGCCAGGAGACGCTGCCCCCGCTGACGGGCACCTGCAAGCTTGAAAGTTGCCTCGATAAGCACCTTCCGGGATTTTCGGGTCAACAGCAGCAGTTTTTTATAATGCTGATGCCGTTCTTCTTTGCCAGCTTAGATGCATTTTCTGGCCGCATCTTTTACGGCTCGGTTGTGATGGGTATATTCATAAAGAGGCGTCGCTGTCAGTGTTTGTCCTCGTTCAAGCAGCCGACAAATTTCTTTAACGGAACAGGCTAAAAGATCACTGTCGCAAGGTGGTTTGATATCGGATTCGGTGACTGTGCTGTCAATGGCCACAGTGCGTCCTTTCTCAATTCCCTGATCTTTAGCGGTCATTAGCTGAGAGTTGTTAAACCGTTCCCATGTAGATGCAGTAAGGAGGCTGACCCCCTGTGTCAGGGTGGCCGACAAACACGACGATCGACGTAATAATTGGATTAAAGAGCTTGACCAGCGCAGGGGCAAGAATATATCAGCGGTGGCAGTTGCCAATAAGAATGCTCGCATTGCCTGGGCTGTGTTAACCAAGAAAGAACCCTACAAGGCAGCAGCATGAGCATCGGCATCAAGCTATTAAACATTTGTCGTTAGACAAGAAAAGCAAGAGCGGTTAATCAGTGTAAGAAGCCTGCAACGAGTTGCGCGGATAAAGTTCAAATGATGGCATAAAAGGTAAGACCTGCATTCCCTTGAACCTGACCGGGGTCAGGGCCCATAGAGGCCGAAGACCTGATGAGTGAGCGGATTCCATCAGGGCCAGAGGCATTGTGACCTCACCCCAAAGGCCGGATTCTTTATTAAGAGAGTGGAAGCATTACTCTTTAGTCATGATGGAAAACTTATCCTTGCAAAGCGGGGCGGACCATATATGACCCCAGCTTTTTGCGGTTTCTCCCCGGGCAACCCGGGGGGAACCCAATGATATGGGTTTCTGTTTTTTCCTGATTGCTGTGGCCAAGCCTGTTGATGAGAGCGCTTGACCCGGATATTTCATAAAATAAAAAACAGCCTGTCGATGTTTTTTGTCTATTTTGTTGACTTGAAGAATAAATAATTCACAAAGGTTTGAGTTATGAACACTAAAGGTCAATATACATATTCTGTTAATAACCGGCAGGGATCATATTCACAGTCACAACAGCCTTTTTCCCCATCAGATGCACGGCAATCATCTGCGGATTCCGGCTATTCAGGCCAGGTGACATACTCGGGATTCACCTTGAACCCACATGATCCCACCAGGCAACATATGCCATATGTTCCCGGTAACCCTTCTAATCCGGATCACACGAGAAGAGTTGATTTTCTGCCACCAGGTGCCGTAGCACCCGCCACTCGTCCCCAACTTTACCCGACTATTCCTCCTTACGCGGCCCCTCCTTCTCCATACCCCGGAATCAATGACCAAGCTGAGCTTGATAGCTCGAGGATCATGCCCAGTTCAAGCAGGCCATATAGCAGTAGTGAAGATGGCAGTTCGTTTACCTTTACGGTTAGGTTGGCCCCATCGAATACAGGCAGTGATGCCGAAAGCACCACTGCTGGTAGCACAGAAACAACTTCATCAAATGATCATTCTTTAGCAACATTCAATTCAGGGTTTCCGGTAGCATCCGCGACTACACACATTGCAACGAGCAGTTCTGACACTGTATTACTGACCTCGGAACCAGGCTTTGTGCGGATAGCAAGTCAGAAGAGAGCCGTTGACGAAGAATTAATGGAGGCGGTAAGTTATCATGATTTTGAAAGAGTTGAAGACTGTTTGAACAGAGGAGCCGATCCAAGTTACAGGCACTCCACAGATCAGGACGATCCAAACGGGTTTATACAACCGATTACGCCTTTAAGATTAGTAATGTTTCGTATTTCAGACTGTTTATTAAATGATGAGGATTTGAAAGAGTTTTATAAAATCGCCAGATGCCTTTTAGATCATGGAGCAGACCCCAAACCTGCCATAAAAATAGCAGAAGAGAGGTATGGAAAATATGAAGATAATTCAGAAGGCGAAAATGATTTGTTTATGGATATATGGAGTATTGTACACAATGCCGGAACGCAATAAATCCGGGGCTATCACGTTGCCACTGCAAGGGTTCTGAGGGTTTTGACTCTCACTGCTGGTTATCGGTGGTCTGTTACAACCTGGTGATTCTGGCCAGGCACCCGGCACCATCCTGATAGCCACCTCCATACTACATGAAAG
Organism: Salinisphaera sp. G21_0; assembly: GCF_017744115.1. GTDB lineage: Bacteria > Pseudomonadota > Gammaproteobacteria > Pseudomonadales > Endozoicomonadaceae > Endozoicomonas. The sequence goes on along the minus strand of NZ_JAGHQW010000005.1, from coordinate 757 downwards.
TACCTTTCCAGCATGGTGGGAGGATGTTTTCTGCCTGCTTTTTGCGTTTTTTCTCCAATATCCGTCCCAGATTAGAGAAAAAAAGGGAAGAGTTTTTCCGGCTCTCTGGAATTCAGGAAATATTAAAACGTACGTACAGTCCGATTATGATTGCCCGATGCGTTTTTGGACGAGAACTAACTACTTAATGTACCTTTATTGATATCCTCAATATCGCCTTATGCGCTGTCCTTTGTGGGGTTGAGACCCTGGAGGGTATGGCCAGATTTAGTCGCAAGCCGGTATTGGCAGCGTGATAAGCGAAAACACCTTTTCAACCATAATTATTTTTCAGCATAAATTTCTAACATTTTCAATTGGCTGTGTTTTTGGATGAGAACTATCCCGGCTCATTTGAAGCTATTTTGGGAGCGGAGCGGACCATTTCATTAGGTCTTGATTTTTGACGTTGGTTTCAAGATTAAAGACCTGCCCCCAGTTTTTTGCCATCACCTTCAGTCGTGATACCAGTAAGAGACTGTTGTAAAAGTTACTGACCATTAACTCAGTGTAAAAACTCAAAGTCGTCTATAACTACAGTGTCTGATTAGCTGAAGAAGGAGGATAATTATGTATCCATCCGACCTGACCGATGACGAGTGGGCAACCCTCAAGCCTCTATTCCCTGACCCTGGCTATGATACTCCAAAAAATGGTCGACCACGTGACTGGAGTTATCGTCTGATATTGAATGCCATATTCTATCTCACTAAAACAG
>NZ_JAGHQW010000059.1 GCF_017744115.1 Salinisphaera sp. G21_0 | reverse complement strand
ATAGTTTTGCAGGACAGTTCATACTGGCTCACCTTAAGAAATACTTTAAAAACATCCGGAAAGTCTGGGCTGATTGTGGCTACCGGGGTTACCTTGAAGAGTGGTTTTATCGCTTCAAACCCAAAAGGGAACTTGAAATCACAAAACGCCCACGGGGAAAGTTTGTCATTCAAGCCAGGCGCTGGGTTGTGGAGAGAACCTTTGGCTGGTTTGAAGGTTCCAGACGTTTATCTAAAGACTATGAACAGCTGGCAAGGAGTTCAGAAGCCTACGTTTATATATGCATGATTCGAATAATGCTGCGAAGGTTTAAGTAGTTTTAAAACAGCCTCTGAGTATCATGTGTAAAATCTCCGCTCAGGACGAACGGAGTCTGGAGGTCAATAAAGAAGCCCGTCAATTTATCCTCCCATCTGAGACAGGTTGTCCGTGCCGCCGGTCCAGCCCTGTTCAAGAAAATGACTGTCGTCTTTAAGCTGTAGCGAATCACGAATTCGAGCCACCAGCACTTCCTGCTGATCATCGCTGTACAGAAGGTCTCTCAGATCAATGCCAGACTCAGCAAACAGACAAAGCTGGAGCTGCCCCAGACTGGTCACCCTCAGTCGATTACAGTCATTACAGAAGTCCTTGCTGTAAGGCATAATCAAGCCAACCGTACCTTCATAATCACTGTGGCAATACTCCTGGGCAGGCCCGGCATCGGCCAGACGAATTTTTCTTACCCAACCCCGTGCCAGGAGCAGTTCCTGAATCTGTTTTCCCGGGAAGTGGTGCTTCTGGAAAAAATCCTGATTGTTCCCGGTTTGCATCAGCTCGATAAAACGAATAGAGACGGGATAATCCCGGATCCAGTCAAGAAAGGCATCAAGTTCATCATCATTAATGCCTTTCATCGCCACCGCATTCACCTTGATGGATGGCAGACCATGGTCAAATGCATGCTGAATACCGGCCAGAATTTCCCGCAGCCGGTTATGGCCGGTAATCAGCTCAAAGGCCCGGGGGTCAAGACTGTCGACACTGACATTGATGGCATCAATACCCGCATCCAGCCAATCCATAACCCGCTGATCCATTTTGTAGCCGTTAGTGGTCATGGCCAGCTTCTTTATGCCGGGGATCTGCTTGATGGTTCTGACAATGTCGGAAAAGTCCTGACGTAAGGTAGGCTCCCCCCCGGTCAGGCGAATTTTTTCCACACCGACCGCAGCAAAAGCCGTTACCAGACGACGTATTTCGTCAATGGTCAGTGCTTCACTGTGATGATGGTCAAGGCAGCCGTCAGGCAAACAGTAATTGCAACGAAAGTTGCACAGGTCTGTGACTGACAGTCGCAAGTAAGGGAATTTCCGTCCCTGACGGTCCTGCAGCTCTGGTAAATTAGAATGCATAGAACACCTTTCCAATCGCGGGAGGCTGCAAAGTTTCTTCTACAGCCCTGGCAGCCAGTGATACGCACTCTGGCTGCGGCTTCCAGTCCATAGGATCATACCCATTAGGTACCGAAGCTCGGCGCTCGCTTGTTAATTCAGTTTAATCACTACGTTAAACAACCTCATTTGACTGTTAAAAGAATTCCCGGGAGATCGTTTTATCAACAGCCAAGTGAATCCTACCTGCTTATTTCTCGAAAAACCATGCTATCAGGTACTATTGTTTTATTGGATTATCAGGCAACCCTGCTGCCCATGGCCCCCTTTTGATTGATGAAATATCCGGGCTGACCCTCATGCAAGCAGGTTGCAAAAAACGAAAGATGTCTTCTATGAAAATACCCCCAAAGATCAGTGCCGCCATCCCGGTTATTGGTATCGCAGCCTTCAGCGGTACCGGTAAAACCACGCTTATCGAGAAACTACTGCCACTGTTAGCTGGCAAGGGACTTCGAACCGGTGTGGTCAAAGCCTCGCATCACAGGATAGAACCTGATCCACCGGGAAAAGACAGTTATCGTTTACGCCATGCCGGTGCCAGCCAACTGGTGTTGAGCATGCCTGGTCGCTCCCTTTGCTATACCGAGTACCCGAATGGATATGAACGACAGCTGCAGGAGCAACTGCAACTCCTCAATCAGGATCAGCTGGATTTAATCCTGGTGGAAGGTTTTCGAGAGGCTCCCATCGCTAAAATCGAGCTTCATCGCAGTGATTATAACAAGCCCTTCCTGTTTACTGATGACCCCCATATCATAGCCATCGCCTGGGATGGCAATCCCGGCATCAACCTTCCAGGTCATCTGGCAGAACTGGATATCAACAGCCCCGAACATATTGCCAGCTTTATTGAAAACTATTGTCATGAAAAATAGCTTGCATCACCACCTGGCATAACAGAGAGTTAAGCACGCTATTTTTTCCACCCGCTATGAAAGAGGGCAATCATGAGCGACTGCTGTGCCACTGATGGATTAATAAGGCTGGAAGCAGCACTGGCAACACTGACCAGCAGTGTCAAGCCAGTATCCAAAACCGAGACCGTTGCCCTGGAAGACAGCCTTGGCAGGGTGCTCGCAGAGCCTATCGTATCGCCTATCAATGTGCCCTCCCATGACAACTCAGCCATGGATGGTTATGCCCTGGCACTGAAGGATTTGTACAACCGTGATACTTTACCCCTGGCAGGCCAGTCCCTGGCCGGCCACCCTTTTTCCGGGGAGATTCCCGCAGGACATTGTATCCGCATTATGACCGGGGCCAGTGTTCCATCAGGTGCCGATGTGGTGATCATGCAAGAGCAGACTGAGACCACAGAACAAGGCATTCGTTTTCTCCAGAAACCGGACCAGCCCGGTAACAATATCCGAACAGCGGGGGAAGATATTCCGGAAGGCACCCGGGTGTTCACACCGGGCCGGAGAGTTCGCCCTCAGGATATCGGGCTGCTGGCCTCGCTGGGTATTGCCAATGTCACGGTCTACCGGAAAGTCAAAGTTGCGGTATTTTCCACAGGTGATGAATTAAAGCTGCCCGGCGAGCCACTGAAACAGGGTGATATTTACGACAGCAATCGTTTTGTTATCAAGGCCATGCTGAAAAAAATGGCTGTCGACATCATCGACCTTGGCAGAATTCCTGATGACAAAGCGGCGTTAAGAGAAGCCTTTCTGCAAGCTGATCGGGAAGCTGACGCAGTAATCAGCTCCGGTGGCGTCTCTGTCGGCGATGCGGATTACACCAAAGACATTCTTGATGAGCTGGGGGAAACCAGCTTCTGGAAACTGGCCATCAAACCGGGCAAGCCGTTTGCCTTTGGACAGCTCCCGAACAGTGTCTTCTTTGGCCTGCCCGGTAACCCGGTATCGGCTACCGTCACCTTCCAGCAGCTGGCCGCGCCAGCATTACGCCACATGATGCACCAGCAGCCGGAACCAAAAGTGGAGCTGACACTGGCGACGGAAACCCCGCTCAGAAAGCGCCCGGGACGCCGGGATTTCCAGAGGGCAAAACTGGTTTACCGGGAATCCGGTGAACTGCAGGTTATGTCAACCGGCCATCAGGGGTCTGGTGTTCTCAGTACCATGAGTCATTCTGACTGCTATATCGTACTGGCGGAAGAAGACGGTGATAAACCAGCGGGTGAGCTGGTGAATGTGCAGCTGTTTGATGACCTGTTGAAATAAACTATCCACCAAATAGAATAGCCTTCGCATTTATCCGCAAGGCTATTCCCATTTCCCTGCTAATTTAAACTAGCGTTTGTCCTTCACTCAATGACCACCGATGTGGAACTTACTCTCGAATATCGGGTCAATTTTATATGCTTCCGTAAAAGAACTGGTGGAAACGTGGATAACGCCCATTTCAAGGCCCCTCTCTCCATAGAATATTACAGACAGGCCGCCAGGGGCTGTATTCGCCAACATCACAGCAGCGGCCATCTTCAGCAGCACACCGGAGAGGTCAACACAAGTCCCGGCAGGGGGACTGGCAATATCGAGAGCCATGTACCAGCCAACCGGACGTCCGGATATCTTGGGTTTAGCTTACAGCCAAGCCATGCTTCTACCTGTTACGTCAGGCAAGCGCCACCGGGCCAGAGATTACCTGCCCCCGCCGCGAATAGTCCACGCACGTTGGCCCACCATCCCGCTCATCCCCGACTGCCTCCTCCGTCAGCCAGCAAAACGGATTTGCCAGCGCCGGCACAAACCGCAACTCTCCATAATCCACCAGAGGCCGAGGTTCGACAGAGTGAATTTATCGTTAGACCCATTTATGGAAGGATCATACCTTACAATGACCGGTATATCCCTGACCCGCTCCTCAGAGCAGAGGTTCACAGGGATTTTCTGGCCCTTGAGGACTGGATACTTAACCCGTGGGTGGACGATCAGTTATTGTTTGATATCAGCCGGACCGGTGAACAATGGAAGCATGATGAAACTCTGGTTAACTGGGCAATGAAAGAAACACTCTGGACTGAACTTGATGATGGTCCGGTGGATCCCGCCTTCACTGTTACAATAAACCTTAAAGTCAGGGAAGTCGGCAGGCTCAGGGAAACCAGTAATCTGCCGGATGCAGCGTTCGCACAGCTGAAAAAGTGTCGTGAATTGCAGCAACTCCAACAACAGAAAGCCGAGAATTCAGAGCGGTTCGCGAAGTATCTGAAGCTGACACCACTGGTGGGGAAAGAACTCAGAAAACTGACAGAATCCGAAAGACTGGATAAGCTGTTGCCCCACGCTATGTTGCAGGGGTATACGAGAACTGCACAATGGTGCCTGGAAAACGGGGCAAATATCAAAACAGCGATGACAACGTTGCGCCAGCTGAAATCCCGGACAGATAATCAGCCCGGCAACATAACAGATCACCGGACCACCACAGCAACCGCCCCATCAATCAACAGGCGTTCCCGGGGCATCGACTCGTTCAGCCACAATATCAATACAACATTGCTGGAGGTGATTGCTGAGACTCATATCGATATGGCCATTCAGGCAGACTGGCTGCTGGCCAATGGGGCAAGCCTGACACCCGCAGCCTCCGCAGCGCTGCTTAACCAGGCTCTGAATACCTCCCTAAACCGCGGGTATCTTGCCAACGCCCGATGGCTGATCGACAAGGGAGCCACTCTGCAAGCCCAGCATCAATTTGAACAGGCCATGAGCCATTATAATACTCGGGTAGCCCAATGGCTGATGGATAATCACCAGGCCAAACAGAACCCCGGTAAAGCCACCTCGGCATTGCTCAGTTATTTTGATGGCTATCTTTCCCGGGAAGAAGTGGTGGAGCCCATCTACACCCACCAGCCAATAGACTGGTTATTAGAGGTGGGAGGAGCATCCCTTGAGGAATTGCGACCATTTGCGCCACGTATCCTGGAGAGAGCATTGGAGTTCAGTGATCCCTATATCGCAGGATGGCTGTTAAAACACCAGCTCACCACCTTCGAATCCCAACCGGAAAAACCGCAAGAACTGTTGGATAAAGAGATCGTCAGAGCCAGGGAAAAACCGAAAGAAGACAGAAAATATATGATCGACTTTTTGCAAAAACAGGTCGATCAAGAGAGCGCTTCAGACTGTTATGAGCCACCCAAAAAAAAAATCTGCTGATTGTTTGTGAAGAAGTTGTCATAAAACTGTAATAAAGACTCGATACTTTTAGCATCAACTTTATAAGCACCGGGGTGCACTCTCTATGTCTGAAATGACATCTGCTTCTTCACAGGGCGCTGATTTCGAAACCATGACCACGCGACATTACGGTCGTATCTGGCTGCGCGTTGTTCTATGGATTTACGCTCTGCTGGTAGCTGTTAGTGTCATCGGCTCCGGCTTTAAAATGGCGGTGGGTGGCAGTGAAGCGGCAGCACAGCTGTTCAGCTTTGCCAACAATGCCGTCATGGGTCTGCTGGCGGGCACACTGGCGACAGCACTCGTACAATCTTCCAGTACAGTCACCTCTGTTATTGTCGGCCTGGTCGCTGGCGGCCTGCCGGTTCACCTGGCGATTCCGATGATCATGGGTGCCAACATCGGCACGACCATTACCAATACCATCGTAAGTCTTGGTCATATTCGATGCCATAAAGAATTCAAACAGGCGTTTGCCGCCTCTACGGTTCATGACTTCTTTAACTGGCTGGCGGTTTTCATTCTTCTGCCTCTGGAGCTATTCACAGGCTTTTTGAGCAAGCTTTCTGCATCGGTAGCCAGTATGCTGGTTGGTGGTCAAAATTTGTCAATGAAAGGCCTGAACTTTATTGACCCGTTAACCTCTCCGGCTGAAGACATTGTCACAGGTTTTGTATCGGTACTGCCAGACAGCACACTGGCTGGCATTGCCATGATTGGCATCGGCATTGTCCTGATCTTTTTCTCGGTGGTTCGTCTGGGCAAGCTGCTCAAAAAAGTCATGGTGGGTAAAGCCAAAGATGCCCTGCACAAGTCCATTGGCCGGGGTCCGATCAGCGGCATTCTGTCCGGTATGACCATGACTGTAATGGTTCAGTCGTCCTCAACCACCACCAGCCTGATGGTACCCATGGTGGCCAATGGTCTGTTTACTGTACGACAGATGTACCCTTTCACCCTGGGTGCCAATATCGGTACAACCATTACCGCCCTGCTGGCTGCCACGGCAATTACCGGTCCTGCTGCCCTGCCCGCACTGACCATCGCCATGGTGCATTTCTTCTTTAACTTCTGTGCCGTAGTTCTGATTTACGGGATCAAGTGGCTGAGGGAGATCCCGCTGTATATGGCTGACAAACTGTCTGATCTGGCAGTCAGAAACAGAATGTATGCGTTTGCCTATCTGTTCATCGCATTCTTCATTCTGCCAGGTGTCCTTATTTTCCTGACAGCGTGATTGGCAAGATTCCTTGCTCTGTAAAAAAACCTGCTGTGCCTTGACTGCACAGCAGGTTTTTTTTTGCAGGCTTAACCCCGTTCATCCTGAGTGGAGATTACACACCAAACTCATCGAAATGGTGTACTAGACTAGGGGTGCTTTGGACAAGAACTATTTAACGATAGCCAGTGTCCAGGAAGACGGAGAACAGGACAGCCTCCCGGGAAAACGCCTGTCAAGTCTCAACATAAAAAGCAACGGATGGGAATGAAAATGAATATCAACCTGTTTGCCAATGGCACCACTTTTGGCGTGCCCTTTAGCATGCCTCATTACAATTTTACGGAGGGTGAAGGGCATAGGGAGAAACTGCATGACCGAAGTCATCTTGTTAAATTGTTTCGGGTGCCAGTCAAAACAGCCTACTTTGCCATTCCGTTTATACCCAAGCCTTATAGCGAGGATATGTATTTATTTGAAGATTTTGATTTTGAGCGTATGCTCAAAAAGGTAGACACGGAAATGATCCGCATAAATCCGGATCTCCGATTTATGCCCGCTGAGATTTTTAGCCGCTGTGAAGCAATCCCTCTGAAAACACTGGCGAACAGGAGGATTGCTGTCTTGGTTAGTGACAATAAATACCAAACGCTCGGAGAGGTTGGTGAGCAGAACAGGCGTCAATCGTTTTATCATTCCAATACGCCCAGGCATCCTGAATTATCTGATGAACGTATAGCTGAATTAGCAAAATTTGGATTTTTCCTTATGCCCGGGGATGATATGAATGGATCATTGAGCAGGAGAAGCCAGCCCCTTTTCAATATCAATGATAGTGACGCTTTGAGTGAAACAATTCATGGCTTCGACCTGTCAATCTCAGACGAGGAGCTCCTTGAATACAAACATTTTGTCGGCCATGATTTATTGCAGCACCCTATCATCGAAACTGGCCAGGTTTCCCAGGCAGCTTATGTCTCTTCCGTTTATTCACCGACGAACGATAATCACCTGCTTCTCATCAGGCCTGCTGATACCAAACTACCCATGCTGCAAGGGACTGAGCTTATCGAAACGAAGTATGAGGCAATGATTACTCGGATAACGAATGATCGGGATAATAACGCTGGCCAACCAACACGTCTTGAAAATGAGGTGGGGTTGAACAAATCGTTACGGGAAGCGAAGTTTTTTATGGCTCCTTACCAGAAGTCTATAAGGTTTTGTCAATCGGTCATCGAGGAGTTGAGTACCTGCCCACAAGAGTGCCCCAATCTCTCTGTTGCCATTAATAAAGCAATCAGTCGATTGGCATTCTCTGAACAATACATGACTGATTGTTCGGGCCTGGTCAGGCAAGCCATTGTGTATGAAGAACTGATGCAGCTGGAAAATACCAGTACTATGGAAGAACTGAAAATTAAACAGGAAGAAATCAGTAAGCAGTTAATCCATAAGGAGGTGGAATGGCATAAGAAAGCTGTGCAGGAAGAAATCCTTTCGGGAAAAGACTCTTATTTCCCAATGATCAACATGCATTCGCTCATCATGACGTCACTCGGTGATCTGTTAATGGAAATGGATTATCACAACTCATGGGGCGAAAACGCATTGCGAGAGAAAATCGTTGCTCGGAAAGCAGAGGCAGAAACTATTTGTACCCAGACAGATGAGCTGCTTTCTGATCGGAAGACCATTCATTCATTAAAGCTAAAGAATATTTGGGTTTCCATTGAGAGCACAGATGCGGAGGATGACGTTGAAAATCCCTGACAGGGATAAAAAACCAATTTTCGAGTCTAAGTATTCAATATGAGCACACCAATGCAGCCTTAATGACGACACTTCAGAACACAACACCCAACCTCTCGATTGGTGCAGAGAACCTCAAGCGCCTGTGCTGGCTCTGTGGAACCCTGATTGCTGTTGAGGGTGTGGTCTTTTTCCTGGCCAGCCGCCATTTTAACATCCAGATAACCGGCCTTGTTCTGGCCTGTTTAATCACCTTGCTGATGATTGATATTCATTTGCTTGGCATGTGGCTAACATTTGTGCTGAGAGCCTTTCTAATCAATTACTTTGTCGAACTGATGGCCTCCGCCCTGAGAAGAGACGGAAAACAGGACAGCCTCCCGGGAAAACTCCTGTCAAGTCTCCACATGAATAGCAACAGATGGGGATGAAAATGAATATCAACCTGTTTGCCAATGGCACCACTTTTGGCGTGCCCTATACCTGTAGCAAACCTCATCACAATTTTACGGAGGGTGAAGGGCATAGGAAGATACGGCTTGACCGAAGTCGTCTTATTCAATCGATTCCGGTGCCAGTCAAAACAGCCTACTTTGCCAATCGGTTTGTGTATGAGCCTTATGATGAAAGGGATTTATCTGGATATTATAATTTTGTGCGTACGCTCAATGTGGTACACACAGAAATGATCCGCCTCAATCCGGATCTCCGATTTATGCCCGCTGAGATTTTTAGCCACTGTGAAGCAATCCCCCTGAAAAAACTGGCGAACAGGAGGGTTGCTGTTTTGGTTAGTGACAATAAATACCTAACGCTCGGAGAGGTTGGTGAGCAGAACAGGCGTCAATCGTTTTATCATTCCAATACGCCCAGGCATCCTGAATTATCTGATGAACGTATAGCTGAATTAGCAAAACTTGGATTTTTCCTTGTACCCGGGGATGATGTGAATGGAGCATATAGTGGAGAAAGCCATCCCGTTTTCAATATCAATGGTATTGACGGTTTCAGTGTAAGATCTTATTGCTTCGACGAGTTAATCTCAGACGAGCAGCTTCCTGAATACAAACATCCTGAATACAAACATTTAGTCGGCCATGATTTATTGCAGTACCCCATCATCGAAACTGGCCAGGTTTCCCAGGCAGCTTATGTCTCTTCCGTTTATTCACCGACGGACAAAAATCACCTGCTTATCATCAGGCCTGCTGATACCAAACTCCCCATGCTGCAAGGGACCGAGCTTATCGAAACGAAGTATCAGGCAATGATTGATCGGACTGTTAACGTTGGCCAATCAACAAGCATTGAAAATGAGGGGGTGGTCAAATCGTTAAGGGAAGCGGAGTTTTTTATGGCTCCTTACCAAAAGTCTATAATGTTTTGTCAATCGGTCATCGAGGAGTTGATTACCTGCCCGCAAAGGTGCCCCACTCTCTCTGCCGCCATTAATAAAGCGATCAGTCGATTGGCATTCTCTGAACAATACATGACCGATTGTTCGGGCCTGGTCAGGCAAGCCATTGTGTATGATGAACTGATGCAGCTGGAAAATACCAGTACTATGGAAGAACTGAAAATTAAACAGGAAGAGATCAGGAAGCAGTTAATCCATAAGGAGGTGGAATGGCATAAGAAAGCTGTGCAGGAAGAAATCCTTTCGGGAAAAGACTCTTATTTCCCAATGATCAACATGCATTCGCTCATCATGACGTCACTCGGTGATCTGTTAATGGAAATGGATTATCACAACTCATGGGGCGAAAACGCATTGCGAGAGAAAATCGTTGCTCGGAAAGCAGAGGCAGAAACTATTTGTACCCAGACAGATGAGCTGCTTTCTGATCGGAAGACCATTCATTCATTAAAGCTAAAGAATATTTGGGTTTCCATTGAGAGCACAGATGCGGAGGATGACGTTGAAAATCCCTGACTTTGCCTGGCATGTGGCTAACATTTGTGCTGAGTGCCTTTCTAATCAATTACTTTGTCGAACCCTCAGCCCTGAGAAGAGACGGAAAACAGGACAGCCTCCCGGGAAAACGCCTGTCAAGTCTCAACATAAATAGCAACAGATGGGGATGAAAATGAATATCAACCTGCTTGCCAATGGCACCACTTTTGGTGCGCCCTACAGCAGCCCTCCTGGCAAGTTTACGGAGGGTAAAGGGTTTAGGAATAAACTATGTGACCAAAGTCGTTTTATTAAATCGATTCCGGTGCCAGAGAAAACAGCCTACTTTGCCAATCCGACTATTCGCATGGTTTCTGCCGGGGGAGAAAATTTATTTGGAGATTTGGATTATTATGAGCATACGCTCAAAGTGGTAAACACAGAAATGATCCACCTCAATCCGGATCTCCGATTTATGCCCGCAGAGATTTTTAGCCACTGTGAACCAATCCCCCTGAAATCCCTGGCAAACAGGCATGTTGCTGTCGTGGTTAGTGACAATAAATACCAAACGCTCGGAGAGGTTGGTGAGCAGAACAGGCGTCAATCGTTTGATCATTCCAATAAGCCTATGCATCCTGAATTATGTGATGAACGTATAGCGGAATTGGCAAAACTTGGATTTTTCTGTATGCATGGGGAGAGGTATGATACGTATAAAACACTATGGGGGGGAATCCAGCCTGTTTTCAATATCAATTACAGCGGCACTTTCGGTGTAACACTTCATTGCTTCGATCTGTCAATCTCAGACAAGCAGCTCCCTGAATACAAACATTTAGTCGACCATGATTTACTGCAGTGTCCCATCATCGAAACTGGCCAGGTTTCCCAGGCAGCTTATGTCTCTTCCGTTTATTCACCGACGGACAAAAATCACCTGATTCTCATCAGGCCTGCTGATACCAAACTACCCATGCTGCAAGGTACTGAGCTTATTGAAACGAAGTATCAGGCAATGATTGATCGGGCTGTTAACGTTGGCCAATCAACAAGCATTGAAAATGAGGGGGTGGTCAAATCGTTACGGAAAGCGGATTTTTTTATGGCTCCTTACCAAAAGGCTATAGAGTTTTGTCAATCGGTCATCGAGGAGTTGAGTACCTGCCCGCAAGGGTGCCCCACTCTCTCTGTTGCCATTAATAAAGCGATCAGTCGATTGGCATTCTCTGAACAATACATGACTGATTGTTCGGGCCTGGTCAGGCAAGCCATTGTGTATGATGAACTGATGCAGCTGGAAAATACCAGTACCTTGGAAGAACTGAAAATTAAACAGGAAGAAATCAGTAAGCAGTTAATCCATAAGGAGGTGGAATGGCATAAGAAAGCTGTGCAGGAAGAAATCCTTCCGGGAAAAGACTCTTATTTCCCAATGATCAACATGCATTCGCTCATCATGACGTCACTCGGTGACCTGTTAATGGAAATGGATTATCACAACTCATGGGGCGAAAACGCATTGCGAGAGAAAATCGTTGATCGGAAAGCAAAGGCAGAAACTATTTGTATCCAGACAGATGAGCTGCTTTCTGATCGGAAGACCGTGCATTCATTAAAGCTAAAAAGTATTTGGGTTTCCATTGAGAGCACAGATGCAGAGGATGACATTGAAAATCCCTGACAGGGGGATAAAAAAACGAATTTTCGAGTCTAAGGGTATTCAATATGAGCACACCAATGCAGCCTTAATGACGACGAACACAACACCCAACCTCTCGATTGGTGCAGAGAACCTCAAGCGCCTGTGCTGGCTCCGTGGAACCCTGATTGCTGTTGAGGGTATGGCCTTTTTCCTGGCCAGCCGCCATTTTGACATCCAGATAACCGGCCTTGTTCTGGCCTGTTTAATCACCTTGCTGATGATTATTGGCACTGTCATTCGGTTATATGTGGTCAAAAGACACGTTAGCGATCAGGAGTTCTTTGTTCAACTGCTGCTGGACCTTTTTTCCCAGAGTACGCTGTTATTCTTTAGTGGTGGTTATACCAACCCACTGGTATCGACCTATTTGATCACTGTCTGTATCGGCGCTGCACTGCTGCCGGGCAAATACAGCTGGGGCGTGACATTCACTGCAACGCTGCTCTATACCCTGCTGATGAAATGGTACGTTCCATCCGGCCCCGGTTCGATGCTTCACTTGCCAGAACAGCAGCTGATGATCGACATTCATTTGCTTGGCATGTGGCTAACGTTTGTGCTGAGTGCCTTTCTTATCAATTACTTTGTCGAACTGATGGCATCAGCCCTGAGAAAACAGCAAAGGGATATAGCCATCAGCAGAGAACGTCAGCTGAGAGATGAAAGCATTCTTGCCATTGCCCTTCAGGCAGCGGGTGCAGCCCATGAACTGGGAACGCCACTGACCACAATGGCCATTGTGCTCAGGGATCTGCAGGAGGAATACCAGGGCAGCGCACTGGCTGAACGTTTGATATTTCTCCGGGATCAGATCGATGAATGCAAGAAAAGGCTGCAACAGTTGGTATCGGAAAGCCAATATAAAGGTATTGAGAGTATCGATAGCCAGGATTTTCTGGCTAAGGTCATCCAAAAATGGCAGCTGATCAGACCTGAATCCGAGCTTCATTACAACGCCGCTCAATGGCCTGTTTCAGTATCTATTCCCTGTGATCTGACACTGTATCAGGCAATCACGTCATTACTTGATAATGCAGAAGATGCCAGCCCGGGCCAGGTTTCACTGCACGTGATTCAGAACCGCCAAAACCTGACCCTACAGATTCTGGATAAAGGAACGGGCTTCCCGGAAGCCCAGGACAGACCCGGAAAAAGCTCAGTCCCTATAAAAGAAGGGAACTCAACCACCTTATCAAGGACGCCTTATAGCTTAAAAGAAGATGGCCTCGGGATTGGTTTGCTACTCAGTCAGGCCAGTATTGAACGGCTGGGAGGTCTGATACAGATGCGCCCTCTAACCTGCGGGGGAAGCTTGATTGAAGTCCAACTTCCCATCACCGGCCAACCAGAACAGGAACCATAAAGCGACAATGAACCCCGGAAAAGCCCTGGAGTTACCGACTATTTTGATTGCCGATGATGACCAGACCCTGTTACACACCCTTGCCACCTCACTCAGAAAAAGGGGATTCAACCCCATTACGGCAGACACCATCGGTAAGGCGACCACCCTGCAACAACAACACTGCCCGGCAAGTGCGGTTGTTGATCTGAAAATCGGCAGTGAGAGCGGCCTCCGGCTTATTTCACTGTTACGCAACGTCAATCCTGATATTGAAATCATCGTACTAACTGGGTATGCCAGCATTGCCACCGCAGTCAGCGCCATCAAACTTGGGGCTAAAGACTATCTCTGCAAGCCGGTGGATACCTTACAGATACTCTCGGCACTCAATATCAGCCAGCAGCCTCATGAACCCGGCCCTGTCATCCCGGAAACAAGAATGCCGGTTTACCAGCTGGAATGGGAGTATCTGCAAAAAGTCCTTCTGGAGCACAATGGCAATATCTCTGCCGCCGCCCGAAGCCTGGGCATGCATCGCAGGACACTGCAGCGAAAACTCAACAAACGATCAGGCTCCCGCTGAAATTATGTAAGCATTATTGCCTCTTCTCTGTCGTAGCCATTATGCTTGTGGGTTTTACAGGCAGCGGCCAGTCTTTTCCAGTGAATTGCTTATTGTTTCGTAGCGCTTTCTTGCGAGGCTCTTTTTTCAGAAAGAATCGTCAGATACTCTCATTGATGGGCCTGCTCAGTATTACCTCCCTCTTTGGCAGCACCCTGGTCACCACACTGGCGATCACCTGGCAGGACACGCTTGACACGCTATCCATCAGCCAGTGGGCCTGGCTCTTTTCAGCCAGCGCCCTGACCATGGCGCTGGCCCTGACACCGTCTACGCTTATTGCCCTGATCAGTGGCTATTTTCTCGGGTGGACAGCGCTTTTCTATATCCTGATTTCCTACCCGGCAGCATCTGTCCTCGGTTATCTGGTCGGGAAATCACTGGATCATGGGAAGCTGATGCGGACACTCCCGCCGAACTCCCGAATACATCTGATTCTGGAGGAGCTTCAACATCATCAGTGGCCGCTGGTCGTTCTGACCCGGATATCCCCGGTCCTGCCCTTTTCATTAATGAACCTGGTGTTACCCGTAATTGGGATCCGCCTTCCTGCATTCCTGATCGCTGGCTTTATTGGCATGTTACCCAGAACGCTGTTTGCCCTTTGGGCAGGTATGCAGGCAAGAGACCTGATCTCTTTACTGAACAACCCGACGCAAGGTAATCTGTCCGTTATAGTCATGGTGATAGCATCGATTCTTTCCATTGGCGGATTGCTTTATCTTGCCCAGAAAGCATCATCCACCATCATAATGAGACAGTCGGCAAGCAAACGCGGGGAAACAAAAACCTATGGCTGAAAATCGTGTTGCGCTGTTTGTTGATGTGCAGAACATCTATTACACCACCCGACAGTTCTATAACAGTCACTTTGACTACAACGCATTCTGGGCGCTTGTCAGTAAAGGCAGAAAGATCACCAAGGCCATCGCCTACGCGATTGATCGCGGAGATCCAAAACAGCGGCAATTCCAGGATATTCTTCGAGCCATTGGCTTTGAAGTAAAGCTGAAACCCTATATTCAAAGAAGCGATGGCACCTCAAAGGGTGACTGGGATGTCGGGATAACGCTGGATGTTATGAGCTGGGCACCCGAGGTCGATACCATTGCCCTCGCTTCCGGTGATGGTGACTTTGACCTGCTGTTGCAAAAGGTGCAACAGGATTTTGGTCGGCAGACTGAGGTATACAGTGTTGAGGCGCTGACAGCATCTTCCCTGATTCAATCGTCCAGTCACTTTATTCCAATTACCCATGACCTGTTACTGCCAATCAAGAGTGCGAAAAACAGTCAACAAAAAGTAACAAACACTATATAAATCAAAGCATTAATTTCCTATCCAAGCGGGTCTTCCAACCCCTGATTTCCGGTTAAAATTCCTCCGATAATTTGTTTTTCACAAACTTGATAAAATCTTTGACATCCCTTCGGACAGCTATTAGAGTTCCTATTGGCCATTATTGAGAAGAACGAAAAATCGTTTTACTTTTTGAGTACTTCCTGATCGTCACACCACTTCTTAGTTTAAGTTATGTTGCTTTAATTGCTTTACTCTTAAATAGATATATGAAGATGTGACTACACATTGGCTCAACGCGTGTACAACGCATTTTTATAGAAATATTCAGGAGACATTGCATGTCTAAATCGACCGGAACGGTAAAGTGGTTCAGTGAAGAGAAAGGCTTTGGCTTTATCGCTCAGGATAACGGCGGTCCAGACGTTTTCGTTCACTTCCGTGCCATCATTGGTGACGGCTTCAAAACTCTCGCTGAAGGTCAGGCTGTGACCTTTGATGTTGAGCAGGGCCAGAAAGGCCTTCAGGCTGCCAACGTAGAGAAAGTATAAGCTTTTCCCTTTTCGGGAAAACAGAAAAAGAGCACCATAAGGTGCTCTTTTTTTATGGGTTAATCCAGCCCTCTTGAGGAAATCAAACCAGTAGCACTGCACAGCCTATTGGTAGAAAAGAGTTCCAAAACGATACAATAACGCACAGAAGTGCCCATCCAATAACGGTCGGATTAATGGAATCAAAATACGGTTTCATTTGACCCAATACTAACGACAGAAGAAAAACCTGATGGGACCATTTTACTTTTTCTACTTGAAACCTTTGTCAAAAGTTAACATACACTTCTATTCCAAACCGCTCCTTCGTTGAGTATCAGACACCTGTCAACAGTATTAGATAACATCCAGACAGGACCCTTTAAAATGGGCAAAAACACGTTGCCCCACCGACAGATTCAATAACCCCAGCGCTCTTCTGGTGACCAGCGCCAACAATGTCTGCCCTTCCGCCGCCATAAACAGCATGACATTTTTGGAATCCATTTCCTGAATAGCCTGAATCGTTGTTGCCACTCGATTCTGAACACTTGTGCAGTGGATATCTTCCACCACGATACTGACTTCATGAGCTGGCAATATCACTCGCAGGTCGGTTCCCGGCAGCGATGAAAGCTGATTGACCAGCAATTTCTGACCACCCAATAACAGCTCGGTGAAACCATATTCGTGATCGTGGCTGCCCACCTGCACTTCCAGAATCGACAGTGCACAGTCATCCCGGGTTAATAAAGAACCTGGCCGACTGAGTAATTGACGACACTCGCCTCGGGATACCACCTGCCCCTGATCAATAAGCAGCAGTTTATCAGCCAGCCTTGCCACCTCTTCACGGGCATGACTCACCATAACCACCGGTATTTCAAAGTGCTGATGGATATTTCTCAAACAGGGAAGAATGCTTGTTTTTGATGACCAGTCCAATGACGCCAGAGGCTCATCCATTAATAGAAGACGGGGTGCACTTAATAAGGTGCGGGCAATGGCCACACGCTGCTTCTCACCGCCAGACAGTTTATCAACCGTGCGCCCCAATAGGTGGACAATATCGAGCTGCTCAACCACCTCGGATAATGACGGCATGGCAACATTGCCACTCGCCCGCCTCAAGGCAAACCGGAGGTTTTCCATAACATCCAGATGGGGAAACAGCCTGGCTTCCTGAAATATATAGCCAATGCCCCGTTGCTCCGGCGGAACCCATATTCCCTGTTCCGAGTCCTGCCAGATTTCATTATTAAACTGAAGCCGCCCCCTGGCATGACTTTCCAAACCCGCGATGGTTCTCAGGAGTGAAGTTTTACCACACCCGGAACGCCCCATAATGGCCCAGGTGTTATCGGTATCCAGTGACTCATCAACACCAAGAACAAAGCGGTCCCGGGGCAGCTGAATATCAATTCTTAGCATTAATAACGACCAGGGTTTGATTTTAGGGGTAATTGAGCCGCAGGCTGACGATCAAGGCTGTAAAGGGTAATCAGCAGAATCATGGCAAACACCATCAGTCCCGCTGCAATCTGGTGCGCTTCGGTAAACTGCTGCGATTCCACGGCATCGAACAGGGCAATGGACAACACCTGCGTCTCTCCGGGAATATTGCCGCCAATCATCAGCACCACACCAAACTCCCCGACTGTATGAGCAAACCCCATGCAGGCCGCCAGAATCATCGCCCGGCGGGTACAGGGCAGTACCACATTAAAGAAACGGTCCATTCGCCCTGCCCCCATCATGGCTGCCGCCTCAAGCAGGCCTTTATCAAGCTGTTCAAACGCCCGTTGCAAAGGTTGCACGACAAAGGGCATGGAGCAGATAACAGAAGCGATCACCAGCCCGGTAAAACTGAACGCCAGGGTGGTGCCGGTCAGGGACAGCCAGAGCTGCCCGGGAGCG
This sequence comes from Salinisphaera sp. G21_0, assembly GCF_017744115.1. GTDB lineage: Bacteria > Pseudomonadota > Gammaproteobacteria > Pseudomonadales > Endozoicomonadaceae > Endozoicomonas. Next base: position 15,135 of record NZ_JAGHQW010000059.1, on the reverse strand, counting down.
TAGTTTGGTGAGCAAAGCAACAGTATATAAAAGCCAAGGACGGTGGGCGGTAATACCATTGGCAGCCCCACCAGGGCTTCCAGCAGGGGTCTTAGCCGACTCTGCATATTAGCCAGCCCCCAGGCCATGGGAATCGCCAGCAGCATCAGAATCACGGTGGTAATGGTGGCCAGTTTCAGCGTTACCCAGACAGCGGTGAGCAGCATTCAGAGCGCTTCCCTTCAATTTTCGGACGTAGTTTTATCGGCCATTGTCGTCGATACAGGGAAGTAACCCTGCCTGGCAATAGTGCGCTGGGCAGACGGTGACAAAATAAACGCCACAAATGCCCTGGCCGCCTCAGGTTGTCTGGTGCGCTTTAAGATAACCAGATCCTGCTGAATCGGATCATACAACGTTGCAGGAATCGAAAAAATATGACCATCGTTGCCAACCAGTTGCGCTTTCGCCACCAGCCCTGCGGAAATATTGCCACTGGACACAAACTGCCAGGCCTGCTGGACACTGGCACCCTGAACCAGACGGGAGCGGAACGAGGACCAGAAACCCAGTTTCTCCAGCACCTGCTGTGCCGCCAGACCATAAGGAGCCGTTGCCGGATTGGCAATGGCCAGGCGTCCCTGATAAATCGCCAGATCCTCCAGGGTCATGGCTTCCCCCTCTTTAGCGGAAAACCCGGGGCTCCATAGCACCAGTTCTCCCAGTGCATAGGGGTGGCGGCTACCTTTCAGTGTCAGTCCTTTTTTTTCCAGCAGCTTCGGTCTGAGGCTATCTGCTGACAGAAAAATATCGAAAGGCGCACCATGGGTAATCTGGTTATACAGCACACCGGTAGAGGCCGAGGAGATCAACAACTGGTGTCCGGTTTCGATTTCAAACGCTTTTGCCAGAACCTCCAGCGACGGTTTGAAGTTTGCGGCAACGGCCACTTTCAGTTCTTCGCCGTAGACCGATACCCCCGGAAAAATGAGGAAAAATGCTAAAAATACTGTTCTTAACATGAAGCAGATGTTCTTTATGAGTTCGAAGGTTAAAGCCAGCGATCCGCCGCTGCCTGGTCAGACTCACGCTCATCCACCCAGCGATCTCCTTCCGGTGTCGTCTCTTTCTTCCAGAACGGCGCACGGGTTTTCAGGTAATCCATAATAAACTCACAGGCGGCAAACGCTTCTTTGCGATGGGCGCTGGCGACACCCACAAAAACGATTCGGTCCCCGGGGTACATCTGACCAATGCGATGGATAACCCGGACAGTTTGAAGTTCCCAACGCGCCATGGCCTCATCGATAATTTCCTGCAGGGCTTTTTCCGTCATCCCCGGATAATGTTCCAGAAACAGGCCACCCACCTTATCCCCAAGGTTCATATCGCGAACTGTACCGGTAAAAGTGACAATCGCTCCTGATGACTTATTCCCTTCCAGGCGTTCATATTCCTGGCCTGGGTTGAAGTCTTCTGTTTGAATGGCAATCAAGGTTCTGATCCTGTTTGTTTTTTTGCACCGCTTTTCAACACAAATACTCATGAAGATTGTTCGTCACCCTCTGGTATGAAAGATTTGCCACGGAGGCACGGAGACACAGAGGTAAAACTATATCTAGTCTCCGTGCCTCTGTGTCTCCGTGGCAATTTTTCTTTCACGGCAAAGTTTTTCCGGGGCTTTCGGACAGTCTCAGACTGTGGGAACGAGAACAAAATAAAGCCTTTGTGTCTTCGTGTCTTTGTGGTTCAAATAAAAATCACCCGCCGGTCACCGGAGGAAAAAAGGCGACCTCATCACCAGACTGCAATGTGACATCCTGACGAGTCATGGTCTGATTGATGGCAACCAGAGTACGCTCACTCATCATTACTTCACGCCAGTGTTCACCTTGGTCCGCCAACTGACTTTTTAATGCGGACAGCAAGGGAGCATACTCGCCTTCTTCCAGCGTCAACTGTTCGCAGTTCAGCTTTTCCCGAAAACTGGCAAAGAACCGTACTTTAATCATGCTGCACCACCTGAGGCAGACGTCGCTGAACCATGAATATAGTGACCACTTTTACCACCACTCTTTTCCAGCACACGAATGCCTTCAATATGCATCTCTTTGTCCACTGCCTTGCACATATCATAGATCGTCAGGGCAGCAACCGATGCCGCAGTCAGCGCTTCAATCTCAACGCCGGTTTTTCCATTCAAACGACAACAGGTTTCAATTCGAATACAGGCTTCGCCATTCACTGAAGCCGCGTCTTCAAGCTGAAACTCAACACCGATAAAGTTCAGCATCAACGGGTGACAAAGCGGCACCAGCTGGCTGCACTGTTTGGCAGCCTGAATGCCGGCAATTCTGGCCACGGCAAGCACGTCCCCTTTTTTAAGGCCATTGTCTTTTACCAGCGCCAGTGTCTCAGGTGCCATGTAGATATAACCTTCGGCCCTGGCTTCACGACGTGTGATGTCTTTTTCACCAACATCAACCATGCTGGCCTTACCATCACTATCAATATGGCTAAGGGCACTATTGGCAGACGACATGATTACCCTGCCTTTTTTAATTGTTCAACAAAGTTACATGGACGATGCTGGCTGTTCAGCTGATCCCTGATAATGCCTTCCCAGGCGGTCTTACAGGCATTATTGGAGCCGGGCATAACAAAAATAACGGTTCCGTTGGCCATGCCCGCCACGGTACGGGACTGGATGGTGGAGGTTTTGATCTGTTCATAGGAAAGCTGGCGGAACAGCTCGCCATAACCATCAATCTGCTTGTCAAAAACAGGCAACAGTGCTTCTGGTGTGCTGTCTCTGCCAGAGAAACCGGTACCGCCTGTGACCAGCACGGCCTGCACACAGTCTGGAGACCCGGCATCACTGGCAATCCAGCGGGATACGACTTCGCGAATCTTGTAGATGTCGTCTTTTACAATGGCCTTATCAACAAGTTTGTGACCATCGGCGGTCAGGCTCTCAACCAGTAAGTGACCGGATGTGTCGTTTTCTTCGGTACGGGTGTCGGACACCGTCAACACGGCAATGTTTACAGGAATAAACTCATCAAACTGATTATGAGCCATGGCTATTCTCGCTCCAGTCGTATTTTCAATCGTATTCAGGGGTGCTCATGACCAGGCCCGCAATGTGGACGACAGCCTACGTCTGAACAACCGCCTTATTAACCAGATTATGCCAGTCTTCTGGTGTATTGACGTTGACAAAAAGGTCTGCCATGGATGACGGCAGCGGCAGGGTCTGCCCACCTGAAAGCTGATGCAGGTGCCACAGGGCATAGTCCTTCGGATTGTCACTGGTGATGGAACTCTCAACGGCTTGTCGCAATTCCGCAGTGACCGGCAATATCACCGGCAGATTAAAACCCGCAAAACAGCAAGCCTGCTGTAGATCGCCAAGTGTCCGGAGCGCATCGGCAGGAACCAGTGGCATATCTACAGGAATCACCAGCAGCCGGTCGCCATCCTGCAGTTGCTGTATAGCCGCATGAATGCCGCTGAGCGGGCCTCTTCCGGGAACCACATCGGCAATAACAGAGTCATCCGGGGCAAAACCGGACCCACTGATCAGAACCTGATCAATCCCGGCCCGGGTCAGCAGAGCAACCATATGCCGGTAAAGCGGTTTGCCACACCAGTTCAGGCGTGACTTGTCCTGCCCCATCCGGGAGGAACGGCCACCAGCCAGAACCAGGCCGTAAAGTGTGCCATGGGCTGTCATTCGATCACAGACTCTTTGTGCCAATATTCAAATTACCCCGGGGATTGTCAGGAAACAGGGCAAGTCAGGAAAACCCCGTCTCCGGACAGACCACCGGCTAGTGTAAGGTTTTCCACCCCGCTGACAAGCCTTGGGACCAATTATCATACAGAAAAGCAACCGCTTAACCCGCTCGTCCGTTGGCTATACTGTTTTGACCACAGCAAATAGATAACAATGATCAACAATGAGAAAGAATCAGGTACTGAGCCTTTTCCAGCAGAACCAGACAGCCATCAACTGCTGGCTTATCCATCCAAGCCCAATGACGGCAGAGCTGATCGCCCACCAGGGTTTTGACTCAATGACCATCGATATGCAGCACGGCATGATTGGCTTTGAATCGGCCCTGGCCATGCTGCAGGCCATATCCACCACCCCGGTGACTCCGCTGGTCAGGGTTCCCTGGCTTGATCCGGGCATCATTATGAAGATGCTGGATGCCGGTGCTTATGGCGTTATCTGCCCAATGATTGAAACCGCAGAGCAGACCCGGGAATTTGTCGCCACCTGCCGTTACCCCGCCAAAGGCAACCGCAGCTTTGGCCCCAGCAGGGCGATGATCTATGCAGGCAGTGATTACCCGGAAAAAGCAGAAGAGACCATTCTGCCCATGGTCATGATAGAGACCCGTCAGGCCCTGGATAACCTGGATGATATCCTCAGCACTGAAGGACTGGGAGCCATCTATATTGGCCCCTTTGACCTGTCCTACGCCCTGGGCTGTCAGCCCCAACCTGACCACTATGAGGCCCCTGTTATGGAGGCCATCGAACATATCCTTGCCTGCAGCAAAAAGCATAATGTTCCCGCTGCCATTCATTGCATGGGACCGGAGTTCGCTGATCGTATGCGAAAAAAAGGGTTCAGCCTGGTCACCGCTGGCTGTGACGCCGACTTCGTCCGCGCGGGTGCCACACACACCATCCAATCACTGAGGCAGTAATCTGAAAGTCGTTCAGAAACCGCCTCACTTCACCCGGATAATATAATCAAACCAGTCCGAAGGGTCCGGAACATCTTCTTCTGAAGCGATGTCCTTGCCCTTGATGGAGAAACCGGATTCATGGACAGAGTCCGGGTTTCCGGTTTTCAGAGGATGCCATTGTGGCAAGTCATAACCATGGTAGAGCAGATGATAAGCGCAGCTGTCCGGCAGCCATGGCAAATGCTCATGCAGGGTTTTCGGGGTAAACTTGATGCAGTCATCCACATACTTGCGACGGTGTTTATAATGCCTGCAGCGGCAAGTCTCCAGGTCCAGCAACCGACAGGCTACCGCCGTTGTGTGAATCTCATCCGTATCCGCATCAATAATCTTATTGAGGCAGCAGCGACCACAGCCATCACAGAGCGACTCCCACTCTTCGGGCGTCATCTCGGTTAACGATTTTACCTGCCAGAATGCAGGTTCCTGCTCACTCATCAAACACCTGAACACGATATAACATTGGATTTGCCTGAGCATACTACCACCTCAAAAGATGGCAATACGCGAGTTCACGGTTCAGTAATTATCATACGTTATAACCATCGATAATGGGCTGAAGGTCATCGACACTGCTTCGCTGAATTCTGGTTTGCTTCAAATTGGCGATTTATCCCTCCTGCTCTAAGCTGTTCGGCAGATGGGATGCGTTGATATGAATAACAGAATATCGTCGTACGACTTTTGTTTTCATTGCTTTTCTTATACTCGTGATGCCTTCTAAAGTCGTGCATTAGTCTTTTGTTATTAAAAGTAATCACAAGGATTATGATTTTCCTCATGAATCTGGAGAAAGAGTATGCAAACACCAACCGAAAAGAATTATGCTGGAGTAACATATCCGGGCAACGTTTTCAGTACATCTCCCGAGCAGGAGAACTCCGGAACGGGTAATACCGGGCAGTTAAATGGTTTGAGTGTCATTGCGCGCTCTGCTGTCATTCCTTTTTTTCAGTCGCTCTCTCCTTATTACCAGCAGCCTTCGGCCAATAATAATGAATCAGTGACGTATGATTCAAAGCCAGTTGCACTACCCAGCCAATCAATGCTGAATGATATCTGCCAGGGTGCTGGATTAGTCGCTCAACTGGCGGGAGCCTGGGTTCCGCAAGTGAAAGTGTTGGCTGATGTGGCTTCTAAATTATGTTCCGCTGGTAGTTTTGCAGGTAAAGCCATTGACTACATGCAAGAAAAAGATGCTGTAAAGGGAGAGCTTTCCGGGCAAAAATGTACCGGTGAGAAGCGCCGACCGATCGCCCAAAGTAGTATGACCCGGGAAGTGCTCACCGCTGCTGCCATGATCACTATGGGGCAGATACCCGTTTCTGCTGCTTCACCTGCACCGAGCAATGCAACGGATCGCCCGATTCCGGTACCAAACCGGGAAACATTGGAACAAATTGGCCAAAATGACAGTTACCCGTTATCGGGTCATTATGTCCAGACTCAGGATATCAACAGCGATGTAACCATTGGCAGTGAAGATCAGCCGTTTTATGGGGATTACGATGGCGGATGTCATAAGATCACTGGTCAGAGACATTGTTTATTTGGCAAGGTTGCAAAGCATGGTGTTGTCCGTGATCTGAGCATGGTGCAGGCCCATGTTGAGAGTAATGATAAATACAGTGCCGTAGTCGCCTGTAAAATGGGCGAAGGAAGCCGTCTGGAAAACCTGCTGATAGAACACTCCCGCGTTGTGACTAACAAGGATGGCGAGCGTGGCGCAGCATCGATGACTCATGCAGGTGTGATAACAGGCCACCAGCAGGAGAATAGCAATATTGAGCAAGTTTGGGTCAATGATTGCTCAGTGACCAGTACTGGTAAATCTGGAGCTGTTGGCATTGTCAGTGGTAGGGCTGAAGGAGATATACAACATGTGACTGTAAAAAACAGTCGGGTCAAAACAGCTTGTGACCACTCCCCCGCCGGCATTGGTGCCGGAATCGTTGAGGGCCGAATTAGCCATCTTACCGTTCTGGACAGCCATGTTGAAACCGATGCGACTGATAGTTTCGCCGGCATTGGTGGGGGAAGAATATATGACGGGGGCAAACTGGAAAAGTTGACCGCTGTGAGAAATTCAGTAAAGACCGGAGGACGTTTTTCAGATGCTGGTATCGGTGCTGGTGATTGTAAACCTGGTGGACTGCTAGCAAACACAACAGCAATAGCCTGTAATGTAGAGACCCTGGGAAAGAGCGCGAATGCCGCCATTGGTGTGGGTGAAACTGGATGTGAGGTTCTTGATACCAGGGCCATTGACTGTATCGTCAACACCTCCGGAGATCAAGCTGATGCTGCCATTGGGACCGGTTATTTAAATGGGGGAAAAACAGAGGGCATTATTGCGGTGAGAGGCAACATTACTGCCAGCGGTGAAAGTGCAGTAGCAGATATTGCTGCTGGACAGATTGATGTATTTTCCTATCCTTCCGGTCATTCCTCTATTACTAAAATGAGAAAAAGTGTTCAGGCAGTGAAGGTCACTGTAAACGGCGGGTTGCAAAATGTCGGTAATGTGTCCCAGTCCTTTTTAGATCAGTTGTGTGATATTGCCGATCAACGATTTGTGGCCAATGATTGTCGGGTAATGAATCAGCCTTCAAAAGGTTACGGGAACTGTACAACAACGGATTTGCTGTTTGCACCCTCCCTGCCAAGTTCAAGTGCTCCATCGACGCTGAATACCGGACTGGTCAATCATTCTGGAGCCTCAACAGCATTAACCGCCCTGGCAACCGGAGTCCAGGCAGGAACAACCCTAAGCACTGGGGCCATTGTCGGGATTTCTGTAGGGGTGGCGGCTGCTCTGGGTCTCGGTGCTTTATTCGCCTGGCGTTATTACACCCATCGTCAGGCTGATTCGGATGTCGTGACCATGAGAGTACTGAGTGAAGAGCCGAATGATGAGTAATCATTCATTACCCTGACAAGGAAAAAAAGGGAAAAAAAGGACATCCAAAGATTTAAAGAGCAAAAAAAGGACACCCAAAGATTTTAAAGCCAAGATAATCAAATATTTCGTTCGCTAATTACGGAAATGAAGGTCACAGTCAAGGAAGAGAAAAGCAATCAGAACTTAGAAGTTCACTTATGAGCTGCCAGAGTCTATAGCGTAGTGTGAAGGGCAGGGGCTGAAGTCAGAGTTTTTTCAGCTTCAACAATATGGCGGACGGAAAGTTAGCCTGCAAATAGCAAAGCGCTGATACTCTGACCATGTACCCAAGACTTTCCCACTTTCTCAGCATAACTTTTCAGTGATGCCAGCGTACCAACGGCCCGATAGAAACGATTATTCCACTGCATGGTTTTAATCCACTCATCCGGCGGAATATCAAAAAACTTAAGTATTGAGGGAATGTTGTCGTTTAAACAACCTCGCTTACCTTGACGAACAATTCCTCCCGACCAGTCAACCAGTTCAAAATAACTACTGAGTGCATAAGGCAATGCATGGTCAGGGTTTTGTCCTGGCTCTTTGAAGGGCTTCAATTTGGCAGGTTGCTTTTTACCGGATGGAGCTGAGTAGTATTTCGTCCGTTTGCTGATAGAAGTGTATTCAGAGGTCTCTGGCGATTTCGCCATTTTGGCTCGAACAGGGTTTAAATCGACATAGGCCATACAAGTCAGCAGAGCCGCTTCGTCGAGCAGCGCCTGGCTTTTATAACGTCCTTCCCAGAACCTTCCCTTACAGTTATCCTCTTTATTGGCTTTTCTGGCCAGATGCTCGTTGAGGCATCTCATAAACCAGCCGATATCCATCAAACGACAACGATATTCTTCAGCAAACTCATCCACCCGAAGCCTGTCTGCCTCGCGCAATTGTTCGCCAGAGAGAAATCGTTGGACCAGCATCGGGCCTGAAAACAGGGAAGACCAACGAGTGAGAATCTCATTGGTAGACCAGCTCCTGGCCTGTTTACGGTTGATGTAAAGCACGATGTGGTAATGATTGGACATGACCGCATAAGCACAAACTTCCAATGCAAAGATTGACGATAGCTGTTGAATTCGGTCTTCCACCCATTGGCGACGGTGTTCGCAGTTCTTACCGGAAAACGAATCTTTACCACAGAGAAAGGCTTGACGAACGCAGCGAGCCATGCAGTGGTAATAAGGTGTAGAGGCTGGGTCTATCAAGTTTTTCCGAGCAGTCGTCATGTTTTAGTAGCGATCTTTAAGTTTTTGATGCTAAAAAAGTAGTCGAGATGTCTGAATAATCAAGAAAATGTGGATGTCCTATTTTTCTCTATTTTTCTTCTTGCCATGTTCAGTGAAGAGACTCTGGCGGCTGTGACCATCAGGCTGTAAAAGTAACCGCTTTCACGCCTCCGCCAGCAACGCCCGCCACTCACCCAACTTCTCTTCCAAATCAGCAATATGCGCCTCCAGCCCAGCCAGCTCCTCTTCACAAATGTGCAATCGGTCCCGAACATCATGGTGCCGTTTCACCCGTCGTTGCAAAACCGATAGCTCCTCTTCAGCCACCATCACCCGCACTACCATAGAAGGGATGGAAGAATAACTGATCTTGCCCTGCTTGTTTCGTGGTACCTGTGCCAGATGGATACGATCCATAGCAACGCCTCCTTTGATATCATTTCTGCGGAACGCAGCAGACGATTTAATAGAAGGCAATGGTACTAAGTTCAGAAACGGTATCCCATCCCCAATACGGGAAAAATGTCATTGGCCTTGGCTGAGCACCTCAACTGCAAGCATTGATACGTATCAATGTGAGTATTCCTACAAAGACACAGAATCAGGCGGCTCAGATTAGCAATTGAGTCGAATTATTGTGTAAATTAGTCAGAAGTATTCCGTTGTATATTCCTTTCCAATAGATCTATAAAATCCTCGCACATTTCCCTGACCCAAGGTTTAGGTAATCATGGGCGTAGTTGACGATGCTATTGCACTGAGAAACAGGCTGATTTCTGAAGAAGGGACCGCGGTGCCCGAAGAGTTTTCCGGAATATCAAAGACGAAAATTGCTGAAGTGCTTCAGAGAATTGACCAGAAAACACCAGACATGGTGGATGCTGTTTTTGCTCTCCTGGATACCCGCTCCAACTGGTTCAGTAAGGCACCCATTGGTACAGCATTCAAAGACGGCGCAGCTACAGCTCACGTTGGAGCACATATTGGTATCTTACAAAGAGGCCAGAATACTAAGCTCGATCGTGAAGGAAGGGATTACTGGCTGAAAAATAGCCGACACCAGACGATTGATCTCCTCCTGAGATGGCAGCGAGTTCCCTTTTGCTCTATGCCCTAAAGCTTGCAACTGCTCTGTTGTCGGGTAACGCAAGTTTCTCAGATCTGTGGCGTTGACTTGGGTATGCCCGTTAAACTGCCGAAAATATTGATCAACAATGGTGCTGTTCAAAAACAGCCATAAACCCCTGGCAAGATCCTGCGGCAACGGTTTACCCAAGGCATGAAAATAGTTGGTTTTATTCTCAAAGCCAACGACGTCTACATCAGCAACAGACGTTTCATAAAGGGAGGCAACAATCCGACGCTTTTCTTCTTTTGCTGTCAGTCGTTTGGTCAAAATATAAGTGCCGTTGGGAACCATCAGTTTGGCGGTTTCACTGTTGTTAAGCAGGGCATTCGGTTTTTTTACATTGTTTATTGGCCATACGATAGAACCATTTTTTAAATGCATAGGATAAATTAGCGGCACAGTCTGCGCTTCGGGCTCCATTCTGAGGTTATCTCTGGTCCTGAAATCAACCACTTTTCCGGTGCTGACATCAAGGCCCAAATCAGACAATGAGCAAGGCAAACCGCCAACCTTAACGGCGATATCAGCTTCCTGCTCTGAGGTCACAATATGGATAAAACGGTCTGGATTATCTGAATTAACCACTTCATGGAAAGGGGTGATTCGAATAATCGGGTTCCGGTCTTCAGCGCAACTGCTGGATGAAATTTCCACATCCCCCTGTGGTTCCCCCTTTACCAGATGGAAAATCACATTTTCTGCAGGACTTTGTCCCCTTTAAACGCTTTCGTACGGCTGTTGAATACCCGGATTTTCTTCAGTGCAGTATCCTCTAACAGGATATCCCTGAATCCTTTAAAGTACGGGCCATTGCAGAAACTGCGCGGGGTAATGGCCACCAGTTCACCACCAGGCTCAAGAAGTTTGATGGCAAGTGCAACAAAGGCGGAATAGAGGTTGCCGGTCTCGATGCCTACCTGCTGGAGTAACTTTCGATGGCGGCTTTTACTGCCGATCTTGAAATAAGGTGGATTAAGAATCGCCTTGTTGTAACGAGTTATAGGGGTCGCATCGAAAGAAATCGCCTGCAATTGATTGACAGCACTCTCAATAAAATCGGCCGGGATAATATTACTGTGCCACTGAATCTTTTGCTCCCCTGCAACCTCGGCAAACAGAGCCATGCTATTGTGCAAGTTATTAATCAGAACCTTGTCGGTTTCGTAGGCGGTAGCGGTAATTTTATTGACACCGCCTTCCTGAACCACTCTTTGCAAAAAAGCAGCGGTTAAGGAGCCAACACCTGCCCCAGCGTCCAGCAATGAGACATCGCCGCTGAAATTATCAAACATGGACGCCAACAGCTCAGCTGTTGGCGCTGGCGTCATATACTGCCCTTGCTCACTCCGTTTGGCTTGATCAAGTTTCAAGGCGGCTTGTTGCCGAATATCATCAATAATGTGTAACAAGTCCCTGAAGTCTCCATGCTTTGCTGGTCGTAATGAATCTGACAGGCTAATCTGGGCATCAGCGTTTACAAGAAAACCCAGACTGTATAAAAAAACAGTTAAAACATAATGGCAAAGCTAGCCGGAAGCAACCAGGATTTTCATTATTTAAATCATTTATCGCTTCGATAGAGCGTTGATTCTAGTGGTTTAATATATAAGTAGTTTTTGAGAATTGCTCCTTGCGCAGAGCTAATAGGTACTATTATCCCAAATAAACCTTCATTTAAATGCATTCAAAGGAGTATAAAATAACTTTTTTATTCAGTAATTTATAAATTAATGATGAATTCCCTGAGCTGATATTGAATTTTTTGGACTTACAAAACTCTAACTTTAATTAAATCCAGTTATTTAAGTCAGGGATTATCAAGTGGATACTAATAACCAGCTCTCACCACACAGGCTGAACACACAATATTCTTCTGCTGCTCGCCGTGGCAGTAACTCTGCCCATACAGAGCGACAGAGTTGCCACTGGGAAGATGAAGATCCCGGTCAAAAATCTAATTTCAGTAAGAGTTTTGCGTCCACTCCCACCCGTAAAAGCCTCAACAAGTACAATCCTCAGGTTGTTAGCCAAGTACACGCTTTTTTCCCGGGTACAGTCAAGACTTCCGCCCCGGAACATGAAAAACTGTTCGGCATGATGATGCCAGAGATGGAAAAGCCAGCACCCAAAAAGAAGAGCAAAGAACCGGAAAGGCCTAAAGAGCCAGAAAAGCCTAAAGAACTGGAAAGGCCTAAAGAGCCGGAAAAGCCTAAAGAACTGGAAAGGCCTAAAGAGCCGGAAAGACCTAAAGAACCTCCTTCCCGGAAGCAAGCCGATGAGATTGAAATTTCAGACTCAGAGCTGGATGAACTGTTCGATGAAGATATAGCACTCCCTTTTATTCCTGAATTACCTGATCAGGATTATCAGAAGTTTGAAATTAAACTTTCGCAGAATTTGAGAAAAATCAGAGAGGGGAAGGGACAAAAAGCCATTCTGGAATTAAAAGAGCTATTTACTTTCAGGGCTCACGATTTTGTCTCTCCCGATAAGGCAACAGCAGCACATCATTTTACTGAGTTCGTACGACGCGTATATCAGCTCGACAGGCAAATGCCAGCAGGCATGAAAGCAAAGGGAGAAATCATCAAACATGCGATCGATCAAATGACCGAGAAATTGGGCATGCTGATGGATGATGTCAGAACTGCCTGCATATCCGAAGCCTTCGGTAACCCCACGTTTAAAGATGCTCTGGAGAAGGTTGAATCGGATACCGATAAGTCTCTTCTTTGCAGGTTACAGACACTTTCCGCTTTTAACTTCATGAGCAATGAAGTAAACGCGCTGGTAAGAGACTCTGGCGTTTCCGTCCCTTCTGCTCCAGATGGCAGAGACCCGGGCTCTGATTCTGGTGTCAATCAGCCACACTCAAACAATGATGGCAAAAAAGAGTCTGTAGCCGGCGCTATTGACCAACCACTGTCAGGTAATAAAAAACACAAAAAGCAGGACAACACAAAAACTACCAATAAACACTCAACCTCACAGCTTTCAGAACTGGAAAGAAAGCGCCGTGAAGCCACAGATAAGGAAATGGAGGAGGTAGACAGAACACTTGAAGAGGGGTGGAAATTCCTTGAACAGTCCAAAAAGAACCAAGAAGAAGAAACAAAGCCAGAACCAGTGATGTCAAAACCATCCACCCCAAAGCCTGAAGCAAAACCTGCCAGCAGCAAACCACCTGTTGCCAGGGAAACACCAAAGCCTGTCACTGTCACAAAAACCTACCCATCCATCGCCGACATCCGTAAGCTTAAGGGGGATTTAGCTATTGCAGATGCGGTGCTGAAGTTTGTAGAAAACTGTCAAAGCGAGCCTGAAAGAAAAGAGCTGGATCAATTTCTGGAAGAGCGCTGTGCAGAAAAATCAAGAGCCATTGTCAATGATCTTAACCGGGTCAAACAGCAGGCAATGAAGCCCAGCGAATGTGTCCACAAGTTTTCAGAAACCGTAGGCTACCGCCAGATTGCCGAAAAGATTGCTCCACCCTCAGCAAGAAAACTCTCTGAAATAGCAGAAAATGAAAAAGTGCCAGGCAACGGCGGCAATATTGATGGAACAATGCTGCACCTGCTGAAACAATCCGTGGTCTTTCCAAAAAACTGGGATGTCAAAGGTGATCCGGCAAAATGGACACGCAGGGAATTTTTGGCTGAGTTTGAAAAAGGAGCATCCAGACACTCAGAGAGTCAGCGCCAATGTGTCCGGAAATACGCTGATGATATATTACGACTCTTTAAGCTGAAGCAATATCCATTCGGCTGGGGGTATGACAAGGAGCGCAAAGCATCTCCTGCTGATCAGGAGTTCGAGCTTATGGCAAAGGCGATGTACGACGACTTCATTGGCAGGCCCTTATTTGATTACAGAGACTGCAAGCGGCTGGAACTATTCACAGCTCAGCAAAGACACACATTTCTGGAGACACTTTTTGGCTCAGAAGTCATATCCACACTTAAACAGATTGTTGTAGGAGCCGGGACAAAAACAAAACGATCACCAACCAGTGTTGAAAGAGCCAGGGCCGAGCACAACAAAAGCATGGTCATTGCCTTGTTCCATGACAAACCGACAGGTGGCTACTATCTTGTGGTTGGCAGAAGTGATCAAAGGCAGGCCTTCCCTGTAAAGGTGAGAAACCCACTGGCTCTTGACTGCTTTAATCAGGAAAAAGGGAGTAACTGCATATATAAGGCAATGGGGTTACCTGCGATTTCGGACAACTGGAATGCTGTCAGATAAGTGAGTCAAATCTGCTGGCTGAAATAAAACAGCTCGCCAGCAAGCTCGTGAACAAATGGATGTCAGGCGGGAAGACAGAATCCTTCGTCCCAGTGGTGCTGAAGGGGTTTATGAGGTTACGGACAAACCAGACTTGCCATATTTACCTGGCCAGCGAACTGACAGAAGGGGTAACAAGCTGGATAGCGAAGAAGAGGGTCTGATCACCGAAGACGAACTGGCGATGTTCAGTGAGGATACTTACGGGCGAACGTGATGGGTTGTGGTTTGTGAGGGAGTGGTTAAGAGGGAACAGGGAATTGGACTATTAACTCTGTAGCAGCCAGGAAATTTCCGTAAATGGAACTTTTTTGTAAACTTAGGATCAAAAATATAGGTAAACAAAATTTAATGACGATCTTATGCTAACAAATATTTCAAATAATCAAACAGAATTATTGCCCAAAGCTCTACCGCAATCAGCAAACTCAACAGAAGACCAACAGCGACAACTTGGCAATTTCAACTAGTTGCCAGTTGAGGCGATTCCACCTAACGCAAATGAACTGGCTCAGCCCGACGAACTCCAACTTGAGCAGACATGCCATAATACCAACAAACCTATTGATCAAAGGGCTATCGAAGATTTACAGCGTCCAATTCAATTCAAGAATATGGAAGCAATAGCAAATCCTGATAAATATGAGAATATGACATCAATTTACAACTCAGGCGTATTTGAACATGGGTGCTCTCTCAATCTGATAATTGAATTATACGTCAATTAAAAACTTACCGGACATGTAATTAGACCAAAGCTGATCCCAGCGCCCTTTACTCTGGACCAGAGACCTTGTTGCCAATAGAACCTCA
>NZ_JAGHQW010000058.1 GCF_017744115.1 Salinisphaera sp. G21_0 | reverse complement strand
CATAGAAGGTTAGAACCACCTGATCCCATCCCGAACTCAGCAGTGAAATGACCGATCGCCGATGGTAGTGTGGGGTCTCCCCATGTGAGAGTAGGTCATCGCCAGGCACCATTTTTACCTTGAGTTCACTCAAGGCTGAAAATCCCGGTTGAGTAATCAACCGGGTTTTTTTATGACCTGGAAAAAACTGATGCTTTCCATCGGCACAGGCGCTCAGCAATGAAATGACCGATTCCCGGGCGGCTACCACCGATGGTAGTATCCTGGAAGGAGGGTTAGTTGTTCCACGCTTCATCATCATCAGACTTAACTTTATCATCATCAGACTTAACTTCACCATCAGTCTCAATATGCGGTCTTCTTGAAGTTATGGCATTTTTCAGGGCTGTAGTTAGATCAACTTCCTTGCTCTCTTGACCAGGTTGTTTAGAGTTTGCTGCGGAACTACCCCACTTTTCACCTTCCGGTGCTTTATCTTGACTTCGATCCTTAGCTGCATTGCTTTTCAAAGCGGATCTATCACTTTTTTTATTCTCAGGTACTTTCTTTAATGGTTTTCCTTTGCGAATATCCTTGAGAACTGCATTTCTTATGTCATCTTGATTTTTGACGCCACTACTGCCTTTCTTGGTCTGGCCTCCTACTGATGGTGGTGGTACTGGTTTGCTACCACCGGTTTGCCCTTTAGCACCAACGCTTTTTGTAGTGTTGCCAGCAGGTAGCGGTGGCGGAGGTGGTGGTGTCGGTACTGATTTACTACCATCGGTTAGGCCTTTATCTCCACCACTTGTTGTGTTTTCAGAAGATGGCGGTTGTGGTGCTGGTCGTGTTGGGCGATCTGCTGTTGGTCGTGTTTGGCGTGTTTGGCGTGTTTGGCGTGTTGGGCGTGTTGGGCGTTTTGGTGGTGTTTGTTCTTCGGGGCGTGGAGGTATTGGTGGTGTTTGTTCTTCGGGGCGTTGAGGTATTGGTGGTAGTTTATTTCCATTGGGGTGTATTTCAGCGTCCCTGTTCCCTGTAGTGTTGCTGTTACTGGGTATCGGTGGTAATACTTTTTTGGCTTGGAAGGTCTGTGGCTTTTCAGTAGCTGATTCCTGATGCAGGCCTGAGGGAATGTTTGCGTCAATACTGTCTTGAGGTACTTCAGCATCACTTACTGCTGGAGCTTTGTTACTTGAGTCAGCAGAACTGCTACTCAAAGAGTGATTATTGCTTTCATTCATTTCAGCGTCGGGCTTGGCATTAACACCGATGTGATCAGTTTTATTGGTTACTGGCTTTGCATGCAACATTCTCAGTTGTTTTGCTGTGTCAAGCTGTTGCGAAGTAACAGTGCCTTGCACTATATTGGCTTGTCGACGATACTTCTTGGCTTTTTTGGTCTCATCCTTCGTGGCTTTTTGATATGCATTACTGGCCAGCTCACAGGCGGTGTGCGCAACAACCAATTGATCATAGGCTTCTTTCTGATCAGAGTTTTCTGTTACTGATCCTTGAACATCATTTTTGAGTTTTCTTATTTCCTTTTCAGGTAACCAGCCCTGTTCCTCAGACACAAGGTTTTTAAAGTGACTATCAGTGCAAGCATGATTGAAGGATTGTAACGCCAAATTCGAATTGGTATCTGTTGGATCAAGGTTTTGTAGACTTTCCCATGGTTTGGTTAATTCTACTCCTCTATAAGCAGTCAGGAATGCTTCAGGATGTGTGAGAGTTTCTGGTGTCAGATTTTGTTGGTCTTTAAAATATATTTCGACACTGGAATTAAATTGTTTCAGCCTGAAAGTCAATAATCCATACAGGTTTTTATATTCATTTTGTAGTCTTTTAAAATCATTAAATTTATTAACTTCTCTTTCTTCAATTTTTTGGATTGTAGCTTTTGTTGGTTTTCTTTTACCTTCTAATAAATTTTCATTAACTGCCGTTGCTTTCGCCTCATTTTTTATGATTTGAGAGGCATTTGTTAGTGTTTTATTTAGGTTTGTAATTATTGTGGGTATTATTTCACGTTGCGCTTCTAAACCTTTTATTTGTACATCTGTACTTTTTTCGATCTTCTTAAAATACTTATTAGATTTTGTAGCAACTTCTTCCAGGAATGGACGTATTGTTGAATTTCTTACTTCTATAATTTGATCTGATAAATATTTATTCTCTTTCAGATTATTTCTTGTTTTGCACAAAGTCGCTACTTTTTCAACATCTTCGGAAAACATGTCGACCATCATATCTCTTAGTGCTTTTCTATGCTTTTTGCATAAGTCGTAATCAATCTTTTTGGCAGCCTTGTACAGACCTTTTACCACTTCACACTTTTGCTTGGTCAATTCAAGGGTATGAGTATCTTCTACACCAGGGTCAATGCTTCTGAGGTGATTTGGCATTTCCTCAACAAGTATTGCCATTTGAGCATTAATTTTTTTAATGAGCGGATCTGTTATTTTGGGTGGCAGGCGATGGTGATCTCCGAGTCTCTGTACTTCCTCGTATAATTTAAGGAGTTTTTCTCCCGAGTTGCAGGATCTGATTTCATAAGAGAGATATCTCTTAACATCTGATTGAACAAGCTTCTGGAATTTTTTATGGCTGATAAATTCACAGCCATCTGGGATTTCGTCAGGAAGCTTCAATATACTATCAATATGATCAGATGTATTTTGAACTTCTTGTGTTAAAAGTTTGACCCGTCTATTGGTTAGGGATGCTTGAAACTCATGCATTTTTTGATTGCGAGCATATTTTTCTGGATTAATTCGCTCTATTTTAAGATAATTCTCGATCTTTCGTCCCCACTTGGAAACCAGCTTCCCATGACTATCCAATATTTTACTGTCCTTGCCCGATTCAATTCCAACGTACCTTGCTGGTTTTTGCTCAGGTAATTTTATCTGGTTATAGGAGGGGGGTGATATGCGTTGACTGTCCATGTCTGTATCCACAAATTACAAGTTTATTTGTGAATAATAGCGTACCTTAACTGGATCAATATAAGGGAAACTTTTAATCAAAATAATTTTTTATCTCAGGGCTAAGAGTCATATTTTTGGCAGACTTTATTTGATAAATAACTAATTAAATCAGCAGGTATTCCAATTGAATTGAACAAATAAATGTGGGCTAACGTTGAAGATATATATACCAAGAGTTTAGCCATCATGGAAAACCAACTACAAATAACCATAACCTTCCTGATCTATTTTATTGCCATGCTGGGGGTTGGTTATATTGCCTGGCAGAGAACCCAAAACTCTTCTGACTATTTTCTTGGCGGACGCTCACTGGGGCCGTGGTCGGCGGCATTAAGCGCCGGTGCTTCTGATATGAGTGGGTGGCTATTATTGGGCCTGCCGGGGTATGCGTTTGCGGCTGGTTTTGAGGCGATCTGGCTGGGTCTGGGGCTACTGGGAGGAACCTGGCTGAACTGGCTTCTGGTGGCCCGTCGTTTAAGAATATACAGTGCGGTTGCGAATGACTCTTTGACACTTCCCGAATTTTTTTCCAACCGTTTCTCCGATCTGAAGTATATCCTGCAACCGGTCAGTGCGGGTTTTATCCTGATTTTTTTTCTTTTTTACACCAGTTCAGGATTGGTAGCCGGTGGCAAACTCTTTGAATCTGTTTTTGGCTTCGACTACCAGCTGGCGGTGATTCTTGGCATGTTGAGTGTGGTCTCCTACACCCTGTTTGGTGGTTTCCTGGCGGTCTGCTGGACCGATCTGGTGCAAGGCCTGCTGATGTCGGCAGCACTGCTGATCGTTCCGGTGACCGTGCTGGAAGTCACCGGAGGTGCCGGGCAGGTGCTGACCGACATTAACCAACTGAACCCCCATCTGACCAGCATGTTCACTGATGTTCGGGGGGAAGCGCTTTCTGTGATTACGGTTTTGTCATTATTGGGCTGGGGGCTGGGGTACTTTGGCCAGCCACACATTATGGCGCGTTTTAAAGCGGTGCAGTCCAGTCATCAGCTAACGTTGGCACGGCGTATTGCGGTTTCATGGACTGGAATCTGTATGCTGGGTGCCTTGCTGGTTGGTTTGACCGGAATCATATATACCCAGCGGCAGGGATTGGTATTAGACGACCCGGAAGCTATTTTTATGCTGATGGTGAATACCCTTTTTCACCCGGTCATAGCCGGTATTCTCCTGGCCGCTATTCTGGCTGCCATTATGAGTACCGCAGATTCTCAGTTGCTGGTTTGTTCTACTGCGGTAGCAGAGGATTTTTATCGCAATATGCTGCGTCCAAATGCTACTCAGGGTGAGATGCTGATGGTTGGCCGTATGGCTGTTGTCGGTATAGCGGTACTGGCCACGGTGCTGGCACTAAACCCGGACAGTTCTGTACTGGAGATGGTGTCTTATGCCTGGGCAGGGTTCGGTGCCGCCTTTGGTCCTGCGCTGCTGTTTTCCCTTTACTGGAAGCGAATGAATGGGTTGGGAGCCCTTGCTGGTATTGTTGTGGGAGGGGTAACTGTGGTGGTATGGCGTTCGCTCAGTGGGGGAATTTTTGAAGTTTACGAGATTATTCCCGGTTTTATCGCGGCGTCAGTGGCAATAGTGGTGTTTAGCCTGTTGGGAAAAGCACCTTCTGATGCGGAGTCCGAGACCTTTCAGGAGGTGCAGACGCTTGTGAAATCACCATCCCCTGACAATGGATAAGCAGCTTATTGACTAGTTATGGCGCGGATAACGCCAGAAGTTAGGGCTGAAAGGCAGTGTCAGGGTGGTATCCACACCGGCAAGAGAAGCTTCCGGATGATATTTGCTCAGATGGTAGCGCACCCGCTGCTCCTGTTGTCTGGAGACATCCACCATAATCAGATGTTTGCCTTTTACCAGATCATCGTGGAAGCGGGCCGTTTTGTAATTCTCGCGGGTGATCCCTGCCAATCCACCACTCCAGGCACCAAACATGGTAAAGACGCCAGCGACCACCAGAAGGGCGGGTAGCGGGATCTCTATCCCGATTGGGTTCCACCACTCAATCACTGTGGCCGCCAGCAGGCCGACAACACCACCAATGAGGGCTCCCAGTTCTCCGGAGTGAATGACATCGTTTTCCTGCAGCATATTGGCACTGTGAACCTGTTTGTGATACAGGCCAGCTTCGTTTCGGCTTAAAACATGGAGATGCCAGTTGGTGATACCATCCCGGTGCAGGTCTTCAGTAATTTTGGTGACGCTGTCCAGTGAGCCAGTCAGGTAGTAAAGACGTTTCATAATAAACTCCTGCTTTACTGCGCGCAGAATCTAAGAATAGAGTATAGATTATCCGGGAGGCTGCCTGAGAATAGATCACCCCGGTGCTATTCTTGCCAGGGCGTTATTCTAAGGTGGCTTCCCAGAGGCCCACATTGTTTTAGGTGAATTGACGATGAAGCAAATAAAAGTTGCAGTCAGAAAGAAAGGATCCCGAAGCGCTCAGGAATTCAGTGAAGCAGACAATGAGCTGAAGCAGACTCTGGAGCGACTGGCAAAAAAGGGATTGAACCCTATGCAGATGTGCCAGAAGCTGATTGAACACGAGGTGAAGCATCCCGGCGGCGGGGACTGGACCTACGACCGGGTCGTTGAGGAGTGTGAGCGGTTGAAAGTGTGATGCCCCGGCAGACGGTTGGCGAGGTTGCCTGAGCGCAACCTCACCATTTGCCGTTATTTTTTTGTGTCCTTCAGAAGATTCTGGAAGCGGCGCAGCTTCTCTTCCTGAGTCAGCTGAGGGACTGTTTCTGACGGCTCCTGAATAAGCGGGCTGTAATCCAGCGTTAAAGCTTCCACTGCTGTTTCCTGAGGTGTCGCGCGTTCCTGAAGCCAGGCATCCATCACATCAAGGGCCTCTAGCAACCCTTGATGTTCATCCGATACAGTCAGGTCTTCAGCATCCGCCATTTGGTTTATCTTTTTTACCAGGTTACTGCGAATCTGGAGAATTCGTTCCTCCGAGATCTGCTCCCTGTTCTGTTCCAGCCATTGTCTGGCTGACTCTCCGTTGGTGGCCATGGTGAATAGTTACCCGTGCTGATGAAACTGATCAAGGGTTCAGTTCTGCTGAAAGGCATGAATTTCAGCGTTGAAAAAAATGCAATGATAAAAAGTTACGTTGAAAAATTCATCTACTATTACCAACAGTTGGCTATACCCTTAGGGATGTCATGGCTTTCTCGGTAAATACGATCCAGATACCGGTGGCCAATCTACGTACAATTTCGTTATCTTACGATGTCTTTTTTTTAACGATCTTATTGGCAGGATGTCTTGACCAGTGTAATTCAGGCTCAGTTAGCATTGATGGTGGAACAGTTGGAAAAGCTGTTATCTCAACCTGTGCCTGAAAAGCGGCTGGTCAGAATTGAGCTACCTTTCCCGGCCATTCACCTGCTGGGCTTTCTGGCGGCACAGGACTGCTGTGAAAAAGCGTTCTGGAGAGACCGGGAAGGCGATCAAGCTATAGCGGCGCTCGGTTACAGCTGGTCAGAAACATTATCCTGTCGGCAGGACCTGGATTGTGCATTTGCCAGTGCTCACAAAATCCTGAGTCATTTGCCGGAGCATACGAGCAGTCACTGCCTCTGCTACCTCTCCTTTGCGGATGATGAAGCGTCAATATGGTCTGCTTTTGGTTATGGAAGGGTCATCCTGCCACTGCTGGAACTGGTTCAGACTCGCAAGGGAACGGTGTTGGGTGTGAACCTCAGGTCTGACAATGCTTTGGAATACCATGGCAGTATTCGCAAAGCTCTGGAGATTATCGCAGCACTCAACTGCAGCCAGCAGTTACCCGGGGCTGACTTTACGTTTCAGCTCGCAGGTTACCAGCCAGACGTCAATGTCTGGAACCAACTGGTTGACAAGGCCCGGCAGGCGTTTGCATCGGGCGTGCTGGATAAGGTGGTGTTATCCCGGGAAACGTGTCTGAAACTTGAGGGGCATCTCTCCCCATTCTCATTGCTTTACGCATGGCAGCAGGCGAACCCGCATTCCTATCAGTTCCTCTTTCAGGGGCAGGGGCAAACGTTTTTTGGCTGCTCTCCGGAGCGACTGGTGAAGCGACTGGAAAATATTATTTCTACCGAGGCCCTGGCAGGTACCATTGTCCGCGGTCAGAACCTGCTTGAAGATGCTCAGCTGGCAAGCCTGCTGATGAGCGATGGTAAAAATATCCATGAAAACCGTCTGGTTCTGGATGATATCTGCCATAGGTTGGAACCCCTCTGTCAGTCCCTGGAAGCGGATCGCAGCCACTCGATTGTTAAACTGCGCCATATTCAGCATTTGCGTTACCAGATTCGTGGCGTACTGAACCACGACGTGAGTGATCAACAGTTACTGGACATACTTCATCCGACCCCCGCAGTGGGTGGCGTTCCAAGAGAGGACGCATTCTCCTTTATTGGTGCCAACGAACCCTACGCACGTGGCTTGTATGCCGGTGTTTGTGGGATTGTTGGTGTTCAAAAGAGTGATTTCAGTGTGGCAATTCGCAGCGCCCGTCTGGCTGATAATGCCCTGATGCTCTACTCCGGTGCCGGTATTGTTAAGGACTCGGTGGCCGACGAGGAGTGGTCCGAGCTGGACAATAAAATTGCCACGGTACTGGATATTCTTGATCGTCAACAGACCGGTGATATCGCTGTATTGTCGGGTCAGGCAGAGAAACGTGTAGACAGTAACCATGATTATGCAGCGCTCTCTTCACGTACCTGCTGACAACTCTGAAAAGTTCAGAAGCGATGAAAGTAATGTAATACTTTCATTTGTTCTGGTTAGTCGGAAACGACATTAGATGAATTATCAATCCCCAATTTCCAGACCTGATCAATTAATTCTTGTGTTAAACAACCTGAAGCAATTAATCCTGTAATAATTTTGTTTAGTGGTATTCCTTTGGCACGACAAGCGTCAAAACAATGATCCAGCAGATTGTCATCATCCAGAACGACTTCAGGGAAATCCAACTTTAAGCTGAGGATATCAGCATTTGATCGGAATGCACTCTTGACTTGTTCTTGAAGACAGTTGTTTGCTAATAGAATTTCGATTTGTGAAATAATAGGTTCACTCTTGTTATCTTCCCTGGCAGCATAATAACCTTGACCAACGCTATCATCTCCCATGTACAGAGCGAATTGCCAGGTTTCCCATTCTTCTTTCATAAATGTTGTTGGGTTGTTGCTGGAAATTTCAGAAGATTCGCTAAATTCAGGGTTAGTTTCGTACAACCCTACCTCACACTGATAGTCAGTGTTTAACACAGAGATAAACCGACCCATAAGTTCTTTGCTGTTGTCAGGCAGGTCTCCGTAGATCAAAGATAATCTGGAGAACTCTGTTGCAAGCTGTGAGGCAGCCCGATTCTGGAGTGCATTAATGGGATCCTGGTGACTTGTTGGCCTGGTGGCGGATGCACTGCTTGAAGCTGCTTTCCCAGTATCAGGGATACCTTCGTTGTATATTCTATTGATAAGAGTTTCCTGCAAAAGTCCTCTTTTGATCGCAGTCTTAATAAAGGACGTTGCTTCTACAAGACGGGTTTCAAGTATTGTTCTAAATTGGTTAGGGGTGTCATTTTTTAATACTACTGCAATGAGATAATCATTGAAATATTGTGGGTCAATGTCTCGTAAAAAATCTTTCAAAAGATCAGTTCTATGATCAAGAGGTATATCTTTAACGATATCTTCAACAGCATCATATTGTTGGCTATCAACTAAATTTTTTTGCCATTTATTCCAGTCCCAGCGCTCTGGATCAGTAGGATTAGCCAAGTGATAAAGCCCTGGAGTTAACGTGAAGCGTGTTGACGATAAATCGTTCAACCGAATAATGGTTCTGGCAAATAATGATTTTCTGATATCACTGATATTAACGGCATTAGTTTGCACTTGTTCATCGATTTCTATAGATTTTTCAATAAAATTTTTGGCCAGTTTATTGATGTCATCACCAATTTCCTTTGGTGAATTACCCATTGATTCTTGATAAGTTGATGGTCTACCGATAGCAAAAATAGTTGTGTCCACAATAATACACCTCAAAAAATGTTTGACAGAACCTGCCTGTAGAGAATATAAGCAGCCGCTAAAGTTATGGTTTGATAAATAACCCTGTGGAATTAGAGTCTCAAATTGAGAAAAAGTTCATAACCCTATCGACAGCCCATGACTACCGGGCTGGAATCATCTTCGGCAGTTCAGGCCTTTCTTAATGACATGAAAGGTCTGGAAATTCCCACCATCACTGGCTGCTCATGCGGTGAGTTTGTTCATGACAGTTAAAACCAACGACGCAAATATCAACGGCATCTGGTCTGCAGTGCTGATCGAAGAACTGTGGCGACTGGGTATCCGGCATTGCTGTATTGCCCCGGGATCCCGCTCAGCTCCATTGACCTTTGCCGTAGCAGATCATCATGGTATGACCCGCCATATTCATTTCGATGAACGAGGGCTTGGTTTCTTTGCCCTGGGTCTGGCCAAGGCCACGGGAGAACCGGTGGCTTTGATCACCACTTCAGGCACTGCGGTTGCTAATCTCTACCCGGCGATTATCGAAGCTCACCAGTCGGGTATACCGCTGGTGGTTCTGACGGCTGATCGCCCTCCCGAGTTGATTGACTGTGGTGCAAATCAGGCCATTGATCAGCTGAATATCTTTGGTAACTACACCGGCGCGACGCTGGACTTGCCAACGCCGGACAGGTCCATCTCCCTCCGTTGGCTGCTGGGCAGTATTGATCAGGCGTATGCCCGTTCATCAGCGCTGGGGCTGCCTCTGCATATCAACTGCATGTTTCGGGAGCCGCTCTACCCCCACCAGGAGGAAGCAACGGTTCTTATTGAAAATGACGTCTATCTTGCCAGTATCCAGCAATGGATGGCCTCATTAACGCCTTATACTGAGTACTTTGTACCAGAGTTAACCCGGCTGCCTGATAGTGGTCGCTGGCAGCGTTTTGCCGACGGTAAAGGCCTGATTGTGGCGGGACGGGTGATGCCTGAGACTGACGTTAATATCATTGTGCAGTTATCAGAACGCCTGGGCTGGCCATTAATTGCCGATGTTCAATCACAGCTGCACGGTCACCCGAAAACCATCAGGCATGCTGACCTGTTACTGGCCAGTTCTGCCAGCGAAAGTCTATTCAATAAGGTCGACCGTGTGCTGCAGATTGGCGGTTACCTGACGTCGAAACGATTGGATCAATTTATTGCCCGGCACCATTGGCAGGAATTCTGGATGCTTGACCCTGCACCCAGAAGAGTCGATACAGGACAGCGGCAGAGTGTGCGCCTGGTGGGTAATATTGATTCAGTTTGTCGTCAACTGTTGCTCAACAGTGAAGCGATACAGGCTGACAGGGAATGGAGCACACCATTTACAGCCCGGGCAGAAAAGCTTGGTGAATTGCTGAAAAGTCAACGGCCAGAGCAGCTTAATGAGCAATGGCTCGGTGCTTCTCTGGGGGAACTGTTACAACCCGGAAGCAGCCTGTTCCTGGGGAACAGTTTGCCCATTCGCATGGTGGATATCTTCTCAACACACCATTTGCCACGGGTTTATGCCAGCCGTGGCGTCAGTGGCATTGATGGGCTGATTGCTACTGCGGCAGGGTGTGCTGCGGGACATCAGGGGCCAATGGTGTTATTGATCGGGGATATCTCTTTCCTCCATGACCTTAACTCCCTGCAATTGGCGGCACAGTGCAAAACGCCGCTGGTTATTGTGCTGATCAATAACGACGGTGGTGGTATTTTCTATGTGACCACCAAAGGGTGTAGCAATGAGGTTGCCCATGTGACTAATGATTATTTTGTCACACCCCACGGTCTGACAGCAGAGCATGCGGCTGAGATGTTCAGAATTGATTACTCGGCACCGGAATCCATTGATGACTTTACCGCGCAGTTTAATAGAGCCTGCAGTCAGGCTGGCTGCTTCATTATTGAAGTCTTTACTGAATCTGGCCTTGGGGCAAAAAGTATTGAACAGGCCGTCGCTATGGCGAAAACACTGTGAGCCTGTCTTACTACTGCGCTGGAGATGTTAATGCGCCAGTCCTGGTGTTACTGCATGGGTTTCTGGGCAGTGCAAACGGCTGGGACTCCCTGCTGGCACCGCTGCAAGACGACTATTGCCTTATTACTATTGACCTGCCGGGTCACGGCTCAAGTCAGTGGCTGGAGAAAGATACGCAGGGGGCTGACTACTTCTGCGATCGCCTGGAACAGACGGTTCAAACCATTGAACAGGTGGAAGGCATCAGCCTGAAACGGTTCAACCTGCTGGGCTATTCACTGGGAGGGCGTCTGGCCATGGCGTATACCACTGCTTTCCCGCAGCGAGTGGCGAAGCTGTTACTGGAAGGAGCGCATCCCGGGCTGGTCAGTGAGCAGGAAAGAAGCGAGCGTTATCGGTCAGATCTGCAATGGGCCAGACGTTTTACTGAAGAATCAGTGGCTGATGTGCTTTTGGACTGGTATAAACAGCCGGTTTTTTCTGACCTGAATGATAGCCAGATTCGCTCTTTGATTGCTGAGCGATCAAAAGGCAGTGGTTCGATTCTGGCTAATGCCTTGATGGCATTCAGTCTATCGAAGCAGCCAGACTATCGCCGGGCACTTTCCCGGCTCAAGGCTGATTGTCAGCTCAGTCCCGGTTCACCGCTGTTCCCATGTGTTCATTATTTTTATGGTGAAAATGATCACAAGTTTGGGCAGCTTGGACAGCATTTGCTGACAGAGCATGTGATACACAGTGTCCACCCGGTGAGCGGGTGTGGACACAATGTTCATCGGGAGCAACCAGAGGCAATGGCCCGGTTGCTCAGAGAGCTCTTGTGAAGAGCTATAAGGAGTTGGATATGAGCAAGCAGCTGGACTCAGGCGTGATCTGGGAAAACCTCAGCGGTGATTATGAGGACATTCTCTATCACCGGGCAGAGGGTATGGCCAAAATTACCATTAACCGTCCGGAAAAACGCAACGCCTTTCGCCCACAAACCATTGTAGAAATCCAGAAAGCCCTGGAGTCAGCACGTTTTGATGAGTCGGTGGGTGTGGTGATTCTGACCGGTGCCGGAGATCTGGCTTTCTGTTCCGGTGGTGACCAGAGCGTTCGCGGCGATTCTGGCTACAAGGATGATAAAGGAACCCATCATCTGAATGTTCTCGATCTTCAACGTCAGATCAGAACCTGTCCAAAGCCGGTGATTGCCATGGTTGCCGGTTATGCCATCGGTGGTGGTCATGTTCTCCATCTGGTCTGTGATCTGACGATTGCGGCGGATAATGCCCGTTTTGGTCAGACCGGTCCGAAAGTGGGGTCATTTGATGGTGGTTTTGGTGCCAGCTATCTGGCACGTATCGTTGGTCAGAAAAAAGCCCGGGAAATCTGGTTTCTCTGTCGTCAGTACGATGCCAGACAGGCTGAAGATATGGGGCTGGTCAATACCGTTGTGCCTTTGGCAGAGCTGGAGCGGACAACCGTAGAATGGTGTCGTGAGATTTTACAGCACTCTCCTCTGGCGCTTCGCTGCCTGAAATCCGCCATGAATGCCGACTGCGATGGTCAAACCGGTCTTCAGGAGCTGGCGGGTAATGCGACCCTGCTGTTCTATATGAGCGCAGAGGCACAGGAAGGACGGGATGCTTTTCTGGAAAAACGTCAGCCGGATTTCAGCCGCTTTGGTCGTAATTCCTGAAGCCCCTTAACAGATCTATGAAAGACTGTAAGGCCGATATCCTGAGGTATCGGCTACCTTTAAAGCAGCCGTTATGGCTGAAGCACGCCTGCCTGAATAAGCGGGAAGGGCTGATTTTGCGTTTGCGTATCGGTGACCGGTGGGGTTATGGCGAAATAGCGCCACTGCCCGGGTTTAGCCGTGAGAGTCTTGCTGACGCTGAAGAACAACTTCAGGCTTTCTGTCGGGCCGTTAATGATGGCAAGCCGTTATCTCTCAACAGTCCTTTTCTCACTGATGTTCTGCGGTTACAGCCAATACCGTCAGTCCTGTTTGGTATTGAATCGGCTTTGTGGTGGTTGCAACAGGACCATTGGTTTGACCCGCCAGAAACCGGACCACTTTTGCAGGGCAGCACCGGGGATATTCTCCAGCGGCTTGCAATGTGGCAGGGAAACTGGCCGACAGAGTTTAAGTTGAAGATAGGCCGAGACTCAATGGAAGACGACTGTGTCAGAATTAACCAGGTTCTGCGGGCTTTGCCAAAGTCCGTCAGCATCAAGCTGGATGCCAATCAGCAATGGACATTGGCGCAAGCCATCAGGGTCGCTGCCTCTATTGATGTTAAGCGAGTTGCTTATATTGAAGAGCCGACCGCTCATGTGGCTGAATTCTCACAACTCTACGAGCAGACCGGGCTTCGCTTTGCCCTGGATGAAACGGTCCAGCACCCGGAATACCATCTACACCCCATGCAGGGTCTGGCGGCCATTGTGATCAAGCCGACACTGGTGGGTGGTTTGGCCCGTTGCCGACAGCTGGTGACAACCGGCAGAAACCTTGGTGTCAGGACTGTTTTCAGTTCTTCTTATGAGTCGTCTATTGGATTGCACATACTGGAGCAGCTCAGCGCTCAGTGGACACCGGAAGAACAACCGGGCCTGGACACCTTATCGGCATTTACCGACAGCCTGACCTCTGAAAAGATGATTGCCGGTCAGCCGGTTGCCATAAATCCCGCTTTTTCAGCGATACAGAGCTGAACAGAACCATAGCAGAACGCCGTTGATGAAAACCATCTTCCCCGAATTGCAATACTGTCCCTTGCGTTATCGAGCCATTCATCAGTCCTCCTGTACAGCGATTCAGCTGGAGGAGGGTGGAGTCACGTTTCGGCTGCTGGATGCATGGGTGGATAAGTGTTGTCGTATATTCCGGGATAAGGGCATGAGAGCGGGCGGCCGTCTTCTGTTTGTCACCCATAAACCATTGGACACTGTGGTGGTTGCCCTGGCCTGTCTTCGTTCCCAATGGATTTTCTGCCCGGTAAACCCCGCGTTTCCAGAAGCGCAAATGTCGGGATATCGTGATCGTATTGGAGCTGCGCTGTTGGCAGACAGTGCGGGTATCGATTTTCATCGACGGATTACTCACATGCGGCCACAATCGGAGAGCAGGCTTCAGCCCATTAAGATCCATGCTGAAGCCGTTTACGACCTGATCGCCACCTCTGGAACGACGGGTATCCCAAAAGCGGTAGCGCAAAGTTATAAAAATCATTATTTCAGTGCCCTGGGCTCAATGCATACCTTGCCATTAACCTATGGTGATACCTGGCTGTTATCCTTGCCGCTGTTTCATGTGGGCGGATTGGCCATTGTTATGCGTTGCCTGCTGGCTGGTACCACAATGGTGCTGTTTGAACGTCGGTTGTCGCTGGATGACATGCTGACCAGACAGCGATTGACCCATCTTTCCCTGGTAAATACCCAATTGTTCAGGCTGCTGCAGTCCGGGTTATCACTCTACGATTCAGGCGTACGTTATATTCTGCTGGGCGGAGGCGTTGCTTCCCCGAGGCTGGTGGAGGCGGTAAAAGCACAGGGTGTAACTGTTCTGACCACCTATGGTCTGACCGAGATGGCCTCCCAGGTGTGTACCGGAGAGCCACTGTTTACCGGAAGTGGTGTTACTTCCGGAGCGGTATTGCCATGGCGTGAGGTTCGTTTAACAGAGGAAGGCGAGATTCAGGTGCGTGGCGACACACTGGCCAAAGGGTATTTTCAACATGGCGAGATTACGCCATTACCGGGTACCCGTGGCTGGTTTAATACCGGTGACAAAGGGTGTTGGCACGGTGACCAGTTACAGGTATGTGGTCGTATGGATAATATGTTGATCTCAGGGGGGGAGAATATTCATCCTGAAGAGATTGAACAGGCTTTGCTGACCTTCCCGGACATTGTCCAGGCGGTGGTCGTTGCCATAACGGATCCTGAATATGGGCAGCGCCCTGTTGCTTATGTTCAGACTTTGGACGGTACCCTGAATGAACCATTTACAAAAGAGAGGTTGGCAGGCAAGATAGCTAAATTCAAAGTGCCGGTACATATTCGTTTATTTCCTGAGCACATAGCAGAATCAGGGATCAAGATTAATCGCCGTTTTTTTCAGGCACTTTTGGAATAATACGACGATACAGGCAGATTTCTGCCAACAATGTACTAGACTAGGTTCAACAAACTTAGCCAAACCAAATTGCAAGGCTCAATTGGTTTGAATTTAGCAGTCAGACGTTGAAGTTAGAATAATATGAAAAATAACCCCATTAGCTACAACGCTTCCAGCGCCCCGACCTCTTTTGATGAGGCGTTGTCGCATAATTCCCCGGTTAGGGCTTTTCTTGCTGTAAAACTACCTCTTGAACTTGCTGCAACGCTGCATAAGAAAGCCATTCATCGAGCCGGTGAAGGTCATGTTCACGATTTGCGCTGGGTAGCTCCCCAGCAGCAGCACGTTACTCTTAAATTCCTGGGCAATAGCTCCCCCCAACAGTTACAGCAGTTAATTAGCAACCTTGAAAATGATCTGGCTGATTACCATACCTTTGACAGTATGACCGGTTGCTTTCGTTTCTTTCCAACTGGGAGAAACCCGCGGGTGCTGGCCCTGGAGATGCATTCAGGACAGGAGTTAAAACGGCTTGCTGATATTTGTGAGCAGGCGGCGGTACAGTCAGGCTTCAGTGCTGAAACCAGGAATTTCCGCCCCCACGTAACCCTGGGGCGTTTTAAACGACCAAGGTATGTCACCCATAGTCAGTATTTTAACCTTCCCAGTTTCCGGATGACGGTAGGTGAAGTGGTATTAATGGAAAGTGAGAGCACTGCAATGGGAACGCGATATAAATCTCTCCACGCTTTCCCGTTGCTACCTCTTGCTATCAGCGCATAAGGAACTGCCATTGAATAACTTTGACAT
Organism: Salinisphaera sp. G21_0; assembly: GCF_017744115.1. Lineage (GTDB taxonomy): Bacteria > Pseudomonadota > Gammaproteobacteria > Pseudomonadales > Endozoicomonadaceae > Endozoicomonas. The sequence goes on along the minus strand of NZ_JAGHQW010000058.1, from coordinate 17,396 downwards.
TTCAATAAGCGTTGCCCGAAAAAGACAGGCCGCTTTTGCGGGCAGCGGGAAGCGAACTTAACAAGTCTCAGTCAAATTCCGGGACAATCCCTTAATAGATACTGGCTTAAGTGTTGATACTTATTTTTTGGCTTTTTCTTGATAAGTATCAAGTCGGTTTTTTGTTCAGCGTGCTATGCTGCGCAAAAACTACTGGATAATTCTCTATGGAATTGGTGTGTCCTGCCGGTAACCTTCCTTCCCTGAAAGCCGCTGTCGATAATGGTGCTGATGCCGTATACATCGGCTTTCGCGATGAAACCAATGCCCGGCATTTTGCTGGTCTGAATTTTTCTGATCAGCGGGCCATGAAGGCACTGGATTACGTTGATAAAAATCCCCGAGGAAAAAAGGTTCGGCTTTTTGTTGCGGTAAACACTTATGCCCAGGCGACCAACTGGCACCGCTGGAAAAAAGCAGTGGATATGTGTGCCGACTTCGGTGTCGATGCCCTGATTGCTGCCGATATCAGCGTGCTGGACTATGCCAGCAAGCGATACCCCAATCTTAATCTTCATCTTTCCGTTCAGGCTTCTGCCACCAATCAGGCCAGCCTGTCTTTTTATCATGATCATTTTGGTATCAAACGCGCAGTATTGCCCAGGGTGCTGTCGTTAAAACAGGTTGAGCGACTGGCTCAGAAAAGCCCGGTGGAACTGGAAGTGTTTGCCTTTGGCAGTCTTTGTATTATGGCCGAAGGGCGCTGCATTCTCTCTTCTTATGTGACAGGGGAGTCGCCCAATACCGCCGGTGCCTGCTCTCCCGCATCCGCTGTGCGCTGGCAGACAACGGCCAATGGGATGGAAACCCGACTGGGAGGTTTGTTGATCGACCGTTTTGATCACCATGAGCAGGCCGGTTATCCAACCCTCTGCAAGGGGCGCTTTACGGTGAATGATCAGGTCAGTCATGCCATTGAAGAGCCCACCAGCCTCAATACACTGGATCTGATTCCTCAGCTTTATCAGTCTGGCATCAGTGCGGTGAAAATTGAGGGCCGCCAGCGAAGCCCGGCCTATGTTGCCGAAGTGGTGAGAATCTGGCGGGAAGCGCTGGACCATTACCAGTCCAATCCTGATAGTTTTACCACGAATGAGCGCTGGATGGCTGGCCTTTCCCGTTTGTCTGAAGGTAGCCAGACTACACTGGGTGCCTATAACCGGCCATGGCAGTGATGTTGGCTGCTTGACACTCTCTTTTGATTTAAACCACAAAGACACGAGCCATAAAGGTTTACATGCTTTGCTTTCTTTATGGCTGGCAGATCGCGTTTTCGGGTAATGCCCGGCGCAGACAGGGAATAAACTATGCAAATTACCCTTGGCCCATTACTGTTCTTCTGGCCTAAACAAGATGTTATGGCGTTTTACGAGAAAGTAGCCGAATCCGCCTTTGAACGCGTCTACCTGGGAGAAGTCGTCTGCTCGAAAAGACGTGAGCTTAAGCTGGATGACTGGTGTGCCATTGCCAGGTTATTGCAGGCTAAAGGCAAAGAAGTCGTTCTATCGACACTGACGCTGATTGAAGCTGAGTCTGAACTGGCCCGGGTGAGTAAGGTCTGTGAGAACGGAGAGTTTGCTGTAGAAGCCAATGATATGGCTGCTGTCCATTATCTATCAAAAGCGGGCATCCCTTTTATTACCGGCCCTTCGGTGAACCTGTACAGTGCTGAAGCATTGCAGGTTCTGCATGGTACCGGTTTAAAACGCTGGGTTTTGCCGGTTGAACTCTCTTTTGATCACCTTAAGTTGATTATGGGGCGTTTGCCAGAGCTGGGCATTCATGATCTGGAAAGCGAGGTATTCAGCTATGGCTATCTACCTCTGGCCTACTCGGCCCGCTGTTTTACCGCCCGTACCCACGATCTGAGCAAAGACAGCTGTGAGTTCAGCTGTATTAAGTCATCATCAGGTATTCCCCTGGCGACCCAGGAAGGTGATGCGCTGTTTACCATCAACGGTATTCAGACACTGTCTGGCAGTTGTCATAATATTCTGGATCAGTGGCAGGCAATGGCGAGTGCAGGGGTTAAGGCTATGCGCCTTTCCGGGCATTCGGAAGATATTCTGAAAGTGGGGGATGAATTGGCGCAGGCAATGGCGTTGAGTAGTAAGGTCATTGCTTCTGATATTCAACAATGTAATGGCTATTGGTCAGGAAAGCCCGGAATAGCCCATTGAGTAACAGGGAACAATGATAGAATCCTCTTAAAATCTACTCAACAGCGGGTACTGAACGCCTGAGGTAAACTTCCTACCGGGATACTTGCTGATTTTATTGACCTTCTTGATATACGGCCCCAATCTTGGAGAGCCTCATACAAAGTCGATGGGGCGTGGGCTTTATGAATTAAGGGCTAACGGCCCTGAAGGTGACAGTCTTTGGACACCCGAGGAGTTGAGAAAACTCTTTGCCTCTGATCCTGTGATCACTGCCGGACCTCAACAGTAAGCAAAAAAAACCGCTGTCCGCTTCAGACAGCGGTTTTTGGTTCACTTAATGGCTAAATGCATTGAGTAAAAGTCTCCTATTGAGGAGTACGATAGTTTTTACTTTATCAGGAGATAAAATATTTGAACTTTCCTCTAAACCATTACTCATAAAATTCATTTTTTGCGCCATCGGGGGAATGCATCCCGGGGATTTCCGGCAGAGACTGCAGGTGATTGGCAGGAAAATGATTCAGCTGTTGTTGCTGTTGCAGGAATTGAACCACAGCCTGATGGCCCTTTTGCTCAGCGATGGAAAGTACATCCGTATTGTTGACCGGGTGTGAATAGTGAATATTGGCACCCTGTTGATACAGGTACATAACGGTATCCAGACAACCACTCTCTGCTGCACTCCAGAGTGCGCTGCCATGCATCCGGGACTCTACATTAACGTCAGCCCCCAGCTCAACAAGATACTTCACCACATCAATATCGCCTCTTTGGGCTGCATTCCATAGGGGTTTAGAAATGTCAGGCCTGGGGGCAGCACTAAAATGGGTCTCGAATACGCCGAGCAGGTACTTTATGGCGTTCAGCTGGCCTTGAAGGGACGCTTTAATAATTGCCCCTGAAACGTGTGACGGATTGATACCCTGGCGGATTGCGTTCTCTTCAAACAGGTATTCCAATACGGGGCAATGGCCTCCCAAGGCGGCCGCATTGAGCAAGCTACTCGCATCAATTTTTGCAGATTTATGAACCAGAAGTTTGACCAGCTCAAGGTGTCCCTTCCATGCTGCATTAACGATAGGCGTAATGTACTCAGCGTTGGCATTAACATCTGCGCCTTTTTCCAGCAGGTATTCCACCATCTCCCGAAAACCCTCCCCCGCTGCGCTATGGATAGGGGTATTTGAGCCTTTAGCACTGGCATTGACGCTGACGCCCCTGTCAAGCAGGTATGCCGCGCTATCAATTCTACCAGTGCTGGCCGCCCAATAGATGGGCGAATCCTTGCCTTTATTACCGGCAAGTCTTGCGCCCTTGCTGTGCAGGAATTTGGCCAGTTCAAAGTGCCCCCGGGCGAAGGCCTGACACAGAGGGGATTGTTGGTCTCGGCAGTTGGCTTCAATATCTGCACCCTTGTCAAGTAGCCACGCCACCGCTTCGATGGAGCCGCTGCGGGCCGCTGAAGAGATCGGGGAATTGTAACCCCTCCCATTAATGTTGATGGTTGACCTGTTGGCAATGTAATCCATGATCACCACTTTGCCACCCTCAGCAGCTTGCTGGAACAGAGTGGCGCTGAGGCGGGGGTTGTTGATAGTCAGATTCAGGCGGCCGAGCAAAAACTTTAACAGTGGCAAATTGCCAGAATAAGCAGCTGCCTCAAGAGGATGCGGGTTTTTCTCGGAGTAGGTATTACCACAGCGGGCGTTGATGTCCGCCCCCTGATCAAGCAGATATTTGACCATGTCAAGTTTGCCACTGCGACAGGCAGCCCAGATTAAGGTATTTTTACCGGTTTCGTCATGGCTATTGTTTGCGCCTCGCTCAAGCAGTAACCTGACCAGCTCAAAATGGCCATTGATTGCTGCGGCATAAACCGGGGTAAGCTGACCGGTACTGTGGTTATCAATGTCCTCGCCCCGATTGAGCAGATACTCCATTACCCTGGTCGATCCCAGTCTGGCGGATTTGTGAATCAGGGCATCCTTGCCCCGGGAACCGATTTGCAGATGGGCACCGTTCTCCTTCAGAAACACCACCAGATCCTGATGGCCAGCATGAATGGCCCAATACAGTGGTGATAACAAACCTGTGGTGCTGCCAGCTTGTATATCTGCATCATATTCAAGCAGAACCTTGACTATCTCCTGAAATCCTAAAAAGGCCGCCATCGTCAGAGGTGAACAGTGAGGGTTGCTGGCATCCGGGTGTGCCCCCTCGGACAGCAGATGTTTTACCACTTCAAGCTTGCCGACCCTGACGGCCAGCCAAAGTGGGGTGCACGGCACCCCCAGCTTGACAGCCTTGGCCAGGTGGGCGATTGTCGAGGGGGCTACCCTGTTAATGTTGACAGGTTGTTGCTGCAATCTTGCAATCTGGCTGGAGAGGTTGCAATTAACACCAGCACCTTGTTGAAGCAATGCTGAAATGGCTTGGATTTCTCCATTCAGGATGCCTGAGACCAATTGCCATTGCCAGTTTTCCGGCAGGGGCCGTGGATTGAGAGGTTCTGATGGCGCGATGGTTCTTTCCGTCAGGGCATTGGATGGGGCAGAGCTGTTGTGGGCATGGGAAGCTTCTTTTGGCAAGGAAGGAAGAACAGGAACCGACGACGTATCTGGGGTATCAAGGCGTGGCCTTTTGCTGATGATTGCTCTCTGGCCACCAGGGCTGGAAACTGTACCATGCATTTTGTTATTCCAATACAGATTTCAATAATTTTTATTTGACAATGATTTTCCTTTTTTTATCCCCCATCCCCCGGACGCAGAGAAAAAGAAAAACGGTGACAGGTCTTTAAGAAAAACGGTGACAGGTCTTTAATCTTGAATGTGTTCAAAAAGAAGAAAAACGGTGACAGGTCTTTAATCTTGAATGTGTTCAAAAAGAAAGACCAGCTTCCAGTTTTTTGACCCCAGTTTTTTTCAGTTTCGGGCTCCTTGGTTTTGCGTCAAGAAGAAAGACCATATATGACCCCAGCTTTTGCTTCCCCAGCTTTTGCTCTGCCTGAGTAAGTGCAGAATGGCGGTGGTTTTACCAGAGCCCAGGAAGCCGGTGATCAAATTGGTAGAAATTTTTTTCTTCATTGAAAAAAATGCAATTTTCTGGAACTGAAACTGGAAAATAGTATCGTGAATTATAAATGTAAGTGAATAAATTGGTTGTTATGTCTGCAAGTTGGCTTTTACAGAAAAGCTTTCATTTTTAATGCTATCTTAACTGCTCAGAAGCTTATTGATCAGCCTGGAGTTTCTGATCACGGGTTCCTGAAACCAAAACAGGACTTTTAACAATGATTAACACCGGTGTGGAATCTGGAAGTTGTTTTCTCAGGCATCGCTCACCATGCGCGGGTGGTGAGTGGAGAGATACTGGAGGGGCTTTTGGGAGGAAAATAACATTAAAGACAGGTGTAGAAGCCCAAGCTGCTGTAAAAGAGATTGAGGTGCAAAGTGATATAGAAACAGAGCTTTTTTCAAAGAAAATCATCTATAGAACCGTTGATAGACTGCAAGGACAAAAAATAAAACCCGCCTTTCGAGACAAACTGGATGAATTTAAAAAAGATCTTCATGTTTTTGATGATAATCTGGCCGATCTTGTGGGGAATAAGCTCCGGCCTTTCCGAATTACAATGATGCCAAATGAAGATAATGGTAAAAAATACAAAGAGGCGATGAAGGCTGCTGTTGATGATGTTATTGCTGATATTAGAGGCACCTATGAAGAGTGGGTCGTTGAAGGTCTCGAAACGGTATCCTCCGATATTGATGAGTTAGATTCTTATTTCTTTGCACTCATGCTGCAACGAATAGATGAGGGGCGGCAGAGCCTGCCAGATGAGGATAGTTTTTTTGTCAATCCTGAGCTGATTGACAAGTATCCGGAAAAATATCAGATACAGCGTATAGGAATGCAAGTAAGCCAATGGTTGTTTGGCGTAGGGATCGTTTGGGCAAGCTCATACTCCCCGGGGTATAGAGGGGCTATGCAGATGGATAAAGGAGATACCAGCAGGCTCTTTGATTCTCTGATAGGTACAGCAATGAGACGGTACAATATCAGTCAGGATGAAGCTGTTACAAGAATTCTATCTCGGCCGGAATTCGTCACGTCGTTAAATGATGGTGATGAGCCTAAATTCGACGGATCTATTCTGGGGAATTTTGAAGGAGGTGGAAAAGTCCTTTATATGTCAGCAATAGCATTAGCAAATCGATTTCATCTTAGTGAATATGCGGGTATGGCAACGGCCATGTTTTTAGTAAGAGTCAAAAGAGCTGTTTGCTCCATGCCTGAATGTTTTTCTCAGGTTTTTTATCGTCATGTTGGTCGATAAACAATTCGTCAGTTTATTCTGCTAAATGGAAATCCCTGTGGTCAAAAGGAAAAAGGCCCAATACTAGCTTATTTATTAATGTTTCCGAAGTTCCACTCATTGGAGTCAGAAATCTGGGGTAATATATTGTCCGCCCCGCATTGCAAGGAAAAGTTTTCCATCATTACTAAAGAGTAATGCTTCCATTCTCTTAATAAAGAGACCGGCCTTTGGGGTGAGGTCTCAATGCCTCTGGCCCTGATGGAATCCGCTCACGTTTAATAGTTTAATGACTATGTTCATGCTGCTGCCTTGTATGGCTCTTTCTTGGTTAATACAGCCCAGGCAATGCGAGCATAGGCGTTACATCATAATGATGTCCTACTAAACTCATTCTATTTTGGCTCATTTGAAGCCGTTTTGGGAGCGGGGCGGACCATTCCATTAGGTCTTGATTGCGACAGGTGACGCCTGAGAATGTGGGAGGTTCTGTGAACTGAAATCATTCGTTTAAATCCAGTGGGTTCGACTCCCACCCGGTAAAGATTAACCATCAGCCGGAAGCGAATCCATAAGTGACCGGATGGTAGTCTCAGTTTTCTCCATGTAGTGTTTTGCAACGTCGATTGACTCAAGCGCAACGCCTTGGCACGCTCGGGTAACATGCGGAAAGCGCGGTGCTCAATCGGATTATATTTTGAGCAATAAGCTGGAAAGTGGGCTGTCCGAATTTTTATCTGGAAGTCTTGCATATGGAGCAATCGGGATACTGTATCCTTGTTTGCGGGTGTCCCAAGCTCTGTCATCATTCGCCTGACCAACCCTGTATTGTCACTTGAAAACGACCTCGATTGTCATCGATTGCAATATGCCTTCCCTGCATATAAAGGCGATATTCACAATTTGTAAACAAATCAACCCTATGCTAAAGTTCACAATAAGTAAATTTTGAGACCGCTATGCACGTTATCTCCAGGAAGCCGTTTCACGATGCGGCCAAGAAATACCCTAACGATGCAGCTGCCATTGATGCCGCTTATAAAGCATTGCGAAACGGTGACTTTAGCAGCCCGCAAGAATTGAAGGCCCTGTTTCCAAGCCTGGATAATTTTAAATACAAGGATAAGTGGTGGATTATTGATATTGGTGGTAATAACCTGCGACTCATTGCCTTTATCGAATATAGAGACAACCGAATTTACGTGAAGCATATTGTCTCTCATTCGGAGTACGACAAGTTATGCAAAAAGTACCTGAAGGAGGCTGGTTCATGAGATATGCCAATTTAAAAGAAAAGGCACTGGACTTTTTTGCAGAGGCTCGTTTCATCAGTCGCATCCACAATGAGTCTGAGTATGAGCAAGCTCTGGAATTAATGGATGAACTGATTGAAGATTATGACCAATACCTGCCATTGATTGAGGTGCTTTCTATTGCTATTGGAAAATGGGAAAAAGAATCCGCAGAGTTTTCTGAGTTTAACCGACGCATCGAAGCACTTGATGATGGTGTCGCTATTCTTCGGACGTTGATGGATCAGTACCACTTAAAGGCAGATGATCTTAAAACCGAATTAGGCAGTAAAAGCCTGGTATCGATGATCTTAAACGGCTCAAGAAACCTGACCAGAGATCATATTCAGGCTCTGTCCGAGCGATTCAGGATTTCACCGTCTTTGTTCTTTCACAAAACCTGAGCGGTTTCCACAAGGCGTTACATCAAAGTACGCCTTAAATTGTTTCTGGCTCCGAGTGCGGTAACATCATTTTTACCTCCTTCTCGCGATCTTTGAGGACAAGATTGCTCAACTTTTCCCAGACTTACGAGGTTTGCGGTGGCAGATTTTGATTGTGACAGGCGAAGCCTGAGAATGTTTGTCTGGCGGTTAATCAAGGAATGTTTCAGCGCCAATCAGGGGAAGTAGTTTCAGGATCGCTTCTTTCTATAGCCTCTGATTCCGGTCTGCCAGCTCAGAGACTATGGTAAACATCTGATTCCTTAATTGAACTGCTGACCTGCATCAGGCATCTGTTTTTTGTCGTTCATAGACTTCGACCCGGAGTTGCTCTCTGGCCTCAAAGAGCGAATCTTTGAGGGTTTCTATCTGCTCTTGCTGATCCTCCTGACTTAAACCTTCTGCTGACAGGATATGATTTCTCTGAATCAGGTACTGGTCGATCCGGGACTGCCAGACAGCCCGGTCTTTTTCCAGCTGCTCAAAACGCTCTGCTGCCTCGTAGCCAAACATCTCTATTTTGAGGGATCGAATTTCACTTTCGTCAGCTCCGGCCCGCTTTAAATCCGCTGTTCTGCGATGTAATTCATCAATGATCTGAACCTCCCTTCTGGCTTCGATCATTTCCTGTGGGGCACTTGCGTCAATCTGCTCAAGTTGATACTGCTTTTCCTGATCGCTGAGGGAGCCATCGTTTAATACGTTCATTTTGGCAAAGGTATATTGATCGTATCGTTCTTCCTTGCCATAGAAAGCTTCACGGACCTCTCTGGTCAAATAGATGGATTTCAGTCGGTCGATGTCTGCAAATTGCGCTCCTAACAAAGAAAGGTAGAGCGTTTTATCAAATCCGCTACCATCAGCCGCTAATGTCTGAAGAGAGGGAGAGCGTTCCAGCTTCAATCGGTACAAAGCGAGTTTTAAGTCGATATAACTGTTCAGAATCGCCCTGGCCTCAGACAGTGCCGGTTCAGTCAGTGAGTTTGTCAGGTATTCATTGATTCTGCCAAGAATGATTTCAATCGGTTCCTCTTCTATGGCAGAGAGAAAGTAGTCGAAGATCTGCCTGATATCACTGGAAATGATCAGGTGTCCATTATCGTCTACAGCCAGACGTCCCATAACCGTGGTGTCCTGAAGTGTATCGGGCAAGGCTCCGAAGCTGGACATATAAACCGCTGAACTATTTGTTGATGTCTTTTCCAGAGCATTGGGTGAGGACTGATCAGAGATGACGGGTAGGAGTGCCTGAGGCTTACTATCTGTTTCAGCGATTTGTTTATAGACGACTACGCCAATACAAGACAAGAAACAGATAAAACAGGATATTTTGAGTTGTCTGCGTCGTGATGCTTTCATGAATTATCTGCCTCTACCGTTTGGAGAAGACCTTTCATAGATCTTCTCCTGATGACACCTTGCTTTTATAAGCCAGCTGTTTTCAGGCGTACAGCGTGGTTTTCATAAAGGGTAACCGGATCGGTTTCAAAAAGATGGTGAATACCAAAAAGATGATTGATAGCATCCAAATGATTCAGACTGTAATCAGTCCCAATGACTTTGCCCCAGTGCTGACTGCATTGGCCGACCAAACCATCATCATTGTTGCCGCTGATGCCTGTGCTGGTCAGCATCAGGAAGGCGTCTGAAATATCAAAAACGTTGGTTACGGCATCATTGCCTCCCCAGGAGTAATAATGCACTCCATTCACTTCCTGTGCGCCCTGGCCACAAGATGAGGATGGCATGCCATCGGGAAACTTTTTGTTGAACTCTGCTGCACCGGCTGTCGTCATGAATGTGACCGAATCCAGGGCATCTTGCGGATTCTCAGGGTTGCCGGCAAGAAAGTCGGTTATGTGACCCATCAGCTCAAGAGCCTGAGCTATAAAAGCTTCTGTGTTCCCGCCCATCGGTACCAGGCCCCGGGCCACATCGGCAAACTCCGAGCCAAAGTTGACGGCGCTTATGGTGGTTACAGAGGCTACCAGGTCAGGCCTGACACCCGCTGCGTAACGGACAGTGGGTCCACCAAGGCTGTGCCCTGTCAGATTGAATTTTTCGGCACCGGTGGCGGCTTGCAAATCTTCCAGATAGGTCACAAGCTGCTCTCCCCTGACATAGGCGTCTTCCCAGGCAGAGAGGTTGGGGCTGTAGACTTCGGCACCTCTCTCCTTGAGAGCACTGTGAACACCGTAAAAGTAATCAATGCCCAGAATGGAGTCGAACCCGGCTACACCATGCACCAGAACAATAGGGTGTTTGGTTTTGTAGGCGTCACAGTCTTGCCAGAACATACAGGCTGCATTGGCCTGTGTGCTTAATAGAGCGCTAAATGTCAGTGCTGTCCAGAGGAGTTTTCTTATTATTGTGTTCGTCATGTCAATCTCAAATTTTGTTATCGTTGTATAAGGGATTTGAACACATAAAATTTCATAAGAGCAAGTTCAAGAACAGGTAATGGGCTAAACCTGTTATATTGCAAACTAAATTCAGCCGTTGACAGCTTCATAGCAGGTAAATTGGCGTTGTGTACCAGCACTGTTGCTCCTGTGTAGAGGCAGTATTGTACCCTCGTTCCCATGCTCTGCGTGGGAATGCATACCGGAGCCTGCAGGATGTGGAACAACCTGTTTCTGTTCGGAATCATGAGAGTTTATGGGGGGCTAATTTGTGGAAAGGTTCGGTATGCCAGGGACCTTGGAATCGAGACCAAAACAAAATCCCCGCATAAAGCGAGGACCGTAAAGAACGACCGGAGTCGTTAGGGGTTCCTGTGCATCCTGCCTGGTTTTTCGAGGCTTCCGTCAGTTCACATCACTGTGACACTGTATCGACTCTTCCCTGATGCAAAATGCTTCACTCAACTTAAGGTCTCAGCCTGTTTGCTGAGTCGGCTATTTTACGGACATTGCCGTATTATCCTATTGGTCCAGATACGGAATTTACTGCTTATTCCCCCGTATCCAACCTATAAAAAACCTCGCTCGAAGCAAGGCGACAAGTGCTGATCAATCAGCCGTCAGCGGTTTTTATTATTATTGGGGTGGTATTTATTCTTAGCCAGAGAGTTAGCATTTGGTGTTCTTGTTACCAGGTTCCGAAACAGTCGCTATCGACTTCGGCAATCACTCAATGGATAAGCACAGGTTACGTATTTGCCGAAGATAAAGTATTGATCTAAGTCAGCGAAGCTTGTTTGACAGTCGATAAACCGGGGGCAGGCTCTCAGCCCGGATATTTCATAAACGTGCTCCCGCTCTCGCTTGTCCTTTGCCGCTCTATGGGAGTTTTGCTCAGTCGACCGTACTCCCGGTACGGCGCTCTCTCACAAAACCCGTAGAGCGGCAAAATCCTCGGCTTTGGCATCCTGCGTCGCCTTAGGAATTGTCCCGGAATAAGTTCCGCATTTGACTAAGGCTTGTTGAGCTTGCTGGCTGCGGCTGCTGGCTGATGGCTGCTAGTCGCTGGCTGCTGTGGCTGCTGGCCGCAAAAGCACAAGCGGTTCCAGCTTTTCGAGCGGCGGGTAGCGTCTGTAGAAATGTGGAATTTATTTCAGGACAATTTCTTACCTCCCACATCCATGTGGTCGTGCGCGAGATTCGGGGCAGTTTATGAAATATCCGGGTTAGGAATTGACCCGAAATAACTTCGATATTTTGAACTCGATCTCCGTTCATCCTGAGTGCTGAGCTTGTCGAAGTCGAAGGGTGATTGGCACAATACATGAGGCCGGAGTTTACAAAACGGTGACGACCAAAACGATGACAGGTCTTGAATCTTGAATGTGTTCAAAAAGAAAGACCCAAAACGGTGACAGGTCTTGAATCTTGAATGTGTTCAAAAAGAAAGACCTGCCCCCAGTTTTTTAACCCCAGTTTTTTTCAGTTTCGGGCTCCTTGGTTTTGCGTCAAGAAGAAAGACCTGACCCCAGATTCTGACCCCAGATTTTCCAGATTTTTTTCAGGATACAGTACATCCCTGTACATAACAGAAAGGGGATAAACCCCCATCTGTTATTTCTTGGTAGAGCGAGTCGGTTGCTCCGGTGAGGACTGATTTTTCAGGAAGTCGTGCAAGATTTCCAGAATGGCTACCAGTTCATCGACTTCGGAATTATAACTTTCGCGGATCACCTTGGTGGTGTACTGGCTCAGTTCTGCGATTTCATGACGCTTGGTTTCAAGCTGGTTTTTGGTCAGATGGATCAGGGTGCAGAGCATGGAGTTAGTCAATGTTTTCATGATGTTTTACCTCGTTTGCTGAATGTAATTTGTCCAGGAACGACAGGTGAAGACGTGTCCAAAAAATGTTTTGTCCTTAGAGGCAACAGATTTATTGGACTAAGTCTGGTGTTGTTCAAATTTATTGGACTAAGTCTGGTGTTGTTCAAATTTATTGGACTAAGTCTGGTGTTGTTCAAAATTACCGGTATTCAGCAAGAGGTAGGATTTCAGAAAAAACCTGACGTATAGACTCAAACCCCTGAATATAGTCCAAACTGAGGTCGAACCAGTACATGGAAACGCCGCACAGAGCCTTTATTGCCAGGTGATGAGCTGTAAGTATAAGACGATGAAAGAATAGTAAAGGTTATCTTTAATTCTACTGCTTTAGCTGATACCTTAGTCCAGTTTTAATAAGCGACGGTTCCCACCATCGAAAAATATTTCATCACAAAAGTTGTTGCTGAGCTATTTCATACCCTGCTCCCTGATGTCAGTAAAAGGCAGAAGAACAAGTGATGGACGGTAGTGTGCCTGATGGTCATCAGGCTCAACCTGCTGTATGAGCATACAGTTATAATAAGAAATCGGTGATTTTCTCAATTTCCAGAGTGTATGGCGTACAAACAAGTCTCGATAAATAGTGATAAATAATTTACCTATGTTTTTAAAGAAATAATTTTTACCTCTGGATTTTTATTGCGAATTTTGATTCTCGATTAATACCAATTCTCGCTTTGCCGGAACATGGCCAGCATGGCTCAATTAAGTCTCGTATCAAAAATTGGGGGTTTTTAATCAGTTGAACGTTGTAAAGTGAACTCGTCTGTGCAGATGTTCAAAGTAAAAAGCGTAATTCGTACTAATAAGCGTTATACCCTAATAAAAATAGTGGAGTTTAAATGTCTAAGGAAGCTCATCATTCAGATAATGTAAAAGACATGCTCATAGCGATTGAGGATGGATTTTTATTTGAAGATTTTGCCCAAGAATTTATAACAGCAAGATTAGGTTATCAGTTTTCTTCTAGTGGAGGAATTAAGGATAGGGGGATTGATGGTTTTGAACACACTTCAGAATTAGAAGGAAAACCAAAATCAATCTTTCAAATGACAATAGATAAGAAACCTAAAGAAAAATTAAAAGACACGCTCGAAAAGTTAAAGAAAAATAATATAGAATATGAAAGGTTAACGTATACAACGAATATTGAAATAAAAAATAAAGATGAGCTGATTGATTATGCAGAAGAAGAGTATGGGGTTAACTTAAGAATATTTGATGGGGATTGGATTGCAAAAAATTCAAACAATGCACCACCGACACAAGAAGCTATTACTAATTTTATGGCTAGGCATTTAAGAGAAATGCAAAAGCCTGGCAGAGAGTTTAAAGTTAATGATCATATAAATGATCCAAAACTGTATATCTATTTGATGCAACAGATTGGAAGAAGCGAGGAAGTTGAAGACCTTAACAACAAACTTATTGATAGCTTAGTTTTATATTCATTAAGAAATACTGATCCAGATGAAAGCATTTTAATGAATGCTGATGAGATTGAAAAAACTGTTAGGTCTATGTTTGATTTTGAGGTTGAAAGATTAAGGGCAAAAATTAATAAGCGACTTAAATCATTAAGTAAAAAACCAAATAGAAGAATAAATCACCATAAAAATAAAGCGGGGAATGATTCTGATTTTTATTGCCTTCCATATGAGACAAGAATACAAATAGTTTCAGATAATGTGAAGGACAAAAAAATTTATGATGGTTTCATGGAGGAAGCAGAAAAAATTATTAGAAAGAATTTAAAAAGTGCTGAGGTACAGGTTAAAAAAGTAGCAGAAATGCTAAAGAGCACAGTTGAAATAATATACTATCAGCAAGGTTTAGAGTTTTCTGATTTTTTATTGAATGGTGGGGCTTCTGATAATTTTGAGAAAAATCTCTCTGAAACTGTTGATTTAATATTAGATTCTTCTAATGTAATTGACAGAAACAGAAATAAAGTAAAAACAGCTTTGATATTAGCTATAAGAGAATTGGTATACAGTGGTTCTAAAGAAGCAAAAGAATATCTTCAATCACTTTCTAAGACATATTTAATGTTGTTTTTGATGAAGTGTGATCCTCAAATTATTAGCTATTTTCAAACAATGGCAGGAAAGATGAGGATATTTGTTTGTACATCAATTCTTGTTCCTGCGTTCTCGGAAATATACTTAGAAGAGCAAAATAAAAGGTATTGGACACTACTTCAATCTGCTAAGTCACGAGGGGTAAGGCTGCTTGTAAATGATACAATTTTAGATGAGTTGCTTGCACATTTAAAAAGCTCTAATAGGAAATATGAAGAAGAATATTCTAAAAACGTAGATCTTTTTAGAAAAGGTGTTGAAGAGTTTGTAGATCAAATTCTTGTAAGAGCTTTCTTATATGCAAAAAATGAGGGTAAAATAAACTCATACTCCGGATTTCTAGATAACTTTGTAACAATAAATTCTTCATCAGCTAAACAAGAATTAATTGATTTCTTATATGAAGAATTTGGGATAGAATATGTGTCATCTGATACAAGCGAAATGAAAGTTGAGTTTAGTCAAAACGACTATGATCAATTGTACGAAGAGCTTATAAATATAAAGGGTTCGGCAGGTAAGGCAAGAGCTGATGCTAATTTGATTCTGACGATTTACGCATTACGCTCCGCACATGGTGAAATTAAGTCATCATTAGAAGGCTATAAGACATGGTGGTTATCCTCAGATACAGCTACACATAGAGCAGTCAGTAAGTTATTTAATCAAAAGTATCCAGTAAGTTGTTATATGAGGCCTGATTTTTTATATAACTACATCAGCTTTACCCCTCCCAAAGAAAAAGTAAATTCTGTTTATAAAAATACTTTTCCTAATTTATTAGGTGTTCAAATTTCCAACCATATTTCTGAAGATGTTGGAAAGCGAGTTAGGCAGATGATTGTCGAGCAAAATGAAATGCCTAAAGGTAGGCGTAAGGCAAAGATTAGAAAGTTAAGCGATGATCTTAAAGCTGGAACTGGGCTGGATTATAGTGATCGATTAACTTCGTTCTTTAACGAATAAGTCGCCAACTATCGGCTATGAGCATAATAAAAATCTCCATCAGACTGCGCCTGAAATTGGTGTTATAGCTTCTAGTTTCAAAATACAGTAATCAAAGTTAAGGAAAAGTTTTGTCAGAAATTTATGAGCTTAAAAAGGTTTTCACACCTTCACGACCTGCTCGGGTCACATTTGTGGACCGAATTGATTTAAATGATGATGTTGTTACTGCACTAGAAATGCCTGGTACACAGTTGGTGATTTTTGGGCATACTGGAACGGGAAAAAGTACTCTTTTAGAGAACTTGCTTTTTAGAGTTTATGAGAAGCAAATAAATACAAATTGTATGAAGGGAATGACTTTTGAGGAAATTGTTCTTGATGCATTTGATCAGCTTGGAGAATTCTATGTTGATGAAGTGGTAAATGCAAAAAAATGTTCAGTAAACGCACGTATGAAATTAACTTATTTAAGTATTCAGACTCAAATACAGTCAAACCTTGAAAGTCAAGATACTGAAAAGCAAAAAAGATTTCTGCCTCCACAATTAACGCCGCAAGGTCTAGGTAGACTTCTTGGTGAAGCTGGGTACTGTTGGGTTTTAGAAGATTTTCATAAGATTGAAGGTGTTGAGAAAGAAAAGCTCACGCAAATGATGAAAGTATTCGTGAATATGTCTGATAAATATGAAGACTTGAAATTAATTGCTTTAGGAGCAGTAAGTACTGCAAGAGAAGTAGTAAAAACAGATCGCGAAATGAGGCGTCGTGTTACTGAAATTCATGTGAAACTCATGAGCGATGAAGAAATAAAGAAAATTATATCTAAAGGATGTAAAGCTCTAAATATTATCATACCAGATGATCTTCAAAATGATATAGTTCATTATTCTAACGGACTTGCTGCTATATGTCATAAGCTATGTTATTTAATGTGTGATGCGGCTGTAATTAAAAGTACACTTGAAGAATCTGTTGAGTTCAATTATTCGGATTTACAGGATGCTTTAAAAAAATATATCAAAGGTGAGGAAGATACGATAAAGGATGCATTTGATCGTGCATTAAAGGTAAACCAAGTTGACAATACAATTAGAGTTATTGCACATCATGATCAAGATGGTGCAAGACTAAATGAATTGTTTAATTGGGCTAAAGATCATCAAATAAAAATAACAAAGAAAAAACTAGAGTCAGATCTAGAACAATTACAGCATGAAAATTATGGTGAAATCATCAAATATGATGGAAACTCTGATAAATTCAGCTTTTCAGATCCATTCTATCGTTCCTTTGCTCTTGCATATTATGAAGAGAGAGATAAAAAGAATTCTAAGAAAGTGTCAGAAGCTGATCTGATGAAAATTTTTAATCAAGCATTTAGAAGCTTTAGTATTCATGTGGCTTCAGAAGACTATATTCTTGAAACAAGAGAAGGTGAGGTGCCAGAGGAACTCTAACAGAAATTTCCAACGGTTATCCTGTCATAATTTAGGTGGACACTGAAATCCAACTTAACGCGATTACTTTTCATTTGCACATTTAGTTGGAGAAATAAGTATTCAAGTGTCCAAAAAGTGTCCACCAAACTGACCAATAACCACTTTTAACAACTCAAATGGACACTTTTTGTTTTTCTGGCCTATTCTAACCTATTGATATTAAAAGAATAATTGCAGCGTTGCAAGGATTCGAATCCCTCACTCACCGCCATATACCTTTCTCTACCTCCTTGATTTTCTCTCCTTTTATTCTATAAGCTTGTTTCAGGTTTCAGTTCTGTACGATAAGTGTTTTCACAAAACCTGATGATCTGAAATCACTGATTTG
>NZ_JAGHQW010000057.1 GCF_017744115.1 Salinisphaera sp. G21_0 | reverse complement strand
GTGAACCGGTGGCGGACGGGCAGGCCGGTATAGCAACAGAGGGCAGCAGCTCCGTGGCGAACACTGGAAAACCCACCCGACCAGGCAACCCTGTGTACCATGTACTGACCGAACATGGGACTTACTCTGACGATAACTATTGTGAACCGGTGGCGGACGGGCAGGCCGGTATAGCAACAGAGGGCAGCAGCTCCGTGGCGAACACTGGAAAACCCACCCGACCAGGCAACCCTGTGTACCATGTACTGACCGAACATGGGACTTACTCTGACGATAACTATTGTGAACCGGTGGCGGACGGGCAGCCCGGTATAGCAAGGGGCAGCAACTCTGTGGCGAACACTGGAAAGCCCACCCCACCAGTCAGCCCTGTGTACCATGTACTGACCGGGCATGGGACTGACTCTGACGATAACCATGGTGAACCGGTGGCGGACGGGCAGCCCGGTATAGCAACAGGCAGCAACTCCGTGGCGAACACTGGAAAACACACCCCACCATACAGCCCTGTGTACCATCTACTGACCGAACATGGGACTGACTCTGACGATAGCTATAGCGAACCGGCGGGTAGGCAACAGATAGCAGCAGTCCCATGGCGAACACTGGGAAAGAGATAAAAAGTCCCCTGCTCACAGCCATGCCATGAACCCAGCCTTTTCCAGTGTTTCCTACATAAGCTTTCAGTGAGGCCAGCGCGCGGTGAAAGCGATTATTCCAGCGCATAGTCTCCAGCCACTCATGTGGGTCAATACCCAGGAGGCTGTCCGAGAATAGACTGCCCTACCGGCAACTGCGCCTGCGTTGCTCTATCTCCTGCATCCATGCAGTCGTGCGGCAACTGCTCCTGCGTTGCTCTATCTCCTGCATCCATGCAGTCGTGCGGCGACAGCAAATTGGTCTGAAAATCCGCTTTTGTTCGGCAAATAGACCCGCTATTCACCTCACAAAACCGAATTTTTATCCTCAATTTTCTGTCGTCCTCGCTACGGGGTCGCCTAGACGGGCGCTATTCTCGGACAGCCTCCTGGAGCGACAAAGGACAGCGGGAGCACTTATGAAATATCCGGTTTAAGCGGCTCCGCTACTCTTGGGCATATTCTTCGACGCGCATCAGCTCTGCCTTGCTCAGCTTATTACCCGCAAGATAACACCGAACCAGGTGCGGGCCAGAGAACAGCTGCGATCAGCGCTGAAAAATTTCCTTGGTGTCCCATTTTTTAGCTCCCATTTTTTAGCTCCAAAGCCTCTCAACGATATCCAGTTATCAATAAAATCCATTTTGGTCGGGTTATAAATCCATAATGGTCGATTCTATAATCCATATTAGTCTAAACTAAAATCCATATTAGTCATGACTGGATTGCTATGGACTACATACCAAGAGCCATTGAGCGTAATTTGCGGGAATGCTTGAAGGATACGCCGGTAGCCATTATCACCGGTCCCCGGCAATCTGGCAAAACGACCCTTGCGCGGCATCTGCTGGAGACACTCAAGCCTGAGGGTTCCGGCAGTTATCTGACCCTGGACGATGAAAATATCCTGACGGTTGCCCGCAATGACCCTATTGGTTTGCTGCGTAATCAACCAAGTCCGGTCATTATTGATGAAATTCAGCGGGCTCCGGAATTGATTCGCACTATCAAACTGCTGGTAGATGAAGATCGTCAACCCGGGGCTTTTATCCTGACCGGTTCCGCTGATCTGATGACGCTGCCGGCGTTGGCTGACTCACTGGCTGGCCGGGCAGAATTTATTACCCTGTGCCCATTCAGTCAGAGTGAGTTGAAGCAGAGGCCTGCTGACAGGCAGGAAGAGCATGATATTATCCACCAGCTATTGTCTCCGTCTTCGGATTTTACTCCCCCGCCCGGGTCGCTGCTTGAGCTTGACCAGGTTATTTCGGCCATAGCTTGTGGTGGTTATCCTGAAGCAATACAGCGTTCTTCCAATCGTAGGACCCGCTGGTATAGATCTTATACCGATGCCATTATCCGGCGGGATATCAGAGAAGTTTTTCAGTTGCAAAAGCTGGACGAAATGGCGCAGCTGCTTAAATCACTGTCTTCTATTTCTTCTGAGGCGCTGAACTATGCAAGTCTTGGTAAAGCGATAAAAATGGATAGCAAGTCTGTGCAAAAATACGTTGCAGCCCTCGAAAACCTTTACTTGGTCAAGCGAGTTCCCGGGTGGCATCGGAATGATCTCAAGCGGGCAATTAAGCAGGCAAAGGTTCATTTTGTGGACACTGGGCTGCTGTGTTCCCTGCGAGGCATAAGTGCAGCGGCTATTAAAGCTGACAGAAATCTTATGGGATCGTTGATGGAAACCTGGGTCTGCTCTGAACTGCTGAAGTCTATCGCCATCAGCGATCAGGACTGCCAGCTTTTTCACTATCGCGACAAGAGTCAGCGAGAAGTGGACTTTATTCTGTCAGGGCATAATGGCCAGGCCACAGGCATTGAGGTCAAGGCAGGCATGACGATCAAAAAAGAGATGTTCGCGACTCTGGAAATGCTCATGGCAACGGGCAGTATTCAGCGGGGGATAATTGTTTACAACGGTGATAAGGTGCTG
Organism: Salinisphaera sp. G21_0; assembly: GCF_017744115.1. Lineage (GTDB taxonomy): Bacteria > Pseudomonadota > Gammaproteobacteria > Pseudomonadales > Endozoicomonadaceae > Endozoicomonas. The sequence goes on along the minus strand of NZ_JAGHQW010000057.1, from coordinate 31,767 downwards.
CCCTTTTCAGAAAAACTGGTGGCGTTGCCGGTAGGGTGCCTGTTTTGAATATGAGTCGTATGTCGTGCAAAAAACGATTTTGGGGGCTTTTCGGATGTAAATCTTCTCGTCTGTCTCGGTTCTGTGTCTTGAGTGTTGCCCTTCATGATCGGATACCCCGTCATTAAGCCTGGCTCTTGATCACATCTCCCCAGCACTAAATTGGCGAGCTATCTGCCAAGTCTTGATCCGATCTTGCTACGACTGTCTGGGCTAAGTAATTAAATAAGAGTTCGCCATCCTGATCCCTGATTACTGCAAACTACAGTTAATTTTTCATTAAAAATTAACTTTTTATCTATTAAAAAATAAATAGTACTGTATTTTAATGTATGAAAAAGTATGAAAAGTCGATTATTGTTCTATAATAAATACAAAGTAACCGCTTTGGATGACTTTCGATAAGCATGGACAGATTACTTATTACCCAGCTATTGAACTGGAAGAATCAGCCAGAGCGCAAACCTCTGTTACTGGATGGTGCCCGCCAGGTGGGTAAGTCTTATCTGATCGAAGAGTGTTTTGGCAAAGACCACTTCCGTCGGGTTCTTAAGCTGGACTTTCTGGCTAATCCCAACCTGGCAGGGCTGTTTGGTGCCAATCTGAACCCACAAGACATACTTCTGAATATTGAGCTGGAACTGGGTGTTGATATTGACGCCAAACATGACCTTCTGTTTTTTGATGAAATTGGCGAGTGTCCTGCAGCGTTAAGTTCGTTGAAGTTCTTTGCTGAGCAGCGCCCGGATCTTTACCTCTGCGCGTCTGGCTCAAATGTTGGTCTGCTGAACTCGTTTCCGGTTGGTAAGGTAGAAGCTCTGGAGCTGTTCCCTATGTCTTTTGAAGAGTTTGTCATGGCATCGGGAAACGAGAAAATTCTGGAAGCCTTCAGGCGAGGACTCCAGATTCAGGCCTCTCACAATAAACTGTGGGATTTGCTGCTGGATTATTATTTTGTCGGCGGCATGCCTGAAGCAGTAGAAACCTGGTTTGCTGATGGGGGAAAGTTCAGTGGCATTAATGAGCGATGCAGCCGGATACAAAACATCCACCGGAGTCTATTATCCGGCTATCTTCGTGACTTTGGTAAATATGGCGGCAAGGTCAATGCACAGCATATAGAAAGGGTCTTTCGTAATGTGCCGTTGCAACTATCCAAAAACATGGATGCATCGGTTAAACGTTATCGGTTTAGCGGTGTGATCGAACGTAAACGCAGTTATCTGGATTTAAGCAGCCCTATTGAATGGTTGGAAAAAACCAAATTGGTTTCGCGCTGTTACCCTATTGACTGCGAACCTCAATCGCCCTTGTCTGCCTACCGGAAAGACAATTTTTTTAAACTGTTTCTGTTCGATATTGGGTTATTAGGACATATGCTTGACATCAGTTATCAGGAGCATCTTCAGCAAAGTTATGAGTATAAAGGTTATCTGGCTGAGAATTTTGTTCAGAATGAGTTAAGAGCCACCGGCTGTTATCCGACCTATTCCTGGGACTTCAGGCAAGCTGAAATTGAGTTTCTTTTCAAAACCAATAATGGCGAGATCATCCCGGTGGAAGTGAAATCTGGCAAGCGCACACGGGCAAAGAGCCTGAAGACTTATATAGCACGGTACAAACCTGCTCGAACGGTCAAATTAATTGGCTCTGTAGGAGGTACTGAGCAACCCGGGCAGAACATAACCTGGCCTTTATATTATGCAGGCAGGTTAAAGACTTTGTAGAAAATTGACTTTGAGGATGGAAGATAAAAAGTACGTATGAGCCAAGCCCTTGTGCACAGTTGAAAATGTTCTTCCAGCATCAGTTCGGTGCTGGTCAATGCGCCCTCCACCCAGCCTTGCAGATCGGAATAAGAGTCACCACAAATGTGAATGGGTAAACCGGGCAGGTGGCGCATACGCTTTTGAGTAGCCAGGCTCTTTTGTCCGGGCTTCCACAAACTGTATCCTCCCCCATAGGGGTCTTGAGACCAATCCATGTAGGCCGCAGTGTAAGGTTTCGGAATGTATTTCAAGTCATGAAGCGCCTTGAGTTCCTTTTGGGCTTGCATAACCTGGTTATTGGTGGCCCGGTTCTCGTTCGGAAGAGGGCTCTGTCCCACAGGAACAAAGGGGTTCTCTGCTCCGGCAAACTCATTCCCCCTGGCCAGGGGATGCCAGTAATCCAGCACCCGGCCATCGGTATAGGCTGCCAGCAACAGGGCGTTGGTGTTGCCAGCTTCACCGGCAGGTCGATCCTCTTCTGTTCCAAAATAATAGGACTGTTTGATCTGAAGGTCAGTCACCGACTTACCCCCCCTAATCCCGAGCACCTTCCACCAAGGGTAAGGGTAGCCAAGATAAAGTTTAATGGCCGGTTTTGAAATAACTGAGTCAATGTCCGACCATATTTCGGGGGTGCGTAAAAGAACTGAGTCCTGATCCAGTAGCTCCAGTGAGCGTTTTGGTAACCCTAAAATGGCGTGCCGGGCATTAACAACCATTCTGGTACCTTGGTCATTCTCGAACACGAGTTTAACCCGGCATCATTGATCAGTTCAATCGCTTCTCTGGACAGCACCCAATCCATCAGACTCCACCATCCGTACTCATAGAGCCTTTTTCCTTCAAGGGTATGGGATTGTCGGAAAGCTCTCCACTCATCAGGGGATGCACGGACGCTTTGAGGAACCAACGTATCGATCACATATTGAATCAGTTCGTCAGGCGTTTTACCCCGCTCATTGAAACTCAGCCGGTAGGGGACTTTATCCGGATCACGAAAGTCCAGGTCACGGAGATGGTGGTTGCGCACAAAAGAAATATTGCCCTGTGTGCCACTGCCTGGAAAGTCCAGAGTGGGTAAGCCCAGAGTGTTGACCAGTTCACGGGTCACTGCATGACTGGAAAAGTAGCGCATGCCCCCCAGTTCTGCCGGTACGTTGGGCATTCCGGGCATCTTGAGGGAGTAAAGACGGCCGCCAATCCGGTCACTCATTTCAAACAGGTCAATTTTCTGGTGTTCAGGAGCCGAAATTTTATCCCTTAAGCGCCATGCTGAATAAGCGCCGCCCACTCCTGCTCCAACAATGGCAATATCTGTCTCGTAGGCTTCCTGATTCATTATTTCTGGATATCCTGGTCAATTGAGACTGGTTGGTTGTTATTAAATCATGGGAGGGACCAGTCTGTTATCCATGCTGCCAGTATGGGGAGCAACAGTGATGACCTTTCTGAAAAAACGAAGTAATCCTGATTGAATCCAGAGTGCATATCTGACTGAAAAAGAGCATCACCAAAGGGGATATCGGCAGGGAAAAATAGTCATTAATGTAAATGATAGTGAGAACAAAACCATTTGCCTTCAGCTGCTCACTGCAACTTGCTGGCAATATAACGGTTCAAACTTACACCGGATTCTGCCGCCGCAGTAGGGCAGTCTATTCTCGGACAGCCTCCTGGCAACACTTTGCCCCTAACGAGGGCAAAAGAAACTTAATGCTTCGGATAACCGGTAATATCCCGAATGGATTTATACAACGGTTGCAGGCGTTTATAGATTTTTTTATAAACCTCATTGTACAAACGATCATACAGCTGCATGGTTGGCAGGTCCGGCTCAAACACATCGCCCACCCGGGTCATTTTATCAATGGCTTCGTTATAGTCTTTATGAATGCCAAGGCCGACACAGCAGTTAATGGCTGCCCCAAGGCCGGAAGCTTCGTAGGTGTGTGGCCGTTCTGCCTCCATGCCAAAAATATTGGCCGTTAATTGCATGGCGGCATCACTCTGGGATCCACCGCCAGAGACTCGTAATCGGGTGATCGGTGTACCGCTGCGTTTTTCAATCTGCTCTTTACCGGATCGCAGTTCGTAAGCCAGTCCTTCCAGAATCGCACGGTAAATATGCGCCCGTTTATGAACATCGCCAAAACCAATAAAAGCGCCTTTGCCTTCTGGGCCGGGTTGACGTACGCCCGGGGACCAGTAAGGCTGCATCATCAACCCCATTGAGCCCGGTGGTACCTGGGTTAACAGGGCATCGAAAAGCTGCTCGGGCTCGACACCCAACTCTTTTGCCTTACGCTGCTCGGCCTGGGCCAGCTCATTTTTAAACCAGCTGACCATCCAGAAGCCCCGATAAATCATCACCTCGGTGTTGTAACGTTTTGGCATCGCCGCTGTGTAGGGTGGAATAAAGGGAACTGTTTCAAAGTATCGGGACGTTGTCGTACTGATGGTGGCTGTGGTGCCAAAACTCAAACAGCCAATATGAGGGTCAACACCGCCAGCGCCCAGTACTTCGCAGGCCTTGTCGGATGAGGCTGCTATCATTGGTAACCCAGCAGGCAGACCGGTATGCTCTGCAGCTTCAGCCGTAATATGACCTAACCGCTCTCCGGGTTGTACCAGTTCCGGCAACATATGTCGTCTGGCGGCCAGCAGTTGCCATTTCAGATCGTGCTTGCCAGCCCATTTCTGGCGGCGATAGTCATAGGGCAGATAACCGGCCACTGAACCACAGGCGTCTTTCATTTCGCCAGTCAATTGATAGGTCAGGTAGCCGGATAAATTCACATAGTAATGGGTCTTCTGCCAGATATCGGGCTGATGTTGTATGATCCAGTTATCGCGGGCTTTGGCGCGCAGATCTTCGATCAGGCTGGTCAGGCCGATGGTCTTGATCAATAGTCCCCAGAGGCCGCCAACGGGCTTTTCCGGTTCGGCTTTACGCTGATCCATCCAGACAATGGCGGGTCTCAAAGGTTTTTTATCTTCATCCAGGTTAATCATGGTGTAGCGCTGTGTGGTCAGTGCCATGCCTTTGATCTGCCCGGGCGCTACAATGCCCTGGTCCCATAACGCTTTACAGGCTTTTCCAAGTTGCTGCCAATAGTAGTCAGGGTGCTGTTCTGCCCAGCCGGGGTGTTGTGAAAAATAAGCCTCCAGCGCAACTTTGCTTTTGGCGATCTCATTACCGGCACTGTCAAATACCAGGGCCCGAATGCTCTGTGTGCCATTGTCGATGGCCAGCACATAGTCTGAATCACTCACTACACACTCACTTCTTGTTTCTTATTATCGAGTATCAGCGTTATTGCGCCGTTTCGGAATACTGTAATAAGTGTTCCAGATGGATTGATAACGGGTGACTTCCTGTTGCCACTGCTGCTCGCTCCAATCCAGTTCTTGCTGGCAGATGGCCTTGATTCTGTCGGCAAAAATCAGGCCTCCCTGTTCCAGCAGCAAGCCCAGGCGGGTACGGCGGAGCAGAAGATCATCCAGGTGCACAACGGCTTCATTGCCTGCCGACCAGCGCAGCTCGGCCCAGAGGGCACGGGCACCGGGAATAACGTCCTGTTCATCGGGTTGGAGCTGTGCCAGTAAACGATCAGCATCCATGCCGTAATGGCCCCGGATACGTTGCTTTGAATAGTCCGGCAGCTTGTTAAACAGAGAACTATCAGGCTCGTATTGAGTAAACATCTCCGCGCCGGTATCACTGAAATCAAAGCCGGGCAGGTACTCTTCAGCTGCTTTTAAGACATCCAGGGCAATCAGTCGGAAGGTGGTCAGTTTGCCGCCACTGATGGTCACCAGTCCGTTATCGTTCCAGATACTGTGGTCACGTTTTTCTTTCGACGGGTTCAGTGTCCCGGAGCTGACCAGCGGGCGCACACCGGCCCATGAAGAGATAATATCCTGTTCGGTTAACCCGGCTTTCGGGAACTGGGCACTGGCGGCTTTCATCAGGTATTCCAGTTCATCACGGGTCATGGCTACTTCATGGTTGCCAATAGTGCCGTTGTCCAGGTCGGTTGTCCCGACCACGGTTCTGCCTTCCCAGGGGTAAATAAATATGGGTCGTTTATCATCCGGGTGCATGGCGGTGTATGACTGAGCCACCGGCAGTCGCCAGCCAGGTACGACAATATGGCTGCCACGGGCAGGGCGAATATGCTGCTCTGAGGTCATCTCACCCCGAAGTTCATCCCCCCAGGCACCTGTGGCATTGATCACCACGTTGGCTTTCACCGGAGTTATCTGACCGGTTTCGGTATCCTTCAGTTGAGCACCCGTCACCTGACCATTGTTTTTAATCAGCGCATCGACACCAACATAATTTATTACCGTAGCACCGTCTTTCTGAGCTTCGCGCAAAACCCGGATAACCAGGCGTGAGTCATCGGTAATGGCATCGGCAAACTGGGTGGCACCGAGCAGGTTGTGCGCATTAATGAGCGGGCTCAGGTTTTCAACGTCGTGTAATTTATGAAACTTACGGTAACGCTTACCGGCAAAAAAATCATAAATACGCAGCAGAATATTAAAGACCAGCGGCCCTGGAAACCCACCTTTGTAATGGGCCATCAGATAGCCCATTGGATCAACAAGGCCGGGCGCTTCTCTCATCAGGCGTTCCCGTTCGGAAACTGAGTGCATGGTGGTTTTGATATCGCCGGAAGCGATGTAGCGAAGGCCGCCATGGATCATTTTTGATGAGCGGCTGGAGGTTCCCCAGGCGAAATCCTGACGATCAACCAGCAGCACCTTCAGGCCCCGGCGTGCGGCTTCACGGGCAATGCCAGCACCGGTGATGCCGCCACCGGCCACAACGATATCCCATTCCTTGTCAGTATTGTTTTTTAACGCTTCCAGTAACTGATTCCGGTTACCTGTCTGCCAGGATTTCTGCCACATGGGTTGGGTACCTGATAAATTCAATGAAGTGAGCAGTTATTCGCTGTCCTGGAGTAACACGCCGGGGTTCAGTCGTTTATCCGGGTCAAAGTCATGCACCAGGGTGGCAATCATCCGCATCCCCAGCTCACCTTTTTCTGCCGGCATATAAGGCGCGTGGTCACGGCCAGTGCCATGCTGGTGGGAAATGGTGGCATAGCCCCGGGCAATCACTTCGGAGGTTTTGGCCTTCAGCTTTTTCCAGCGTGCCAGAGTGGCTTCGTAGCTGTCAGCGCAGCGGAAGAAATAGGTGGTATAGATACTCGACCCCTGACCGTAGATATGGGAGAGGTGAGAGAATGCCATGACATTTTCCCCTTCGTCCTTTAAGGCGTTTTCCAGGCTTGCTTCCATCTGATGCATCAGGCCATCCACATTTTCCCAATCGGTGGCGGTTTCCAGTGTATCGACTGCGATGCCCCTGGCCCAGGTGGTTTCCCGCAGATAGGGGAACTTGAAACGGCCATGGGCCCAGATGGTGCCCATGATATTGGCCAGTGCACCACCAACGCCGCCATGTTTTTTCAGAATCTTGCTCAGCTGTTTCAGGGCTACTTTATTTTGGTATTCAGAGCCGGTCACGCCAAAGGTCAGCATGCATCGATTGTCGTCCAGCCCGCGAAAACGCAGATAGCCATTTAGCAGTTTGAACTGGGTCAGTGAGGTACCAAGATGAGCGTGGGCACGGGCCTCTTTAGCGTTGCTGACCCGCATCATGGAGAGCGGGATCTTCTGCTGTGCAACTTCCCGGGCGACGGCTTTACCTGCCTGCCAGTTCGGCATAAAGCAGACCATAAACTTTTCTTCTTCTGCTGCACGTTGTACGCGTACTTTCACTTCGGTAAAGATACCCAGGCGGCCTTCGGTGCCCATGGTGAGCTCCCGAATGTCCGGCCCTGCGGAAGAGGCGGGAATCGAAGGAATGTCCAGTGTGCCCTGCAGGGTTTCCATACGGCCACCGGCAAACATCTGTTCAATTCGACCGTAACGGAGTGACTGTTGGCCTGAAGAGCGGGAGGCGATCCAGCCACCAATGGTGGACAATTCCCAGGATTGGGGGTAGTGCCCAAGGGTATAACCCCGTGCCTGCAGTTGTGCTTCAATCTGTGGTCCGGGAGTCCCTGCACCAAAGGTGGCAATCTGGCTCTCTTCATTCAGATCCATTAACTGGTTCATATGGCCCATATCAATGGTCAAAATGGCCCTGGTATTTTCCTGCGGCGTGATGTGACCGGCAACGGATGTTCCACCGCCATAGGGAATCACAATAAAATCGTGCCGGACCGCAAGGGCAAGAAGTTCGCGAACCTGTGCACTGGTTTCCGGATAGGCGACACCGTCCGGAAAAACCCCAAAATCACCACTGCGCATGGCCAGCCAGTCCGGAAAGCTCTGGCCACGGGCATGGCGAACCCGATCTTCTGCAGCAGTGATAATCAGTGGATGTTCAGGCAGGCGGGTTGGCGGTACCTTGGCTATCACGCTCTTCAGGGTGGCATCTTTCAAGGGGGTCGGTTCGCCGATAATACGGCGAATCAATGCATCCCCGTGGTCGGAGACTTCTTTAATGTAACTCTCATCACCCCAGCCATTCCAACGGCGCATGGTCTACCTCTGTTCTTTTTATTCTGCTAATGCTAATAACTGCCATGTAGAGCCAGGAAGCAGCTAACGCTTTTAAACTGACAACGGTGTCTGTTTTTAGAGTCGCTAATGTAGCAAGTTGGAGTGTGATATTTCAACAATCAGCAAGGAGGGAGCAAACCATAAGTAGCTAACCATATGAAATCGTATATTTCTGACTCCTTGTGCTGGCACTCTGCTTCGTTACAACTCCGGTCACATAGCTACGGCTATGCTCCCTCCGTTGTGCCTCGCATAGTACCAGCCCAAGTAGCCAGAAATATTCGATTCCATATGGCCAGCTACTTACAATATCGTTAATGGCAAAGACTCCAATGTTTATGATTGAGTGGAGTGGTAAGCTTAATGCCTGGTCTTAAACAGGAATGTTAAGCGCCATCAACCCCAACGCCCATTGGCCGATGGCCTGTTACAACCTATAACTCAGGGCCATCCAATGAATGAACTGATTACCACACTTCAGGCAACTCCCCCTTCAACCTGGCAAATCCTCTCTTTCTGTGCCCTGGCTTTTGCCCTGTTTATGTCATTGATACCCGGCAAATGGGATCCCACCCGTTTTATCAATGATAAGGTGAAACATGTACTCACCTTTATGGTGCTGTCTCTGCTGATCGATCTGGCATTTCCAGCGGCCAGCGTCTGCTGGTGGAAACCGGCAGGGCTGATGGCGTTTGGCGTGTTTATCGAGGTCTGTCAGCACATGACCCGTTATCGCCGTTTCAGTTTTGGCGATATTATTGCCAATGGGGTGGGTATCGGGATTTATATGGGGATCAGTCTCGGTATTGGTACATTGGTCGCCTCTGAAGGTAGTTGCCAACCCTGGCCTGAATGTATGAGTGTGTTGTTTAACCTTTAGCCATCGAAAAAGTGAACCTGGTCCTGGCAGGGCCAGTCACCTGTTTCTGTGACCATAAGCTGACAAGGCTCTGGTCAGCATGGATTTGCCATTGTTTTCCTGGTGTAAAGTCTGCAAAATCACCGGACATCAATAACAATAAACAAGAACAAGGATTTCATCCATGTATCAGGCCCTTGTCGGGATAGGTCTTCCTGCCGCCCTTATCCTTATCATGATCGGTGTTGGTTTAAGTCTTACTTTTAACGATTTTACCCGGGTTTTTGCCCAGCCCCGTGCCTTCCTGGTAGGGATAACCTGTCAGATGCTGTTGTTACCTGTTATCGCAGTACTGATTATTGACCTGGCCGGACTGAGTGGTGAGCTGGCCATTGGCCTTTTTATCCTGGCACTCTGCCCCGGGGGAACCACATCCAACCTCTACAGTTTTTTGGCGAAGGCCGATGTCGGTCTGTCCATTTCATTAACGACCGTTGCCGGGTTTATCACCACCTTTACCGTACCGCTGCTGGGAAACTGGGCGATTTACCACTATGCCGGTGCAAACTCTCAATTTGAATTGCCGGTGTTGATTACCTGGGTCAAGTTGATGGCCATTACCATTATTCCGACGTTGATCGGTATAGGGATCCGTCTTCAGTGGCAGGGCTTTGCCGAGAAAGCAGAACCCTACGTCGGTAGGCTGTCTGCCGTCATACTGATACTGATGATTATCAGTATTGCCTGGGAACTGGGTGAGAAAGTCATGTCTTATCTGCTGCAGGCAGGCTTTGCCGCCCTGGCCCTGAATGTGCTGACCATGGCGCTGGGCTATCTGGTGGGGAAATGGCTGGTGGATAATGAACGACAGGCCAGAACCATCAGTCTGGAAGTGGGTCTGCAAAACGGAACATTGGCTTTGCTGGTCACCGTTACCATTCTGGACAGTGCCGCCATGTCTATTGGCCCCAGTGTTTATAGCCTCCTGATGCTTGTTACCGCATCGCTGTTCACTATGGCGGTATTGAGAAAGGATAAAACCGTTCAGGGAAAGGCGGTTACTTCCTGAGGGAGTGACTTTCCGGGCATCTGTTTAAATGAATCAACAATAAAAATGCACAACGGCTATTTTGATGTTTGAACTTATAGGATTAGTAAGCACTGTTTTATGTTGTCTGTTGCTTCTTTCTATCGCAATCTGCCAGGGCGTTCACTTAAAAAGAAGTGCACTTCGGTTGCCCGAGGCCAGTGGTAAACGGCTGCAGGCCAGAGGCTCGGATTGTTCAATTGTTCATGTGGGTGAAAGCCCTGTCGCCGGGGTGGGGGTGGCAGAGATAAGACAGGGGCTGACCCACCAGGTTATCAGGAACCTGACTCAGGATCGGGGCGTTGAGTTTGATTGGGAAATACTGGCAAAAAATGGTGCCAGAGTGTTCGACTCATTAACCTTTGAGGCGACCATTAAAGAACCCGATCTCTTGATCATCAGCTTTGGCGTCAATGATACCACCAGATTTACCTCAGGTTCGGAATTCAATAAAAATATGCAGGCGTGTGCCCATCGCTTTGCTTCTGACAATACCCGGGTATTTATCACCTCAATTCCAAAGATCAACCGGTTTCCCCTGATTCCAGCCCCGTTAAGCTGGTTGTTGGGAGCAAAGGCATACTTGCTGGACAGGCAGTTGCAGAAGCTCTGCCAGCAGGAGGGGTGGACGTATATCCACAGTGATACGACTCCCGACGCTTCGTTGATGGCGGAAGATGGTTATCACCCTAATGAGTCGGGGTGTCAGGTCTGGGCGGGGATCATTGCGGACAAGATAATAAGTAGCTAACCATATGAAATCATATATTTCTGACTCCTTGTGCCGGCACTAGGCTTCGTTACAACTCCGGTCACATAGCTACGGCTATGCTCCCTCCGTTGTGCCTCGCATAGCACCAGCCCAAGTAGCCAGAAATATACGATTCCATAAGGCCAGCTACTTAGATACCCGGAACCACAGGGTTTAACGATCAATTAATCACTAAGTATTGATACGTATCAATATGCGTATTGATAATTTTTTTAATAATCAGCCTGTTGATTGGTCATTGACCGTCACGATTCTGTCATCTTTTCAGTGTTAATCTGCCCTTGTTGATAGCATTAACAACACCAATAAAAGTGATCGTGCACAGTCAGAATAAAGAACGGAAACTATCATCCGCAATGTTGAGAATTGAGAAATATACGCTCAGAGATGGGCAGGCAGGTTGGCAGGCGCATCTGGTAAAACCTGATTGTTCCAAAATACACGAAACTCGTCGTTTTAGCTATTCAGACTATGGCGACCTTGCGTTTCAGGAAGCATTAGACTGGCTTGAGCGTCAGTACTATCAGCCCGCTGGCAATGATGCCGGTGATCAATGCCCGGTGCTGGCTATAAGCGAATCACACTGAGTTTTTTCTCTTCAGGGAATGAAGTGTTTGCTATGGATGGCAACTTTTCCCGAGAGAAAGAAAAACCATTTCGCCACAAATCTTCATCTCTTGCGTTGCATTGCTTATTTTTCCCAGTTAGGTAGAGTTAGAAGCGCGTATAAGCAAATATACATTGCCTGAAAAAAAGGGGGTAGCACATGTCCCGGACAATAAAAGGCTTGATAACGGCTATTATGGCAACAGCATCGTTGCTGACCAATACTGCGGCAGCAGCCCAGAATGATAACCATGTCTACGCCGGGTTGGGCTGGACGGTAAAGCATGGCTGGATACCCTCAGCCATTGTCGGAGTTCGCAGCGTTGATGTAGATGGTATTAAGGATGTAACCGGTGTTGATCTTTCCCTCTCTTATCACTTCACCGATGGCTTTGATACGTTCCTGCTGAAAGGTTTTCGGGGTGAGATTGACTGGCAGGCGGAGTTAGGCGCTGGCTATGATTTTCAGGGGCAGTCTCTGCTGGTTATCGGTGGTGTGCAGGGTCGTCTGGTTAATTATTCCATGGATGTCTCTCTGAATGGTGATATTGATGCTGGCCTGACAATCAATAGCATTGATAAATATGACTGGGAGCCATAGTTATTAAATTGACCATAAAATCCTCAATGGCAGTTGACGGCGTTCGGAAAATAGGGATAATACGCCTCCACTGGCTCAGCGCAACACCGGTTGCAGTAGCGGTGAGTTAACGGGGTATAGCGCAGTCTGGTAGCGCGCCTGCTTTGGGAGCAGGATGTCGGGAGTTCGAATCTCTCTACCCCGACCATATCAGGTAAAGCCCATGCTCTTGAGTATGGGCTTTTTTGTTGCCTGAAGTATATTCCGCAACCAATTTGCGGAAATCACCACTGTAAAAAGATTGGTGGTTTGCTAAAGTATCAACCGTTCCGGTATGGCGGTGTTTCAAGAAGTATCACTGTTCATGATGTCCGGAACACTGTTTTTATTCATAACCTGGTTATGAATTTCGGGGTATAGCGCAGTCTGGTAGCGCGCCTGCTTTGGGAGCAGGATGTCGGGAGTTCGAATCTCTCTACCCCGACCAGATTTGTTTTTTATTGGCCAGCATCATGCTGGCTTTTTTTTATTTTCAGAGATGTCGCCTGAGTTTTAAGTCATCAGTTGCTCTATCACATTCACTTCATCATCCGTCAGTGGCGTCTGCAGACAATTCAGATCCTGTTGCATGTGTTTTGCATCACTGGTGCCTGTTAAGACAATCATTCCCATTTTTAATGCAGCCTGAAAAATGACCTGTGGTCCGGTTAATCCTGTCCTCTTCATAATGGTCTGAAATTCAGGCATTTCCAACAGTTGGGTGTTGGCCGTCAGTAACGAAAACCCCTGGTAAAGAATATTATGTCGATGGCATAGCGCACGTATATTGGCGTCCCATCCGGTTCTGGCAAAGCAGCGGTTCTGCACCAGCATGGGCTTGATCGCTGCATGGTGGCTCAGGAGCTCCAGCTGTTGGTGATTTACATTGCTGACCCCCAGAAGTTTGATTTGGCCGGACCGGTGGAAGCCTTCCATTGCTTCCCAGACAGCAAAGTCCCGGTCACTGAGTCCATGCGACCGGGATGGACCATGCAGCAGATAAGCATCAAGGTAATCCGTGTTCAAGTGCTCCAATGATGAGAGGAGGGACTGCTCAACCTGAGTTTTGGTATCGGCTTCAGGATGGTAGGGCAGACGGTTGTCTTGCCCTTCAGCGTAGGTGAATTTTGTTTGCAGGAAGAGGTCTTCACGGCACTTGCCACTGGTTTGGTAGAAGTTTTGCAGTGCTTCACCAACCCCGTGTTCAAAATAATGTTTGCGCTGGTTGGCAGTGTCTATGGCTGTGAAACCGTTATTCAGGGCTTTCAGTGTCAGCCCGGAGGTGGCCTGTTCTTTCCAGGCCGTGCCGTAGATAAAACGGGGAACACGGGTATCGTGCAGCGTAAATGGATTGGTTTCCGGTTGTTCGGTCATCTCCTTGTCTCCCCTGGAAATTATTGACGATATTATGACTTGTCTGGATTCGGTTGAGATTTACTTTAGCCCAGAGCGGGGCTCATGACATAATGTCGGCTTGGGCAGAAACTTTCCGAGGGTATTCCAGGAGGCTGCTTCAGGTTTTTTGCAGGCAATGTTGCTTTTCAGAGGTGGTGCTTTCAATCAATGAGCATGTTTACGACAGAGCTTTTTAAAAGCAAACCCTATCGGTTAGGCCTCACCCTGTCCGGTGGCGGGGCAAAATGCATGGCTCAGATTGGGTTGCTGCAGTACCTGAACGAGCATGGAATCGAGCCGGATATTATTTCCGGTGCCAGCGGTGGTGCGATGGTCGGTGCTCTGCACAGTGCCGGATATGCACCGGCAGAGATTCTGGACTTCTTTGTCTCGACCCGAATGTTCAGCTTTCGAAACCTGTCGTTTAATGCGCTCGGATTGATTGACTCAGAGAAGATCGCGAAAAATTTTCAGGCTTATTTCCCGGAAGATAGTTTTGAATCATTGAAAAAACCTCTGTATGTGGTTGCTACTGATTTGAACAGAGCGCAGCAGACGGTATTTAACAGTGGTCCACTGATTAATGCTTTAACGGCATCGTCCGCTTATCCTGGCATGTTCACCCCGGTTAAATGGCAGGGGACCGTTTATGCGGATGGCGGGATTATCAATAATTATCCTTCAGACCTGATTCACGACCAGTGTCGCCATCATATCGGGATGTACCTTGCCCCAATGATGTCCAGGCCCTGTGAGCATTTCGCCAACACCTTTGATGTGCTGGACAGGGTATTTCAGATTTACAGTTCTGCCCGGCAGTTGTCCAATATCAACTTGCCGGAGGTGTCATTGGCACCGGAAGGTATCGAGGACTGCAGCGCTTTTATGGTGAAGCCGGATCAGCTACGGTCTATCTATGACATGGGCTACCATTCCAGCAGAAAATACTTCGAGAGCGAAGGTGCCCAATGGCTGAAGACCATGAAAGGAGGAACGCAAAAGCGTTCCTCATGGTTTAAATTGCCGATAGGCTCTGATACTCCGTAAGTACGAAGTGGTCAGTCATGCCGCCCACATAGTCCAGAATCAGTCTTGTCCGGAAATACCATTCAAGATCGTTCTGTTCAGCGGGAGAGTGCTGTTCCTGACGCATTTGATGCACTGCCCGTAAATAGGCCGCTTTATACTTCCGGGACAGGCGGTGATTGAGTCGATGCTCGATAAAGTGCTCGCTATCATCCAGGTTATCGAGGTTTGAGAATGCGGTGCCGGGGAGTTCCAGAATTGGGCGATAGATATCCAGTAAGCCCATCAGGGCCGCATATCCCCGAAGTTCCGGTGTTTCTTTTTCCTGACTACTGAACACATGTCGTATGGCGACGGTTTTCAGTGTTTTCAGCGCCAGATGCTGGTTTGAGCCGCCATCAATTAATGGTTCATCCAGCGTCCCGTGAAAAACTTCCGTATGCTTCTGCAGGTATCGGTTCGCAGCATAGCTGACCAGATCCCGGACCAGCTGTGAGCGTAGATGGCGAATAAAGTTCTGTGGGTTATCTTTGGCAACATTTTCTGCGGTTTTAATGATATCTGGCAGGTATTGGCTCTTTTCGCCGGTGAACTCCTGCCACACTTCTTTCAGCCAGAAGCTCAGGCCCCTGAATGACAGAATGCCTTTATCAACAGCATCTTCCAGATCGGCAATGCAGTATGAGATATCGTCTGCTGCCTCCATGATGTAGACCAGTGGAAAGCGACAGTTCTCCTGTATCTCAAGATGTTTCCAGATGTCCTGGATAAGGTGCTGTTCTGAGTAGTAGAAGCCAGGTTTTTTCTGGCGGTAAGCAAATCCGCTTGTCAGGTTCTGATAAGGTGCCCGGGTGTATTTGATGGTGGCGGCCAGCTGTGACCAGGTCAGGTTGAGTCTCTGCAGGCTGTGAATGATGCGCAGCCCCTGGGCGTTGCCTTCAAAGACTGACAAATCCGGTAACAGTACCTGGTAGAAAAGTTCTGAGTGACCGGTTTGGCCATTGACGGCGGATTGTCTGGCCATTGCCTTGTCATGGCAGGCTTTGCCATGATCCTGAACCCAGCGGCTGAACGCGGCTTCACCAAAATGGCCAAAAGGTGGGTTACCTACGTCGTGTAGCAGGCAGGACATTTCTACCAGATTGGTAAAGGCTGTTTCGATACCTTTCAGACCGAGCTTTGCCAGTTCCCCATGTTGTTTTAGTTGATCCAGAATGGTTTTGGCCAGATAGCGGCCCGTTTGCTGAACTTCCAGTGAGTGGGTAAGACGACTGCGGACGGCTGCATTGGTTTCCAGTGGGTAGACCTGGGTTTTCTGCTGAAGCCTTCGCAGGGCCGCTGACTGAATAATACGACCCCGGTTACTCTCGGTCTCGGTAATCAGGTCCTCTGGCCGGGCGCAGGTTACCGGCTCAGGGCGATCGCAGGTCAGTTTCTTGAGGTAATCCAGAGGAGCCATAGGCTTGGTAACCGGGAGTTTGGAAGTGTTCAGATTACCATATCTTTCGGCTGATCGGTGAGTAGCATGATTTGCCACGTTGATCAGTGACCGGGCATGAATATCCGGATGCAAACCTGCTAATTGGTTTTGAGTTTCATTATGGCCGGGTCAGTTATTCCAGGTGATTTCAAGCCACTACTGAAGCTACGTACTTTTTTGTTTTCAATTTTATCTTGGCGGCTAATTGCTTTGCTATAACTACAGCTCCCTGATAAGTCTTTATTTGAACCTGAAGTTAAATTGTGGAAGAGAAACTAATGATAATGTTCTTTGTGTTTCTTCTTTTCTTACTCTTTCCGGGTGAAAAAGCTGAAGCCTATGATTTCTATTCTTATATTCCTTTTCTCTACAAAGTTCCGGAGGGGAGTGTGGGTGTATTCAGGAATGGAAACCAATTTTATGATGATGTCTATCCTGCGGGTGTTTATCCAATCTGGCCTTCTGATGAAGGGTTTGTTACCAGCATTGTGCCGGAGAAGGCGGCTGTTACGGACATCCTCTGTATTACTGCCGATGGGATAATCATTACCTTTCCCCAAATTACCGTTCATTACCAGGTACATGAACAACATATATTGAGCCTGGTTAAAGGCTATGGACTTGATTTTGTTAACCCCGTTATAAAAGACCCTGTGAAACCGGGGGTTGCTCATTTGTGCAGGGCGCTGAACGCTGAAGCGGTTTACTTTGATGAATTTGCACCATTTAAGGCGATTCTGGGCCGTTATCTGGCAGAGGGGCAGAGGGATAAAGGCACCGGAATATCGATTTGTCATCTTGACATTGAATACCCCCGGGTGCCGGATGTCATTATTGAAAATCATGCTGGCCATAATCCAGATCACAAGCCCCAACCCCCGATAACTTGTGAACCGCCTTATGAGATTTTCTACACACTGGAAAATGAGCAAGAAGCCATCAATCGCCTCTGTGGCTCTGTCAGGCAACCTGATGATGAACCTTACCCGGAACCTGTTTCGGAAGAGGATTCAGTAATTTCAGACGGGCATTCAACCATAGTTCTGGAACCTTCTGTTTCAGTTGCTGAAGACGAGGTTACCGGTGTACTCAGCCCCGCAGAGGAAGTAAACACGGATGATAACGGGCGGAGAGATTATGAGGTACCTCAGGAAGATCTACCAATTTCGTGGGCTGAGGAGCCATTTATTAATGGTCAGGACTCTGATGGTGAAGATGCCCGGCCTTCAGAACACAGTCGGGATTCCAGTTCAGAACCTATGGCGGAGTTGAGTGTTAATACCGTGCCAGTGGACAGTTCTGATGTTGTGACAGAGCTGAGCCGGAATCTACCATCAGGATTGGTTGATCAGGTGTCTGATCAGGAAAGGAGTAAGGAAAAGCTGTATCAGCAGATGCAAGACTCGAAACACCTTTGGAAAAATAACAATAGCCGACTCTACCTGGGCTGGTAAGAAAACCGATGAATGCTCGCCAAATGATGAATTATGCTGTATAAAAAAACAGTATTTTAGTCATTATCAGCCGGATTGTTTTTGAATGCGGTTATTTATTGCCGAAAAGCCCAGTCTTGGGCGAGCCATTGCCGATGTTTTGAAAAAGCCCCTGAAAAAACAGGAAGGCTATATCGAGTCTGCTTCAGGAGATGTGGTGACCTGGTGCATAGGCCACCTGCTTGAGCAGGAGGAGCCGGATGCCTATGATCCGGCCTACAAAACATGGAAGCTTGAGCACCTGCCTATTGTTCCCATGCAATGGAAGCTGAGGCCCCGAAAGGGCGGGCGTGGGCAGTTATCAGTGATCAATAAGCTGCTCAAACGGGCTGATATTATTGTCAATGCCGGTGACCCTGATCGTGAAGGCCAGTTGCTGGTGGATGAAGTGCTGGATTATCTGAAGCTCTCTGCCCGGCGTAAAAAAGATGTTCGTCGTTTATTAATCAGCGATCTGAACCCTTCTGCCGTTTCCCAGGCCCTTGGGCGGATGCGATCCAACCAGGAGTTTGTACCGCTGGCGGTTTCTGCCCTGGCTCGTTCCCGGGCAGACTGGCTTTACGGTATTAACCTGACCCGCGCCTGCACATTACTTGGTCGGAAGGTCGGCTTTAATGGGCTGCTCTCCATCGGCCGGGTGCAGACACCGATTCTGGGTCTTGTCGCCCGACGTGATGCAGAAATTGAACACTTTCAGCCTAAGCCTTACTTTGAGGTTTTTGCTACGTTGTTAACGGCAAAAGAGGAAACCTTCAAAGCCAAATGGCTACCCAGCGAAGCCTGTCAGAACTGGATGGATGAGGAAGGACGAGTGCTGGATCGGCGTCTGGCGCAGAATGTGGTGGACCGTATTACCGGCAAGCAGGGGACAGTAAAACGCGTCGAAGATAAGCGTGGCAAAGAACCCCCGCCATTACCCTACTCGTTGTCGGCACTGCAGATAGATGCTGCCAGGCAGTTGCGTATGGATGCCAAGACGGTGCTTGATAGCTGTCAGCGTCTTTATGAGCAGAAACTGATTACTTACCCCCGTTCAGACTGTCGCTATCTGCCCGAAGAGCACTTATCCCAGGCACCTGAAGTGTTGGCAACTATACGCCACAATGTATCTTCACTGGGGAAGGCGGTAGACCAGGCATTGCCGGAAAGGAAAACCAGTGCCTGGAATGATAAAAAAGTTGGGGCACATCACGGGATTATTCCTACCTCCCTGAGAACGGACCTTGAACGATTGTCTGAACTGGATCGCAAGTTGTATGGATTAATTGCCAGACAATATGTTGCGCAGTTTTATCCTGATCATACCTTCAGAAAAAGAGTCGTCGATATCGACATAGAAAAAGGCCTTTTCCGAGCGGGGAGCCGCCAGACTGTGGAGGAAGGGTGGAAGGTTCTGATGAATTCGGGCAAAAGTCATCAGCGTTCCGCCGGTGATGAAAATGGTGAAAATAATGAAGAGAGCACTTTTTTACCCGAGCTGGCCAAAGGTGATGTGCTTGATTGTCCTGAAGCCGAGCTGAAGGAAAAAATGACACAGCCCCCCAAACCATTTAATGATGCAACACTCCTTTCGGCCATGACGGGCATAGCCCGATTTGTTCAGGATAAAGACATTCGCAAGATTCTCCGTGAAACCGATGGCCTGGGAACAGAGGCAACCCGGGCCAGTATCATTGAGCTCCTGTTCAAGCGGCAGTTCCTGGAGCGCAAAGGCCGTAGTATTCATGCAACAGCCACCGGCAGAGCCCTGGTCAACGCATTACCGGAAAGAGTAACCACGCCTGATATGACCGCACGCTGGGAAGCCTCGCTGAATGACATTGTTGAACGAAAAGGCAGCTACGGGGCGTTTATGGGCGGGCTTGATCAGGAGCTGAGAGCGTTATTAATGCAGACCATGAACGATGGCTTGCCTTCTGTTGCCGGATTGCCTGCCCCTTCGAACCAGCCGTTTAAAAGAAAAGGCAAAGCAATGAGTGCTGGAAGTCGTCGGAAGAAACGGAGTCCAGCCCGTAATTAGTTCCAAATGTAATACTCAGAAAAAGAGTTTCACAAAAAACTGGGTGGTGTACTGGTCAGAATTGCCGCGATAATTCAGGCCAAATGCCCACTCATTATCCACTTGATATTCCGCTCCGGCGGTGAAGAAGCCGGTATTGTCATCTTCGTCCCGGTCATAGTATTGCTGAATATAGCCGGAATTCAGCCAGAGGCCTCGTTCCAGGTGATAACGGGCGCTGACCGACGCTGTGTAGGCTGTGACTTTATCCTTTACCTCATCCGCATCGACAGACAGGCCGTTTCTGAGTCGGCCACTGGTGACCGATGGAATGACATGGAATCTGTCCGTTGGCTTCAATAACAGGCTGGCTCCGGCAAAGTATGAGCTGCCATCAATCTCGACATTACTGGCAACATCGTCTTTATCAATACGGCCGTAGGCGTATCCTGCGTTCAGGATGACGGGTATGGAAGGAACTTTATAGGCCCCATTGACGAACCAGGTCGTTCCGTCGAAGTTTTGAGTCCCCTGATTCTGATTATTGTAACCAAAGCCGGTATTAATAAATGTATAGTTATAGTCATTACCTGCGAACGCCATAGCTGAAGTGGAAAACAGTAATGAAATTAATAATATGCGAAAGGTCATCGGTTTAATCCCTGGTTTGCCGGGAGAGTAGTTAGTTAATAGGGGAGAAGCGGTATGAGATATACCTGCCACTATGGTCTTTTAGAGTATTATTTTTTCAAAAAGTTCATCGAGCTGAGTCGATTCGATCTTCTTCAGGATGCATCATTTCAAGCAGTGTCGTAATAAATGCCTTCCTCTTGATCTGGTAGCCAGTGACCTGCGGCGTTGTTGATAGCCAGCCGTTAACCCTTTGCTCAAAATCATGACGGCAAACATGGCCGGTCAATTTCATTTGCAGATGCTCAGTCAGTGCATGCAGGCGTTGTTGTTCAAGCTCGGTGGTCGAACCGTCATTTTTCCCGGATCTGCCTTCAGAGTGCAGAGCGATAAACTGCCTGGCTTTATTCAGGGTAAGCAGGCAGCGTATAAGCAAGCCATAAATACGTTCATCGGTATTTTTGGGGCTATTAAAAAGAAGGGTGCGGGGGACGTCAAATACCGGCCCGTTTTGCAATTGCTCTGTCAGCGGATCAAGGTTCTCAGCGAGGTGTTCCAGCGTACCATTGAGCAATCTGGTTTCCTCGGCAAACGACAAACACCATACCGGCCTGGCAACGCCAGGAACCTCAATGGCCAATCCTGTTGCATTTTGGGCTACCCTGGCGTCAACACTGACCTGAAACCCCAATGCCCTGGTCGCCAGATCACCATCTTCAAGGTCAATTTTGTAGGCGCTTGGCAGTTGAATCGCCGGACATCCCGGGACTGGTGAGATGATGATGCTTTTGGGGATGTCTGAATCCCTGTCGGTGTTAAGCGTCTGCAGCTTGGCAAGGAGTGTTCTGGCTGATTTTTCTGTCGTGCAGATAATGTCAATATCATTAAATGCTGAGCAGAGGTTCTGTAAAAAACGGGCGTAAGAACCGGTAATCAGAATGGCTGGATCGCTATAAGAACCATTGATTTCCTGAATAATTTCCAGTGTTTTCAGCGTTAGCGGAGTTAACTGTTGGGTCCACTTGTCCGGAACATCCGATCCGCCTGTTGTTGACAATGGTTCCAGAGTTTGAGCTGCACTGGCAGTCACTGCCCGGGTGACGCAGGTATTTTCTGTTTCATCCCGGTATTCCCTGACCTGATAAGGGCGTTGGCATTCCTTCCCGGGACTGGCAACGGATACCTCTACCGTGTTTGTTCGTTTAAACAATAAATTATCCATTATATTGGCTTCAGGACTGTATTGTTCAAACCAGCGTCCTAAAGCATGCTGCCAGTTGCTTCTTTCAGGAAAACTCCGGAGGCATTCCAGAACCTGATCCCTATGGATTTGTCGTCCATCAACAGGCTGGCTCCTGACATAGCAGTACGCCAGGAAGAAAAAATGCAGGCGTGAGTTTTGAAATGAGCGCTTCAGTGCTTTGATGGATTGCAATACCTGTTGTGCTGACACCCTCTGATGATCAATGGTCAATTCATTCTGCATCGCCATGAATTTCAATATGCATTGCAGTCGTTGTTGCTCATCTTTGACCGGTGCGCTGTTTAAGATTTGCCAGGCCTTTTGCATGATATCCTGGGCTTCACTGGTTTCATCGCACTTATGAGATTGTTTCAGCTTTTTAATCAGATATCTGGTTTGCCCTGAAGAATGGTCTCCGGGTACTGCATCAAACGCTGCTAATACCTGCTGGTTATCCAGATAGTTGCCATGTAATTCTCGGGCATTCAATGCCAGCAGAGAGTAGAAAATAGCTCTTTCGAGCAACCAATTGCCCCGTTCATAATCCCGGATCACCGCTTCCGGTGTCACCTGTCGGTCATTCAATAGCAGGCCTCTCAGACAACATTCGGCCTTGAAGCGTGCTATGGCAAGTTGGCCATCCGGATTATCCGGGAACCCCATAACCACTGCATCCGCTATAACCTGCCTGCCACCCAACGGCAGGCCCCTCAGGCAACATTGCTGCTTAAATCGTGCCAGCGCCAGTGGTGCCCTGGCGGCCTGAAAATCCTTAACCACCGTATCCGGTGTGACCCGCTGGCCATTCAACGGCAGGCTTTTCAGGCAACATTCTGCTTTGAAGCGCGCCAGCTCCAGCGTTGCCCTGGCTGCCTGATAAGCCTTAACCACCGCACCCGGTGTGACTTTGTGGCCATTCAGCGCCAGGCCTCTCAGGCAACATTCCGCTTTGAAGCGTGCCAGCGGCAGTGTTGCATTGATTTCCAGGTAAGCCTTAACCACCGTATCCGGCGTCACCTGCTGGCCATTTAACGGCAGCCCGCTCAGGCAACATTGTTCCTTAAAGCGCACTATCCCCAGTTTGCCTTCCGGGTCATCCGGGAAATTCTCAATCACCGTATCCGGTGTGATCTGCCAACCATTCAGTAGCAGGCCCTTCAGGCAACACTCCTCTTTGAACCGCGCCAGTTCCAGTGTTGCTTTGGCTGCCTGATAACTCTTCACCACTGCATCCGGTGTGAGTAGCTGACCATTCACTGCCAGGCCCTTCAGACAACATTCCGCCTTGAAGCGTGCCAGCCCCAGTTTGCCTTCCGGACTATCCGGGAAAGCCTCAATCACCCCAGCCGCTGTGACCTGTTGGCCATTCAGGGCCAGGCTTCTCAGGCAACATTGTTCCTTAAAGTGCGCCACCCCCAGTTTGCCTTCCGGACCATCCGGGAAAGCCCTGACTACCGTATCTGTCCTGACAGGTTGGCCATTCAAGGTCAGGTTCCTCAGGCAGCATTCCGCTTTGAAGCGCGCTATCGCCAGCTGGCACTTGTTATTTCGACCTGGTTTTCGATTGAATTCCTGAATGACCTGATCCGGCGTTACTTTTCTATTGTTATGCAGAATGTTTTGTAAGCAGAGTCTTTGCAGGAAGAAGCCACCTCTGAGCGAGGTAGTATCATTGCCATAGGCATTAAGCACACCAGCTGAGGTGATTTGACGTCCTTGTAGTGGTGTTTTTTTCCAAAAGGCACTCTCAATACGCCTGGCCTCATCCATGGTGGAAGCTGTGCTTCTATGGAAGCGACGGCTGGAGATTCTTTTACCGTTAAATGTACTTGTGGAGCAGTCAGGCATCCTGCCTGAACCGGTTTGTCGGTCAGCCCGGGCAGCAGACTTTGGGTAGAAGTCGGTTGACGTGGGTGCTTTCAGAATAAAACCCTGCGCACTTGGCATGTAAATACCGCTGTTTGACCTCAAAGTGATTATTAGGTTCCATTTACGGCGTGCCAGGCTATGGTCATCAGCTAATTTGCCTCAACTGCTGTTTAAAGAAAGCTTTAGCATTGTCGAAGGTTAGTGCAAAGGATTTTTGGCAAAGCAGTGTGCAACTGACTGTAACTTGAACTGAGAAGCAAACTCGCCGGGAAAATATGATTTCATTTGGTTAACTACTTACATAAAAGAGAGATAGCGGAGAATGTATTATGCCAATATCAGGCCCCTTAGGCTCCAGGCCAACAGCAAGTAAGCCAGCTGAAGATGAACAGTCTGAATTAATTGACAGGCAGGAAACAGCAAGTTGGGGCAACAGGGGCGTAAGTGCCGATACCAACTCAACTCAGACTGCGCAGTCAGAAACTGAAAATCCGGATATTGCCAATGTAAGTCTTGGCCAGCGTTTTATTGAGAAATTGCCCCATAAACTTTTCACTCTATATCAGGCTTTGCGATTGAAAAGCCATGGTTATGGTTTTCAAACTGTAAACCGCCTGATGTTTGACATTCAAGCAAAACATGGCTCTTCCAAAGAAGCACATAGAGAGTTTAATGGGTCTGTACAATTTTATCTGAAGTTAAATAAAGTGTTCCGGAGCGTGGACAAAAACTTCCCGGAAAAAAAAATCAATATTGTACAGATTAAAAATTTTATAAAAGAGCTGCAAAAATATTATGGCTTTTCTGAAGAGCAGGCTTTTAAGCATTTTGAAGAAGTTTTATTGAAGACCAGAAGGATTACTCCCACAAAAGATCAAGCTCACTCAGAGATTGAAGAAGTATTATTTGAACCCATAATCAAGGCTGGGGTTGACCTTATGATGTATACTGTAAAGCTAAAAAGTTGGCATCAACCACGGCAGCAAGAATTTATTGATGCGGTTAACCTTCTGGGGCTGGAAAAAAACAACACACTGACAGAAGAAATCGTCGATCAAGCCTTTCAAGAATCAGCACTTAAATATCACTCTGAAGGAACGACTGATTCAGAAGCCTTCAAGGAATTTCAGGCAGCTCACGAACTGTTAACAGACGATAGAACTGACTTATCCCTTGTCAGCAAGATTATCAACTAAAAATTTATAATTATTGATGAGGATTAGTATCGATAACAGATAAGGGGCAGTTTTGGTTTTTATGGTGGACATTAAGCCTACCCCTCCATTTTCAATGGCTTTCGGATGGAACCACGAAGGTCACGAAGAGCACAAAGAAGAGATTTTCTTTTCCTTCGTGCTCTTTGTGTCCTTCGTGGTTTCATCTTTAACTTCCCGAAGAGGGGAGTAGGCGCTTAATGTCTACCCTAAGAGTTTTGGTTAACTACTTCAGGATGCATCATCGCAAGCAGTGTTTTGGTAAAGTCCTTCTTCTTGAGCTGATGATCATTAACAGGCTGAGTTGTCGATAGCCAGTGGTTAACTCTGTGTTCAAAGCCATGACGACAAACATGGCTATGTAATTTCGCTTGTAGATTTGCAGCGAGTGTATGAAGGCGCTGTTGTTCTTTTGCCTGCGGGGTAGTCTGGTCGTCAGGTTTTCCGGGTTTTCCGGGTTTTCCTTCAGAGTGCAGGGCGATAAACTGCCTGGCTTTATTCAGGGTAAGCAGGCAGCGCATAAGCAAACCATAAATACGTTCATCGGTGTTTTGGGGCGTGTTAAAAAGCAGGGTTCGAGCTAAGCCAAATATTGCTCCTTTTTGCAATTGCTCTGTCAGCCAGTCAAGGTTCCTGGCAAGGTATTCCAGCGTATCGTTCAGTAATCGGGTTTCTTCCGTAAACGACAAACACCATACCGGCCTCTCAACGCCGGGAACGTGAATAGCCAATTGTGTGGTATTTCCATAGGCTACTCTGGCGTCAACACTGACGTGAAGCTCCATTGCTTTCCTCCCCAGATCACCGTCTTTAAGTTGAATATTGTAGGCGTGTGGCAGTTTAATGGCCTGACATCCCTCGATTGGCCAGATGGTGACGCTTTTGGTGATTTCAGAGTCCCAGTCGGTGTTCAGTGCCTGCAGCCTGTCAAAGAGTGTTCTGGAGGACGCTTCTTCTGTGCAGACAATGTCAATATCATTAAATGATGAGCAGAGATTCTGTAAAAAACGTCCGTAAGAACCGTTAATCAGCAGAGGGGGGGTGGTGTAAGAACCATTGATTTCCTGAATAATCTCCAGTGTTTTCAGTGTTAGCGCATTTAACCGTGAAACCGGCTTGTCCGGGATGCCTGTTGTTGACCATTGCTTCAGGGTTTCAGCCATATAGACGGCAAATGTCTGGTGGATGGAAGCGGTTTCTGTTGTATCCCGGTATTCCCCGGGCTGGCAGGGGGGTGGGTCTTCCTTGCCCGGATTGGCAACGAATACCTCTGCCGATGTTGTGCTGCGCTCAGAACGCTCGATAACGGGAATCACGTCGGGCAGGTGTTCTCTAGGCTTATGTCCGGTGTTCTTGCTGCTAACGGCAACAGAAGCCTCCTGTTGACTGGCAAAGGTTGCATATCGGTGAGGACTGTCACTGGCATCGAGTAACTCGTCCATTACACAGGCTTCGGAGCTGCATTCTTCAAACCAGCAGGTTAAAGCATGGCGCAGCCTGCTTCCTTCAGGAAAACTTTTAAGATACCTGATTACCTGATCCTTATGAATGTGCTGTCTGCCAATAGACTGTCTCGTGATACAGCAGTGCGCCAGAAAGAAGAAATGCAGGCGTGAATTCTTAAATGAGCGCCTCAGTGTTTTGATGGCATGGAATACCTGTTTTGCAGACACTTCCTGTTGATCAATTGTCCATTTATTCTCCATGGCCATGAATTTCAATATACATTGCAGTCGAGATTGCTCATCGTCTTTGACTGGCACTTTGTTTAAGATTTGCCAGGCCTGTTGAAGTATATCCTGACCTTCGCTGGTTTCATCGTACCGATGGGATTGCTGCAACCTTTGAACCAGATACCTGGTTTGCCTTGAAGTATGATCTCCGGGTATATCATTAAACGCTGCCAATACCTCCTCGTTATCCAGATATTTGCCATTCAGTTCTCTGGCATTCAATGCCAGTAGCGAATAAAAAATAGCTCTTTCGAGCAACCTGCCACCGCGCTCATAATCCTTAACCACGGCATCCGGTGTGACCTTCTGGCCATTCAACAGCAACCCCTTCAGGCAACATTCCGATTTGAAGCGAGCCAGCTCCAGCGTTGCCCTGATTGCCTGATAACCCCT
This sequence comes from Salinisphaera sp. G21_0, assembly GCF_017744115.1. Classification (GTDB taxonomy): domain Bacteria; phylum Pseudomonadota; class Gammaproteobacteria; order Pseudomonadales; family Endozoicomonadaceae; genus Endozoicomonas. The sequence goes on along the minus strand of NZ_JAGHQW010000057.1, from coordinate 4,956 downwards.
GGCCACGGAGTCCGGTGTGACCTGTTGGCCATTCAACGGCAGCCCTCTCAGGCAACAGTCCGCTGTGAAGCGCGCCACTCCCAGTTTGCCATCCGGACTGTCAGGGAAACTCTTAACCACCTCATCCGGTGTGACCCGTTCACCATTGAGCCACAGATCCTTCAGGCAACACGCCGCTTTGAAGCGTGCCAGTTCAAGTCTTGCCCTGGCGGCCTGATAATCCCCGACTACTTCCTCCGTTGTGACCTGCAGGTTATTCAAACACAGCCCCCTCAGGCAACATTCTGCTTTAAAGCGCGCCAGCGCAAGTTTTGCCTTGGCAGCCTGATACATTTCGGCCACTGAATCCGGAGTGACCGGCTGGCGATTTAACGCCAGGCCTCTCAGACAACATTGTTCCTTAAAGCGCGCCAGCTCCAGTGTTGCCTTGATTGCCAGATAACCCTTAACCACGGCATCCGGTGTGACCGGTTGGCCATTCAATGTCAGGCCCCTCAGGCAACATTCCGCTTTGAAGCGCGCGATACCCAGTCTGCTTTCCCGACCACCCGGGAAACCCTTAATCACCGCATCCGGTGTGACCGGCTGGCCATTTAACGCCAAGCCCCTCAGGCAACATTCCGCTTTAAAGTGCGCGTTGCCCAGTTTGCCTCCCGGACTACCCGGGAAATCCTTAACCACCTCGTCCGGGGTGACCCGGTTGCCAGCCAGTGTCAGGCCTCTCATACAGCATTCCGCTTTGAAACGCGCCAGCTCCAGCGTTGCCCTGGTGGCCTTATAATCCTTAACCACCGCATCCGGTGTGACCAGCTGGCCATCCAGCGTCAGGCCACGCAGACAACATTCTGCTTTGAAGCGCGCGCTCCCCAGTTTGCCCAACGGATTATCCGGGTAACCCCTGATCACCTCATCCGGTGTGACTTGCTGGCCATTGAACGACAGGGATTGCAGGCAACATTGCTCCTTAAAGCGTGCCAGCTCCAGTGGTGCTTTGGCCGTCTGATAATCTTTAATTACCTCACTCTGCCTGACCGGTCGGCCATTCAATGGCAGTTCCCTCAGGCAACATTCTGCTTTGAAGCGCGCTCTCCCCAGTCTGCCTTCCGGGCTATCCGGGAAATCCATAAACACCTCATCCGGTGTAACCTGCAGGTCATGCAGCGACAGGCCTCTCAGATAATAGTCCGCTTTGAAACGTGCGATCCCCAGTTTGCCTTCCGGACTATTCGGGAAAGCTTTAACCACCAGCTCCAGTGTGACCTGCTGGTCATTCAGAAGCAGGCCCCGCAGGCAACATTCTGCTTTGAAGCGTGCCAATCCCAATATTTCCCTGGCTGCCTGAAATTCCTTCACCACCTCATCCGGTGTGACCTGCCGCCCATTCAGCGGCAGCTCCCTCAGGCAACATTGTTCCTTAAAGCGTGCCAGCTCCAGTGCTACTCTGGTGTCCTGAAAATCCTTAATCACTGAATCCGGTGTGATCCGATGGCCATTTATCGGCCGGTTTCTCAGGCAGCATTCTGCTTTGAAGCGCGCTCTTGCCAGTTTGCCTTCCGGGCTATCCGGGAAAGCCTTAAACGCTGCATCCGTTGTCACCTGCTGGCCATTCAACGGCAGGTTCCTCAGACAACATTCCGCTTTAAAGTGCGCCATTTCCAGTCTTGCGTTGGCGGCCTGAAACCCCTTCAATACCGTATCCGGTGAGACTTGCTGGCCATTCAACGGCATGCCTTCCAGGCAACATTCTTCTTTAAAGCGTACTATGCCCAGCTTTCCTACCGGACTATCCGGAAAAGCGTTAGCCACCGTATCCGGTGAGACCTGCTGGCCATTCAATGGCAAGCCGCTCAGGCAACATTGTTCCTGAAAGCGTGCTACTCCCAGTTTGCCTTCCGGATTATCCGGGAAAGCCCTGACCACCGCATTCGGTGTGACCTGCTGGCCATCCAGGCCCAGGCCACTCAGGCAGCATCGTTCCATAAAGCGCGCTATTCCCAGTTTTCCTTCCGTAGTATCCGGGAAGTCTTTAACCACCGCATCCGCTGTGACCCGTTGACCATTCAAGAGCAGTCCTTTCAGGCAGCATTCCGCTTTGAAACGAGCTATCGCTAATTGGCACTTGCTATTCTGACCCGGCTCCCGCTTGAATTCCTGAATGACCTGATCCGGTGTGACTTTTCTATTGCCGTGTGGAACGTTCTGTAAGCAGAGCTTTTGCAGGAAGAAGCCGCTTCTGAGTGACGTTACATCGCTGCTATATGCTTTAAGCACCTCAGCCGGGGTTGTCTTACGTTCTTGTAACGGTTTATTTTCCCAGAAGGCGTCTTCAATATTTTTGCCATCATGCCGGGGGGGGGTTGTGCCTCTGCAGGACTGATGGTTTGAGACTTTTTTACCGTTAAATGTGCTTCCGGGGCGGTCAGGCATCCCGCTTGAACCGGTGTCATTCCGGCGGTCAGACTTTGGGCGGGAGTGGGTGGATGTGGTTGCTTTCAGAATACCTCCTGCACCCAGGAGGCTGACCGAGAATAGACTGCCCTACGCGGCAACTGCTCCTGCGTTGCTCTAGCTCCTGCATCCATACAGTCGTGCGGTGGCAGCAAATTGGTCTAAAAAGTCGGAAATTTTTAGCAAATAGAACCACTATTTACTAAAAATTTTCGACGTTTTATCCTCAATTTTCTGCCATCCTCGCTACGGGGGCACCTAGACGGGCGCTATTCTCGGTCAGCCTCCTGGATTATTAATGTCGCTGTTTGACCTCAAAATGATTGTCAAGTTCCATTGATGGTGTGTCAGGTGGAGGAGCAAAGATGCTCCATTGCAGGTTGATCAGAGTCAGTCTGCGGAACAGCTCTCCTGCGTCCAAAGTACAACCGCTTTCTTTTAACCGTTAAATGTTTATACTGTATAAATAAACAGTTAATGAGTTTGAGTGGCATGAAGCCGATCCAGATCTTTTCACGACCTTTGCCAGAGACATTGCCCTTTTACCAGAGCCCGGCTGCCTGTGGCTTCACCAGCCCGGCAGCTGACTACCTGCAAGATACGCTCTCCCTTGACCAGCTGTTAATCCGTCATCCGGCAGCAACCTTTTTTGCCCGGGCCCAGGGTCAATCCATGAAAGGAGCGGGCATCTTTGATGGTGACATTCTGATTATTGATCGTTCCCTCACTCCGGGAGACGGTGATGTGATACTGGCCTTGCTGGACGGTGAGCTGATTGTAAAACGCCTGGTCTATTGCCATGGCAAACCGGAATTGCACTCGGAAAACCCTGACTACCCTGCGATTAAACTGGATTCTGAAGAAGGGCTCAATGTGTGGGGTGTGGTCACTGAAGTTATTCACCACCTGCGATGAAGGACGTTATTGCCCTCTGTGATGCCAATGCTTTTTACTGTTCCTGCGAGCAGGTCTTTAATCCGTCCCTGCTGGGTAAAGCCCTGGGAGTACTCAGCAATAATGATGGCTGTATCGTTGCCAGAACAGCGCAACTCAAAGCCCTGGGCGTTGCTATGGGGACACCGGCGTTCAAGGTCAGGGATCAGGTGGCCCGTGGTGAAATCATACTGAAAAGCTCCAACTATGCGCTGTATGGCGATATGTCCTCCCGCTTTATGTCGGTGCTGGAACAGTTCAGCCCGAAGCTGGAAGTGTATTCGATCGATGAAGCCTTTGTTGAACTCTCCGGTTTCCCGCTGGCAAACCTGCATGCCATAGGGTTGGATATGAAACGGCGGGTATTCCAGTGGACGGGGCTGCCGATTGGTGTGGGCATCTCAACCACCAAAACACTGGCCAAACTCGCTAACTATGCGGCCAAGAAATTTCCGGCAACCGGTGGTGTTGTGGATTTAACCAGCCCGATACGCCAGCAGCGGTTAATGGCAATCACCCCGGTTGGTGAGGTATGGGGAGTGGGCCGACGCATAGGAAAACGGCTGGAGGCGGCAGGTATTCATACTGCTGCACAACTGGCGAACGCCAATCGTCGATGGATCAGGAAACAGTTTTCTGTGGTGTTGGAACGGACGGTCTGTGAACTTCAGGGGGAGTACTGTATTCCCTGGGAAGAGGGGAGTTCAGCCAATAAGCATCAGATTATGTGTTCCCGGAGCTTCGGCCAGCGGGTCACCACCAGGCAGGCACTTCATGCCGCATTGGCCAGCTTTATCTGTCGCGCCTGCGAGAAACTCAGAAAACAACAGCAGTATTCCCGTGAAGCCATCATCTTTATCAGGACCGATCCCTTTAAGGCCAATCTCCCGCAAACCGGACGGAGTCTGAAGCTGATGGTCCCATCGCCCACCAGTGATAGCTCGGTTTGGCTGCAACAGTTAAATCCGGCTTTGGACGTGCTGTTTCAGGAAGGTTACGAGTATAAAAAGGCGGGCTTTGCCCTGGTGGATCTTTGTTCCGGTGCAGGTTTTCAGGGAGACTTGCTGACGGCAGCGTCAATTCCGGAAAATACCCGGATGATGACAGTGCTGGATGCCATTAACCAGCGCTTTGGGAGCCAGACACTCCGGCCTGCATCAGTGGGCTTCCGGGCGCAGCCATGGCATATGAACCAGCAGGTGCTGAGCCCTTCTTATACGACGCAATGGCCGGAGATTATGAAGGTTCAGACGTGATCTGGCAAAGGTCAGAGAAGCCACTCTTAGCCTCCTGGGAGGCTGACCGAGAATAGCGCCCGTAGCGAGGATGGCAGAAAATTGAGGATAAAAATTCGGTTTTGTGAGGTGAATAGCGGGGCTATTGGCCGAACAAAAGCGGATTTTTAGACCAATTTGCTGCCACCGCAGTAGGGCAGCCTATTCTCGGTCAGCCTCCTAGGCATTGAGTTCACTTTGATGGATTAATGCATCAAGCCCGGCCATAAACTGGGACGGGCTCAGGTCCCGGGTGCTGAAAATATCCAGCCTCAATTGGGAGCGGCGATATTTAAACCGA
>NZ_JAGHQW010000056.1 GCF_017744115.1 Salinisphaera sp. G21_0 | reverse complement strand
CGCCCACCCTTCCCTTGACAACTGGCTGGGTACCGATGACCAAGGGCGTGATGTGCTGGCACGGGTGATTTACGGCTTCCGCATTTCGGTACTTTTCGGTTTGGCACTGACCTTCTTCAGTACCATCATCGGTGTTGCGGTTGGCGCTCTGCAAGGTTTTTACGGCGGCAAAATCGATTTATTCGGACAGCGTTTTATTGAAATCTGGTCAGGCATGCCCAATCTCTACCTGTTGATCATCCTTGCCAGTTTTGTCGAGCCGGGGTTCTGGTGGCTGCTGGGTATTATGCTGTTATTCCAGTGGATGGCACTGGTGGATGTGGTACGTGCCGAGTTTCTCCGGGGCAGAAATCTGGAGTATGTACGGGCCGCCAGGGCCCTGGGGATGACCAATGGGCGTCTGATGTTCCGCCATATTTTACCCAACGCCATGATCGCCACGGTCACGTTTATGCCATTTATTCTGACCGGAGCCATTACCACCCTGACCTCCCTTGATTTCCTGGGTTTCGGCCTGCCGGCTGGCTCCCCTTCCCTTGGTGAGTTGATTGCCCAGGGCAAAAACAACCTTCAGGCACCCTGGCTGGGCATTACCGCTTTTCTGGTCATGTCCATTATGCTGACGTTACTGGTGTTTATTGGTGAAGCGTGCCGGGATGCGTTGGACCCGAGAAAATACTATTAAAGAGAACCGAACATTTATGGATAAGCCATTATTGGCCATTAACAATCTCCGGATTGGTTTTCAACAGGCTAAGAACCGTGTTGAAGCCGTTAAAGGTGTGTCGTTCTCTGTCAATGCCGGAGAAACCGTTGGCCTGGTCGGTGAGTCCGGATCCGGCAAGTCCATCACTGCCCTGAGCATCCTGCAACTGCTTCCGGAAAATGCCCATTGCTCTGGCGAAATAGCGTTTGCCGATGAGACCCTGCTGGATTTGTCCAAATCACAAATGCGCAAAATTCGTGGCCATAAGATCAGTATGATCTTTCAGGAGCCGATGACAGCACTCAATCCACTGCATACCATTGAAAAGCAGATAGGCGAAGTACTGGCTATACACCTCGGCCTGCAAAACACAGAAGCAACGGCCAAGACACTGGAACTGCTGGAACTGGTGGGTATCCGTGATGCCAGAAATCGTTTAAAGGCCTATCCCCATGAGCTGTCCGGTGGACAGCGACAACGGGCCATGATTGCCATGGCCCTTGCCTGTGAGCCAACGCTGCTGATCGCCGATGAGCCAACCACCGCTCTGGATGTAACCGTTCAACGACAAATTCTCAGTTTGCTGGCGGACCTTCAGCAGAAACTGGGCATGGCCATTCTGTTTATCAGTCACGACCTGAACCTGATCCGTCACGTTTCGGATCGAATCTGCGTGATGAAAGATGGTGAGATTGTTGAGCAGGGCATCACCGAATCCGTGTTCACAGCGCCCCAACACCCCTACACCATCGACCTGCTTAATGCCGAACCTGACGGGCAACCTGAACCACTGAACGAACACCCCATGCCTCTGGTCACAGCTGAAAAGATCAAAGTCTGGTTCCCGATCAAAAAAGGGTTTTTCAAAAAAACAGTGGGCCATGTGAAGGCAGTCACTGATTTATCGCTCACTATTCACCAGGGCGAAACCCTGGGCATTGTTGGTGAGTCCGGTTCCGGTAAAACAACCCTGGGCATGGCACTGTTGAAACTACAGACATCAGAGGGCCTGATCAGGTTTGAAGATACACGTATCGACACTATGAATCAGGATCAGTTCCGGCCACTGCGACGGGAAATGCAGATCGTGTTTCAGGATCCCTTTGGCAGTCTCAGCCCACGCATGACGGTTGCTGATATTGTTGGTGAAGGCCTTGATATTCATAACCTGGCCACTGAAGCCAATCGTGATGAACAGATCATCGCTGCATTGGATGATGTTGGCCTTGACCCGGAGTGTCGTCACCGTTATCCCCATGAGTTTTCCGGTGGCCAGCGCCAGCGTATCTCCATTGCCAGGGCTCTGGTGCTGAAACCCAGACTGATGGTGCTGGACGAGCCAACGTCCGCGCTGGACAGAACCGTCCAATCCCAGATCATCGATTTACTGCGCAACCTGCAGAAAAAATACTACCTGAGTTACATTTTTATCAGCCACGACCTGGCGGTGGTGAAAGCCATGAGTCATCGAATTGTCGTGATGCAGGGGGGAAAGATTGTCGAACAGGGAACTACCCGACAGATTTTTAACCAGCCTGTAGAAGCCTATACGCGAGAGTTAATCAGTGCTGCTTTTGAATCACAGAAAATTCCTCAGGAGGCTGACCGAGAATAGGCTTTCCTTTTTATTTGCCGAATTTTAGCGGGCACCTTCAGAATAGTACTCTTCATAGTTCCCGGTACCCATAGGGAACCAAAACCAGATACAGATGTCAGCAGATACAATACAGATGTCAGAAATTGAAACAGTGATTTTTTTATATGGGTATTACTGACGGCGTTGGCTGTATAATCTGTCACGATTCAGCGCAATGCAACCCCTTCAAACCAACGTGTGGACATACTTTTGGCAGATCATGCATGCAGAGATGGATGGAAAGTTCTGGCCAAAGAAACTGCCTGACATGTACAAGACAATTAACTGATGATGAAGTAGAACAGATAAACCAAATCCCGTTGTCTGAGCGAGTAGTAAAAATTTCGATAAAAGCTATCCCAATCTTTGGCAGAACTGCCTCAATTTATCTCGGTGGTTTGTACGCTGGCTTTGCCAGTGGCGTGGTTCTTAACGGGTCCTTGAATCCTGCCTCAGTGATTGCAATTGCTGCGAATACTGCTGTGTTTATTCCTGTGGCTGCTATCGGGGCTCTCGGGGCTGCTGCTGATGCCCCAATAGGTTTAGTTACTGGTGCCGGGGCTGCTGCCGGGGCTTGTGGTGGCGTTGTATTTAATCATGCTGTAGCTACTTGTGGCGTGCTCAATGTTTCCGGTACTGTGGTTTGTCTCGGGGGAGCTACCATCGGAGCTGCCCTGGCTCTTTTGGCGTATGAGGCAAGAGAGTGAGCCGCACATACCCGTGAAGCTCACAGCACCGCTGCTTAGAGTGATATCTGATTAAGTCATTAGCGGTTAAAATTGTTATTAAAAGGCCTTGGCTGTCTTTTGGCTGAATCTCGCTGACCAGATTCCTTCTGCCGAGCGCCATTCACTCTTAATGGCCGCCCGGCCACTTCCTTGCCATCCATAGTTCTGGCGGCTTCCGCTTCCGTTTCTTTTTCAAAGGTGATGAATGCAAAGCCTCTTGAGCGCCCAGTCTCCCGATCCCTCATCAGTTTGATATCTTCAATGACACCAAATGATTCAAAGGCCTGTTCAAGATCCTCTTCAACGGCGGTATACGCCAGATTACCAATGTATAAAGTCCTTTTTTGCATGGAAAACTCTGGTTTTTCTCTAGGTTGAACGCAAGTCCTTGCGTAGAAAAGCAGTATCAACATCAAGATCAACAAAATGTAACAATGATCAGATTGTCACATCACACTGTTGTTGTCCACTGGCTTATCGGCAGCTTTCTTTTGATCATTAACAGACCAGGGAATTATAGACATTCCATCAAATGAACTTATGAACAGAACAGCAGTCTGCTTTTTATATTCTCATGAATTAATGAAATATAATTATGGATAGAAGCACTGCTGGTATCTGTGGTAAATACACAAGATCAGGCGATGATTACAACCAACCGGAGATCATGCCGCTTCTTCAAGGCATGGGCAATATAGACAGGTTACAGTCAGACGACGTGATAACTTCTCACGTACTACCCCGGGGCGCAATGTATTTTGCCACTCTTCTGGCGCACGGCCTTCTCAATACCTAATGCACCGTTCAATAAACCCTGCTGAAGATTTTAGTGCCCTCATCAGACAGGAAATAATGAATGATCTGATGAGTAAATCGGATCATTTCGGTCATCACTATGATGGGAGAAATCACGGGCAATATGCCAGTTTAATTAAAAAATACACGTCAGCGTCAAAAAGACCTTTAAATCCAGCGGAACAAAGCCAGCTGATACGTTTGCTACAAAATTTTACAGTCACACAGAGCTGGAATTGGCGAAGCCTGACGACCACACTTTATTCATTTACTTCAGCGGGTGTTTTTACCCCTCATAAACCGATGGGTGAGCGTGTTAAACTTACTCAAGCTGCCTTACTATCAAAGCTACTTGATGCAACCATATTCAAGTGCAACCAAAAACCTCAAGCATGGGATATTGATGCCCAGGGAATCGCCAATCTGCTGTGGGTCATGGCGAAACTGGTGGACAGCGGGAAGGAGTGGCCACCAGGGCTCAAAGAAGCTGTGGCCGAACTGTTGACCCAGGTGAACATACAGAAAGACCAATTTAATGCCCAGGCTATCGCCAACCTGCTGTGGGCCATGGCGAAACTGGTGGACAACGGCCAGGAGCGGACACCAGAACTCAACGAAGCCATAGCCGTGCTGTTGTCCCACGTGAACGCACAGAAAACTCATCTTAAACCACAGGAAATTGCCAACCTGCTGTGGGCCATGGCGAAACTCGGTGAGTTCGTTGAGCTGAACATGGCTACCTCTACGTTCGAATCCCTTGTCTACCAAATCAGTTACAACCCTCAGTTCACTCACCACGCCATATTGATGTCTCTCTGGGGAGTCATGGTATGCTGTGCCAGATTGTCTCTGGACTCCAATACCAATAGAAATCATGTGCTTGAAAAGCACATGGATGACCTGTTTACTCGCCTGGAAAATATATCCCCGGTCAATGAAGAGGATCAATCCATCCTTGCCATGGCCGCATGTTGGCTTGGAAAACCATGTCCGGTCACCCCCTATTACCAGACAACCACTTCAAAATATCAGACCATCTTCCGCAATCAACTCCAATCTCGCATTCCCTCTTTGAAAATTGAAGAAGAAAAGAGTCTGCATTCATTACCTCCGGTTGATCTGCTACTGCCAGATCACAACATTATTATTGAAGTTCAGGGACCATCTCATTACGTCAGTGGTGATTTCAAAACCCGGAATGGTTCAACTCTGCTTAAAATCGCACTCCTGAGAAAATCAGGATTTGAGGTCATTGAAATCCCGGTGAACGAGTTTTGGAACAAAGGTTTAATGAATAGATGTATTGATCAAATAAAGACCAGGGTAGACACCCCGGCACAAGATCATGGTGCTGTATCATTTAACATCGGGTGGACAGAAGAGGCCAAGGTTACTGCCAATAAAGGATGGCAATTCTCAGATCACTCTTACTTAACGGCCGAAGAACATTCAGAACAGCAAACACGCAAACCAAAAAGAAAAAGGAAGAGAAAAAGAAGGTAATAACCTCTTCCCTTTCATTATGGTTCCTGAACCATGTTCACATTCCAGCAAAATGAACTTCTGAACAGAATCGCAGTCTGCTTTTTATATTTTCATGAACTAATGAAATGTAATTATGGATAGAAGCACTGCTGGTATCCGTGGTAAATACGCAAGGTCAGGTAATGATTATCACCAACCGGATAACCATGCCGCTTCCTCAAGGCATGGGCAATACAGACAGGGTACAGTCAGACGGCGGGATCATTCCTCCCGCACTACCCCGGGGCGTAACGAATCTTACCACTCTTATGACGCACGCTCTTCTCAATATTTACTGTGCCGTTCAGTACACCCTGCTCCAGATTTTAATGCCCTCATTAAACAGGAAATAATGGATGACCTGCTGAAAAAATCGGATCGTTTCGGTTATCGCTATGATGGGAGGAATCACGGGCAATATGCCAGTTCAATTAAAAAATACTCATTAGCTGTTAAACGACCGTTAAATCGAGCTGAACAAAGCCAGCTGCTACGTTTGCTGCAACATTTTACCGCAGCACGCAGCTGGAATTGGCTAAGCCTGTCGACAACACTTCATTCATTGACTTCAGCAGGTGTTTTTACCACTCATAGGCCCATGGATGAGCGCGTCAAGCTTACTCAAGCGAACATATTGTCAACGCTATTTGATGCAATAATATTCAAGTGCCATCAAACATCTGAAGTCAGGTATATTGATAATCAGGGAATTGCCAACCTGCTGTGGGCCATGGCGAAAATGGTGGACTTGGGGCAGGATCAGACACCAGAGCTGAAACAGGCCGTGGCCGCGCTATTGTCCCTGTTAAACGCCCGAAAAAACAATTTTAATCCACAGGAAATCGCCAATCTGCTGTGGTCCATTGCGAAACTGGCGGACAAAGGACAGAAGCAGACACCAGAACGCAAAGAAGCCCTGGCTACCCTGTTGCCCCATGTAAACGCACAGAAAGCTAACTTTAAGCCACAGGAAATCGCCAACATACTCTGGGCCCTGGCGAAACTGGTGGACAACGGCCAGCAGCAGACACCAGCGTTGAAACAGGCTTTAGCTGCGCTGTTACCCCACATAAATGCACCGAAAGCTAACTTCAAGCCACGAGAAATCGCCATCCTGCTGTGGGCCATGGCGAAACTGGTGGACAACGGGCATAAGCAGACACCGGAACTCAACGAGGCCCTGGCTGCGCTGTTGCCTCATGTGAACGCACTGAAAGACCAATTTGCTGCCCAGGGTATCGCCAACCTGGTGTGGGCCATGGCGAAACTGGTGGACAACGGGCAGGAATGGACACCAGAACTCGAAGAGGCTCTGGCCGCGCTATTACCACATGTGAACGCGCGCAAAGCTAACTTTACACCACAGGAAATCGCCAATCTGCTGTGGGCCATGGCAAAACTGGTGAACAACGGGCTGGAGCGGACGCCAGAGTTCAAAATGACCGTGGTCGCGCTGCTGCCCCACGTGAGCGCACATAAAGACCAATTTATTCCTCAGCATATCGCCAACCTGCTGTGGGCCATAGCGAAACTGGTGGACAATGAGCAGGAGCGAACACCAGCGCTCAATAAGGCCGTGGTCAGGCTGTTGCCCCACGTGAGCGCACAGAGAGACCAATTTATTCCTCAGCATATCGCCAACCTGCTGTGGGCCATAGCGAAACTGGTAGACAACGAACAGGAGTGTGCACCGGGGCTTAGAGAGGCTGTGGTCGCGCTGTTGCCCCTCGTGAACGCACAGAAAGCTAACTTTAAACCACAGGAAATTGCCAATCTGATGTGGTCCATTGCAAAACTGGTGGACAACGGGCAGAAGCGTACACCAGAACTCAACCATGCTGTGGCCGCGCTGCTGCCCCGCGTGAAAGTACAGAAAGACAATTTTACTGCCCATAGTATCGCCAACCTGCTGTGGGCCATGGCGAAACTGGTGGACAACGGGCAGGACATGACCTCAGGGCTAAACGACGCCATAGCCGCGCTGTTGCCCCACGTCAACGCACAGAAAGCTAACTTTAAACCACAGGGTATCGCCAACCTGCTGTGGGCCTTGGCGAAGCTGATGGATAACGGAAAGGAGCGAACACCAGAGTTCAATGAGGTCGTAGCCACGTTGTTGCCCCTCGTGAACGCACAAAAAGCTAACTTTAAACCCCAGGCTATTGCCAACCTGCTGTGGGCCATGGCAAAACTGGTGGAAAACGGGCAGGAGCAGACACCAGAGTTCAACAAAGCCGTGGCCGCTCTGTTACTCCTCGTGAACGCACAGAAAGACCAATTTACTCCTCAGCATATTGCCAACCTGCTGTGGGCCATGGCGAAACTGGGTGAGTTCGTTGATCTGAACGTGGCTATGGCCACGTTTGAGCCTCTTGTCCACCGAATCAGTAAAAACCCTCATGTCTCTCTCAAGGCAATATTGATGTCTCTCTGGGGAGTAATGGTATGCTGTGCCAGGTTGTTTCTGGTCTCTAAGGCCAATAAAAATAATGTGTTTGAAAAGCACATGGATGACCTGTTTACTCGCCTGGAAAATACATCCCCGGACAACGATGAGGATAAACGCGTCATTGCCATGGCCGCAAGTTGGCTCGGGAGACCCTGTCCGGTTACCCCCCATTACCGGATAGTCGTCTCACAACCTCAAACCGGCTTCCGCGAACAACTCCAATCACGCATTCCCTCTTTGAAGATTGAAGAAGAAAAGTGTCTGAACTCATTGCCTCCGGTTGACCTATTACTGCCGGATTACAACATGGTTATTGAAATTCAGGGACCCACTCATTATGTGAGTGGTGATTTCAATACCAAGAATGGTTCGACTCTGCTTAAAATCGCCCTGCTGAAAAAATCAGGATTTGAGGTCATTGAAATCCCGGTTAACCAGCTTTGGAACCTGGATTCAATGAAACTGTGTATTAATCACATAAAGACCAGGGTAGACATCCGGGCACAAGGGCATGGTTCTGTATCCATTACTTAACCCGGATATTTCATCAGTATGAACTTCTGAACATAGCAGTAGTCTGCTTTTTATATTTTCATGAATTAATGAAATGTAATTATGGATAGAAGCTCTGCTGGTATCAGTGGTCAATACGCCAGGTCAGATAATGATTTCTACCAACCAAATGACCATGCCGCATCTTCAAGGCATGGACGATATAGAGATGCCACAGTCAGACAATGGGATAATCCTCCCCGCACCGCCCCGAGACGCAATGAATTTTACCCTTCTTCTGCCGCATGCTCTTCTCAATATCTGCTGCGCCGTTCAGTAAACTCTGCTCAAGATTTTAATGCTCTCACCAAACAGAAAATAATGGATGACCTGGTGAGTCAATCGGAGCGTGTCGGTCATCGCTATAAAGGGAGAAATCACGGGCAATATGCCAATTCAATAAAAAACTACACGTCAGCTGCTAAAAGACCGTTAAATCGAGCTGAACAAAGCCAGCTGATGCGTTTGCTACAAAATTTCACAGCAAAACGGAGCTGGAATTGGCGAAGCCTGACGACAACATTTCACTCATTTACTTCAGCGGGTATTTTTACCCCTCATAAACCCATGGATCCGCGTGTTAAGCGTACACAAGCTGTCTTATTGTCAACACTACTGGATGCAATAACATTCAAGTGCAACCAAAAAGCTGAAGCATGGGATATTGATGTCCGGGGAATCGCCAACCTGCTGTGGGCCATGGCGAAACTGGTGGACAACGGCCAGGAGTTGACACCAGAGCTCAACGAGGCTGTGGCCGCGCTGTTGCCTCACGTGAACGCACTGAAAGACCAATTTATACCTCAGAATACCGCTAACCTGCTGTGGGCCATGGCGAAACTGGTGAATAACGGTCAGGAACGGACACCAGGATTCAAAGAGACCGTGGCCGCGCTGTTACCCAACGTGAACGTACAAAAAGATGACTTTAAACCTCAGGGCATCGTCAACCTGCTGTGGGCCATGGCGAAACTGGTGGACAATGGGCAGGAGCAGACACCGGACCTCAACAAGGCCGAAGCCGCGCTGTTGCTCCACGTGAACGCACAGAAAGACCAGTTTAATGCCCAGGGTATCGCCAATCTGTTGTGGGCCATGGCAAAACTGGTGGACTTAGGGCAGGAGCGAACACCAGAGCTCAACGAGGCTGTAGCCGCGCTGTTGCCGCTCGTGAACGCAAGGGAAGCTTACTTTAAACCACAGGAAATCGCTAATCTGCTGTGGGCCATGGTGAAACTGGTGAACAACGGGCAGGAGTGGACACCAGAGCTCAACGAGGCCATGGCCAGGCTGTTGCTCCACGTAAACGCACAGAAAGCTAACTTTACACCACAGGGTATCGCCATCCTGCTGTGGACTATGGCGAAACTGTTGGACAACGGGCAGGAGCAGACACCGGGGCTCAAAGAAGCGATGGCAGCGCTGTTGCCCCTCGTGAACGTACAGAAAGCTAACTTTAAATCACAGGCTATCGCCAACCTGCTGTGGGCCATGGCAAAACTGGTGGACAACGGGCAGGAACAGACACCAGGGCTCAAAGAGGCCGTGGCCGCTCTGTTGCCCCGCGTGAACGTACAGAAAGCTAACTTTAACCCGAAGCAAATCGCCAATCTGCTGTGGTCCATGGTGAAACTGGTGGACAACGGGCAGGAGTGGATACCGGGGCTCATAGAGGCCTTGGCCGCGCTGTTACCTCTCGTGAACGCAAATATAGCTGACTTTAACCCACAGGAAATCGCCAACCTGCTGTGGGTCATGGCGAAACTGCTGGACAATGGGCAGGAGCAAACAGCAGAACTCAACAACGCCGTGGCCTCGCTGTTGCCTCACGTGAACGCAATGAAAGGCCAATTTAATGCCCGGGATATTGCCAACTTGCTATGGGCCATGGCGAAACTGATGGAAAACGGGCAGGAGCAGACACCAGAGCTCAATAAGTCTATGGCCGCGCTGTTGCCCCTCGTGAACGAACAGAAAGACCAATTTATTCCTAAGCATATCGCCAACCTGCTGTGGGCCATGGCGAAAATGGGTGAGCTCGTTGAGCTGAACGTGTTTACCTCTACGTTCGAATCGCTTGTCTGCAAAATCAGTGAAAAACCTCAGCTCTCTCAGCAAGACATATTTATGTCTCTCTGGGGGGTAATGGTCTGCTGTGCCAGGTTGACCCTGGTCTCAGATCCCAATAAAAATAATGCGCTTGAAAAGCACATGGATGCCCTTTTTACTCGCCTGGAAAATACATATCCAGACAATCACGAGGATCAATCCATGATGGCCATGGCCGCAAGTTGGCTTGGCAAAGCGTGTCCGGTCATCCCTCATTACCAGACTACCATGTCAAAACGTCAATCTGACTTTCGCGATCTACTCCAATCACGCATTCCCTCTTTGAAGATTGAAGTAGAAGAGAGTCTGAACTCATTACCTCCGGTTGACCTGCTGCTGCCAGATCACAACATGGTAATTGAAATTCAGGGGCCTTCTCATTACGTGGGTGGTGATTTCAAAACCAGGAATGGTTCGACTCTGCTAAAAATCGCACTGCTGCAAAAATCAGGATTTGAGGTTATTGAAATCCCGGTTAACCAGCTTGGGAACCGGGATTTCATAAAACAATGCATTGATCAAATAATCACCAGAGTGAACATCCCACTACAGGGACATGGCTCAGTATCACTTATTTAAAAGCGGTAAAAATGAGCTATGTGTTACTGTCGATAAAGGATGGCAACACTGTAACTTAACCGCCGAAAAACATTCAGCAGAGCAACCAAGTATACCAAAAAGTAAAAAATGAACTTCTGAACCGAACAGCAGTCTGCTTTTTATATTTCCATGAATTGATGAAATGTAATTATGGATAGAAGCTCTGCTGGTATCAGTGGTAAATACGCAAGATCCGATAAAAATTACAACCAGCCGAATGACCATGCTGCTTCTTCAAGGCATGGGCGATATAGACATTGTACAGTCAGACAATGGGATAATCCCCCTCGCACTACCTCGGGGCGTAATGAACTTTACCGTTCTTCTGGCACACGCTCTTCTCAATATCTACAGTACCGTTCAGTAAACCCTGCTGAGGATTTTAATGCTCTGATCAAACAGGAAATAATGGCTGGCCTGGTGAGCACATCTGATCGTTTCGGTCGTTCCTATGATGGGAGAAATCACAGTCAATATGCCAGTTCAATTAAAAAATACACGTCAGCTGCTAAAAGACCGCTCAATCAAGAGGAACAAGGCCAGCTGATGCGTTTTCTGCAAAACTTTACAGCAACACGGAGTTGGAGTTGGCGAAGCCTGTCAACAACACTTCATTCATTGACTTCAGCCGGTGTTTTTACCCCTCATAAACCCATGCATGAATGTGCAAAGCTTACTCAAGCTGCCTTATTGTCCAACCTGCTTGATGCAATAATATTCAAGTGCAACCAAAAACCTCAAGCCAGGGATATTGATGGCCCGGGAATCGCTAACCTGCTGTGGGCCATGGCAAAACTTGTGAGTAATGGGCAAGAGTGGACATCAGGGTTCAAAGAGGCCCTGGCTGCGCTGTTACCCCACGTGAACGCACAGAGAGACCAATTTATTCCTCAGCATATCGTCAACCTGCTGTGGGCCATGGCGAAGCTGGTGGATAATGGACAGGGACGAACACCAGAGCTCAAAGAGGCAGTGGCCGCGCTGTTGCCCCACGTGAACGCAAAGAAAGACCAATTTAATGCTCAGGGTATCGCCAACCTGCTGTGGGCCATGGCGAAACTGGTGGACAACGGGCAGAAGCTGACACCAGGGCTTAACAAGGCTGTGGCCGCTCTGTTGCCCCACGTAAAAATACAGAAAGACCAATTTATCCCTCAGCATATCGCCAACCTGCTGTGGGCCATGGCGAAACTGGTGGACAACGGGAAGGAGCAGACACCAGAGTTAAAAGAGACCCTGACCGCGCTGTTGCCCCACGTGAACAGACAAAAAGCTCACTTTAAACCACAGGAAGTCACCAACCTGCTATGGGCCATGGCGAAACTGGTAGACAATGGGCAGGAGCGGACACCAGAGCTCAAAAAGGCCATGTCCGCGCTGTTGTCCCGGGTGAACGTACAAACAGCTAACTTTAAACCCCGGGAAATCGCCAACCTGCTGTGGGCCATGGCGAAACTGGTGGACAACGGGCAGGAGCGAACACCAGAACTTGAAGAGGCCATGGCCGCGCTTTTGCCCTGTGTGAAAGCACAGAATGACCAATTTAATGCCCAGGCTATCGCGAACCTGCTGTGGACTATGGCGAAACTGGTGGACAACGGTCAGGAACGAACAACAGAACTCGAAGAGGCCGTGGCCGCGCTTTTGCCCTGCGTGAACACACAGAAAGCTTACTTTAAACCACAGGAAGTCACCAACCTGCTATGGGCCATGGCGAAACTGTTAGACAACAGGCAGGAGCGGACACCCGAACTCAACGAGGCCGTGACCGCGCTGTTGCCCAACGTGAATGCAAAGAAAGACCAATTTATTCCTCAGCATATCGCCAACCTGGTATGGGCCATGGCGAAACTGATGGACAACGGGCAGGAGCTGACACCAGGGCTTAACGAGGCCATGGCCGCGCTGTTGCCCCACGTGAAAATACACAAAGACCAATTTATCCCTCAGCATATCGCCAACCTGCTGTGGGCCATGGCGAAACTGGTGGACAACGGGCAGGAGCGAACACCTGGGCTCTACAAGGCCGTGGCTGTGCTGTTGCCCCACATAAACGCACAGAAAGATCAATTTAATGCCCAGGGTATCGCCAACCTTCTGTGGGCAGTGGCAAAACTGGCAGTCAACAGGCAAAACTGGTCACCAAGGTTCAAAGCGGTCGTGGCCGCGATATTGCCTCGCGTGAGCGCACAGAAAGACCAATTTATTCCTCAGGATATTGCCAGCTTGCTGTGGGTCATGGCGAAATTGGTGGACAATGGCCAGGAGCGGACACCAGAGTTCAAAGAGGCCATGGCCACGTTGTTGGCCCTCGTGAATACACAGAAAGACCAATTTAGTGCCCAGCATATTGCCAACCTTCTGTGGGCCATGGCGAAACTGGTGGATAACGGGCAAGAGCAGACACCAGGGCTAAACGAGGCCGTAGCCGCGCTGCTACCCCACGTGAACACACAAAAAGACCAATTTATTCCTCAGAATATTGCCAACCTGCTTTGGGCCATGGCAAAACTGGTGGGCAACGGACAGGAACAGAGACCAGGGCTCAAAGAGGCCATAGCCGCACTGTTGCACCACGTGAACGTACAGAAAGCTAATTTTAAACCACAGGAAATCGCTAACCTGCTGTGGGCCACGGCGAAAATGGGTGAGCTCATTGAGCTGAACATGGTTACCTCTACCTTCAAATCACTTGTCTACCGAATCCGTGAAAACCCTCAGTTCTCTCAGCAAGATATATGGATGTCTCTCTGGGGAGTCATGGTATGCTGTGCCAGGTTCTCTCTGGTCTCCAATGCCAATAAAAATAACTGGCTTGAAAAGCTCATAGATGGACTGTTTACTCGCCTGGAAAATACGTTCCCAGACAATGAGGAGGATCAACGCACCATGGCCATGGCCGCCAGTTGGCTTGGCAGAGCCTGTCCGTTCGTCCCCCATTACCAGACAACCATTTCAAAACCTCAAACCGACTTCCGCACTCAACTCCAATCATGCATTCCATCTTTGCAGATTGAAGAAGAAAAGAGTCTGAACTCATTGCCTCCGGTTGACCTGCTGCTGCCAGATCACAACATTGTCATTGAAGTTCAGGGACCGTCTCATTACGTGAGTGATGATTTCAAAACCAGGAATGGTTCGACTCTGCTTAAAATCGCACTGTTGCAAAAATCAGGATTTGAGGTCATTGAAATCCCGGTTAACATGCTTTGGAATCAGGATTCGATGAAACAATGCATTGATCAAATAAAAACCAGAGTAGATATCCCGCCACCAGGTCATGGCTCTGCATCACTTAAAAGTGGGGGGGCAGATGAGGCATACGTTACTGCCGATAAAGGCTGGCAAGACCACTGTTACTTAACCGCCAAAAAACATTCGAAAAAGCAAACAGGCAAACCAAAAAATAGAAAAAAGAAGATAAAAAAACAGCCAGTCATCTCCTCCCTCCCATCATGACTCAAGAGCCGTTTTCACATTCCATGGAAGGTGTGCCAGTGTTGAGGACCTGTTGCCCTCCCGCCCCGGATGATTTGAACATAGGGGACTGGTGGCATCGTAGATGTAGATAGGCTTCCCCAACTACTTAGACCATCCAGCAAAATGAACTTCTGAACAGAACAGCAGTCTGTTTTTTTATATTTTCATGAATTGATGAAATGTAATTATGGATAGAAGCTCTGCTGGTATCAGTGGTAAATACGCAAGATCCGATAAAGATTACAACCAGCCGGATGACCATCCCGGATATTCAAGGCGTGGGCGATATAGAGATGCCACAGTCAGACAATGGCATAATCCCCCACGCAACACCCCGAGGCGTAATGGATTTTACCGTTCTTCTGGTGCATACACTTCTCAATATCTACAGAGCCGTTCAGTACACCCTGCTCAAGATTTTAATGCTCTCATCAAGCAGGAAATAATGGATGGTTTGCTGAGTAGATCGGGTCGTTTCGGTCATCGCTATGATGGGAGAAATCACGGTCTATATGCCAATTCAATCAAACAATACACGTCAGCTGCTAAAAGACCGTTAAACCAGACGGAACAAAGCCAGCTGATACGTTTGCTGCAAAATTTTACCGTAACACGGAGTTGGAGTTGGCGAAGCCTGTCAACAACACTTCATGCCTTGGCTTCAGCGGGTGTTTTTACCCCTTATAGACCCATGGATGAGCGTGTTAAGCACACTCAAGCGGCCCTACTGTCCTTGCTACTGGATACAATGATATTCAAGTGCAACCGAAAAGCTGAAGCATGGGATATTGATGCCCGGGGAATCGCCAACCTGCTCTGGGCCATGGCGAAACTGGTGGACAACGGCCTGCAACAGGCACCAGGACTTACAAAAGCCATAGCCGCGCTGTTGCCCCACGTAAACGCACAAAAATCTAACTTTTCACCACAGGGAATTGTCAACCAGCTGTGGGCCGTGGCGAAACTGCTGGACAACGGGCAGGAGCACACACCAGGGCTCAACGAGGCCGTGGCCGCGCTGTTGCCACGCGTGAATGCAAAGAAAGACCAATTTATTCCTCAGCATACCGCTAACCTGCTATGGGCCATGGCGAAACTGGTGGACAATAGTCAGAAGTGGGTACCAGGGCTCAAAGAGGCTGTGGCCGTGTTGTTGCCCCACGTAAACGTACAGAAAGACCAATTTATTCCTCAGGGCATTGCCAACCTGCTGTGGGCCATGGCGAAACTGCTGGACAACGGGCAGGAGCGCACACCAGGGCTTAACCAGGCCGTAGCCGCGCTGTTGCCCCACGTGAGCGCACAGAAAGACCAATTTAATGCCCAGGACATCGCCAACCTTGTGTGGGCTATGGCGAAACTGGTGGACATCGGGCAGCAGCGGACACCGGATCTCAACGAGGCCGTGGCCGCGCTTTTGCCCCATGTGAACGGACAGAAATACCAATTTAGTCCTCAGCATATCGCCAATCTCCTGTGGGCCGTGGCGAAACTGGTTGACAACGGGCAGGAGCGGACACCAGAGCTAAACGAAGCCGTGGCCACGCTGTTACCCCACGTGAATGCAAAGAAAGACCAATTTAATCCTCAGCATATCGCCAACCTGCTGTGGGCCGTGGCGAAACTGGTGGACAACGGGCAGGAACGAACACCAGAGCTCGAAGAGGCCATGGCCGCGCTTTTGCCCTACGTGAACGCACAGAAAGACCAATTTAATGCCCAGGCTATCGCCAGCCTGCTCTGGGCTATGGCGAAACTGGTAGACAATGGGCAGAAGCAGACACCAGAGTTCAACGAGGCCGTGGCCGCGATTTTGCCCTGCGTGAACGCACAGAAAGACCAATTTAATGCCCAGGCTATCACCAACCTGCTCTGGGCCATGGCGAAACTGGTGGACAACAGGCAGGAGTGGATACCAGGGCTCAGCGAGGCCGTGGCCGCACTGTTACCCCAAATGAACGCACAGAAGGACCAATTTAATGCTCAGGGTATCGCTAATCTGCTGTGGGCCATGGCGAAACTGGTAGACAACGGCCAGGAGCAGACACCAGAGTTCAACGAAGCTGTGGTCCGGATGTGGCCCCACGTGAACGAAAAGAAAGAGCAATTTATTCCTCGGCAAATCGCCAACCTGCTGTGGGCCATGGCGAAACAGGTGGACAACGGCCTGCAACAGACATCAGTACTTAAAAAAGCTGTAGCCGCGCTGTTGCCCCACGTGCACGCAAATAAAACCACTTTTACACCACAGGCAATTGCCAACCTGCTTTGGGCCATGACGAAACTGGTGGACAACGGAGAGTGGACACCAGGGCTTAAAGAAGCCGTGTCCGCGCTGCTGCCCTGCGTAAACCCACAGAAAGACCAATTTGATCCTCAGCAAGTCGCCAACCTGCTGTGGGCCATGGCGAAGCTGGGTGAACTCGTTGAGCTGCACGTGGTTATCTCTACGTTCGAATCGTTCCTCAGCCGATTCAGTGACAACTCTCAGCTCTCTCAACAATTCATATTGATGTCTCTCTGGGGAGTCATGGTATGTTGTGCCAGGTTGTCTCTGGCCCCTAATGCTATTAAAAATAACGTGCTTGAAAAGCATCTGGATGACCTGTTTACTCGCCTGGAAAATACATCCCCGGACAATGAAAAAGATCAACGCACCATTGCCATGGCCGCCAGTTGGCTTGGGAGAGCGTGTCCGATCGTTCCTCATTACCAGGCAATCATTTCAAAACCTCAAGCCGACTTTTGCGATCAACTCCAATCATGCATGCCCTCTTTGAAGGTTGAACAAGAAAAAAGCCTTAACTCATTGCCTCCTGCTGACCTGTTCCTGCCAGATCACAACATAGTTGTTGAAATTCAGGGACCGTTTCATTACGTCAGTAATGATTTTAAAATCAGGAATGGTTCAACTCTGCTTAAAATAGCACTGCTGAAAAAATCAGGATTTGAGGTCATTGAAATCCCGGTTAACCAGCTTTGTAGCCAGAATTCAATGCAACTATACATTGATCAAATAAAGACCAGAGTGGACATCCCGCCACAGGGTCATGGCTATGTATCACCTGACATCGGATCGGTAGAGGAGACAAACGTTACCGCCGATAAAAAGTGGCAATCTTCAAGTCATTGTTACTTAGCTGCCGAAGAAAATTCAGAAAAGCAAACAGACAAACCAAAAAACAGAAAAAGGAAAAGAAAAAAAAGGCACTAACCACTTCCCTTTCATCATAACTCCAGAACCGTGTTCACATTCCGGGCAAGGAGATTTTCCAGCATTTCGACCGTATCCGCAGGTGCCCTCCGGGCAGATTGATCAACCTATATTCCGCAGTTGGATCTCATGAAATCCTTGAAACCCCTTGCAGGAGTCAGTGCTGAGCCGAATTTGCATACTCACCCAACGGGTGAGTGGGTAAAATCACCAAACCCCTTGTCCTACAAGAGATGCAGCGATTTTTCGAGTTTCAACTGCGGAATATATGATCAACGGTTGTAACTGATTGTCTCGCCCCGGATAATTTGAAAATAGCGGATTGGTGGCATCAGGAGTAGATGAGTTTCTTCAACCACTGACGTTTATAGGCCATTTCAGCAAAATGAACTTCTGAACAAAACAGCAGTCTGCTTTTTATATTCTCATGAATTAATGAAATATAATTATGCATAGAACCTCTGCTGGTATCAGCGGTAAATGCGCAAAATCCGATAAAGATTACAACCAGCCGCATGACCATGCCGCATCTTCAAGGCGTGGGCGATATAAACATGCCACGGTCAGACAATGGGAGAATCCCCCCTGCACTACCCCGAGGCGTAATGAATTCTACCATTCTTCTGGCGCATACACTTCTCAATATCTTCAGAGCCGTTCAGTAAACCCGGCTCCAGATTTCAGTGCTCTCATCAAACAGGAAATAATGGTTGGTTTGCTGAGTAAATCGGATCATTTCGGTCATCGCTATGATGGGAGAAATCACAGTCTGTATGCCAATTCAATTAAACAATACACATCAGCTGCCAAAAGACCGTTGAATCGAGCGGAACAAAGCCAGCTGATGTGTTTTCTGCAAAATTTTACCGTAACACGGCGTTGGGGCTGGCGAAGCCTCACGACCACACTTCATGCATTGACTTCAGCGGGTGTTTTTACCCCTCATAAACCCGTGGATGAGCGTGTCAGGCACACTCAGGTTGCCTTATTGTCAACGCTACTTGATGCAATAATATCCAAGTGCAACCAAAAACCTCAAGCCCGGGACATTGATGCCCGGGGAATCGCCAACCAGCTGTGGGCAATAGCGAAACTGGTAGACAACGGGCAGGAGCACACACCAGGGCTCAAAGAGGCCGTGGTCACGCTGTTGCCTCACGTGAAAGCACAGATGGACCAATTTATCCCTCAGGGCATTGCCATCCTGCTGTGGGCCATGGCGAAACTGGTGGACTACGGGCAGGAGCAGACACCAGAGTTCAAAGAGACCGTGGCCGCGCTGCTGCCCCCCGTGAACGCAAAGAAGCACCAATTTAAAGCTCAGGGCATTGTCAACCTGCTGTGGGCCATAGCGAAACTGGTAGACAACGGGCAGGAGCGAACACCGGGGCTTAACAAGGCCGTGGCCGTGTTGTTGCCCCTTGTGCACGAACAGAAAGACCAACTTAGTACTCAGGGAATCGTCAACCTGTTATGGGCCATGGCGAAACTGGTGGACAACGGGCAGGAGCGGACACCAGGGCTCAACAGGGCCGTGGCCGAGCTGTTGTCCCACGTGAATACACAGAAAATTCCATTTAATGCCCAGGATATTGCCAGCCTGCTTTGGACCATGGCGAAACTGGTAGACAACGGGCAGGAACAAACACCAGGGCTTAAAAAGGCTGTGGCCGCGCTGTTGCCCCACGTGAGCACGCAGAAAAACCAATTTAATGCCCAGGGAATCGCCAATCTGCTGTGGGCCATGGCGAAACTGATGGACAACGTGCAGGAGCAAACACCAGGGCTCATAGAGGCCGTGACTGCGCTGTTGCCCCAAGTGAACGTACTAACAGCTAACTTTAACCCCCAGGAAATCACCAACCTGCTATGGGCCATGGCGAAACTGGTGGATTACGGGCAGGAGCGGACACCCGAGCTACATGGGGCCGTGGCGGCGCTGTTACCCCGCGTGAACGCACAGAAAGCTAACTTTAAACCACAGGAAATCGCCAACCTGCTGTGGGCCATGGCGAAACTGGTGGACTACGGGCAGGAGCAGACACCAGAGTTCAAAGAGACCGTGGCCGCGCTGTTGCCCCACGTGAACGCACAGAAGGGCAAATTTAAAGCTCAGGGCAATGTCAACCTGCTGTGGGCCATGGCGAAACTGGTGGACAACGGACTGGAACGAACACAAGGGCTCATGGAGACCGTGGCCGAACTGTTACCCCACGTGAACGCAATGAAAGACCAATTTATTCCTCAGCATATTGCCAACCTGCTGTGGGCCATAGCAAAACTGGTAGACAACGGGCAGGAGTGGACACCAAAGCTCAAAGAAGTAGTGCTCGCGCTTTTGCACCACGTGAACGCACCGAAAAACCAGTTTAATACCCAGGATGTCGCCAACCTGCTTTGGGCCATGGCAAAACTGGTGGACAACGGAGAGTGGGGGCCAGAGCTAAAAGAAGCTATGTTCGCAGTGTTGCCCCACGTAACCCCACAGAAACACCAATTTAATCCTCAGCATATCGCCAACATTCTGTGGGCCATGGCGAAACTGGGTGAACTCGTTGAGTTACACGTGGTGACCTCTACGTTCGAATCGCTTGTCTGCCGATTAAGTGACAACCTTCAGCTCTCTCAACAAGATATATTTATGTCTCTCTGGGGCGTAATGGTATGCTGTGCCAGATTGTCTCTAGACTCCAATGCTAATAAAAATAACATGCTTGAAAAGCACATGGTTGACCTGTTTACTCGCCTGAAAAATACATCTCCGGACAATGAAAAGGATCAACGCATCATGGCCATGGCCGCCAGTTGGCTTGGTAGAACGAGTCCGATCATCCCCCATTACCAGACAACCATTTCAAAACATCAAGCCGACTTCCGCGATCAACTCCAATCATGCATGCCCACTTTGAAGCTTGAAGAAGAAAAGAGCCTGAACTCATTGCCTCCCGTTGACCTGCTATTGCCAGATCACAACATGGTTATTGAAATTCAGGGACCGTATCATTACTTAAGTAATGATTTTAAAATCAGGAATGGTTCGACTCTGCTTAAAATTGCACTGCTGCAAAAATCAGGATTTGAGGTCATTGAAATCCCGGTTAACCAGCTTTGTAGCCAGAATTCAATAAAACTATGCATTAATCAAATAAAGGCCAGGGTGGACATCCCGTCACAGGGTCATGGCTGTGTATCACCTGACATCGGATGGGCAGATGAGACAAACGTTACCGGCGATAAAGGGCGACAATCCCCAGATCACTGTTATTTAACCGCCGAAGAAAATTCAGAAAAGCACACAGACAAACCAAAAAACAGAAAGAAAAAGAGAAAAAGAAAAAAAAGGCACTAACCACTTCCCTTGCATCATGACTCCAGAACCGTGTTCACATTCCAGCAAAATGAACTTCTGAACAAAACAGCAGTCTATTCTTTATATTTTCATGAATTAATGAAATATAACTATGGATAGAACCTCTGCTGGTATCAGTGATAAATACGCAAGATCCGATAAAGATTACAACCAGCCGGATGACCATCCCGGATATTCAAGGCGTGGGCGATATAGAGATGCCACAGTCAGACAATGGCATAATCCCCCACGCAACACCCCGAGGCGTAATGGATTTTACCGTTCTTCTGGTGCATACACTTCTCAATATCTACAGAGCCGTTCAGTACACCCTGCTCAAGATTTTAATGCTCTCATCAAGCAGGAAATAATGGATGGTTTGCTGAGTAGATCGGGTCGTTTCGGTCATCGCTATGATGGGAGAAATCACGGTCTATATGCCAATTCAATCAAACAATACACGTCAGCTGCTAAAAGACCGTTAAACCAGGCGGAACAAAGCCAGCTGATACATTTTCTGGAAAAATTTACCGCAGCTCGGAGCTGGAATTGGCGAAGCCTGACAACAACACTTCATGCATTTACTTCAGCGGGTGTTTTTACCCCTCATAGCCCCATGGGTGAGCGTATTAAGCATACTCAAGCTGTCTTATTGTCAACGCTACTGGATGCAATAATATTTAACTGCAACCAAAGACATGAAGACAGTGATATTGATGCCCGGGGAATCGCCAACCTGCTGTGGGCCCTGGCGAAACTGGTGGACAACGGCCAGGAGCAGACACCATGGCTCAAAGAGGCCGTGACTGCGCTGTTACCCCACGTAAACGCACAACAATCTAACTTTACACCCCAGGGAATCGCCAACCTGATGTGGGCCCTGGCGAAACTGGTGGACAACGGCCAGGAGCAGACATCAGGGCTCAAAGAGGCCGTGGCTGCGCTGTTACCCCACGTAAATGCACAGAAATCTCACTTTAAACCACAGGGAATCACCAACTTGCTGTGGGCCCTGGCAAAACTGGTGGACAACGGGCAGAAGCAGACACCTGATCTCAAGGATTCCGTGGCCGCGTTGTTGCCCCTCGTGCACGAACAGAAAGACCAAGTTAATGCCCGGCATATCGTCAACCTGCTATGGGCCATGGCGAAACTGGTGGACAACGGCCAGGAGCGAACACCAGGGCTAAACATGGCCGTGGCCGCGCTGTTGCCCCTCGTGCACGAACAGAAAAGCCAGCTTAATAACCAGGGAATCACCAACCTTCTGTGGGCCATCGCTAAACTGGTGGACAACGGGCAGGAGCGAACACCAGGGCTAAACATGGCCGTGGCCACGCTGTTGCAGCAAGTGAATGCACAGAAAGTCCAATTTCGTGCCCGGGATATTGCCAGCCTGCTCTGGGCCGTGGCGAAACTGTTGGAGAACGGGCATGAACAGACACCGGGGCTTGAAAAGGCTGTGGCCGCACTGTTGCCCCACGTGAACGCATCCAAAGACCAATTTATTCCTCAGCAAATTGCCAACCTGCTGTGGGCCATGGCGAAACTGGTGGACAACGGTCAGGAACAGAAACCAGGGCTTAAAAAAGCTGTGGCCGCGCTGTTGCCCCATGTGAACGCACAGGCAGACCAATTTAATGCCCAGGGAATCGCCAACCTGCTTTGGGCCATGGCGAAACTGGTGGACAACGGCCGGGAACAGACACCAGGGCTTAAAAAAGCTGTGGCCGCGCTGTTGCCCCGTGTGAACGCACAGAAAGACCAATTCAATGCCCAGGATATTACCAACCTGGTGTGGGCCATAGCGAAACTGTTGGACAACGGGCAGGAGCAGGCATCAGGGCTCAACGAGGCCATGGCCACGCTGCTACCCCTCGTGAAAGTACTGAGAGACCAATTTATTCCTCAGCATATCGCCAACCTGCTGTGGGCCATGGCGAAGCTGGGTGAACTCGTTGAGCTGCACGTGGTTACCTCAACGTTCGAATCGTTGCTCTACCGATTCAGCGACAACCCTCAGCTCTTTCAGCAAGATGATATAGTGATGTCTCTATGGGGAGTAATGGTATGTTGTGCCAGGTTGTCTCTGGCCCCCAATGCCATTAAAAATAGCGTGCTTGAAAAGCAAATGGATGACCTGTCCACTCGCCTGGAAAATACATCCCCGGACAATCAAAAGAATCAACAAATCATTACCATGGCTGCCATTTGGTTGGGGAGAGCGTGTCCGATCATCCCCCATTACCGGACAACTATTTCAAAACCTCAAGCCGACTTACGCAATCAACTCCAATCACGCATGCCCTCTTTGAAGATTGAACAGGAAAAGAGCCTGAACTCATTGCCTCCCGTTGACCTGCTACTGCCAGATCACAACATGGTGATTGAAATTCAGGGACCGTCTCATTACGTAAGTAATGATTTCAAAATCAGGAATGGTTCAACTCTGCTTAAAATAGCACTGCTGCAAAAATCAGGATTTGAGGTCATTGAAATCCCGGTTAACCAGCTTTGGAGCCAGAATTCAATAAAACTATGCATTGATCAAATAAAGGCCAGGGTGGACATCCCGCCACAGGGTCATGGCTGCGTATCACTTGACATCGGATCGGTAGAGGGAACAAACGTTACCGCCGATAAAAAGTGGCAATCTTCAAATCATTGTTACTTAGCCGCCGAAGAAAATTCAGAAAAGCAAACAGGCAAACCAAAAAAAAGAAAAAGAAATAGAAAAAAAAAGCCAATAACCGCTTCCCCTTCATCATGACTCCAGAACCGTGTTCACATTCCGGGGAAGGAGAGCTTCCAGCATTTCGACCGCATCCGCAGGTGATCCCCGGGCAGATTGATCAAAGGTTGTAGCTGATTGTCTCGCCCCGGATAATTTGAAAATAGCGGATTGGTGGCAGGAGTAGATGAGTTTCTTCAACCACTGACGTCTATAGACCATTTCAGCAAAATGAACTTATGAACAGAACAGCAGTCAGCTTTTTATATTTTCATGAATTGATGAAATATAATTATGTATAGCCCCCCTGCTGGCATCAGTGGTCAAGACGCAAGACCAGGTAATGACTACAACCAACCGAAAAACCGTGCCGCTTCTTCAAGGCCTGGGCGATATAGACATGCCACAGTCAGACAATGGGATAATCCCCCACGCACTACCCCGGGGCGTAATAAATTTTACCATTCTCCTGGCGCAAACACTTCTCAATATCTACAGAGCCGTTCAGTAAACTCTACTCAAGATTTTAACACCCTCATTAAACAGGAAATAATGGATGATCTGCTGAGTAAATCGTATCGTTTCGGTCATCGCTATGATGGGAAAAATCACGGTCTATATGCCAATTCAATTAAACAATACACGTCAGCTGCTAAAAGACCGTTAAATCAAGCGGAACAAGGCCAGCTGATAAGTTTGCTGCAAAATTTTACAGCAACACGGAGCTGGAGTTGGCGAAGCCTGTCAACAACACTTCATGCATTGACTTCAGCGGGTGTTTTTACCCCTCATAGCCCCATGGATGAGCGTCTCAAGCATACTCAAGCTGCCTTATTGTCAACGCTACTGGATGCAATAATATTTAACTGCAACCAAAGACTGGAAGACAGTGATATTGATGCCCGGGGAATCGCCAACCTGCTGTGGGCCATGGCAAAACTGGTGGACAACGGGCACGAGCAGACACCAGAGTTCAAAGAGGCCGTGGCTGCGCTGTTACCCCACGTAAACGCACAAAAATCTAACTTTACACCACAGGGAATCGCCAACCTGCTGTGGGCCGTGGCCAAACTGGTGGACAACGGCCAGGAGCAGACACCCTGGCTCAAAGAGGCCGTGGCTGCACTGTTACCCGACGTAAATGCACAGAAAGCTAACTTTACACCACAGGGAATCGCCAACCTCCTGTGGGCCATGGCGAAACTGGTGGATAACGGGCATGAACAGACACCGGGGCTTAAAAAGGCTGTGGCCGCGTTGTTGCCCATCGTACGCGAACAGAAAGACCAACTTAATGCCCAGGGAATCATCAATCTGCTATGGGCCATGGCGAAACTGGTGGTCAACGGACTCGAGCAGACAGCTGATCTCAGCGAGGCCGTAGCAGCACTATTGCCCCGCGTGAACGCACAGAAAACTGACTTTAAGCCACAGGGTATCGCCAACCTTCTGTGGGCCATGGCAAAACTGGTGGACAACGGACAGGAGCGAACACCAGAGCTCAACATGGCCGTGGACGCGCTGTTGCCCCACATGAACCCACAGAAAGACCAGTTTGATCCTCAGCATATCGCCAGCCTGCTGTGGGCCATGGCGAAACTGGTGGATAACGGGCATGAACAGACACCGGGGCTTAAAAAGGGTGTGGCCGCGCTGATGCCCTTCGTGAACGCACATAAAAACCAATTTAATGCCCAGGGAATCGCCAACTTGCTGTGGGCCGTGGCGAAACTGGTGGACAACGGGCAGGAGCAGACACCGGGGCTCATAGAGGCCGTGGCCGCGCTGTTGCACCACGTGAACGCAAAGAAAGACCAATTTATACCTCAACATATCACCATCCTGTTGTGGGCCATGGCGAAACTGGGTGACAACGGGCAGGAGCAGATGCCAGAGTTCAACAGTACTGTGGTCGGTCTGCTGCCTTACGTGAACGCAAGGAAAGACCAATTTATACCTCAACATATCACCATCCTGTTGTGGGCCATGGCGAAACTGGTGGACAATGGGCAGGAGCAGACACCAGGGCTTAAAAAAGCGGTGGCCGCGCTGCTGCCCCACGTGAACGCACAGGCAGACCAATTTAATGCCCAGGGAATCTCCAACCTGCTGTGGTCCATGGCGAAACTGGTGGACAACGGGCAGGAACGGACACCAGAGATCAAAGAGGCCCTGGGTACCCTGTTACACCACGTGAACGCACAGAAGTACCAATTTATCCCTCAGCATATCGCCATCCTGTTGTGGGCCATGGCGAAACTGGTGGACAACGGGCAGGAGCAGACAGCAGAGTTCAACGTGGCTGTGGCACGGCTGTTGTCCAATTTGAACGCAACCAAAGACCAATTTATTCCTCAGCAAATTGCCAACCTGCTGTGGGCCATGGCGAAACTGGTGGACAACGGCCAGGAACAGACACCAGGGCTTAAAAAAGCTGTGGTCGCGCTGTTGCCCCACGTGAACGCACAGGCAGATCAATTTAATGCCCAGGGAATCGCCAACCTGCTGTGGGCCATGGCGAAACTGGTGGACAACGGCCAGGAACAGACAACAGGGCTTAAAAAAGCTGTGGCCGCGCTGTTGCCCCACGTGAACGCACAGGCAGACCAATTTAATGCCCAGGGAACCTCCAACCTGCTGTGGTCCATGGCGAAACTGGTTGACAACGGCCTGGAGCCAACACCAGAGTTCAACGAGGCCGTGGCCCGGCTGTTGCCCCACGTGAACGCAACCAAAGACCAATTTCTTCCCCAGCAAATTGCCAACCTGCTGTGGGCCATGGCAAAACTGGTGGACAACGGCCAGGAACAGACACCAGGGCTTAAAAAAGCTGTGGCCGTGCTGTTGCCCTACGTGAACGCACAGGCAGACCAATTTAATGCCCAGGGAATCGCCAACCTGCTGTGGGCCATGGCGAAACTGGTGGACAACGGTCAGGAACAGACACCAGGGCTTAAAAAAGCTGTGGCCGCGCTGTTGCCCCATGTGAACGCACAGAAAGACCAATTCAATGCTCAGGATATTACCAACCTGCTGTGTGCCATAGCGAAACTGGTGGACAACGGGCAGGAGCAGGCATCAGGGCTCAACGAGGCCATGGCCACGCTGTTACCCCTCGTGAAAGTACTGAGAGACCAATTTATTCCTCAGCATATCGCCAACCTGCTGTGGGCCATGGCGAAACTGATGGACAACGGCCTGGAACCGACACCAGAGTTCAACAAGGCCGTGGCCCGGCTATTGCCCCACGTGAACGCAATGAAAGACCATTTTATTCCTCAGCAAATCGCCAACCTGCTGTGGGCCATGGCGAAACTGGTGGAAAACGGAGAGTGGACACCAGGACTTAAAGAAGCTGTGGCCGTGCTGCTGCCCTGCGTGAACCCACAGAAAGACCAATTTGATCCTCAGCATATCGCCAACCTGCTGTGGGCCATGGCGAAGCTGGGTGAACTCGTTGAGCTGCACGTGGTTACCTCTTCGTTCGAATCGTTGCTCTGCCGATTCAGTGACAGCCCTCAGCTCTTTCAGCAAGATATAGCGATGTCTCTCTGGGGAGTAATGGTATGTTGTGCCAGGTTGTCTCTGGCCCCCAATGCCATTAAAAATAGCGTGCTTGAAAAGCACATGGATGACCTGTCCACTCGCCTGGAAAATACATCCCCGGACAATCAAAAGAATCAACAAATCATTACCATGGCTGCCATTTGGTTGGGGAGAGCGTGTCCGATCATCCCCCATTACCGGACAACCATTTCAAAAACTCAGGCCGACTTCCGTGATCAACTCCAATCATGCATGCCCTCTTTGAAGATTGAACAGGAAAAGAGCCTGAATTCATTGCCTCCCGTTGATCTGTTACTGCCAGATCACAACATGGTGATTGAAATTCAGGGACCGTCTCATTACGTAAGTAATGATTTCAAAATCAGGAATGGTTCAACTCTGCTTAAAATAGCACTGCTGCAAAAATCAGGATTTGAGGTCATTGAAATCCCGGCTAACCAGCTTTGGAGCCAGAATTCAATAAAACTATGCATTGATCAAATAAAAGCCAGGGTGGACATCCCGCCACAGGGTCATGGCTGTGTATCACTTAACATCGGATCGGTAGAGGAAACAAACGTTACCGCCGAAAAAAAATCAGAAAAACACACAGACAAATCAAAAAACAGAAAAAGGAAAAGAAAAAAAAGGCACTAACCACTGCCCTTTCATCATGAATCCAGAACCGTGTTAAATTCCGGGGAAGGAAAGTTTCCAGCATTGCGACCGTATCCGCAGGTGATCAATAGGCAGATTGATCAACGGTTGCAACTGATTGTCTCGCCCCGGATAATTTGAAAATAGCGGATTGGTGGCATCAGGAGTAGATGGGTTTCTTAAACCACTGACGTCTATAGACCATTTCAGCAAAATGAACTTCTGAACAGAACAGCAGTCAGCTTTTTATATTTTCATGAATTGATGAAATATAATTATGTATAGTCCCCCTGCTGGCATCAGTGGTCAAGACGCAAAACCAGGTAATGACTTCAACCAACCGAAAAACCGTGCCACTTCTTCAAGGCCTGGGCGATATAGACATGCCACAGTCAGACAATGGCATAATCCCCCACGCACTACCCCGGGGCGTAATAAATTTTACCATTCTCCTTGCGCAAACACTTCTCAATATCTACAGAACCGTTCAGTAAACCCGGCTCAAGATTTTAATGCGCTCATCAAACAGGAAATAATGGATGGTTTGCTGAGTAAATCGGATCGTTTCGGTCATCGCTATGATGGGAGAAATCACGGTCTATATGCCAATTCAATTAAACAATACACGTCAGCTGCTAAAAGACCGTTAAACCAGGCGGAGCAAGGCCAGCTGATACGTTTTCTACAAAATTTTACCGCAGCACGGAGCTGGAATTGGCGAAGCCTGACAACAACGCTTCATTCATTTACTTCAGCGGGTGTTTTTACCCCTCATAAACCCATGGATGAGCGTGTCAAGCATACTCAAGCTGCCTTATTGTCAACGCTACTTGATGCAATAATGTTTAAGTGCAGCCAAAAACCTGAAGCCAGGAATATTGGTGCCCGGGGAATCTCCAACCTGCTGTGGGCCATCGCGAAACTGGTGGACAGCAGGCAGGAGCAAACACTAGAACTCAAAGAGGCCGTGGCCGCGCTGTTGCCTCACATGAATGCACAGAAAGACCAATTTATTCCTCAGCATACCGTTAACCTGCTGTGGGCCATGGCGAAACTGGTGGACAACGGTCAGAAGTGGGTACCAGGGCTCAAAGAGACTGTGGCCGTGTTGTTGCCCCACGTAAACGTACAGAAAGACCAATTTATTCCTCAGGGCATTGTCAACCTGCTGTGGGCCATGGCGAAACTGCTGGACAACGGGCAAGAGCACACACCGGTGCTCAAAGAGGCCCTGGCCGCGCTGTTGCCACAGGTGAACGCAAAGAAAGACCAATTTATACCTCAACATATCACCATCCTGTTGTGGGCCATGGCGAAACTGGTGGACAGCGGGCAGGAGCAGATGCCAGAGTTCAACAAGACTGTGGTCTGTCTGCTGCTTTACGTGCACGCAAGGAAAGACCAATTTATACCTCAGCAAATAGTCAACCTGCTGTGGGCCATGGCGAAACTGGTGGAGAACGGGCAGGAGCAGACACCAGGGCTTAAAAAAACGGTGGCCACGCTGTTGCCCCACGTGAACGCACAGGCAGACCAATTTAATGCCCAGGGAATCTCCAACCTGCTGTGGGCCCTGGCGAAACTGGTGGACAACGGGCAGGAACGGACACCAGAGATCAAAGTGGCCCTGGGCACCCTGTTACACCACGTGAA
Organism: Salinisphaera sp. G21_0; assembly: GCF_017744115.1. Classification (GTDB taxonomy): domain Bacteria; phylum Pseudomonadota; class Gammaproteobacteria; order Pseudomonadales; family Endozoicomonadaceae; genus Endozoicomonas. The sequence goes on along the minus strand of NZ_JAGHQW010000056.1, from coordinate 5,233 downwards.
CGCACAGAAAGACCAATTTATTCCTCAGCATATTGCCAACCTGCTGTGGGCCATGGCGAAACTGTGGACAACGGCCGGGAACAGACACCAGGGCTTAAAAAAGCTGTGGCCTCGCTGTTGCCCCGTGTGAACGCACAGAAAGACCAATTCAATGCCCAGGATATTACCAGCCTGGTGTGGGCCATAGCGAAACTGGTGGACAACGGGCAGGAGCAGGCATCAGGGCTCAACGAGGCCATGGCCACGCTGCTACCCCTCGTGAAAGTACTGAGAGACCAATTTATTCCTCAGCATATCGCCAACCTGCTGTGGGCCATGGCGAAACTGGTGGACAACGGCCAGGCACCGACACCAGAGTTCAACGAGGCCGTGGCCAGGCTGTTGCCCCACGTGAACGCAATGAAAGACGAATTTATACCTCAGCAAATCGCCAACCTGCTGTGGGCCATGGCGAAACTGGTTGACAACGGCCAGCAACAGGCACCGGGGCTTAAAAAAGCTGTAGCCGCGCTGTTGACCCACGTACACGCAAATAAAGCCAACTTTACACCACAGGGAATCGCCAACCTGCTGTGGGCCATGGCGAAACTGGTGGAAAACGGAGAGTGGACACCAGGGGTTAAAGAAGCTGTGGCCGCGCTGTTGCCCTGCGTGCCCCCACAGAAAGACCAATTTGATCCTCAGCATATCGCCAACCTGCTGTGGGCCATGGCGAAGCTGGGTGAACTCGTTGAGCTGCACGTGGTTACCTCAACGTTCGAATCGTTGCTCTGCCGATTCAGCGACAACCCTCAGCTCTTTCAGCAAGATGATATAGTGATGTCCCTATGGGGAGTAATGGTATGTTGTGCCAGGTTGTCTCTGGCCCCCAATGCCATTAAAAATAGCGTGCTTGAAAAGCACATGGATGACCTGTTGACCCGCCTGGAAAATACATCCCCGGACAATGAAAAGGATCAACAAATCATTACCATGGCTGCCATTTGGTTGGGGAGAGCGTGTCCGATCATCCCCCATTACCGGACAACCATTTCAAAACCTCAAGCCGACTTACGCAATCAACTCCAATCACGCATGCCCTCTTTGAAGATTGAACAGGAAAAGAGCCTGAACTCATTGCCTCCCGTTGACCTGCTACTGCCAGATCACAACATGGTGATTGAAATTCAGGGACCGTCTCATTACGTAAGTAATGATTTCAAAATCACGAATGGTTCAACTCTGCTTAAAATAGCACTGCTGCAAAAATCAGGATTTGAGGTCATTGAAATCCCGGTTAACCAGCTTTGTAGCCAGAATTCAATGAAACTATGCATTGATCAAATAAAGGCCAGGATGGACATCCCGCCACAGGGTCATGGCTGTGTATCACCTGACATCGGACCGGTAGAGGAGACAAACGTTACCGCCGATAAAAAGTGGCAATCTTCAAATCATGGTTACTTAGCCGCCGAAGAAAATCCAGAAAAGCAAACAGACAAACCACAAAAAAGAAAAAGAAAAAAAAGGCAATAACCGCTTCCCCTTCATCATGACTCCAGAACCGTGTTCACATTCCAGCAAAATGAACTTCTGAACAAAACAGCAGTCTGCTTTTTATATTTTCATGAATTAATGAAATATAATTATGCGCAGAACCTCTGCTGTTATCAGTGGTAAATACGCAAGCTCCGATAAAGATTACAACCAGCCGGATGGCCATGCTACTTCTTCAAGGCGCGTACAATATAGACAGAATACAGTCAGAAAGTGGGATAATCCCCCCCGCACTACCCCGGGGCGTAAGGAATGTTACCATTCTTCTGGCGTATGCCCTTCACAACATCTTCAGAGCCGTTCAGTAATCCCTGCTCAAGATTTTAACGCCCTCATTAAACAGGAAATAATGGATGATCTGGTGAATAAATCGTATCGTTTCGGTCATCGCTATGATGGGAGACATCACGGTCTGTATGCCAGTTCAATTAAAAAATACACGTCAACTGCTAAAAGACTGTTAAATCAAGCAGAACAGGGCCAGTTGATACGTTTGCTGCAAAATTTTACAGTAACACGGAGTTGGAGTTGGCGAAGCCTGTCAACAACACTTCATGCATTGACTTCAGCGGGTGTTTTTACCCCTCACAGCCCCATGGATGAGCGTGTTAAGCATACTCAAACTGCCTTATTGTCAATGCTACTGGATACAATAATATTCAAGTGCAACCGAAAAGCTGAAACATGGGATATTGATGCCCGGGGAATCGCCAACCTGCTGTGGGCCATGGCGAAACTGGTGGACAACGGCCAGGAGCGCACACCAGAGTTCAAAGAGGCCGTGGCCGTGCTGTTGCCTCACATGAATGCACTGAGAGACCAATTTAATCCTCAGCATACCGCTAACCTGCTGTGGGCCATGGCGAAACTGGTGGACAACGGTCAGAAGTGGGCACCAGGGCTCAAAGAGGCTGTGGCCGTGTTGTTGCCCCACGTAAACGTACAAAAAGACCAATTTATTCCTCAGGGCATTGTCAACCTGCTGTGGGCCATGGCAAAACTGGTGGACAACGGGCAGGAGCACACACCAGAGCTCAACGAGGCCGTGACCGCGCTGTTGCCCCACATGAACGCACAGAAAGACCAGTTTAATGGCCGGGACATCGCCAACCTGGTGTGGGCCATTGCGAAACTGATGGACACCGGGCAGGAGCGAACAGCAGAGCTCAACGAGGCCGCGGCCGCGCTGTTGCCCCATGTGAATGCACAGAAAGACCAATTTATTCCTCAGCATATCGCCAACCTGCTGTGGGCTGTGGCGAAACTGGTGGACAACGGGCAGGAGCACACACCAGAGCTCAACGAGGCCGTGGCCGCGCTGTTGCCCCACGTGGATGCAAAGAAAAGCCAATTTATTCCTCAGCATATCGCCAACCTGCTGTGGGCCATGGCGAAACTGGTGGACACCGGGCAGGAGTGGACACCAAAGCTCAACGAGGCCGTGGCCGCGCTGTTGCCCCTTATGAATGCCAAAAAAGATCAATTTATTCCCCAGGCTATCGTCAACCTGCTGTGGGCCATGGCGAAACTGGTAGATAACGGGCAGGAGCACACACCAGGGTTCAAAGAGGCCGTGGCCGCGCTGTTGCCCCACGTGAACGCACAGAAAGACCAGTTTAGTGCCCAGGGTATTGCCAACCTGCTATGGGCCATAGCGAAACTGGTGGACAACGGGCAGGAGCAGACACCAGAACTCAACGAAGCTGTGGCCGCGCTGTTGCCCCGCGTAAACGCACAAAAAGATCCATTTATTCCTCAGCATATCGCCAACCTGCTGTGGGCCATGGCGAAACTGGTGGACAACGGGCAGGAGCGGATACCTGAACTCAACGAGGCAGTGGCCACGCTGTTGCCCCACGTAAACGCTCAGAAAGACCAATTTATTCCTCAGCATATCGCCAACCTGCTGTGGGCCATGGCGAAACTGGTGGATAGCGGCCAGGAGCAGACACCAGAGTTCAAAGAGGCCGTGGCCGCGCTGTTGCTTCTTGTGAACGCACAGAAAAACCAATTTACTGCCCAGGGTATCGCCAACCTGCTGTGGGCCATGGCGAAACTGGTGGACGGGCAAGAGCTGACACCAGGACTAAAAGAGGCCGTGGCCGCACTGTTGCCCCATATAAACGCACAGAAAGCTAACTTTAAACCACAGGAAATCGCCAACCTGCTTTGGGCCATGGCGAAACTGGTGGACAACGGGCAGGAGCAGACACCAGAGTTCAACGAGGCTGTGGCCCGGCTGTTGCTCCACGTGAACGCAACGAAAGACCAATTTCTTCCTCAGCATATCGTCAACCTGCTGTGGGCCATGGCGAAACTGTTGGACAAAGGCCAGGAGCGGACACCAGGGCTTAAAAAAGCTGTGGCCGCCTTGGTGCACCACGTGCACACACAGAAAGCCAACTTTACACCGCAGGCAATCACCAACATGCTGCGAGCCATAGCGAAACTGGTGGAAAACGGGGAGTGGACACCAGGGCTTAAAGAAGCTGTGGCCGCGCTGCTGCCCTACGTGAACCCACAGAAAGACCAATTTAATCCTCAGCATATCGCCAACCTGCTGTGGGCCATGGCGAAACTGGGTGAACTCGTTGAGCTGCATGTGGTTTCCTCTATGTTCGAATCGCTTGTCTGCCGATTCAGTAACAAACCCCAGCTCTCTCAGCAAGATATATTGATGTCTCTCTGGGGCGTAATGGTATGTTGTGCCAGATTGTCTCTGGTCTCCAATGCCACTAAAAATAACATGCTTGAAAAGCACATGGATGACCTGTTGACCCGCCTGGAAAATACATCCCCGGACAATGAAAAGGATCAACACATCATTGCCATGGCCGCCAGTTGGCTGGGGAGAACGTGTCCGATCGTTCCCCATTACCAGACAACCATTTCAAAACATCAAGCCGACTTCCGCGATCAACTCCAATCATGCATGCCCACTTTGAAGCTTGAAGAAGAAAAGAGCCTGAACTCATTGCCTCCCGTTGACCTGCTACTGCCAGAACACAACATGGTTATTGAAATTCAGGGACCGTCCCATTACGTCAGCAATGATTTTAAAATCAGGAATGGTTCGACTCTGCTTAAAATTGCACTGTTGCAAAAATCAGGATTTGAGGTCATTGAAATCCCGGTTAACCAGCTCAGGAGCCAGGATTCAATGAAACTATACATTAATCAAATAAAGACCAGAGTGGACATCCCGCCACAGGGTCATGGCTGTGTATCACTCAACATCGGATCGGTAGAGGAAACAAACGTTACCGCCGAAAAAAATTCAGAAAAGCACACAGACAAATCAAGAAACAGAAAAAGGAAAAGAAAAAAAAGGCACTAACCACTGCCCTTTCATCATGACTCCAGAACCGTGTTAAATTCCGGGGAAGGAAAGTTTCCAGCATTGCGACCGTATCCGCAGGTGATCAATAGGCAGATTGATCAACGGTTGCAACTGATTGTCTCGCCCCGGATAATTTGAAAATAGCGGATTGGTGGCATCAGGAGTAGATGGGTTTCTTCAACCACTGACGTTTATAGACCATTTCAGCAAAATGAACTTCTGAACAGAACAGCAGTCAGCTTTTTATATTTTCATGAATTGATGAAATATAATTATGCATAGACCCCCTGCTGGCATCAGTGGTCAATACGCAAGACCTGGTAATGATTACAACCACCCGGAAAATCGTGCCGCTTC
>NZ_JAGHQW010000055.1 GCF_017744115.1 Salinisphaera sp. G21_0 | reverse complement strand
ATGGGGTTGTGGGGGTCGGAGGTTCAAATCCTCTCGCTCCGACCAGATAAACCCCTTTAAATATAACGACTTACAATCATTTCCTTAAAAATAACTCTGTCGCCCATCCAACAAATCTTCCAACAAAATCCTACCCTTGCCCTGTTCACCGAATGATCGAATACGACAACAGCCTGTCAATTCCGCCCGCTTATAGATAGCTGTACGGCTTGCTCTATAATCTGCTATAGTTCCCCGGACGTTGCAGTTTACTGCTTCGTTCCTTCGTCTAACAGCGAGCACGACAGGCTTAACCACCTGTAGGACAAACGGCACTATGTCGGGCGTCCGGGGAATACAACACCTTCGGGGAACAGCCGGGCTCACGTGCTGAGTGTTAACGCCCGACTCCAGTTTCTATTCCTTGCTATCGGGCATCTGAGGAGTTACATCCTTTGATGCCTGATACAAAACCTCTTCTATTACTCTCAATGCCCTTACTGCGGTTTCTTCAAACGGGCTTCGATTTGTGACCGGTGCTGTTGCCAGTGTCTTCCGGCAAAGCGAACGGGCTTCTATCAGTTGCTTTATTATTTGCATAACTATCCTCAGTTTCGACGGCCGCATCTTAAAGATGCTTCTGCGCAGTTGTTTGCCTGCGCCTATGGTGCGAGAGTGCGGTGATTAAGATTCTGATACAGGTCAATTTTTCATCTAACCTTGTTCCTCGCGCACAATAAAAGCTCTTTTCCTGTGCATCCGTTGCACAATCGCTCTAACAGGCAGCACACAAGGATAAGAAAATGAGAAGAACGTTCGGCGGGCGCTTGCGCCTTGCGAGGCTAGAGATTAAAGCGAGTCAATCACACATGGCTCGCAAGGTTGGTGTGGATTCGTCTACCTGGAACCGTTGGGAGCATAACAAGAGTCATCCGGGGATGAAGGACCTGAAAAAGATTACTGAGCGCTTTGGCTTTTCACTGGACTGGCTGGTGATGGGGGTGGATACCCGAAGCGATGTGATAGGCCGTTTAATCTTTCTATTGAGCAAGCTGCGTCGCCGCGAGTTGCAGAAGATTGTTGAGTGGGCAGAGGTGCGGTGTGAGAGTGATACTCTTTCTGAAAAAAATTAAAGTCACAGAAAACGGTAAAGGGAAGGGCCCGGATCACTCCGGGCTTTTTTGTGACTGCCTCAGTAGCCAGCCTCCCTTATCGCTTCTTCATACAAATCATTAACCTGACTGTTCAGCCGATCAATGCGCTGCTTTTTCAGTGGTGCCGTCATAAACCGGCTGTCCAGAATCTTCCTGACTTCTTTCTTCAACTTGCTGATCTGGCGGCTGTAGCGGTTCAACTCCTTACGACTGTCCAGCGCTTCGCTCCCTTCCCTTTCCAGCTCGGCAGCTTCTTCCAGTCGGCCTTGCTCGGTGTAGTTCTTGATGGTGCTGGCCAGCGCGTTTGACTCCCGTAGCAGGTCGTACATTTCGGTACTGTAGCGGGTAGCGCCTTCGTCGTTGCCACGAATGAACGAACCAATTACCGGGTAGTGTCTCACGCTCCACTCTGGTCGCTCTGGTGCACCCCTGGCTTCTCTGGCCAGTGCATCAGCACTCATTAAGGCATAGCTGCCCAGTGTGCCGAAATACCCTCTTAGCAGGTATTCAAGCCGTTTGGGTGAACGCATCCATTCAGGCGCGCCATCCGGCATGGCTTCAGCCAGTGCCTTTGTGGTTTCGCTGGTCCATGGGGTGTACTGGCTCTCGGGCATCTGGTACTGCATGCCAAGGGACAGGATCGGGGCATCGGTAAAGCTGTTCTTGTTCCGGGCAACATCCAGTGCAGGCGCGATGATTTGAGGCATTCCCATAGCAAATACATCGGTGAACATTTTGCCGATCATCTTCCCGGCCCACTCCCCGTCCTCCCCATTAAAGGCGACGTTGTTGAATACCTCTGGCAAGGTGGCGAAAATCGCGCCCATCTCGAACGGTTTCGGGATTCGGATATGATTTCCATCGGGTAGCCATACGTGGTGCCAGGTTAGCTTTTCATGGTCGGGCAGTTCCTTGTAACGCTCGTCGTCGGCAAACAGGGACCACAAAGCAACACTGGCGGCGGTATAGATCAGGCCTCGGGTAAACATGGCTGCGGGGTTTTCGATACCACCTCTGACCAGTCGATCCAAGCCCTGAATACGGGCATTGAGGAACGGGATAATTTCGGTGAGTATTCGCATACTCTGCCACTTGCCGCGCTTGGTGAAGTTCAATACGTCCTGCGCCTGGTGTGCTGCTTCGGCAATGCTGGCACCGTTATCAATGGCGGCGCTGAATACCGCTAACCGGTTGGCGTTTTCAAACCGGCTGCCGAATTTCTGCCAGCCTTGCCAGCCTTGTTCCAGGTTATCCATTACTCTACGATGGTGCGCCTTGTATTGCCCCGGTGTCAGTTTGCCCCTGATGTTCTCCGGTGTGACTTCATAGAATCCACCGCTGCCACCTCCGGCCATCATCAGCGACCAATGGTCGTCTGACTCCAGACCTTTCTTCACATTGGCAATCGCTTCTGTCATTGACGCATGGAGCGTCTTACCGCCGACTTCAGGATGAACCGTCATCCAGGTAGACAAGGTATCCCGCACAAAGTTACGCGCCATAAAGCCCGGGTCTGCTGTTACCATGGATGTGAGCAACCGTTTCGGCATGGCAAACACTTTCAGAATGCCGTGTAAGGTATCCGGCCCCATGGCCTGCATGGTTTCCAGCAAGTCCTCATTGCCTTCTTTAACGTGGTAAACCTCGGTCTTTCCGTCACGGCTGACCTTGACCGAGCCTTCGCCCATATCTTCAAATTTGATCAGCAAGGATTCCCAACGCTTTTTCTGTTCCTGGTTCAGCGTGTCTTTCTCATCAAGTATGCCTTTGCTGACCAGTCGCTCTTTCACCTGGTCCATGGTCAGGCGAATACCGCCGTTGGTTTTCTCCATGGCTCCGGCGGCTACACCCACATCACTGATGCGCTGCATGGCAATGTTTTTCATGCTGGCATCTATCAGGCTGGCAGTATTACGATAGATCGCTTCCATGGGGCTGATCTGGTCAACACCACCTTCCAGCTGTTTGATGCCGCTTTGCTGGTTGCTTAACCCTTTACGGCGTAGCAGGCTGCTTTGTTTCCCGTCATCCAGCCGGTTTACCCGGTGGAATGGTAAATAGTCGTCGGTCTCCCACAGCTTTCTGCTTTCAGGGTCGATCAATCCGGATTCCTGGGCAAAGTCGAGAATCTGTTTATTGAATGCCTGGTATTGTTTGTGCGCTTCTTCAAACTGTTTTTTCAGTTCTGGTCGTGCGTTGACGTGTCGGTTAATGGTGTCAATGTCAGCCTGGGTAAACAGGTTTTCCCGGCCTTCATTGAGTAACCGTTGCGCCCGTTTTGCTGCGGCCCATGTTTCCCAGACTTCCAGTTGTCCGGCCTTGGCCAGTGGCTCGAAGATTTCCAGTAAACCTTTTGAGCCGTTGCGGACTACTACACTTCCGTCTTTCAGTTGGGGTGTGCCTTTGCCCAGTACAGCGGTCATAATCCCGTCGAGGTTTTTGGTTCTCAATGTGGCTTTGTAGGCTGAATCCTTGGCCTCTTTCAGCTTGCCAGCATTAACCGCCTTTTCCATTTTGGCGATGGGGTCAAACTGGTCAATCATGCCGGTGTAGAATTTGTCGCCGATGGCTTTCCATGCGTCCTTGCTGGCTAGCTCCATATCCTTGAACCAGTGCTTAACCCGGTCAACGATACCGACTTGCTGCTGTCTGCCACCGTGAATTTTATCCATAACGCCCTGCACATCATCGGACAGGTTGGCCTGGGTGGCGCTGGCGGCCAGGCTGTAACGGTTGGTGCTGCTGCTATCTGATTTCGCACCTCCCTTCGGTCCCTGTGGACCACCTTCTTTTAATTTCTTCCGGGCTGCTTCCAGTAGCTCAACCACATCGTCCTGAGTCCACTGAATATTCGGGAACAGCTTTCTCAGTACACGGCGAACCTTGGAAACAAACCGCTTAAAGGTGCTGCTGGTCGGGTTGGTTTCGGCAAGGTGTGCCAGGTATTCCTCGGCAACCACTGCCTTACGGGTCTGCGCGTCCATGCCCTTGAGCTGGCTGGCGTAGTCCTTCCCGATCCGGGCCTTAACATCGGCGGGCATATCGTTATGGATGCGCGCCATGATGCTGTCCATGTCAGAGCCAAGCATCTGTGTAAGTGCCTGGTGCCCTGCCACTTCATGGAGTACGGTACGGATCGCCTCGGCTTCGTCGTTCAGGTTGCTGGATACTATCCAGGCCTGCCCGGTACGGTTGTCAAAGATACCTTTAACACCGCTAACCCCGTCTGCCTCCATCTGGTTGCGGATATGCTGCGGTAGCTGGCTTTCGTTCGTGGCAACATTCACCGTGACGCCTAACTGGTCGCCTATGGTGGCGGCTGCTTTGTTGGCAGTGGTCTGGTTGATGCCCCGGGCGTTATCCCGGTTCAGTCTGTAACGGTTGTCACTGGTGGCGCTATCACCCTCCGACTTATCCATAATCAGAACTTTGGTGTTTACACCTGTAGGCCTGAATGAAGATTTAAAAGAGCCTTCTGGCAATGGTTCAAATACACCGCCATTATCTTCTACCCATTCCTTAAACGCCTGGTCCTGCTTGCGTTGCCGGTCGCCACTGGTGGCCGACATCACAGAAACCAGACGACCTCCTGGCTTAAGCTGGCTGTATGCGTGTTGAACATGCACCATATCCTGCCCTTCTTCAAAGGGGGGATTCATAACAATGCGGTCGTACTGGCCTTCGTGCTCTAAAAAGTCCACGCCTTCCGGCTGGAATCCTCGCGCTTCCAGAAAATCCCGTAAACCCTTCTGGATTTCGATAACCGTAATTTCTCCGTCAGGGTTGGCCTCTCTCATCCGGTGGGCAATATCACCTTTACCGGAAGACGGTTCCAGCATACTCATACCGGGCTGAATGTCGGCATGATCTAACAGGGTGTCGATAGTGGCGTCCGGGGTTGGGAAGAATCCAGGGTATTTCCTGCCGACTAAATCCAACTCCATCTCTTTCAGCCGGTCCCGTTTTACCGCTTCTACGCCCTTCTCAACTTCGTAGAGTTCTCTAAGAGCAAAGCGTAAAGATGCTCCATCGGTAATACCCATTTGCGCTAAACGGTGTTGTTTCAGAAAGGGTTCATAGACTGCTTCGGCTTCCCATTGTAACCGGCTGCTTGCCCCTCTATTTTCTCTGGCGAAAGTTTTCAGTTTATCAATGTGCCGCCACAATGCCGGGTGGTTCAGGTCTATATAGTCTTCCTGGTAATTCTCTATTGCCTTGAGCATGCCTTTCGCTGCCTGCTTGTAGCCTTTGGTTTCGCTCATGGCTTCCAGCAGGTCTTTTACTTTGCTTGTCCAGACTCTCAGATCAAAATTGGCGTCAGCGACTATCTGATTAACGGTAACGCCTTCTTTCCATTGGTAGTTGTCTGCACTGCCCGGCTCTCGCTCTACCAGGTCGCTGCTCTTCCATACTGCATTCCACTTTAATCGGTTGCGTATGCTTAACAGTTCTTCAAGCTGGGTGTTGGCATTAATGCGAGACAGCAGCTTGACCATTCCCGCTTCAGTTGCCTCGGCAATCTGACGCAGTAAACGACCATGCTTGATAGAGTTCTCGGCGGCTCTCCATGCTGACGCGGCTTCTCTGGCGCGCTTCGCGGTGTTGGTTTTCCGGTCAGCGTTAAGCGCCTGCTCACCACCCTGTTCAAACTCTCCGGCCATCTGTCGCAGCTTCTCCAACCGCTTTTCCTGTGCGGTCTGTTTCTTCTGCTCAAGCTTGTTTGAAGATTCCATTTCACCGGCCAGTACATTGATAAACTGCTGCCGGGTATCGTCGCTCTCAAACTGGAATCCGGGGATAGCGCCGTTTTTGTTAAAGCCAGAATACCAGCCGCCCAATGCCTTGGCTTTGTTCCGTAGCTCGTTGAACTGTTCTCGCTCTACCCGACCGTCCAGGGATGCCACAAATAAGGGTATCCCTTTCTTGGCGTGAGTAGTCTCGGCGGTGGTGTAAGCGGTGTCGCCTGATACCCCGGAGACTTCCGCTTTTTTCTCGTCGGCTTCTTGCTCTTTGTTCAGACGCTTCTCGGTAATCAGGGCGTCAAGCTGCTCCATCTGGTCAGGGTTTAATGCGTCCTCCCCTTTGCGTTCGATAAAGTACTGGTATTCTTCCAGTGTCTCAGGGTTATCAAGTGCCTTTTGTCGCTCTTCGTTCTTCTGCTTTGCTTCGGCTTCTTGCTTCTTCCGGTCCTCTAGATAGGCTTTGTAGTCGTCTTCAGTTACCTTGTTAATCGCGTCGATACGCTTCTGAATCCGGTCCTCGCCTCGAATCACTTGCTCAAAAGAAATGGGGCCGTCACTGGTTCGTTTGCCAACCTTCAAGCTGTTAAGAACGGTTTCAAGGGCAGACTCTACCAGTGCGCCTTTCTTATCATCCCGATGGAATGCAGCAAAGTAGCGCCCCATGCGACCAAAGATCTTGTTCTTGGTCATGCTGGCAAACTCTGCGCGTAGCCCGTCAATATTGCCGGTGATACCTTGGGCAAGTGCCTGGTATTCAGGGAATGACATTTCCCCGTCCATCATGGAGCTGATACCGTCAAAGGCTTCGTTGATGGTGGCCTTGCTCCAGTCCGGCGTTCTTTGCCCTGCTTCCTGTTTTGCGGGCTGGCCTTCAGACTTCTGTTCTGACTGGCTCTCTGTTTGCGGCTTGCTGCCTTTGGGTGGAGTGGGTTCAGTGTTGTCCTCTACTGGCTTAGCCTTTCCTTTGAAGTAATCGGATAACAGCTTTTTAATGGCGTTATTAACACTGCTGCCTTGTATGCTTTCTCCCTGCTGTTGGTAGATAGTCCCGTCTTCGGTTTCTATCTGTGCAATGGCTTCACCATTACTCCCCGTAATGGTTACTCTGGCACCATCGGACAGAATCGAGTAACCGCCCATATTGATATTGCTGTATACCTTACTGGCGCTATCCGTCTTCAGGTTGCGGGGCTTTTTATTCGCCTCTGGCTTGCCGGTCTTGCTTTCACTCTGCTGAGCTGGCTCCCCTTTGAGCTCCTGCCAGCGTTTATAGAGATTGGAACGACCTCCGAATACCTTCTTATAACCACCCACCTTTTCCAGTGTTTGCTCAATGGTCGCCATCGTCTTTTGTGCGGCTTCCGGTGAATGGTTGTGCAGCTTATTCAGAAACTCCAGCGCCTTGCCCCGGAAGGTGTTTTTATCCATGCCCGGTGCGGCAATCAGTCCAGCGTAGCTAGCCAGTTCCTCAATCAGCTTGTTCTCAGTCTGCTGGTTGCGCTTCTGCTCGGTGGCTTCTGTATCTCGTTGCTTCTGTTCCGGTGTCCTGGCATCCGATACCGCGCGGGCCACATCAGGCTTGAGCGCATTAATCCGGTTGTTCAGTTTCTCAAGAGCCCGATCATCGGCGTTACCCCGCTTTTCGGCCTGTCTGCTGTTGAAGTTGTTCCGGCCTGCAATGTGTGAGGATGCTACGCCTGAACGGACAGCAAAGTACGCTTTCTCGGCTTCCAGGTAGTCGGCTTTGAATTGCTGAATAGCGGTATCAAGGGCGGCTTTCTGCTGGTCTGTTTCTGCTTTCTCCAAGCCTGCTTGATAGACTTCCTTAACCGTTCTGATAAACCCTTCCCGATAGGATTGCGGCGCGTTGCGGCTGCTGTGCTGAAAGGCGTCTTGTGCGGCTTTGTAATGGTACTCGCTATTAAGGGTGTCGTCGTCTACCTTGCTGGATAGCTCTTTTACTTCAATCTGCTGCTTTGATGCAGGCTTGGTCGTGTCGCCATTCTTCAGCCAGTTCTTGAAATCACCCATGCTGGTCTGAGTGACTTCACCTACCTTCCAGCCATTCTGATAGTTGGCCTTGTAACCATTGATCGCTGACTCCCGATCAGTAAAGCCAAGCATGACTTTATGCTCATCAAAGGAACCATCCTTGTTTACCTGGTCAACAATAAAGACTTGCTCGCTGTCAGTGTTCTCACCAACGAATACATCAATATGGTCCCCGTCTGCACCTTCAGTCCGTTTGATATAGCCGTAGTCGTGAGCCATGGTAACAGACCACTCGTTACCATCAGGATCGGTGCCGGAACGGGTAGAGCCTCGTTTGTTCTCCAGACTGATATCGAGCCCTTGCAGCTTAATGTGTTCTTTCTTGTAGTTGCCTGCCTGTTTCTGGGCTTCGGTGGGTTCAGGGTTGGGCTCTGATTCCGATGCTTTGGAGTTGGCTCCGAGCAAATCAGCCTGCCCCCTGGCTGCGGCCTGATCGCTGGCAGAGTCAGAGCCAGACAATACAAAGTCGTTCGCCTCTTTGTCGGCGTCGCGTTTCTGTCGGGCTTGTTCTTCTTGCTGGCGGGCTTCGGCTTCAGCGGCCTGCCGCTGCTCGGCCTGCTGCTGAAGCTCCTGCTCGGTTTGGGCGGTGAGAGTGAAGTCGTCTACTTCTTGCGGATTGGTACCACGTTGCTGTTCTGCTGGGCCTGCTTCTTCTGATTGTCGGCCCTGAACCGACTCTTGCCGGTTTTCTCTTCCCACTCCCTGAGCGCCATAGCGTACTGTCGGGCTTGTTCTCTGGTCAGTGTCGCCATCTTCTTCTACCTGGTTAAATTGTTCGTTGGCCTGTGCGTCTGCCAGCGTGGACAGCTCTCTTGCTTCTGTTTCGATTAAATCCCAGTCTTCACCATCAAAGGTGCTGGCGTCAAGGTCTGTCTTAGCATCAGCATAGCCTATAGCGACTGGCTCCATCCGATCATACCAGTCATCAGTGACAGCGTTATCCTGCCTTGACTGATCAATATCAGCGGCCTGCTGGTTCAGGTACTCCGGCTTATCAAAGTACGGGTCTGATTCGGCCTCGTCCAGAATCCGGCTCACTTCCTGACGGTAAGCCGGTGACAGTGGCTCTCCTGCCAGCGCTGCCCTGACTGCCGGCGCGGTGACATTGCTGGCACCACTGGCTGCTCTCAGGCTTTGCTGCTGCGCTACCTGACTGTAATCGCCCATGGCCTGAGAGAATCGTGGGCGTCCTGCGATTTCTTCCCAGATTGCCTCGCTCAAGCTGTTAGCGCCGTATTCCTGCCCGTTCTTGTCAAAGTATCCGTAACCGGCCAGTATGCGCCCCATATCGTCCATGGTTTCGCCTTGCTGTTTGACAAAGCGGCTAGCTAATCCTTTGCCGTTTTCTTTTGCCCATACCGGAATACTTTCGGCTATAGAGTCTTCTACGGTGTCGGTTCTCAGACCACCCAAACGACCAATAGCGGTCAGTAATGTATCGTCGTCCCTTACCTTTCCGGCTTTGCCTTTATCCTCTCTGGCTTTTGCTCTTGCTATAACGGCTTCTGACTCAACCTCCTGTGCGGTCATTTCAAGGTATTCCCGGTATTGCTGATTGCTTAACCGGCTGTCGTAGGCGGTGTTATTGGCTGAATCCTGCCCGGACAGACGCTGCTGTTCTTCCAGATTGGTCTGACGAATATCCGCCATCAGGTTATTGAATTCATTCATCCGCTGGCTTTCCAGTGCAGCCCTGGCCTGTTGCAGCAAGCTGACACGGTTCACGGTAGCAATGGGCTTGCGTCGCGCTTTGGCCTGCTCCATGGCCGACTTTTCTAAGCGTTTGGTTTCCTGAATGAGTTGCTTTAATTCAGAAAAATGTGACTTGTCACGGGGGTCGCCCTGAAACTTCCGCATCAATTTGTTGAGCTGTGAGGCTTTTTCAGAGTACTTCTGATAGTCGCTATCATCGCCAGTGTAGGCATAGCCCGGGTGGTTCTGCGCGGCTGCGCTTTCCCGGTCGATTCTGGCCTGCTGGTTAATGGCTTGCAGGTTGTCAGCGGTATTGCCCCGGCTATCTACATAAGTGCGTCGCTGGTCTTCCAGTGCCATGGGTTGGACGGGTTGTTGTGGCTGAGGTGCCGGTTCAGGCTGAATAGCCGACTCGCGGGGATACCCGGGATGTTGTCTTGCCCTTTGATCTTCTGCAAGGTTCTGGCGGTTGTCGCTGGCTCGTCCGTCACGGTCAACATACAAGCGGCTTTCGTCGGTCAATGCGGCTTGTTGTGGTCGTATGGTCCATAAGCCATTATCCAGCTGCACCGGATTACCCTGGATGCCATTACGCTGCATAAACTCCTGTGCTGCGCCACGGTATGGGAATAGCTCTGCTTCTGCCTTTGGTGCGGTTTGCTGTTGTGGTTGCTGTGTCAGCGTGGGCTGTGCGGCCTGTTGCGCCTGCCTTGCCTGAATAAGGTCAGACAGCGGGATATATTGGCCTTCCAGTACACGCTCAAAGTTGTTGTTCTGCTGTTCTTCCTGCGGGTTGATACGGGTGATAGCGCCTTGCTGCTCTGCCTGCTGCTGCACCTGATCAGGCATCCCTACCAGAACATAACCGCCGTTGACCTTCTGGACCATAAATGGAAAGCGGGTCAGCTTCATCCGGTCCGCGTAGTCCTGAAGCTCCACCATAGACTTGAACGGCTTGCCGTCATCACGGCCTATGCGCTGCTCGCCCATATCATTAAATGGGTTGGTACGGGGTGCGCGGAACTGATCGCCCTGTGCGCCCTCCCGTTGCCCTGCCGGACGGTTGTAGTCTACCCCGTCACTGCCCCACTGCTGCCAGTCGGCTTGCTGAGTTTCTTCATTCTGCCCGGGTCGTGTTTGTGGCTGGCTCGTTGCCTGCTTGATCTGCTGCTGAATCCGGGCATTGGCCATAGCCACATCCCGGATCTGGTTAAACGCGCCTATCCTTCGGCTGGTCCGGTCTTCGATGTTGGCAGCGGCCTGATCCCGTGCGGCAGTGGCTTCTTTCAGCTGGTCGGCCAGGAACTCCGTATCAGCGCCATCCTTCTGCATTTCCATTTCAAGGAAGCGAATATCTTCATTGCTTTTGGCCAGCACCTGGTTGGCGTTGGCAATATCCGTATTAAACTGGCTGATTTCCTGCTCAGCTGCCGCCATGGTTCGCTGATTGGCTGTGAAGTTTTCTGCCAGCTGCTCCTGCGTCGGCTGCTGATTACCCCGGCTGAATACACCAGCACCGGCTCCCATCGCCCCACCGGAACCTGCACCCAGTAACGCGCCGGTTGCCGCTACGTTGGCAACGTCCTGCCATTGTGAACGGCCATCAATACCGGCCAGTTCTGTATTAGTTGCCCACTGTTGTCCACCGCCTTCAAAGAGTTCCTGCACACCTTCGGTGCCTGCACCGGCCGCACCACCTTTAATGATTCCCTGGGGCCCTTTGCCGGTGACAATCTTCTGAAGCTGCGGACCCAGAACCGCCATGGATGCCAAACCGATACCGCCTGCTTTTGCGGTAGCGCCTGCGGCCAGATCTTCAGCCAGCATCGCCTTGGCTTTATCGAACGCCTGACGTTTGTTGTCCGGGGTTTCCTGATAGGTCTGGCGGTAGTAGTTCTGGAACTCTTTGCTGCTCAGAAGCGTCTGGTCGTCCAGCGCCATGACTTCCTGATAGGTCTGGTTGCCTGCGCCACCACCCACCATAGCGCCGCCAACAGTACCGTGGCCAAGCACACTGCTGGCACGATCAATATTTTTATCCAGCTTGGCCAGTCTGCCTGCTGCTGCCGTTGCGTCCGTAACATTATCTGCGGCCTCCAGTGCCTTTTTTGCCTTGCCGTAACCGGATAGCGCCTTACCCCCGTACTGCAAACCTTTGCCCAGCAAACCACCGCCTGCCATCATGGGAGCCATGGAGCCCAGGCCCGATAATGCACCATAGGCAAAGCCTCTGCCGGTAAGCTCCTGCCCTTCACCAAACCCGAAATTTTCCACCGCCTGGATGGTGGAAGGGCTTCTGTCTTCTGCCCAGTCGTCCGCATAACCACGAATGCCTTTACTGACAGCGTTCGGTGTGCCTCCAGTAAAGAACTGCGCCATATCCGCCGTGGCCGATGCTGCACCCGACCTTATAGAGTTCCAGGCATCATTCAGCTCGCCAGAATAGACATCTCCCCTTGGTGCGGTGTACTTATCAAACTCGCTGCGGAATTGTGCCGCCTGCTGTTCATTCCAGCCATACTGATCCACGGTCTGCTGAATAAAGTTGTTACGGATAACCTCGCGTTCGTAGTCGTTTTCGGCTTGCTGGTATTGAGGGCTGCGGGTGATTTCTTCCCAATTCATTAGAGCGGTTCCTGAATTCTGGTGGAGTCTGGTTTTTTATACAGGCTGGCTATCCATACAGTTATTGTACTGAACAGAATACTGAAAGCCAAAAGCGGCAAGGGCTGCCTTAGTTATGAATAGTTATGAAAGGTTTGATAGGTGGGTATGTTCCGGAGTCGGCGCTTGAGTCGTATCAGGCGATTGTACTTTTCACCTCTGCGGCTTCTGGACTCATCCTTAAAGTCTTTATAGAACTCGCCTTTGTAGAATCCGCAAACCGGCTTGGGAGTAGGCCATACCTCCAGTAACAGCCGGTTAAGCATGCGATCGGTGTATTTGTCCATCAGTCTCCGTAAAAACTCTTGCCTGGCTGATAGCCCGATGCAGCGGCATAACCCTGACCCCGGGTGGGTATCCGGTGATCAATATCATTTGGTGCAGGCAGATGATCATTACCACTGCTGCCGTTGCTTCTGCCTGCCAGCAGTGCCGCCAGTTTAGCGGGGTCGGGCTGGTCCTGCGGTGAAGCGGGTTGGCGGTTCATGCGGCTGGCGGTATCAAAGCCCAGACCATAGCCGCCAAACTGTGGTGCGCTTTGGGTTTCCATAAACCTCGGGTCGTAAGCAATGCGCTGCTCGGCTGCCTGTGGTCCGTACTGGCTCATAAAGCCATCATAAGCCTGCTGGCCTGCCTGGTTGGCGTCGTAAAATTCAAGGCCTCCGTTCTTGCCCTGTCGGGCATAGCGTCCGGATTCGTCCAACTGATAGCCCATGCCGGCCAAATTACCCGGGTCGGTAGCTGCTTCTCTGGCCGCTGCCGCGCCTTCAGCCAGCTCTTTGCTGCCAAGAACGGCCTCCCTTGCCGGGGTGTTTTCCGCACGGTAACGGCTGGCGTAGCTGTTCAGGTTGGACAGCTGACGTTCAACCTCTGTCATGGGCATGCGCCCAAGTACCGACTGCTCTGCACCCAGAATAGAAAGAAACTGATTGCCCTGTTCGTCGGTATCCAGCTTTAGCCCGGTAGCATTGTTGATACTGGAATAGGGCGTCTTGTTCAGCAGGGTTAAGGCGGTATCCAGATCAGGCTGGCCCTGCTTGCGGTTGGTGGCGTCCCCCGTTTCCCCTTTCAGGGCTCTGAGAAAGTTGCCTGCATCCTGCGCGGCCTGGTAATCAATGTTGTACTGATAGCCCGACTGAGGTTGCTGCATCGTGACTGTCTGCTGTGGTGCTTTGGTTCGAGTGCCGCCGGTTGAGACCATAGAAGCCGTTGGCTGATAGCGCGGGTATTTCGCCTCGTTCAGCGCAAATTCGGCGGCGTCGTTCTTGATGCCCTGTTCTCTCAGCCTGCCCTGATCGTAACTCTGCCCTGCCAACCGTTGATTGATCAGCTCCTGCCGGGTGGGTCCCAGCCCATTAACCGCCAGTACCCGCTGTTCATAAGCGGCATTGGCCAGCTTTCCTACATCGTCGTATCGTGCGCCCATTTCAGTTGTCCTCCCGGGTTAGAATCCGTAGCTGTACTCTTCGTGTTCAGAAGCGCCGGTTAACGGGTTGGTGCGATAGCTCATGTGCAGACCGTTATCCCATCGCTGCTGCGCCTGGTTGAATATCTGGTTCTGCATCTGGAGCTGCTGGTTGTTGGCTTGCAGTTTGCCGGAGGCGTTAAACTGCCTTGCCTGCTCGCCCATCTGGTCGTAGAACTGCTGGGCAGACTGCATCTGAGCGCCCATCTGGTTGTACATATTCGCGCCCTGGGAGCCAATGCCCAAACCAAGCTGCGCCGCCTGCATTCGTTCATTCATATCCTGCTGTCTGGCCATCTGCTGCACCTGGTTCTGATTGGCGCTATAGCCTGCCGTTTTGGTTAATGCATTGCCTGTGGTCATCGCTGCATAACGGCCTGAATTGGGGTTGACGCCCATGCGCTGCAATGCCCGGTTTGATTCTGCCATCATGGCGTCATAGTTGGCATTGTATCGCGCACCACTGTCGGCCAGTGCGTTGCTTAGCTCTGCGCCGGATACCCCGGCATTGTCTGCGATGTGTTCCAGCTGTGGCCTGTATTGGTCAAACAGCTGAAACATATCCTCCGCATAACCTTCTCGCTGATCGAGATACAGGTTCTCCCGGATCTGGTCCTGATCAAACCGGGTGTACTCTGAAGGGGTGTCAAAGCCGTAATCAAAATCAAGGCCCATATCGTCGTATAAGCCCTGGGTGTAATTCAGTGCGTTCGGTATGGAGCCGCTGCTGTTGAACGGATTGTATGAATGGTATGTCATACCCTGGGTTTTTCTGACGCCCATTGCCGGTTATCTCCTGAGTTAATTGTCTGAGGTGGCCATCCACGTTACCACGGCATTATCCAATGATATGTCAGTGGCGCTTTTGTCATACCTGGCTGAGTCCATGTAGTAGTTGTTGTAGGTTTGAGGGTTGGATTGCTGCTTGCGGTAGTACACGGTGGCCGATACCGATTTCACTGAAACATAAGCATGGCTAGAGGGTATGTAGCTCCCGCTGCTACTGCTCTGCGTGTAACCGGCCTTGTTGCCATACAGCTCCACTGCCGGGTAAATCTTGCCGTCTTTATAGCTGGTATCACTCCAGCTGATGGATTTATTGTTGTGGCTGTAGGTCTCCCAAGGGTTGCCAAAATCCACATAACTGCTCTTGGTGGTTGCTTCATAGGTGGAATGACCACCACTGCTATTGGGTATTCTGACTCTGGCCTTGCCTCGAAACATAGAACCTGAACTGCTGTTACGGGTGAACAGGTTTCGCACCTTCAGCGTGATATCCACGGTTGCCCTGTAGTCTATCCGGGTGATCTCCCAGCCAGACAGCGCGTGGTTATTGATGGTAATAAACTGAGTCTGTGTTCTGGCACTGCCCGTTGGCTCATTGGTCTTGCTCCATGAGCTGCCGGTCTTGTTCGCCTGGGTGTAGTCGTATGTTGGATTACCGTCACTGAACGTCCCGCTGCGATCCGCTGCCACAAAACGCACACGAATGTCGTATTTATTCTGCGACAAGGCTTTGCCCAGGCTCATTGAGTGAGTGGTAAATTTATCAATATTAACCACTTCGCTGCCGCCAACGCTCCACGATGAACTGCTGCTGAGCTTGTAATCCAGGTAAACCGTTACCTTTCGATTGTTGTAGGTGGTGCCGCTGGTACGCCGGAAGCTGGCTGCGCGACAGTAGACGGTGACGCCTTTCAGGTTGCTGATATTGGTGGAGGTCCACGTCTGGCTGTTACTGCTGCCTGCATAGGTCCAGCCGGGGGATGCGGTCTCACTGCCCGCGGCCAATACCAGCTTGGCAAAGGGGGTAAACAACCATGCACCATCTTCTGTCGGGTGTGGCTGCGGAGCGCTGTAGTACATCTCGATCTTTTGCGACTGGTTCGGGTAGTCGGCGTTGTATACGCTCATATCCCTTGGGTAGAGGTGGATAGTGGGCTGGCTGCGAAAGTAAGCCGGTATCTTTACCTGTTGCCCTGAGTTGGCGGTGCCGGTCTCTACCCGCTTTACTTCTTTGTACGGCACATGACCAACGCCTGGTACAAACACATAAGCCTGAATGCGGCCTGCGTTCATAATCATGTAGTCGTTGTTCTGGATACCGCCTTGCCCGGCAATGATCAGTTGGCCGGTACCATCGCTGGCGGTGGATAGCTCAATGCTGTTCTGCCCTACGGTTAAGGCTGTGCCGTTAGCCAGCTCACCGCTGACCAGCTGACTGATGTTCACCGCACCATTAATGGCAATATCGCCATTGAGCGCCATTACATATCGGGGGTTGACTCCTGAGCCGTTGTCGATGACGGTAAAGGGCTGTTGAAGTATTTCAGGGTGTTCAAGTACCAGATCATCAACGGAGATGGTGGCTGTGCCTGCGCCTGCGACTCCGGCCACTTGATTGAACTGGCTTTTGGCTCCGTCTTTGTTGATGTGTTTGAGCCAGTAGTAGTGTGTGGTGGTGTTGCCGGTAACGTCTGCATAGCTGCTGGTCGGTTCCTGGTGAACAAGTTGTGATTGTGTCGGGTCGTCGATCTGCGCCCGGTGTACTTCGGTGTAAGCGTGACCAGCGTAGTTCGGTGCAGTCCATGAAAGAATCACTGCGCCGAATGTGCCGGTGGTGTTTAAGCCTTCCGGTGTGGTGGGTGGGTCTGCCGGTTCGGTTTCCGGCAGGATCACATTGCCAGCGTCGTTCGTTGGCGGCCTGGTGACAGCATCGGTAATCTGCTTGTTGGCGCTGTTCTGGCTGTTCAGAATATTGGGGTTGGCATTCACCAGACCGATTTGAGCAAGGTCTTTGATGGTGACAACCTGATCGCCTACGCTGCCGGTACGCCCTGCCATGGTATCAAGCATCTGGCGTACATAACGGTCAACACTGCCGGGTAATGCGGGGTAGCCCATTTATAACTCACTCATGCTTGATGCCAGTGTGACGGAATACACGGTGTCCGTACCGCTGAGTTCATACTGCCAGCTTGAACCAATGCCCATGGGAAGCCGAAAACCTTTGTCGTTCAGTACGGCAATGTCCATCACCTCAACGCCATCCCGATAGAGCTTGAATCGCAGATCGTTATAACTGGCCGCTTGTATCCTGGCACTGTTCAGCTTGATCGGCGTGCCTTGGTGCTCTCGGCTTTTCCAGCGATACCGGAGTCTGTCGGTGCCTGCATCCCACTTGCTGATTTTATCATCTGTATGGATATACAGCGAATCGGTTTCAAGGTCAGCAAAGCCGCTGTCTGCGGTGGTGCTGAGATTGGTCAGGCTGCCTGTCTGGGTGTCGAAGATAAAGCCGCCAGTGTCGTTGAATCCGTAATACTTCCCATCATGGAAATAGGCGCGTATCTGCTCCGGGTGATAGCTGTCTCGCCAGTCTTCCGGGTTGATAACGTTTTGCGTGACCAGCTGCGGAGAGCCGCTGGCAATGGCACACAAGCCATCAGGGCTGGCATACATGGCCTGATAGCCCATATCCACCATCGAGCGCTTGCTGGTGCATACCTGGCTGGCGTCGATGCGCTCCAGCGTCATTGCTGCCGGTTCGGTGCCAAAACAGATATACGGGTTGCCTTTGGTAGTGACGATCAGGCTATTGCCTGCGGCGACTATCGCAACAATGTCGTATTCCAGGGTCAGCCGATATTGTGGCGGCCATGCGTAGAGGTGGTAAGGCTCTGAGAAATACAACTCTTTGCCTTTGAATCCTGCGGCGGTGCCATAGGGTAGCAGTGTTAAGCCTTTCAGATCGGTAGGCGGTGCTTGCCAGTTGGTCGTAACAAGCTGGCTTCGTCGGTCTTCCGTTGGGGTTTCGTCGTATACCGTGGTTTGGCCTACGGGTATATCTGTTGCTGTATCGGTTCCGTACTTGACCGTTTCACACAACCACCAGTAACCATCGCCCCTTGTGACGTACACTCGAAAGTGAGTAATGCTCAGGTCAATACTGCCTGGGCTGTCGTCTACTTCCAGCTTGATTGTCTGGCCTTTCTTCCATGTAGCCTCGCCACTGGGTAAAGAAGGCGGACCTTCTGCGCCATCCTCAGTTACCCAGGTTGTTACATAGAATCGAGTTTCGGCAAAGAAGTCATTTTCCCAGTCTTTGCCCTCGCTCCAATCGGCTGCATCGTCGGAGTTCTTCACGTACACAAGGCGGGTGTCGGTGGCGTAATAGGTAAAGCCTTCCGCTTCTGCGTCATGGTCTTTGAGGTTTGCCTCTAATCCCTGGGCGTCGATGCCTTCCGGCAGTCCTTCAACCGTGACAACGGGGGCTTTGTCCGGTTCCGGCATGCCAAGCTGTCGGGAGTTGACCGGGTAATCGCTGCCGCCAGTGAGTGCCAGAATGTTATCGGTGTATCGTGCGCCCTTGGTGGTGCCGGTCATGTAAACGCGGTTGTTGGCATCGTCGGCAATGGGGGAGTTCACTACATCAACATCGCCGTTAAAGCTGAACCAGTATTCCTGATCGGCATCACGGTAAAGGTGAACGCTGTCGGCGGTGGTGGGTAGCGTGTGGCTTAATGCAGGCTGGCGGTAGGCTCTGAGAGTGCCGTTGGTCAGTTTGCAGTTCTCGGCTAACGCTGCGGCGTTTTCGGGCAACAGGTGGTCGTCCAGTTTCGGGGTCATTCCCGAAAATGTTTTGACTTGGAGTTTGGGCATTACGCTAACCCCAGCAATTCTTTCTGTTCTTTGCCCCAGCTGACACACTCATTACGATACTGTATATAAGCATCACGCTTTACTATCTGTGATTGGCTCAACTGTTGACCATAAATCTCGCTATTGATGGTATCAGCCGTGTATTTGCGCTCATCGTCTGCGCTGTAACGCTGGCGAATCTTCTCTACAATACGCTTATTAATCAGTCTGACATGGGGGCTTTCGTACTTGATTTGCTCTCGCAACTCATAGGTTAAAACAACCTCTTCAGGCCTGATCTCGTCCGGTTGCACTGGCAGAACTACGCCATCAGGCACAGCAATATAAGTAAAGCCATCATTAAGCGTGGCCAGCTCGGTTGTCAGCCTGTCGCCGCTCTCGGATTCCGGCTGATGTAATTCGATGATTGTGTAAGCGGTGATATGTTTGCGGTAACGAACGATAGATGTCATTGCGCGTCTCTTTTGCGTAGTTGAGTAAGTGGTTGAGCGAGGCGGTTTGTTTGGCATGGCCAAGGATGGAAATGCAGCTTTCCAGCTTGCCTTTCTTGACTGACTGTTTGAATTTATAGAGCGAATGCTTGCGGATAAACTTCTTGCTTTGCCAGGTTCTGAACCCGACAAAATTCAAACCGGTTTTAACTTTCTGAATACTGGATTTTGACAGCGTCATGTTCAGCTCGGCATCCAGCCATTGAATAATCCGTTGACGATAATCCAGGCATTGATCACGACTCAGGCCGATCAGAATAAAATCGTCCACGTATCTGAGATAACGCTTAATTTTCAGCTCCCGTTTGATGTATTGATCCAGCGGATTCAAATAGATCAATGCGTAAATCTGACTGAGTAAATTGCCGATTGGAATACCGACTGGCTCCGGGTATTCAGCGAATTGAATCATTATCCTAATCAGTCGCTCGTCTTTCAGTTTGCGCCTGATCTGTTTTTCAAGGATTGCCCGGTCAATGCGATAAAAGAACTTTCTTAAATCCAGCTTCAGCGTGTAGTCGTCTGGCTGGCATTGCCGCAACATCTGTTGTGCCGCTTCGCTGGCCTTGTGGCTTCCGTACCCTATGCGACAGGCAAAGCTGGTGTTGATAAAGGTTTTATCGAAGATCGGGTAAATGATTCGATAGATAGCGTGCTGCACCACCACATCCCGAAAAGCTGGGGCGTAAATGGTGCGCTCTTTCGGCTCGTAAACCGTAAACTGAAAGTAAGGCTTAGGCCGGTAGCGACCTGACCATAACTCCTGATAAATATTTTCGAGATTCAGCCCAAGGGCTAATTCAAATTGAAAGCAAGCCCGTTTATTGCGCTTGCCCTTCCTGGCGTCCAGATAAGCCTGGTACAAATTGTCCCGGCTGAATGCCTGTTCAAATAAATAACCGATTCGTTTCAAGATAATAAAGCCCGGTGTTCAACATCATAATAAAGCTACTAAAAGGGCTTTATTTAACAGAGTTCGCGTAACGCAGGACAGCGCATCCCTGTGCTCCACTGTTTCCGTCAGGAATATGAGGAAGTGTTTCACAGTCGGCCCGGCACCCAACATTGTTGTTCGAGTTGTGGCGATAGTTGTTGAGATTCGCACACCACACACCTGCAATCGAACCATTGTTCCAGTTGCCACCGGATAGAAGGCAAAGCATTTTGAGGCGCTGCCCTTTCCTGCTAACTGGTGGTTGACTGCTTGGCTTTTTCAGCTTGCAGCCAGCCACCGATCATTCTGCCAAGCTCGTCAACGTGACGACTGATAGCCAGATAGCGCTTGGCGGCTACCTCGGCTGGATTATCGGGGTACCTCCTGCCGTCTTTGAATTGATAATACTCCAGCTCATTGGCAAGGTTTAATTGCATTCTGAGCTGCTGGTGACGTATATCCAGATTGGTGAGCGTGGTCTTTTTATGATACCGCTTCTGGGCCTCGGTGATTAAATCGTAAACTTCGTAGGCGGTATCCCTGATGCGCTGTGATAGCGCGTACTTCTCATGTTTCGGGAAGTGGTTCAGGTAAATATTTAACAGCTTGGCAAAAGCCACATATTTTCTATGCAGCTCTGCCTCGGAATGGATTGACATAATAACATACCGGCGCTACCGCGCCTTAAGACAAATAACAGGCGGCCCGGCACCCAACATGGCTGCCCGAGTAGTGGCGAGAGTTGCTGAGAGTCGCACACCACACACCCGCAATCGAACCATGGGCCCAGTTGCCACCGGAGAGAAGGCAAAGGTTGGCGCGGTGATAGCTGTATAACCCGTCACGGCCAAACTGATTAGCGCCACCGGAAGAGCCGCCATCTGGCTGAAAGATACCAAGACCGGTAGTCATCCAGCCATTCCCAGAGGTTTCTGCCGATAACACCGGCTTCTCGTTATTACCGAACCGTACCCAGCTGGACGCATGCCCAATATGAGGGAGCGCAACCGCATCATAGACTGTGGCGATGTGCGTAGCATCGCCCCATGCGTCAGTTGGCGCATTCCATCCGCTAGTCAGGTCAGCCATCCTTACCGACTCTTTCAGGCAGTAGAATTCGCCGGGATTCCCTGCGGTGGCGTCACCTGAGCTGGTGCCGGGGCGTGTAATACCAAGGCTTACCTCCCACATCAGACCATTCAGATCAGCGATGCCGGAAGCCTGCCCGTTATGGGTAGTTTTGGCAAATGGCGAGCCTGAGCCGGTTTTACCACAATTGCTGTACCCGTCGGACTCATAGGCAACCGTATTATCATCCGTGTCGCCCAGTGCGTTGTTGTTGCAGCCTTTCGGGTAGTTCTTTGCGCCTGCCGAGTCGTACCAAGCGCAATAGGCGTCATTGGTTGCGCCCTGGCCGTGAGCCAGTGAAAGCAACGCTAACGCCGAATGAATAAACCGGCTGGCCGGGAAGAATTGTGCGCCTCTGGTTTTGCAGGCTTCAATACTGCCGCCATAGTTGTTCGGTGCGCCCACCTGGGAGTATGGGTTATGCGCCGAATGGCTAGACATTGGCAGACCGTCTTTAATGCTGGATGCCACGCCATTGTTGGCGGAGACCATGTATTTATCGACGAAGAAGCCTCGCTGCACTTGACCGCCATCAATAAAAGCCCGGTGCAGTGCGAAGTTATCCGCCTCGGCTGCCGCGCGGTTTTCGTAGTCAGATTCGGATGCGATTTCTATATTATTGCCGGTGATGCGGTAATAGAACAATGGCACCCAGACCATAATAGAGCCGTCGCTGTATCGGTAGTTGCCGTAGGTGGCTGCGCTCTGGTTGTAGGTTTCTGCAAATGCTGAAAAGTTAGCTGGCAGCTCAGGGCAGACGCCTGCTCCAAATCCGGCATTGCCAGCCCTGCCAATAAAGTTTGAAGGGGCTGTCAGGTATTGAAGTTGGTCCCTGATGGCTTTTGCCTGATTCGCCTCGCTCTCGGCTTTGTTGGCCTGCTCTGTGGCCTTGTTGATTAAGATGTCACCTTCAAACGAAATACGAGTGTCTTGTATGTCGCCCTGCTCTTTAACGCGATTTGTCTGAGCCGCTCCCGCGTTTCTTATAACGGTTTGTTCATTGCCGGATGCGGTGCCGATCAGGTTGCGCTGTGTCTGGCCCTCTCTTGTGACGCTGGCCACTTCGTTGTTACTGGCTTTGATGACTCGATCTTCCTGAGTGTCACCCTGGGCAATGATGCGGGTGTTTTGCTTTGCGCCTTCACCTGTAACCGACTGCAAAGCATTGGCGGCGGTGGTGTTGAAGTTGTTGACGGTCTGAGTTACGTGGGCTTTGTTGCTGGCAACGTCCTGCGCGTTGCTGGCTACCTGTGCGGCCTGCGCCTTAACCGCGTTGTGCTTATCAACAATATCGGTATGGCGGGTGGTAATGTCGCTTTGCTGGCTGTTGATGTTGCCTTGAATGGAATCAATGGCGGCTTTGTTTGATGCCACTTCCTGCCGATCTGCTTCCACCTCACCATGCTTTTTCACTACATCAGCATGCTTGGCGGTTACATCGGAATGGTCGGCGTTAATCCCCCGCTCAATCTGCTCGATGTCCGTTTTGATCTGCTCTACCGCTGCCCGGTCTTGTGCCACTGCTGCCCGTAACGTGCCAGCCATGGAAACATCGGTGTTGAACTTGAGCGTAAAAGTGCCAATCGTTGCCATGGTGTTATGCGTCCTCGGTGACGCCACGCTTAATGCGTAGCTTGCCCATAAACGGGGTGGATACGGTGTCCTGCTCCGGGTTGGATACCTGAATGTCGTAGTCGTAGGCGGACTGTAAGAGCTGGTTGGTGTCGTCGTGAGTGAAGGTAAAGACGACCTGGCTGCTGTTGTCGGTGATGATGCTCTTGGCTATGACTGCTTCTTCATCGGACTGATACTTGCTGTGCTTGGCCGTGAGCTTGAATGTCCAGCCGGTTAACGGGTGCGGGGTGGTTCCGTCTGAGCTATCGACAATATCAATCACCAGTGTTGCTGAGTCGCCATTAATGAAGGCCTCTAAATCAACTCGTTCGGGCATCATACAAAGCGCCTCCGTGTAGCTTGCTGGTTTGCTTGAGTAAATCCGGCCATGGTTTTGATTTTCAGCTCGTTGCACCGGCTGCGGTATTTCATCTGGTTTTTGTTGGCCAGATCGGGGGCGTACCAGTTGGTGCCGGGTATGTCTTGCAGCCTTGCCGCGACGCCGAACGGGACAAACGACACCAGCTCACTGAATACCGATGTAGGCAGTTCCGTAATGCCATAGGCGGGAATCAGCGAGGTTGTCACCCATAGCCTGAGCTGCTGCCCTTCTCCGGGGGTGTAGTTGATATGCAGGGTATTCCTGCCGTTGTGGTGCCAGCCATCAAAGCGGTTGCCGTTTTCCCGGGTGACTGACAGTACTTTGCTGATCTCTGTGTCCGGGGGCGCGTCCAGCTCGTAGGCATTCACGCCATTGACGACCACTACCATTTGCCTGTCGTCTTTCCACAAGTCACAGGTGTTGCAGGTATCCCTGAGCACATCGATCAGGGTGTCGGCAATGGTGATTTCAGGACAGCCGTTGACGTGGGGCTTAATTCGCCTCAGAAAATCAGCAAGGGGTACACTCACTGGGTGTCTCCTTCAATGGGGCGGGAGAACATCAGGTCAATGTTCCACTTCAGATTGAGGTCATTCGCCGCCAGCTTCAAATAGTTCTGGGCCTGCATCAGATTTCCCTCGGTTTCCCCGTCCGTCAGATAGGCGTAAGCCATCATGCAGTGCTTGAGAGCATTGAGATGAATCAGTGGAATCTCAATATCAGTAGTGGCTGCGTCGGTGACTAATACCGGCTCCCGGCTGACCTGCAAGCTGATGGTGTGCGCCACGTTGGGATAGGGGTAGAGCCAGAATACATCGGGTGTACGCTCGTCGTAGACCATGTACTCGACGTAGTTTCCAAAACCACCAAAGGGTGTCTGGCTCCAGTTGCTATCGAACGCTGTTAAATCATCCATGCTTTTGCTTTGAATGACTCTGCCGGTGTCGATGTTGTCCACTGGCCCCAATATACGATAAGCGTCTGCCGGTTTGTCCTGCTGGCTCTTTTGCTCGCAGTTAAATTCGATGACAGCACTATTAGCATCAGGCCGTTGCTGAACTACCCACATTAACGCTTCGTTGTAGCAGTCCAGCAAGGTTGGATCGTCCCAACGGTACGCGCTGGCATCCTGCAACAGTTGACGTACCCGGGTAATCAGCTCGGCCACTTTCACAGGCGATTACCGTCCTTGTCGCAGGGGACCAGCTCGCCCTGTTTCACCAGTCGTTTCATACCTGGCGCTGCAATCAGCACCCGTTTGTTTTTCGGATTGAGGCAGTATTCGTAATCTTCGTCATCGCTTGCAGGGGTAGCTACTGGTTTATCACCATTGCCTTTGCCTTTGCCTTCATAAAGGGCGGCAACCTGGGTACGAAGATCGCGGGGCCTGTCTCTTGGATTCAATTCCGCTTTGAACATATCCATCGCATGTTTAATCAGCTCGTCTTTTGAAGCGGTTTCAATGTCGAAAATATCCATGGGATACCTGTTTGATGTGTGTTTAAGAAATAGAAAAGCCCGATACCTTGTGAGTAACGGGCTTTTAGGCTCTTTAGCGGTTAAGACTTCTTAACAACCGCCATTACCAGTGCTTCAGGCTTCACCACTTTGCGGCCGTATACCTTCAAACCACGGTGCCCTTTACCGAAGGTGCTCTCCAGCGTGAGAGTTTCGTGGTTCACAAACTGGCTGGCGAACGCAGTAGCGTGCTTGGTGCCTGCCAGAATGTTGAACTTGCCGCCACCGGTTGGCAGTGTGTTGGAGTTGTAGATCGTAAAGCGGTCGATCATTCCCAAGCGGCCTGTTCTCAGGGCAGAAGTACCGTCACCGGCAAGGCTGGCATCTTTCAGCTCAGACTTCTTGATCATGCCGCACACCCAAGGTGGCAGTTTCAGGAAGCGGCCAGACTCAGGCACGTTGTTCTCGTCCAGCAACGTACCCATATCAACAATGAAGTCGAGCACGTTGCTCTTATCCAGAACATCACCGGCAGTTGTGTCACCCCAGGTTAGACCGGCATTAGCCGCCATCACCGCATGAACATCAGTCTCTACGACAATCTTCATGTTTTCAGAGGCATCAAGGGTGGCTTCATCCACTTCCTTGATGTTGGACTGCAAGCTCTGGATGTAATCATCCTTGAAGCTGTAGTACTTGGCCTGATCGATTGGCAATTCAATCTTGCCAGGCTCCAGACCTTGATAGGTGACAGTGCCTGTGTAGTCATTGATCGCTACATCCGGGCGGCTACGGATGATGACCTTGGAGCCTTCGCCCTGGATCTCGCCCTCCCAGTCGGAATTACACATTTCCATCAGGGAAGTGCCAGCGTAGAACTTGGCGTTCAGTTTTTTGGAATAAATAACGGACAGGCCGTTAGCTTTGGCTCCGCTTGGAAAAACAGACATGGTGGTTTACCTCAGTGTTTACTGAACCTCCCCGCGCATAATGGCCTCGTCGATCTCTTTTTCTCGTTGAGCGTATTCGGCGGGGTCCATCTTCTGGATCTGGCTCCAGGTGAATTTGGGGGCGGTTCGTGTTTGTGGTTGTGACCGGCTGCGAAGTTCGGGTACAGATTCCCTTGCGGCCTGATCGTGCTTGCTGCCCAGTCCACTGGCTTGCTTGTAGCGGTTGAAGACTTCGATCACGTCTTCTGCACTGCCCTGATTGCTGAATGCTGCGTTTACGGCGTTTCGATCAATGCCCGGCAGTCGTTCAATCCAGCCTTTAAACTCTGGTGACTGGTAGACCTGTGCATGGTCGGGGTGCGCTTCAGCGATTTTTGCCATAAAGCTCTGCTGGCTTGCCTGCTCGCGGTGCTGGTGCTCCTGATCACGCTGGGCTTTCAGCTCTTTGATAAGGGCTTCTTGCTCTTTCATGCGCTTGATCATGGGTGCCAGCTCGTCAAAGTCTTGCGCTACGCTGTCCAACTCATCCGGCTCTGGCAGATCAACGTCTTTTGCTGTGCCGGTATTGGCACTCTGCTGGAGCTGGTTTAGCTGTTGCTGCATCTCTCCAAGCTGCCTGCGTAGGTCGCTGGCTTCCTGGTTGACCTTGGTCGTATGGGCTTGCAGGTTTTTGTAGCGTTCTTCCCAGTTGCCACTATCCGTGTCTGCGGGTGCAGGTGGTTTAGGCTCAGGGTTGTTCGCTGGCTCAGGGGTGGCAGGCTCTTTGATCTCTGGTGCCGGGGTGTCCGCGTCGTCTGCGGGTACCTGCATCATCGCTTCAAGTTCTGCGTTTGCTTCCGCTTCCAGCTGCTCTGGGTTAATAGCCATTATTTTTCTCCTTTGTGGGTGCTCGGGGCGTGTCCACTGAGGTTGTGGGGCCGGGTGCTCGGGGCGTGTCCAGCCATAAAAAAAGCCCGGAGGCGGCTAAACCTTCGGGCTTTCGGGGTTAATCGGTGTTCGGTTTACTGCTTGTGAGCGTTCAGTAGTGTCTCTGCCCGATCGATCAGCTTCAGGGTGTCTTGCAGCTCTCGCGCTTCACCCTGGAGCCTGAGTGTCTGGTGATGATCGTTACTGCTGACCAGTCGGCTGTGGGTTTCCTCCAGACTGACCTTGAGGTACGTCATTAGCTGCTGGTAGTGCGGGTTGTACCGGAGCGCCAGCAATGCCTCCGCCGTTGATTTGTCCAGCCTGCATTGCATATTGTTCTTCCTGTGAGATCAGGGCTTTATCCGGGTCCAGATCATTGCTGCGTAGATACTCTTCCAGCAGGTAGCGCCGATCCGTGAGCGGTCCGTCTACCGGGTTGGCGGTAAACGACATAACCTGCATGAGCTTCTGGCTCTGCATCTCTTTCGCCACCAGTGCGCTTGAACCTTGCGCTACTACGTCCAGATCGCCGCGCTTCTCGTCAATCTCAGACCAGCGCATGGTGAAGTGATACAGGGATTCGATCAGGGGCTTTGTCATGTAGTCGTCGATGTTCTTGACCACTGACTTGAGGGCGATATTGGCAGCGCTCATCAGCATAGACATACCGCTGGCGGTCTTGTTCATGCTTTTGCCCTGCTCGCCGTGAGTGTAGCTGGGCAGGCTGGTTTCTTCGTCGGCAAAGCGCCGGAACATTTCAAACACGGCTTGCAGCTGGCCTTGGTTGCTGGTGATGTTGTTGACTGTGACTGCCGGGCCTTCACCGCCTTTGCTGCTGTCGTAGAAATTCACCTTGAATGGGAATATCTTCCTGGCCTCTTCCATGGACACGGATTCGGGCAGCCGGGCCACGTCAATGTCCAGCATCGGGCCTGCGGTGAGTGCCACGTTATCCAACAAGGCATTAACACTGGCATTCATTGCGGCTTGTGCATCGGCCATCATTGCCGGTACACCCACACCCCAGAACCGGTGAGCCAGAATTTGGTAAGGCACAAACTTGTAGGGAATACTCTCGGGCTTCATGGGATTCAGCCGCGCCATAATCACCCGGTCAGCACAAAACCAGATATTCGCCTGGTACTCAATAAACGGGTCGTCTACCTGCACACCGTATTGTGAGAGCTTTTGTCCATCAACCAGTCCCCAATATTCGAATACGTCATAGCGTTTACTGGCGTCGTGATAGCGGTCGTCGGACTCATTCATGTTCCTGAGTTCACGCTCCCACTCCAAATCTTCGTGGTCGCCATTGGGTAGCTGGGTGAGAATTTCGCCAATGCGCTCGCTGTCGAATGCCGGAGCTGAGGCTAACTGCCTGAGCTCGTGGCGGGTTAGTACTCTGCGTCTAATGGGGTCTTCCGGGTCTTCTGCGTCGGTACTCCAGTTATTCGGGTACATTTCCCAGATAGAAACGTGCTCAACATCAGGAACAATCTGCTTCTGCCCGGTGAGATTCCACTGGCCATCGTCGTCCGCTTCCCAGCCTTCACGCTCTAAAAACTTCACCGTTGCTGTCTTCACACAGCCCGTTCCCAGGTCCACCATTTCCCGAACGGTTTTCTTTAACCCTTTCAGTGCGTGAGCCTGGATTAAGTAGTCTTTGATCTGCCGGGCAATGGCGGTACAGGCTTTCTCTGCGCTTTCCAGTGAGTCGGCTTTAATGGCCTCGGTGAGCTTTTCATACAGCTCGCCTTCCAGCTGCGCCACCATCTGGCTTTTGGCTTCTGCTGGTATCGGGGCTTGCACGGCCTGAACGGTGGCCATTTGTTTAGCCTGCTTACGGACAACCAGCTTGACTGCTTTCGGTAGTGTGGCCATGGGGCTTGGCACAATATCCCAGAATGAATCAACCTGACTGAACAGAAGGTCAATCAAACGGGAATAGGCAGCGTTGACTTTAGTGAGAGTCACTTTTACATAAATACGTGACAGCTGCCCGTTTTCCGCCATTCTTGATAGTGTGTCTGCGTCGTGTTCGCCTTTGATGGCTTGCAGGGCCGCTATCCACTCCTGTTCAATCTCCCGCCTCGCCTCCTTGCGTCGGCTCCACTCTTGATGCAGGTCTCTTGCCAGTGCGTCTTTAATCCGCAATGCCTCGTTCGCGGCCTGCTCCAGTGCTTCAGCGTCAGTGTTCGGCACTTGTACCGCTGTCATATCTTCTGTCGGTGAGTACATTAGGCGTAACCGGCTTTACCTGGCTTGAAGTTGGATTGAGGGATTGCTCGTTTCATTTTGGGCAGTTGCAGCCGCATCTGCTGGGCGATTGCGTAGCTGGTCACTTCATCGTCATAGCAACCGTCCTGAGCGTTGGTCTTGCCCGCGTCGTCGATAACGTAGGTCTGCAACTCGCTGACCGTGCGATGACAGGCGATACCGTGGCATTCATCCCGTAACAGCTCTGCCAGGTGGTCAATCATTAGCGGCTTGGTTCTGCTGGTTGTCAGCCAGCCAATCTTTTTGGTCAGCTTCTCCCCGGCTCGGTGTTCCGGGTCTTTCTGTATGAATTGGTTGGGGTAGTTCAAATCACGTAACCGGGTAATGGTTGTCAGTCCGTGGTTATTCCGCTCAACCCCTACCAGTGCGTTGTTGTAGAACCGGCCTACCTGATTAACCATACTGCCCAGCTCATCAGGCTCTACGTGTCCATGCCATTTAGCAACCTGATAACCGTCACGGTCTACCACATGGAATACGCTGTAATCGTTGTTTACCAGCCCCTCTGCCACGTCAACACCAATAGCGTAGTGCATATCGGGCTCTGGCTTGTACCATACTTCCAGCTTGCCGTTGTCGTCCGGTAACAGGCTTTGAGTAGTGAGCTGGTAACGGTGCTTCGGTGCCATACACTCAGCCTTGGCCAGCGCAATATGATGACTTGGGAATCTAACCCGTCCTGAGAACAAGAACGCCTCAATGGGCGTTGTCGGGTACTCCTGTGGCATCTCATTACCATAGGTGGATTCTGTCACTTCGTACCAGTAGCGTTGCTCTGGCGTGAAAGTTGTCCCCGTTTCCCGCTCTTTCTCATCCAGGTACTTCTTAACCCGTTCGTCCGGTGTCCAGCCTTGCGCAGGTGTCATGGCGTACTTGGGATCGTCGAACCAGGCATAAAAATGGAACCGGGCTTGCTTCTTGTTGAGCTTGCCAGTGTGGCTCATGGATTTCAGGCAACGGTCGTAGAAGTCGCCTCCCACGCCCTCAGCCGTTGACTCAATAAAACAGTACGAACCTTCGTGAACAGCAGGGAATGAACCGGTCCTGACTTCCTTAGCCTTCTCCGGGAACTTGGCGCATATCTTCCCGTACTCAGAGATATGCAACCATTGAATCGTGCCGGAACGCATACTGGTCCCGACTTTGATACTGCTGCCGTTACTGAATACCAGTTGTTGCGCCCGGCTGGTATCCGCTGGCCTTGCTGCCTTGATCTCATCCGGTAGATGGTCATAGGCGAATTTGATCTTGGTTCTGAACAGCTCCTCGGCGTCGTCCCGGGTGTGAGCGATAATCCCGCAACGCTGGTTAGGGATAAACAGGGCTGAGTCCAGTATCAGAATATCAATGAATGTGCTGAACCCCAGCTGCCGGGCTTTCAGTATGTTGTTCCAGTACCAGATATTGTTGTAAAAGTGAGTCTGTAGCGGCCTTGGCTTGAATTGAATCGCCTTACCGTGTTCGTCTTCAATCCAGTACAAATGATTGAGTCGCCACCAACGATCTGACAACTTGGCTTTAAGCTCGGCAGGACTCATTCGACAGCTATGTCCTGACTCTCAAGACTGTCCATCAATGCAGCCAGGTCAGAACCTTTATCCTCGTTGTCGTCCAGATTGAACGCCTGCCTTTCCAGCTTGATCGCTTTCGCCAGTGCATCAATACCGCTGTTTAGTGACCGGGCAATATTCTGGTGATTGTCGTTGGTAATCTCAGCATCCATCAGGTAGGCGGATAACCGGGCGGCAATCTGGCGATACTCTGCAATACCGTGGCGGTGCATGAGTACCAGTGTAACCGCCTCATTACTGGCCTGATCTACAATTTCTCGCTCACCTATTTGAGCGACAGAGGTGTGCGAAACTGTGCGCGAAAGTTTGTTTTTTGCAGCCTGCTTTACCTGACCACTTAAATCTCTTTCCCATCCTTCCTTTTTCGCCCTACTCCTTACAGTACTGTTTTTAGTGCCATGTTTGTCAGCAAGAGCACGAATAGACAACTGACCGGCGCGATAGTCTGCCTCGATAGCTTCCCAGTCGATACTCTTACGCTTGCCGGTCATAACTGCTTATCCTTCTTTACCTCGTACTGCTTCACACACTTGGCGTTGATCAATACCTGGTTGCCGAATTGAATCAGGTCTTTGATAACCCGTTGCTTACAGGCTTCTTCGTCACTGCCGTTAATCTGCGCGTCAATGGAACAGGCTTTATAGGCTTCCCGAACGGCTGAGTTTTTAATGCGGTTTACTTCAGGTGCAATGGTGTAGCTCTGGCATCCTGTTATCAGTAGAACGATTGCCAGTGCTGTTAATTTCATAGCGTTGTAATAACCTGGCGTATAACCGTAGCGACAATACCGCCGACTATGCACGCTGTTACCCACTGCCCCGCCTTGGCAATAATCGTATTCCGATCTACAAGGCTTTCTGTTTTATCTAACCGCTCTTCTGTTCTGTCCTGGCGTTTTGATAGATTTGTAATGCGCTCATCGTGTTTAGCCAGCGCTACTACCACTTCTGTCAGCTGATCTAATTTATTTTCAATGCGGGCCTGCCAGTTGTCGCTCATGCCTTTTTGCTCCACTGCTTCATCACTTTCTCAGCGGAACGGCCTACGACGTAACCACCAAGGCCAATTTTTACAATCTCCAGTAATGCAATGATCTGGCTTTCTGAAAGGTTTTCTGCGGTCCAGCCTAGCCAGTGCGCTACTACTAACCCGGTAAATGTCAGCATGGTCAATGGTCGCCAGTTGCGTTGCAACCAGCTTTCGCCATTCGCCTCGGCGGTAATGATTTTACCGGCCTGTTCCAGCTCGCTCTTATCCAGGGTAATCAGTTGGCTGTTGATGCTGGCCTTGAGCTGGTTCGCCTGATCCTTGTCGGGTATCGCCTTGTCAATGGCCTTGCCTACCAACCCGGTGATTGCTCCAAGCCAGCCGATCATTTATGGATACTCCGGGTGCTTTACTGTAATTCGGATCTGGAAGGTCTCAGGCAGATAACCGCGCAATTCATCCATCGCCTGAGCTGAATTCTGTACCATGTAATCGGTGGCAGACAGCATCTTGCCCACAGCAATGCAGCCCTGCACTTCCCTGGCATAGTTGCCGACATGAATCAGGATCGCTGACCGGTCAGGAACATTTTCTAATCGCCAGACATTTTTAAACTTCTGGCCATTGTGCGGTACACAGTTATAAACCCCTTCAGGAATACAGCTGATATTGCGTTCATTGCCTCGCCACGGTCGTTCGATGGTGGCGTAGGTGTGAAAGCCAGGAACATGCAATTCTCCGATAACGCAGTGCTGGAGATAGCTGCGCTCTAATGTCAGAAGCATGATAGATACTCAAATAAAAAAACCGGCTACAAGCGGGGAAGCCTGAGCCGGTTATTGGGAACAATTCGGGAATAAAAAAACTCCCCAGCCGGTTAATACCAGGGGGGAGCCGTATATCTGCTTCGGGTGCAAAACGCCTGAAAATATCAAGGCGCAAAAACCACACGTTAGGGTTCAGTATGTCCCTGTGTCCCTTGAATGTCAACTCGCTGCAGAGTTTCAACCGTATGAAAAAAAACTTGCATGTTCGCAAATGCGAACATATAATGAAATTACAGGTTGCGGGAACAGCCCGAACCACTCACAAAAAAGGTGACAATAATGAAAACTTCCTTCTCAATCGAATCTGTTGAAACTTTTGACGATTTTGTCTCTTTCTCTCTGTTTGAAAATGCAGCAACGCCAGCTTGCATAGTGCTCGATGGGTTCCAGGTAGACATGGACGTTTCAGTGACTAATAAAAACGGCGATTCTGAATATTTCCATATTGTTTTCCAGACTGAAGAAAGAACATGTGGAATGCGTGCTTTTAATGAATGGGGAATGCAGGAGGCGGGCGGCTTCGGCTGTGACGCTGATCAAAGTTTAGAAATGTTGCGCTTTTTGGATGATGACTACACAGTAACAAATGCTCTTAGAAAAGAAGCCACCAAGCTTGCTAGAGAATACTACGAAAACACTTCTGATCTGGACAAGCTGCTTAGTGCTATTGAGTCAGAAAAAGCAAAGGATGACTATGGATATATGGCAGACGATGAAAATAATGATCATCTGACAGCAGTGCTTCGTGCGTTCGATCTGGAATACAGCGAAGATGCTCTTGTTAAAAGGTTCGGTCGTGACGTATTCAAAAAAATACGTAATGCATAGAATTTCGTGTATTGATTAATAGGATTAATAGAGCGGGGGTAAGCCCCGCCTTTTTTTTGGAGATTCAAATGCCTTGGAATGAATTAAATAATTACGAGCTGCAAGCCGTGCGCCGTCTGCTTTGTCTCGATGTCAGTGAGGCCGCTGAATTTATCGGCCGTGTTTCGAGTAGGACCTGGCAGTATTGGGAATCTGGTCGCTCCAAAGTCCCTGACGACGTAGAGACTGAAATGTATGCGCTGGTCAGCATGCGTAACCAGGTAATCGAAAGTGTTTTTGATGAAATTAATGGCGACGATCCGGGCTGTATTCGCTGGTATCACACATTAAGCGCGTTTAAAGAAGATTTTCCGGAATCAAATAGCGTGCTCTGGCGTCTGCATCAGTCAGTATGTGCGTATCTGTTTGCAGAAGGCGGCAATGCATCACTCGATGCAGACGCACCGTTGAATAAAGACAGCTTTCTGTACCAGTGGTTCGCAGGTACAACCAACGAACAGCTAAAACATCGGGAGTTTGAGCAAAAATTTAAAGGGCTGGACGAATGAAACGAGATCGCTCAGCCCTCTTAAAAGAAGTGCTCAAGCTGAATGGACTGTCTCACAAGGATCTATGCAGTATTACTAACAAGACTGAAAACACGGTATTTAAATGGTTGAATAGCAGCCTGGTTGTTCCAGATATAGCCATAGCACAGGTGAAAACTGCACTGTCAAAAGCCCGAATGTCGATACCCCGGGAATTGATACGCGAATACAATAGTGTTTTATACAGCGCTGTTAAGTGGGGAGGTAACAACAGAACGGAGAACAGCCAGGCAACGCTTGTTGGAGAGAAAAAACAAGACAGAACCGAGTCCCCTTTTTACATTTTTAGAGGTGAACGAATGCAGCGAGCACAAATAGTAAGATTGTCACAGCTCGCATACAGAACAGTTTATGATCGACTGAGCGGCATTGAGCCAGAAACCGATGTTACAGAACTAATTAATCGTGAGCGTTGGGAAAGATAGCGGGCTTGTCCGCTGGATGTGGTTGTTATGCGCTTGGCAGAGGACTTGGATAATGGATAAAGACAGAATTATCACGCTACTTAGACAATCACAGAACGACACTGGCTTAGTTTTAGCTGAGTGCGCTGATGTGATTAGACAGGCTGAGCGAACTGCTGCAAAAAATGGGGATGATAACCTTTGTATTGCCTGCAAAAAGGCTCTTGAGTCGATTAATAGCATTATGAACTTATGACGCATAACCTTTGCGTAAGGGGCGCAGTCCCCTTGACGCGGTTGTTATGTTGCGGGAGGCACGGACTTGGATAATTTAATAAGAGATGACGGGAAAATCAGGCAATGCCCGTCAAACCTCGCGAAACTTGGATACTGGAAATCATACCGATTGTTTTTCGGTTACAAGGAAGCACTGTCTGAATTTTGTTTTGAGGAATTGTTGGAAGCCCTTGTAAATGTGATTGCTGCATTTGCATACCTTCTGATATTCCCAGTTGCTCCGTTTCTACGCTGTTTCTTTTCTGTTCGCAGAGCAAAACAGGAAGTTAAAGCGGAACAAGAAAGAGCGACATAACCTTTTGCATAACCGGCGCAGTCCGGTTGATGCGGTTGTTATGCGGAAACCGGGAACCATTTTCGTGAGGTCAAGCAAAAGTTATGAGTGAATTATATTCCCTGGCTAAAGAAGTGAGCGGAACTTACGGCGAGTACAAATGGAAGGTATCAGTTGATGAATCCCTTGAAGGTGAAGCATTAACTTACTATCACGCTATAGCGCCAAACGGTGAAATATTTTGCGATACTTTTACTGCAGGGCCAATAGAAGATGGTATTGAAAGTTGTAAGGCCGCAATAGAAAACCATATTCTTGGTGATTACGATTAATCGCATAACCGTTTGGACTCAGCGGCAGCCGTAGGCTGTCCGTTGGAGTGGGTTGTTATGCGCAAGGGAGGGAAAGATGGAAGATAAAGGTTACGAGTTTTATAGACAGTTTTATGAAGAAAACCGTGTAGCCCTACTGCAATACCGGAGCCTGAGAAAGTATTTTAACCGGATGGTCACTACGGTACTTGGTGCTGATTATTACAACACTGCGATGGACGTTTACGAAGCAGATAAAATTTGCTGTGAAGATATAACACGCAAAGCAAAACTGACTGTGTGGCAGAGACTATTTGGCGCATAACGATTAGTTCAGCGAATTCTGCACCGC
The DNA here is from genome assembly GCF_017744115.1 of Salinisphaera sp. G21_0. GTDB lineage: Bacteria > Pseudomonadota > Gammaproteobacteria > Pseudomonadales > Endozoicomonadaceae > Endozoicomonas. The sequence continues at coordinate 93 of NZ_JAGHQW010000055.1, read as the reverse complement.
TACAATCTACCAGATTCTGGCGAATTTAGGCAGAGCATAAAAGAGGTGATGTGCAGCATTCGCTGCAACGGGGGTTGGACGAGCCCTTGCACG